>NZ_BILX01000020.1 GCF_004000785.1 Paenibacillus ehimensis NBRC 15659 | reverse complement strand
CCCGCCGTGAGACGGCGGGCTACTGGCTGGCGCAGCTGAATTACCAGGTGCGCGAGGAGCGGATCGGCGTACAGCCGACGGCGGAGGAGCAGGCGCACATTGCTGAGCTTGCCCGCGACGCCGAGCAGATCGTGCTGGTGACCTACAATGCCTCGTTCTCGCCGGGGCAAGTGGAGCTTGCCAAGGCGCTAGCGGCGCTGCCGAAGGCGAAGCTGGTCGTCGCGGCGGCGCGCAATCCGTTCGATATCAGCGTCTTGCCCGCGGAGGTCAAAACCTACCTCGCATGCTACGAGAATACGCCGTTCGCGATGAAGGCGCTGGCCCGCGTGCTGGCTGGCGAGCTATCCGCTCAAGGCAAGCTGCCGGCGCCGCTGGAAGCGGCCGAGGGATAAGCCTTGCCGGCGCCTTTTACGTCATACGATTTTTCATTAACCTGCGATTCGTAACCATACGATCGCAGGTTTTTTATTTGCTTGACTTCGAGCGAACTCTAAGTTATAAACTACCTTTAAATCAAAGAGAGGGTGATCGTATTGTACTCCATCCGGGAAGCCGCCGAAAAATCCGGCATCAGCTCGTACACCTTAAGATATTATGAAAAAATGGGATTGCTCCCCCCGCCCAAACGAAAAAACAGCGGATTTCGCAGTTACACGGACAAAGATATTCGTTTCCTGACCTTTCTGAAGAGCTTGAAGGAAACCGGCATGTCTTTGGACGATATAAACGAGTTCGTGAAAGATGGATGTATTTTCGACAAAATCGACTCGAATAGTGAACTAACCCAGTTCACACCGACGATAAACAAACGTATCGAGATTTTAAACAAGCACTTGGAGAAAATGGAAATCAAAAAGAGAGAGCTGGAAGCCGTGATGGCTACAACCAGACTAAAGCTGGATACCTATTATTCCATGTTGATTGAGGAAGCGAAAAACAAATGAAACCATTGAAATCTACCTGATGCTCCTCGGCTTCGCCATTTTTACAGGAGCTACTTTTAACGTTGCCAAATATACCGTCGACTATTTTTCCTCATTTTCTGCTGCGGCATGGCGTTTCGGTTTAGCGGCTGTCGTGATGCTGATGATTTTAATGGTTACCGAAGGGGTGAGGAAAAATGAATTTCGGAAAAATGCCATTGCCTATCTGGTTCTTGGGATTGTGGGGATCTTTGGATTTAACGCTTTGTTCTTTACAGGATTGAAATATACGTCTCCTGTGAACGGGGCATTAATCATGGGGCTGAATCCTTTAGTAACGACGATTTTCGCACAAATGATATTGAAGGATAAGATGACAACCAAACAGGCGGCCGGTATTTTCTTTGCTTTCATCGGCGTATTGTTAGTCATTACACAAGGTTCTATTGAAACGGTTAAGACCTTATCCATTTCGGGCGGAGACTTAATGATCTTTGGAGGAAACATTTGTTGGGCGCTTTATGGCGTACTTGGACGTCGGTTTGTCAAGGATGCCACTCCGCTATCTGCAACGACTTATCCCATGACGATCGGTGCGGTTAGCTTAATCGTCGTCTCCTTTTTTATGCCCAAACCGGTTCCTTTGCCGACTATTCCGATTGGAGCCTGGGGAGCCGTTGCTTTTATGGCTTTCTTTACAACGGTTTTGGGTTATCTGTGGTGGAATCAGGGCATGAAGGAAATTGGGGCAAGTAAGACATCTTTATTTTTTAATCTGGTTCCCGTTGTAACGATGATGATTTCATTTGCCACTGGAACGCCGGTATCGGTATTTCAAATGATTGGGACGGTTTTCATTCTATTAGGCGTTTTAACGGCTTCGGGGGTCATCACGATTCCGAAACACCATACGGAAAAACGTGCAGCGGTATCATCGTATCAAAAATCACCCTTTTCCGAATACTAAAAAACAACGTTCGGTTCCCTGTATCGGGGTTCCGAACGTTGTTTTTATGCTTGCTTAGTTTACAGTCACAAGAATGGTCGTTTTCTTGCTCGCATAGCCAACGGTAAGGGTGGCGCGTCCTTTTCCGGTCGCTTTGATTACCCCGTCCTTCACGTCGGCTACCCGAATGTTGGTGGAGCTCCAAAGGCCGGATACGGTCACGTCCAGATCCGAACCGTCCATAAACGTTGCAATCGCTTTGACATTCAACGTTTCGCCCGGCTTCATATTCGCGGTGACGACATCCGTCTTCAAATATTTGAGACGGTCGACGTCGACCGGGATTGAGACGCTTTTGCCATTGAAGGTCGCGGAGATCGAAGCGCTGCCGGAGGCGACGGCTTTCACCAGACCGTTCTCCACTTCAAGCAATTTGTAGTTGGTCGATTTCCACTGGGCTTGCGACGTGACGTCTTTTGTCGTGCCGTCCGCCATCGTAGCCGTCAGCTGAATCTGGAAGGTGCCTCCCGTTTTCATCGGAAGATAGCGCTTGTTCGGCACGAGGTCCGACACGGAACCGATCTCGACCGGGATCGATACGGATTTTCCGCCGAATTTGGCCGTGATGGTCGTCTTGCCCCGGGCTAAGGAAGTAACGACTCCTTTTTCAACCTGCGCGATCGTCGGGCTCGCCGAGGTCCATTCGGCCGTGCCTTCCACATCCTCCGCTTTGCCGTTGGCATCGATGGAAGTCAGCTTGATCGTGCGGGTTTCGCCCAAGTCCATTTGGATGGACGCCGGGCTTGCTTTCAGCGTGCTGGCCATATCGACTTGCACGGTAATGGTCACCGTCTTGGTATCGACTTTCGCGGTGATCGTCGTTTCGCCCGAAGCGAGCGCTTTGATCGTGCCTTCGCTGACCGAAGCGACCGCCGGATTGGAGCTTGTCCACTCCGCATCCTGCGCTACGTTGTTCGTCTTGCCGTCCGTATAAGTCGCATCCAATTTAATCGTCTGAACATCGCCTTTTTTCAGAACAAGGCTGGTTGCGTCGGCGGTCAACGTTTTCAGTACGCCGACGGACACCTGGATGGTCGTGGAGCGGTTGCCGAACTTTGCGGTGATCGTGGCGGTACCCGTGCCGATCCCCGTAATCATCCCGCCGCGCACTTCGGCGATTTGGTCGTTCGAGGACGTCCATTCGGCTTTTTTCTCAAGACCGTCTTCATTGACGCCGTCCGGATAGACGGCTTTCAGCGTAATTTGCTCCGAATCTCCGATCTGGAAATTCACTTTCTTGCTGCTCGGCACAAGAACGTTAGGAATGTCCACCAATACTTTGGCGGTTACGGTTTTTTCGCCGTATTGGGCCGTAATCGTCGCTTCGCCCGCTTTCACGGCGGTTACTTTGCCGTTAATGACGCTGGCGATCGTTTCCTTGTCGGAGGTCCACTTCGCTTGGCTGGTCACATCTTCGCTGCTGCCGTCGCCGTAGGTGGCGTCAAGCGTGAGCTGCTCCGATTTGCCCGAGTTCAACGTAATCGTGTCTTTGCTCAGCTCCAGGCGGCGGGGCACGTCTACATCGACGACGGCGGTCACGGTTTTCTCGCCGTATTTGGCTGTGACGGTCGCTTCGCCCGTTTTGTTGGCGCTGATTTTACCTTTGACGACATAAACGATCGTATCGTCGGAGGACGCCCACTCGGCGCGATCGGTAATATCTTCCGTATTGCCGTTCGGATAGGTGGCGGTCAATTTCAACTGCTCGGTCGTGCTTTTCTTCATCAGAAGGTTTTGCTTGCTCAGGTCGAGCTTGATGGCGTTATCCACGTCCACTTTAATCTTGGCCGTCTTCGTTCCGTATGTGGCGGTAATGTTCGCCTGTCCCGGACCGTAGCCGGTTATTTTGCCTTTAAGCGCATCGGCGACATCTGCGTTGTCGGACGCCCAGTCGGCGCTTTCCGTCACATCTTCCGTCGTTCCGTCAGGATACGTGGCAAGCAGCCGGATCGTTTCCGATTGATTCAGCAGCAGCGAAACGCGGGACTTGTCGGCATCGACGCGTTTGACCACTTCGACGGTCAGCGGAATCGATACCGATTGATTGCCGAACTTCGCCGTAATGGTTCCGGAGCCGGAGCCTTGAGCGGTCACCTTTCCGTTAAAGAGGGTGGCGATGGTGCCGTTGTCCATGGTCCATTCCGCTTTGGCGGTCACATCTTCCGACGTGCCGTCATCGTAATAAGCCTTCAGCGTAATTTGCTCGGCTTGGCCTTTGCGCAGATCGATTTTTTGTTTGTCTTTGATGAGCGATTTGACCCGCTTGGTTACTTTTACCTTGACGGGAACTTGCTCGGTCATATATTTGGCCGTAATGATAACGTCGCCTTCCGCTTTGGCGGTAATGACACCGGCGTACACCGAGGCGACATTCGGGTCTTCGGAATTCCACTCCGTTTTGATCGTTACCGTTTCCGTCTTTCCGTTGTCGTAAATTGCAGTGGCTGTCAGGTTGGCGGTGCTGCCCACGTCCAGCGAAACTTCATTTTTGTTCAAAACCAGTTTCGTGATGACATCCGCGGCCGATGCGCTCATGACGCCAAAGCTGCATGTGCTCAAGATGACGGTAAGCAACAACAAGAACACTTTTTGCATTCTAAAGCGCAAGCTCTTTCACTCCTGTTCCGTTTGTATTCGTCTGGTCAGACAATGGTACATATATCGGCATCTTGAGCGAAAAACTTTAGAGTTTTGTTGGATAATGTTACCTAATTTCTTATTCGCCTGTGTCTCAGGGGATTATTTCCCGGAAAATGACGAACCGTTTCGGGCAAGGAGGGCGATTTCTGCGGACACGAAAAAGCCGTACCGGATCGTTCGGCACGGCTTGCCATACTATACAGCGTATTAATGGGAGTCCGCCGGCGGCTCTTCCTTCGGCACCAGCTTGAAAATTTCCCCGGATTCGAACGTATCGATCAGACGTCCGAGCCATAAGTAATACCGGATCGCTTCCTCCAGCTTGCGCGTATCGGTAGCGACGACTTTCTGCAGCGCCTCGTTGCCCGGATCTTCCTCGGCAAGCCGCCTCAGCTCGACCAACGATTTGCGCAGCGCCTGCACATTCATTTCGATGGACTTCTGCCATTTGATCACGAAAAAATCCGCGAACGTTTGGTACCAGTCCGGCTCAACCTCGTACAAATCCTTGCGCATTCCTTTTTCCCACACTTTGTGCACCATTTTCAGGTCCGTCAGCGTGCGTACGCCCGTACTCATGCTCGTCTTGCTCATGCCCATTTCTTCGCCCATTTCATCGAGCGTCATAGGCTTATCCTGAAAAAACATCATGCCGTACAAATGGCCGGTGGAAAGGGTGACGCCATATAAATCCATATTTTTTCCGATGGATTCGATTACGCGTTTACGGGCTTTTTGAACGATGCCAGCTTGTTCCTCCGTCATCCCAACCCAGTTGTTCATAATTAATTATGCCTCCTGCGGATGCTGCCGCCGGTAGTGCTGAGCCGCGGCAGAATGCTTGCCTAAAATAAATATTCTCATTGTATTGTATTGAACCTGCATTTGAAAGTAAAGCTACTATCAGGAAAGGAATTCGGAGGAAATAGGAGTATTCTGTACGATACGTTTGTAAAGTTTTTTCTGTACGTACGAAACAAACTTATTTCGCTTTTGACCCATCGGCCTATGCACCTGTAAACTTAAGAGCATCGAAAGAATGGGGGGATACGGCTTTGATCGAAGTAAAGAATTTGACCAAAGTTTTCGGTCAGCATCCCGAGAAGGCGCTGGAGCTTCTCAACCAAGGCTGGAGCAAGAAGCGTATCTTTGCGGAGACGAAACAGACCGTAGGCGTGAACCGCGCCAGCTTTACGGTCAAAGAAGGAGAAATCTTCGTCATTATGGGATTGTCCGGCAGCGGTAAATCGACCTTGATCCGGCTGCTGAACCGGCTGATTGAACCTACCGATGGAAGCATTCTATTCCGCGGTGAAAATATCGTAGAGATGAACGAGGAGCGGCTGCGCGAATTCCGCCGGACGGCGATGAGCATGGTGTTTCAAAAGTTCGCGCTGTTCCCGCATAAGACGGTTGTGCAAAACGTCGAATTCGGGCTTGAAGTGCAAAAGGTACCGGCCAAAATCCGCAGGGAAAAAGCGCGGGAAGCGCTTGCGCTGGTCGGACTGGAGGAATGGGCCGATCAATATCCGGACCAGCTGAGCGGCGGCATGCAGCAGCGGGTCGGCTTGGCCCGGGCGCTCGCCAATTCGCCGCAGGTTCTTTTGATGGACGAAGCGTTCAGCGCGCTTGATCCGCTGATTCGCAAGGATATGCAGGAGGAGCTGCGCGAGCTGCAGGAAAAGCTGAAGAAGACGATCATTTTCATCACGCACGATTTGAACGAAGCGCTGCGAATCGGGGACCGGATCGCATTGATGAAAGACGGCTCCATCGTCCAGATCGGCACGCCCGAGGAGATCATGATCACCCCGGCTAACGAATATGTAGAGAAATTTATTGAAGATGTCGATCTGTCCCGGGTATTGAATGCTTCGCATGTGATGCGCCGGCCGGAGACGATCGTGTACGACCGCGGGGGGCCGCGCGTAGCGCTGGAGCTGATGCGGGAGAACGGCATTTCCAACTTGTTCGTCGTTGACAGCGCCAAGCGGCTGATCGGCGTATTGACGGCCGAAGACGCGGCCCGGGCGATCCGGGAGCATTTGACGCTTGATGCGATCATTATATCCGAGGTACCGACGGTATCGCCTAACACGCTGTTGAGCGACCTGTTCGATACCGTCAGCACCAGCCGGGTGCCGGTGGCGGTTACGTCCGAGAACGGGCGGCTGCTCGGCGTCATTATCCGCGGTGCGGTGCTCGGAGCATTAGCCGGCAACCACGACCGGGTTCGAGAGGCGGTGACCACCGATGGGTCCTAAGCTTCCGATTGCCGAATGGGTCGAAGGAGTCGTCGACTGGCTCGGCTCCACCTTCGAGTGGCTGTTCGGTTTTATTTCTTCCTTAATTGAAGGAACGGTTAATTTGTTTTCGCTGTTGTTTCATTTTCCGCCTGCGCTGGTGCTCATCGTATTGGTTGCTTTTCTGGCTTACCGTGCGGCAGGGCTCATGCTCGGCATTTTTACCCTGCTTGGCACGCTGCTGATTGCCAATCTCGGGTTCTGGGACCATACGATGGATACGCTGGCGCTCGTCATGACCTCGGCTTTCCTCTCGGTCATCGTCGGCCTGCCCCTCGGTATCTGGTCCGCGAGAAATAAGACGGTACAGAATACGTTAACGCCGCTGCTCGATTTCATGCAGACGATGCCGGCCTTCGTTTATTTGATCCCGGCGGTTACCTTTTTCGGCCTGGGCGTTGTACCCGGCGTTATCGCTTCCGTTATTTTCGCGGTGCCTCCGACGATCCGGCTGACGAATCTCGGCATCCGCCAAGTGCCGTTCGACCTGATCGAGGCGGCCGACGCTTTCGGGACGACGCCCGGACAGAAGCTGTGGAAGGTCCAGCTCCCGCTGGCGCTGCCTACGCTGATGGCCGGCATCAACCAAACGATCATGCTCTCGCTGTCGATGGTCGTCATCGCTTCGATGATCGGCGCTCAAGGGCTTGGGGCGGACGTGTACCGTGCCGTTACCCAGCTCAAGACGGGCGAAGGCTTCGAAGCGGGGCTTGCCGTCGTCATTCTGGCGATTGTGCTCGACCGGCTGACGCAGCATGTGATTAAGATGAAACCCAAAGGAGAGAAGAAGCATTGAAAAAACGAAACCGGAATCTGCTGTTGATGACGTTGTGTTTGCTCGGGGCCGCTCTGCTTGCCGTTGGGTGCGGGGCCAAGAGCTCCGGCACCTCGGCGTTTGTGGGGGATCAAGTAAAATATGAAATTATCGGCATCGACCCCGGCGCGGGCATTATGAAGGCCACGAGCCAGGCACTTAAAGATTATGGCTTAACCGACTGGAAGCTGGTGGAAGGCTCCAGCACGGCGATGACCGCGGCGTTGGACAGAGCGTATAAAGCGAAAAAGCCGATCATTATTACCGGTTGGACGCCGCACTGGATGTTCGCCAAGTACGATCTGAAATATTTGGAGGACCCGAAGGGTGTTTACGGGGCGGACGAGGAGATTCATACGATCGCAAAAACAGGGCTTAAAACGGCGGAGCCGTCCGCCTATGCGGTGCTCGACAAGTTCGAATGGACCGCGGCCGACATGGAGAAAGTGATGGGGGCGGTCATGGACGGCAAGAAGCCGGAAGCCGCCGCGGCCGATTGGGTGAAAGAGAACGCCGCCAAGGTGGACGGCTGGGTGAAGGACGTGCCGAAGGCCGAAGGCCGGAAGCTGAAGCTCGCTTACGTCGCTTGGGATTCGGAGATCGCCAGCACGAACGTCGTCAAGCAGGTACTCGAATCGCGCCTCGGCTACAAGGTGGATATGCTGCAGGTGGAAGCGGGTCCGATGTGGGCCGGGGTCGCCGGCGGAGACGTCGACGCGATTGTCGCCGCTTGGCTGCCGACGACGCATAAAGACTATTACGAGAAGTTCAAAGGCAAATTCGAGGACCTCGGCCCGAACCTGAAGGGGACCAAGATCGGTCTGGTCGTTCCGAAATATATGGAGATCAATTCGATCGAAGACTTGAAGAAGAAGTAACGGCGAGGCATAAGCAGGCTGGACGAACGTATGACGTTCTCCGGCCTGTTTTTTTAATGAAGAAAGCCGAAAACGAATACAAAGATGCCTATTCCTTCCTCGAATCTCTCGAATGTGCAAAGCGCTCTGACCGATATTGCCGAGTCGAGCAGCAATGCTCCGTTTGTTTCGCCCGGTGTGGAGAAAGGGATCGGCATCGCGGTGGTCAATGCGCTCTCCGAATCGTTATCGGTTGAAATCAAGCGCGAAGGGAAGGTGCACCGTCAAGACTATAGACAGGGCATCCCGCAGACGGAGCTGCTGACGGTCGGCTTGACGGAGGCGACAGACACGAGCGTCACGTTCCGGCCGAACCGCGAGCTGTTCGGCGCTGGCTTTGAGCGGAAGCGGATCGAGGAGCGGGCATCCGGGCTCGCAGCCGCTTACCCCGGCTTAGCGGTTATGGTTCATGGTCCTGCTCAATAATAAAAAAGGAAGTCCTTCGCGTTCAAGGGCTTCCTTCAGAGTGTTGAGAAAGTGATTTTTGACAAGAATAGAAAAACAACGGAGGTGGGGGATCTACTGGAGGAGCGATAGCGTTCGCCTGCCATCGGGAAATATCCGCTGTTTAAGCGGCTTCAATCAAAGTTTCCCGCGAACCCGGGGTCCCCGCAAAGTACTTGGACTAAGCTTCCCTGATTCAACTTCACTTTGTGGGGTGGAGCATCGACCGGAAGTAGATACCCACCCCCTCGTAAAATCTATTACTTCAGTTGACCACTTTCACAACAAGCTCAGAGAAGCCCTTCAACATTCAAGCGCTTCCTTTACTTTTCCATGGATCACCCAAGCAAGGGAAAGCTACCGTTCTTGCTCCACAGCCATGGCTTTGGCCGTATCGTTCATCCGGCCTCGGTACGTTTCCCCCCACTGTTTCATCTGCAAAATGATCGGTTCCAGCGTCCGGCCGAACTCGGTGAGCGAATATTCCACTTTGGGCGGAACCTGCTGGTAGACCTCGCGATGCACGATGCCGTCCTCTTCCAGCTCCCGCAGCTGCAGGGTCAGCATCCGTTGAGTAATGGCCGGGCAGATGCGGCGGAACTCGTTGAACCTTTTCGTTCCACCGATCAGATGGTAGAGCAGCACGCCCTTCCATTTGCCTCCGATGACATCCAAAGTAAACTCGACAGGGCACCCTTCTAAATTGGGAACAATACAGCCGCCGTTCATCTTCTTGCTCATTCGCTCATTTCCTTTCGGTATATAAATGTATACTATAAGCATTTTTGGATGTACCTGCGCTCGTTAAGTATATCACACAATTGGCCCATCGTATGATAAAATTCCTATATGTCCGCAAGCCGATAAAGGAATAGATTTCCATGTTGCTAATTGCACGGGTTGCGGCTCCGCTAAACGAACTGGCAGTTATCCGCAGTAGCTGTTTGTATTCAAATTTATTGAAATTCAAAAAACATTTAAGGTATA
This sequence comes from Paenibacillus ehimensis NBRC 15659, assembly GCF_004000785.1. Classification (GTDB taxonomy): domain Bacteria; phylum Bacillota; class Bacilli; order Paenibacillales; family NBRC-103111; genus Paenibacillus_G; species Paenibacillus_G ehimensis. The sequence goes on along the minus strand of NZ_BILX01000020.1, from coordinate 91,558 downwards.
TATTTGGTCTATGGTGTAGTAGTGTTTATTATTTGAGGATCGGAGGGATCCTTTTTCATGGTCCGTTCATCTTTGCTTGGTGTTTTTTGGGGGTTAACAGTAGCAGGTATTCTAAGCCTTATTATTTCAATTTTGGGCAATTTACTAGCAGGTGGTTTGTCGTTCGGAGGATGGTGGTGGTTTTTTCTTACATTGGCAGTACCAGCTTGTGTCAGTTTGGGATTAGCAGGATATTATCGAGCATTTGAAGGTTCGGGCCGCTTGAAGCTCTGGTTATATTGCATAAGTAGTGGTTTTCTCAATGTACTATTCATGGGAACCATAGGTGCTATTACGGCTTCTTCATTGATGTACGGATATGAAGGGGTTAATGTCTCCGGGTATTTGGAGTGGGGACCTATATATGCCGCTTTATTTTTGCCGGTCTCCACCATTGTCATGCTTATTTTAATTTTGGTATTACGGAAAATCATTAAGTCCACTAACGCTTTTAATTAAAATTTGGAAATCTGGATAGTAGATGAGGGGTGACGATAGTGGAAATGAAAATGACCGGGATTCCTTACAGATAAGGAGTTCCGGTTACTTTATTATCTTTGAACACCAAAAACAATAAAAAGCGAAGGTGCCCGAAAATGAGAAGCCTTCGCTTGCAGAGGATACGATTCACAGAATGTCCCGCCGTTTGAACTCGTTGAAGCCGAAGGCGGTGACCAGAAGAAAGACAAGGACTACCGCGCCGTACAGAAGCGGGCCTTTGTCGAATTTGGCGCTTTGGCTCGCGAGCGCAGCCATCGTCGGGTAGGTCCACGGATAGACGATCCAATATTTCGTATTGGCCACAAGGATTGCGGGGACTGCCAATCCGATCCCGATGCCTAGCGGGATGCCGATATGACGGTACCGCAGACTGAGCCAGAATTGAATCGCCATAATCGGCAGCACCCCCGGGATCAGGCGCAGAAGCGGCAGCGCGATCCGATCCAGCGGGACAGAACCGTTCGCCCCGACGAGCAGGCCCGCGGCGACGATGCTTGCGCCGAAGACGGCGATATTCAGAACGACCAGCAGCAGCGCGAGGCCGAACTTGGCTGTATAAATATGCCCGCGTCTCACCGGCAGCGCAAGCAGATGCTTCCAGCCGTTATGGCTGTGCTCGACGCGGATCATAAGCGCGATAACAATGGCAATAAAAAACGGCAGCAGCATCGGCGGGTAAAAAATGAGGCACTGCTCGATAATGACGGTCCAATCGTCCCGGGTCCACACATCGGTGTAGCGGGTAAAATTACCGACCCCTTGGGCGGTTAACAGAATCGGCATGAGAATAACGATCCACAAGATGCGCGAATGCTTTAACTTCAGCCATTCGGCGGCGAATAACGACTTCATCTCCAGCATACCTCCTTGGCGTACGGTTACAAAATATCCCTTTTTCCGAATTCGAGCATGCCGGCCAGCAGCGCGACGGTTCCGAAGATCAGCCCGCTGATGATGGAGACGCCGGCATCCCCATCCGGACCCGGCATGGTGAACAGCGGAGCCGCATACGGCAAGTAGCGCATCCATTCCGATTGGGCGAGAAAGATCGCGCCTACGGTGCCCGATACGCCGACGGCGACCGGAATAATCGTATTGCGGAAGCGGGAGCTGAGCCAATGCTGCACGCTGGCGATGCCGAGCGACGAGAACGTCAGGTACAACGCGTACTGTCCATAGAGGCCGAGAGGGAACGGCTCGGGAAAGCCGATGACGAGCCCGCACAGCCGCAGGCCGGCCATAAGCGCCAGCACCGACAAGACGGTCGCGAGCACAATGACGAGCCACTTGGCCGCATACACGTGTCCCCGCCGCACCGGCAGGCTCAGCAGATGCTTCCAGGCGTTCTCGCTATATTCGCGGAAATGGACGATAGCCGCCAGCAGCGTCACCCCGATCGGGAGGAAGAAAGCCCATAGAAAAAACACTTCGTTCAGCATCGCTTCCCACGACGTTTTCCCTGCATGCCGCTGCATCAAATAATCGTAGCGGATGGACATGTTCAGGAAAATCAGCAGGGAGACGAGAGCCGGACCGCCGAAGGCGAGCTTCCACAGGACGCCTTTTTTCTGCTTGTACAGCTCCGCCGCAATGACGCTCCATGCCTTCACAAGCTTTGCGCTCCCTTCGTCATCGTCAGGAAGATATCTTCCAGCGACGGTGTATTTTCGCTGACATGCGAGACGTCGAAGCCGGCCGTTACCAGCTCGCGGTTCAAACGGGCAGCGCTCGTTCCTGACATATCGACGTACAGGCTGGTCTGACGCTTCTCCACTTGATGGCCCCGGGCCAGCAGGAAATTGCCCGCCTCTACGAGCGGAGCGGCATCGATGCGCAGCATCGTTTTGTTCTGCTCCCGCAGCTCCTGAAGCGAGCCTTGGAACAACAGCTCGCCCTTGTAAATAATGCCGACACGGCTGGCAATCAGCTCGATTTCGTTCAAAATATGGCTGGAGACGAGCACCGACAAGCCGCGTTCCTCCGGCAGGCGGGCGATCAGCTCGCGGATTTCGAGAATGCCGGCGGGGTCAAGGCCGTTGGTTGGCTCGTCGAGCACGAGCAGCATCGGGTTGCCCAGCAGCGCCTGCGCGATGCCGAGCCGCTGCTTCATGCCGAGGGAGAACGTTTTGACTTTTTTGCTGCGCCAATCGGACAGCCTTACCGTTTCGAGCACTTTGTCGATGTCGCTTTTCTTGGCGCCAAGCAGCTTGCGGGTGATTTCCAGATTGTCGTAGGCGCTCAGATTGCCGTAATAGGACGGTGACTCGACCAGCGAGCCGACCCGGCGTAAAATATCGAGCCGGTGCCGGGCCAAGTCCTGCCCGAAGACGCGTACCTCCCCGTGTGTCGGACGAATCAGCCCGAGCAGCATGCGGATCGTTGTCGTTTTGCCTGCGCCGTTCGGGCCAAGAAAGCCGTAAACTTCGCCGGGCCTTACCTGCAAGTCGACCCCTTTGACCGCGGCAAACGACTTGAATTGTTTCGATAACCGTTTCGTTTCCAAGATGAATTCGCTCATAAAAAAACCATGCTCCTTTCGTTCGACAAGAGCATGGTATCGTATGGAAGTTAAGCTTCGCTTCAGTTTACCTTAAATCGGGCTTAAGTTTTCGGAAAATGGACGATGATCGTCGTGCCGTGCTCAAGCCGGCTTTCCACTTCGACCTTTCCGCCGTGCGCTTCGATAATTTGCCGGGCGATCGCGAGGCCCAGTCCCGAGCCTTGATGGCTTGCCGCCGTATTCGTGCCGCGGTAGTACCGGTCGAACAGCTTGGCCATATCTTCCTTCGATATGCCTACGCCGTTGTCGGAGATGACCACGCGTACGCCGTTTTCGTCGCTCGAGACGGCAACCTGCACCTGCGTCCCCGCGGGATTGTGGACGAGCGCGTTGAAGAGCAGGTTCAGAAACGCGCGCTGCAGCAGCTTGGCGTCAAAGGACAGCGGGATCGTCTGCGGGCTTGCATCGAACAAAATCGTCCGGTCCTCGCCCTCCGGGCTGTTCAGCAGCAGAATGACGGCTTCCTGCACCAGCCGGACGACATCGCTTTCCTGCTTATCCAACGGCAGGAGGTTGTGCTTAAGCTGGGACGTGAGCCGCAAATCGTCCAGCAAACCTTCCATATAAGCGGCGTTGCGCACGATCGTCGCCGCATAGCCGGTCCGCTCGTCGGGGCGGAGGTCGTAGCTTGGCTCGGCAAGCATTTCTCCGTAGCCTTTGATAGAGGAAAGCGGCGTTTTTAAATCGTGGGACAAGCCGGCGATCCATTCCTCCCGCATACGGTCCGCGCGCTCCCGATGCTGCTCAAGGGAGGACAAGGTAGAGGAGAGGTGGAGCAGGCTGCGGTACACATCTTTATAGATTCCTTTCGGCGCAAGGCGAAGCCCATACCGGCCGTCCGCAAGCTCGCGGATCGCGTCGATGACGGTCCGTACCGGCCTGGAAAGCCCGCGGGCAAACAAATAGCCGATGACCAGCGTACCGCCCAGCGTCACCCCGAGAAGCATGTAAAAGCCGTTCGGAAAAAAGGTTTGCACATTTTTAGGGCTGATATATAGAAAATATTTGGCCACCGTTTCCACGGGAAACCCGATCATATAGCTCCAGTGGTAGCCATTGTCTTCCACACGGCTGATAAAGACGGTAAAATCGTTGACGGCATATTTATAAAAAAAGGCGATTTCGCTGGGCGAGTAATGCGTCGGGGCGTGAGCCGGCTTATGATAGGCGAATGCTTCCGCGCCGGTTTCGTCCAAAATTTGAATCCAGGCCCGCTGGAAGTCCAATTCTTCCAACCCTTCCGGTGTGACGTAAGGCCGTCCGTTTTGCAAGGCGATGCGGTTCTCGAAATCGTGGGTAAAGCGTTCGGCAAAAGCAGACATCTTGCCGTTTTCGAAGGCCGGACCTCCGGCCAAAAAATAGAGCGCCGTATAATTGACGATCAGAATCAAGATCGCCAGCGTCGACATGGATAACAGAAATTGGATAATGACTTTCCACTTCACGGACGAACGTCCTTTCGCTGCAGCTTATAACCGAGTCCCCGCACGGTCAGCAAATATTCCGGCTCCGACGGGTTGTCCTCCAGCTTTTCCCGCAGGTGGCGCATATGGACCATCACCGTATTGTCATACCCCGTGTACGAATCGCCCCATACCGTTTCGTACAAATGCGCTTTGCTGAACAGTTGCCCCGGGTGCTTGGCCAGAAACAGCAGGAGCTGGTATTCCTTAGCGGTGAGCGTTACGGGAACGCCCTGTTTGCGCACCTCGCCCTGTTTCTCATCGATCGTCACGCTGCCGAATTCGTAGATGCTCCGGCTTTCCTCCTGCATGGCCGCGTACCGGTTGCGGCGGAAATACGCTTTCATCCGGTACGCGACTTCCTTCGGGCTGAACGGCTTTGTAATATAGTCGTCGCCGCCGAGGCTTAGCCCAAGCAGCTTGTCCACGTCTTCGTTTTTGGCGGACAGGAAAAAGATCGGCGCCAGCGTAAATTGCCGAAGCTGCTGGCAGACGGCAAAGCCGTCGAGATCCGGCAGCATGACGTCAAGGACGATCAGATCCGGCTTTTCGCTGCGGCACAGCTCGATGCCGGCAAGGCCGGTGGCCGCTTTGAACACCAAGCGGAAGCCTTCTTTGCGCAGCACGGCATCGAGGAGGTTGACGAGGTCCGGTTCATCGTCGATAATGACGATTTTTTTGCCCGCGATATCGCTCATCTCGTGGAGCATGGCGCTTCCTCCTTTGCAGGTTTTGTTCTATATCAATAGGCTGTAAGAATCAACTCCATCAGCGGAAGCTTCCGGTCCGGGAAAACGGTGGATGTGATCTCGCCGATACGCACCGCGCCCATTTTGGTATAAAATGCTTCCGCATGCGGATCGCTGTGAATGCGGATGCGCGGGAGGCGAAGCGCGGCGGCGGTAGCAAGCATATGGCTCCACAGCCGTTTTCCGTACCCGCGGCCGATATATTCCGGGGCGACAAACAGGCTGTCGAGCTCCGCCACGGGATCGGACGAACCGCCCGAACCCGGAGGCCGCAGGCTGTAAAAGCCGGCGATGTCACCGCCGTCCGTCTCAAGCAGGTAGACGGCTGACGAGCGGAAATGTTCGGGACGCAGCGTCAAGTCCTCGCGGCAGGCTTCCATAAACTGCGGATCGTAGCCCCAATAAGCTTTTGAGCGAAACGACAGCTCGCTGAGCGGCATCGTGTCATTCGTTGTAGCGCGGCGGAACGTCATGCTCGGAGTCCCTCCCCTTGGACATGGTTTTTTCCTAAATATACACCTATTTTCCTTCGATCGGTCCACCTACCCATACGCGGAAGGGCGAAACGACATACGCTGATGTATCAGACAAGTCGGATTCAGTTTCTCGGCTAAGGAAGGGATCGACGAATGAACAATAAAAAGCATCGTGTTGCTCCAAAAAAAGCTTCGGCGCGCACAGCCCAATCGGCAAGACGAGGCGCTGCCTGCCCGCTGCGCCCGGTACATTCCGCTCCCCATATGAACACGGCACAAGTGCGGGGGCTGTTCAGCCCGTTCGGCATCGGCGGGGGAGCAGGCGGCTTCTCCAGCATTGAACGTACCGTAAACGGCGTGGCCGGCGGCGGCGTAGGCGCTGCGGAGGTGGCCAAAGGCGCCGGTGGCGGCGGCGGGGGCTTTCTTTCGTTTTTCAATGCGCTCGGAGGACTGGATGGCATCATTTCCACCATGGGCAAGGTGCAGAAGGTGTTCACCATCGTTAAGCAGATCGGCCCGATTTTCAAGCTGTTTGGCAGCTTCGGGAGCTTGGGCGGTCTGCTCGGCGGAGCGAAGGTTAAGAGCCTTCCGCTTCCGGCCAAAGCCGTACGCAAGTCCCGTTCCCGGGCGCATGCGAAGCCCGCACGAGCCGCAGGACCCAAGCGGACCGCAAGATGAGCGCGGCCGGGCGGCCGTCAAAGCACAAATATCCGGCTCAAATTCCTCGGCTCTCGGGGAATTTGCCGGATATTTTTTTGCCCTTGCTTTATAAAGGGACGACCTGCTTTTGTTTTTCCTTGTAGTACACCCATTCGCGGAACCCGATTTCCTTCAGCCTTGCCGCTACCTCGTCCCAATCGTCCCCGACCCGGGAAGGGACGTGCGCGTCCGAGCCGAACGAAACCTGAACGCCGAAATGAAGCGCCCGCTCCAGAATTTCGTCGATCGGGTACCAGCCGCCGCAATCCTTCGTTTTGCCGGAGGTGTTGATCTCGATGGCGATATCGTACTTGGCGATGGTCTGCAGCGTGCGGTCTACCGCGTCGGTCTGAATATCGGAGAAGGCCGGATAGAAGCCGCGCATCGCGTCGATGTGGCCGAGAATCTGGAACATGCCGCTGCGCGCGGACTGCTCGATCAGATCGTAATACAGCTCCTTTTGCTCCACCTTTTGACGGTCTGTCAGTCCGTTCCATCGCTTCCGGTTGAAGATGCTGACGCCGCCCGACAAATGCACCGACCCGATGATATAGTCGAACGGATATTGCTCGTACACCTTGCGGTACACGTCCGCCACCTCGGGGAAGAAGTCCGACTCGACTCCCAGCAGAACGTCGATACGTCCGCGGTACTCCTCCCTCAGCTTCAGCACTTCCTCCACATAACGGGCGAACTCGCTCTTCGCCATCGCGATGCCGGGCTGCTCCCGGTCCACGCTGCTTGCAAAGTACGGCGAGTGATCGGAAATTCCGATGACTTGCAGGCCGTTCTTGATCCCCGCTTCGATATAATCGCGGATGGTTCCGGTCGCGTGACCGCACCGTTCATGATGCGTATGCAAATCGAATTTCATGGCGTTCCCTCACTCCGAACCTATGAATTGAGTTTCCTGCATCCCCTTCAAATCCTGCAAAAACTGGTGCAGCGCCGAGCTCAAATAACGGCCCGATTTGTACACCACCCCCACCGGATGGCTAATCTCGAGCTCGTTCACCTTGATCATCTTGAGCGTCCCGAGGCGCAGCTCGCTTTGGATCGACAGCTTCGAGATGATCGCCGCTCCGAGATTCAGCTCCACCATCCGCTTCACTTCCTCGCTGCTGGACAGCTCCATCACCACCTGCGGGGTGATATACAGCTGCTTCAGAATTTGATCCACGAACCTCCGTCCGGCCGTTTCCGGAGACAGCATGATCAGCGGCAGCTCATGGAGCCGCTCGATCGGCACATGCGCGAAACGCGCAAGCGGATGTGCGGGGGAGACGACCAGCTCGAACGTATCGTAATAAAGCACGGAGCTTTCGAGTGCGGGATGCTTGTCGAACAGGTAGGTGATGCCGATATCGATCGTACCGTTCTCGACGCTGTGCATAATTTGCGAGGTGGTCATCGAATGGATGGTCGTTTTGATCAAGGGGAACTGGTTCTGAAAATAAGACAGCACCCTCGGCAAAATCTGGATCGCGATCGAAGTCGTCGTTCCGAGGTGAATATGCCCTTGCGGCGTTTGGTTCAAATCCGAAAGCCGCTGTTTTAAATCTTCGACCGTCTGCAAAATAATCTCCGCATGCTCAAGAAAGACTTGACCGCTGTCGGTCAGCGTAACCGGCTGATTGCGGTCGATCAGCACCGTTTTGAATTCATCTTCCAGACTTTTAATTTGAGCCGATACGGCCGGCTGGGTCAGATTCAGAATTTCGCCCGCTTTGCGAAAGCTCATGGTTTTGGATATCGTAATGAGCGTTTCCAACTGATTAAGATTCACAACGTTCCTCCTCACCGGGGCGCGAACGCTTTCAATAGCATTCTCAAAATAAGCAAATTTTATCATTTGTTTATGAAGCATAAATACAATTTCTTGACTTATTCCATTATATGATACTTGCAGGATTAGGGCAAACTACGCCCCAGAGAAAAAAATCACACTTGCTCTTGCCGCCTACTCAAATTTGAGTATAATTTAGTTTAGCACTAAAAATACACTCAGGTAAAGTAAGGAGCAACTTATGGTTCAGAAGAAAACGAATACCGCATGGACGGTCGCCGCGCTGATGCTCGGGCTGCTGCTGGCCTCGCTCGACCAGACGATCGTCTCGACCGCCATGCCGACGATTATCGGGATGCTCGGAGGACTCGACAAGTACGTATGGGTCTTTTCCGCATATTTGATCGCCAACGTCGTATCGATGCCGATCTTCGGGAAGCTCGGCGATATGTATGGCCGGAAGCTGTTTTTCCTGCTCGGTCTTGTTGTATTCATGATCGGCTCGGCGCTTTGCGGCACGTCTACGACGATGACGCAGCTGATCGTCTACCGGGCGATTCAAGGGATCGGCGGCGGAGCGCTGATGCCGATTACGTTCGCCATTATCTTCGATATTTTTCCGCCGGAGAAACGGGGTAAGATGCAAGGTCTGTTCGGTGCCGTCTTCGGCATTTCAAGCGTGCTCGGACCGCTCGCGGGCGCTTATTTCACCGATTACGTGGATTGGACGTGGATTTTCTACATTAATCTCCCGCTCGGTATCGTGTCATTGATTTTCATTTCGCTGTTTTATCATCCGGTGCTGCCGAATAATCCGAATCAGAGAATCGATTGGCTTGGGACGCTTGTGTTCACCGTTTCGATCTTGAGCCTGATGTTCGGTTTGGAGCTCGGAGGCAAGGAGTATGCGTGGGATTCGCTACAGATCATCGGTCTGTTCGCTATAGCGGTCGTCTTCCTTCTGCTGTTCATCCGGGTGGAAATGCGCGCCGCTTCCCCGGTCGTGCCGCTTCCGCTTTTCGGCAACCGGTTGTTTACCGCCAGCATGGGCGTCTGTTTCTTCTACGGGGCGCTGATGATTTCCGCGGCGACGTACATACCTTTGTTCATTCAAGGAGTATTTCAAGGGTCGGCGACAAGCGCCGGTCTCGTACTGACGCCGATGATGCTCGGCGTGGTTGCGAGCAGCACGATCGGCGGACGGTTTATCGGCAAGCTGTCGTACCGGGGTATCATGCTCGGCTCCGTCCTGCTGCTGCTGATCGCAACCTCGCTGCTCAGCCTCGTGTCCATCGATACGCCCCGTTGGCAAATTACGCTCTATATGATTCTGATGGGACTCGGCATCGGCACGGGCTTCCCGGTGACGTCGATTTCTTCGCTGCATAACGTCGACTTCCGGTTTCGCGGCACCGTCACCTCGCTGGTCGGCTTTTTCCGTTCGATCGGCTCGGCGGTCGGCCTGACGGTGCTGGGCGCGATGCAAGCGTCCGCGTTGAGTCGTCGTCTGTCCGAGCTGCTCCCCGCCGGAGCGGGTGCGGCGACGACGCCGGCCGATCCGAGGGCGCTGCTGTCGCCGGAATTTCAGGCGAACGTTCCGAAGCCGGTGCTGGAGAAAATGATGGTAGGTCTTGCGGATTCGATCGCGTATGTGTTTCAAGTGACAATCGTAATGGCCGTGCTCGCGCTTATCTTTATCCTGCTGATGGGCAGAGCCAAAATGGAAGTTCCGGCAAAAGGTCCCCGCAAGGAGGGCGGCAGCCCGGAAGAGGGCTCCGGCGTTCACGCCCCGCAGCATATGTAAGGCAGGTGAATACCGTTGTCCATGAAGCTTGTCATTTTGGGTCTGCTCATGGAAGGAGACAGCCATCCCTACGAATTGCGGCATAAAATGAAGGAGCGGGCCATGCTCCATTACATTAAAATGCAGGAAGGCTCGCTGTATTACGCCATCGATACGTTGAATAAAGAAGGGTATGTCGAGGCGACGGAAATCGTGAAGGAGAGCGGCCGCCCCGACCGCACCGTCTACCGGATTACGGAGGAGGGCAGGCAGCTGTTTCACCGCCTGCTGCTGGAGCAGTTCGAGAGCCGCACGACCGTCTTCCACCCGATGTATGCGGCGCTGGTGTTCGCCTTCCATGGAGATGCGCAGCGCATTCATGCCATTCTTGCGCAAAAGGTAGAGGAGCAGCGCCGCATCGTCGCCTTGCTGCACGGCATTTACGAGGAGCATATTCCTACCGTGCCCCGCAGCGTGCTGCATTTGATGAAAGGCCGCTGGGAGCACGCCGTCACGGAGCTGCGCTGGCTGGAGCGGCTGGCCGCGGATGCCGCGGCAGGGAGGCTCTACGAATTCGGCAACCCGCTGGAGGAGTAGGCGGCGGATATTAAAAGGATTTTTAAAAAGAAGGACAGGCCCGAAAGGGGCCTGTTCTTTTTTTCATAATCTTTGTCAATATCCGGCAAGGAAAAGATCAATAAAGGAAATAGAAAAATTACAGTTTTGACGGTATGATAATGTTAATATATGGGTATTGGTCTTTATAATGGATTCACTCTGCTTGACGTTGCCTGAAATCCCCTTAAACAAGAGACGCCACCTTTCTGTTCAGTTCAAGTTTCTGAAAACTAAGGTCGCCGTCTCTTTTTTAATTGGCAAGGGGAAAACAAGCAGCCGATGGCGCATGAAGGGAGGTGGGGGAAACCGGGGGCTATGGCTTGCAGGCCTTATTTTTTTCAATATTTGATGAAGGGAGCACGATTTGAGGATGAATGGTAAAGCGGCAAAAGCATTAGGGATCTCCGTGCTGCTCGCGCTCCAGCTCATGATGCCGGCTCAAGGGTTCGGGCAGGAGGCGCAGCAAGGCAGCCTGGAACCGGGTAACTCCAACGCTCCGGCAACGACAACTTCCGCCGTCTACGATAGCGGAAGGATCGGAGCGTTGGCAGCCGTTCCCAGCCCGTGGACGAGCAAGGATATCGGGTCACCGGCGACGGCGGGCAGCGCGGACTTCAATGCCGGCACGGGCGTGTACACCGTTAAGGGAGCCGGGAAGGATATCTGGGGCACCTCCGACCAATTCCATTACGTGTATCAGCCGTTAACCGGCAACGGCGCGATCATTGCGCAAGTGACGGAGCAAGGCAATACCAACGACTTCGCGAAGGCGGGACTTATGATTCGCGAGACGCTTGATGCGAACGCCAAGCACGTCGATATCGCCGCCGTTCCGTCCGGCCTGTATACGTTCCAGTACCGAAACGAGGTGGGCAGGACGACGGCCAGCGTAAAGACGAATTCGGCGAGCCCGTCGTGGCTGAAGCTTGAACGTGACGGGAATACGTTCAAAGGCTCTTATTCCACGGACGGATCGGCCTGGACGGAAGTAGGCCGGACGAGCGTTTCGATGGGAAGCGGCGTTTATGTCGGCTTAGCCGTTTCGAGCCATAACGTTTCGAAGCTGAGCACCGCCATCTTTGCCAACGTCAGCCTGGCCGGCTCGGATACGGCGCCGCCTTCCGTACCGACGGGTCTGACCTCGCCGGGCCAAACCGAAACGACGATTGATCTGTCATGGACCGCTTCGACGGACAATGTCGGGGTTACGGGCTACGATGTGTTCCAGGACGGGACCTTGGTCGGAAGCCCGCTCAGCGCCTCGTATTCCGTCGTAGGACTGACGCCCGGCACGGCGTACAGCTTTACGGTCAAGGCGAAGGACGCCGCCGGAAACTCATCGGCCGCCAGCAGCCCGCTCAGCGTAACGACCAAGGCCGATACGACGGCTCCTACCGTGCCGACGAACGTGAGCGCGGCCGGCAAGACGGACACGACCGTGACGTTGACCTGGACCGCTTCGACGGATAATGTCGGCGTGACCGCTTACGACATTTACCGCGACGGGGCGCTCGTTCAGGCCAACGTTGCCGAAACGTCGTACACGGTAACGGGACTGACCGCAAGCACGGCCTATTCGTTCACGGTCAAGGCGAAGGATGCCGCCGGCAATCAGTCGGCCGCCAGCCCGCCGCTATCGGTCACGACGAACGCTCCGGGACCGGGTGAAGTTCCGGCTCCATGGCAGTCGAAGGATATCGGCTCCCCGGCCGTCGCCGGCAGCGCTCTGTACGATGCGAATACCGATGTATTCACCGTATCCGGCGCCGGCAAAGATATTTGGGGCACCTCGGACCAATTCCGCTATGTGTACCGGCCTTGGAGCGGAGACGGGACGATCGTTGCCTTGATCACCTCCCAGACGAATACGGACGGCTGGGCGAAAGCGGGAGTGATGATCCGCGAGAACCTGAATGCCGACGCGAAGCACGCCGACCTGCTCCTGTCCCCGTCCAACGGCTTTACGTTCCAGTACCGGACCGCGGCGGGAGGAACGACGGAATCGATCAAGCAAGCGTCTTCGAGCCCCGCTTGGGTGAAGCTGCAGCGGACCGGCAACGTGATCAAAGGCTATGTCTCGAACAACGGCATGAACTGGGGAGACATCGGCAGCGTTACGCTCGGCATGGGGGCCGACGTATATTTCGGTCTGGCGGTCACCAGCCATAACGTTAGTACGGCCAGCACGGCTACGATAAGCAAAGTGAACGTCAACGCGTCGGGAGACGTGTATCCGCCGACAGCCCCGACCAATGTAACTGTGGACAGCAAAACAGACACCAGCGTAGGTCTGACGTGGCTGGCCTCGGTAGACGATATCGCCGTCACGGGCTATGACGTTTACCGGGACGGCGTGCTTGCCGGCAGCACGACGACGGCAACGTCCTTTAAGACGACGGGCCTCAAGGCGAACACGACGTACAGCTTTACCGTGAAAGCGAAAGATGCGGCAGGACGCGAATCGGAACCCAGCACACCGCTCAGCGTGACGACGGCGGCACAGCCGGATACGCAAAGCCCGACGGCTCCTTCCAATCTGACCAGCCCGGGCAAAACCTCCTCCTCCGTTTCCTTGGCCTGGACGGCGTCGACGGACAATGTGGGCGTGTTCAAATACGAGGTGTACAAAGACGGGACGCTGGCGGACAGCACGACCGGGACCACCTTTACCGTCAGCGGGCTTAAGGCGAACACGGCGTACAGCTTTACCGTAAAAGCAAGAGATTTGGCGGGCAACGTATCGCCGGCGAGCAATGCGCTTTCCGTGAAGACTTCGGGGACTTCTTCCGACCCTTATACGCTGCAGGTTGTAGCCGACAAACTGGAAGTTCCGTGGGCATTGGCGTTTGCTCCGGACGGACGGATCTTCTTCACCGAACGCAACAGCGGCCGCGTCCGGGTGGTCGTCAACGGCCAACTGCGGAGCACCCCGGTCATTACGCTCGGAGCGCCGTTCTACTACCAGCCGAAAAGCGAAGGGGGGCTGCTGGGGATTGCGCTCGATCCGAATTTTGAGACCAACCATTATATGTATCTGTATCACACGTACAAGGATGCCAATAATACGGTGAAAAACCGTCTTGTCCGCCTGATCGAGAACAACAATACGGCCAAACTCGACAAAGTGCTGCTCGACAAGCTGCCCGGCGCCGTCTATCACAATGGCGGACGGCTCAAGGTCGGACCGGATAACAAGCTGTATTTCAGCAACGGCAACTACGGCAAAACGGACGATACGCTAACGTACCTGGGAGGAAAAATTTTCCGTTTGAATCTGGACGGCACGATTCCGAGCGACAACCCGTTCGGAGCCAGCTCTCCGGTGTATACGCGAGGACACCGCAATCCGCAAGGGCTTGCCTGGCAGCCGGGGACGAACCGTCTCTTCTCTTCGGAGCACGGCGAAGCCGCCAAGGACGAAATTAACTATATCGTACCCGGAGCCAACTACGGATGGCCGGATTACGAAGGCGACAACCAGAACAAGCCGGGCATCACGCCGCCCCTCATTCACAGCGGCAATACAAGATGGGCGCCGTCGGGCATCACGTTCGTCTCTGACGGACCGTGGAAAGGCGATTTGCTCGTGTCCAACCTCGTCGGCAAGCAGATCATCCGCATGCAGGTGAAAGAGGAGAACGGCAAGCCGGTGATCGGCAACCTGAGCTACCTGTATAAAAACACCTACGGCCGCATCCGTGAAATCATTGAAGCGCCGGACCGTTCGCTCTACTTTATTACAAGCAACAACGGCGACAAGAACGGCGACGGCACCCCGGATAAATTGATAAGGCTCGTACCGAATTTTTAAAATGCAAAAATCATAAAGAGGACCGCTCCGACGATCTCGCCTCCAAGGGGGTTAGGCTGTGTCTAACCATTGGGGGCAGTTCATGGGGCGGTCCCTTTTATGTGTGTTATTCGGACATTTTGTGGGCGATTTTCTCGAAGCTTTGCAGGAACGGCTCCAGCTCGTGCGGCTCCAGGTAGGACAAGTAGGTGTTGATCACTTCCGAGCGGAGCGCCTGGATGCGGCGCAGCGCCTCGCGCGCTTGTTCGGTCGCTTCCAGAAGAACGACGCGCCTGTCGTTCTCGTCGTGCCTCCGATGCACGAACCCGTTCTGCACCAGACGGTCGATCATGACGGTAATTGCGCTAGGCGTCACTTCCATCCGTTGGGCCAGCCGGCCCACCTGGCACGGCTCGCATCGGACGATCGTATACAGCATCATGATCTGCGGCCCCGTCAAATTCAAATCGGCAGGCAGGGCCAATCCCGGTCCGAGTTTTTGGAACATTGTAAAAAAAGCTTTTTCAAACCGCTCGATCGCGTGATCCATAGGATCAGCCATGCTTTTCAGCTCCTCGTTCGAATAATCCGATATTTAAAGTGTTGATAGGTTAGATTTAATTTATTCGAATGAATCGTAGCACCGAGTTCAAAATGTGTCAATGGAAGACAGCGGCCCGGACGGCGGGGAAGGGGAGAATTGCGCTTGGATGTGCCGGCGCTCGTTTTTTGGTATGATACCGATATCGAACAGATCGCTTAGGAAAAAGCTTAGGGGAAGAAGGGGAAACGAACATGAATGCGGAGTCGCCAATCCGGTTTCATCCGCTGCTGACCGCCTGGTTCGGGCAGACGTTCGGGGAGCCGACGGAGGTGCAGCTGCGGGCATGGGAGTCGATCGGCTCGGGCGCTCATACCTTGATTGCCGCGCCGACGGGATCGGGCAAGACGCTTGCGGCGCTGCTGCCTTGCTTGGACCGGATCGTGGCGGACAAGTCCGCGGACGGACCCGTCCGGGGAGTAAAGCTGCTGTACGTTACGCCGCTGAAAGCGCTCAATAACGATATTCACCATCACGTTGTCGGCTTTATCGATCAATTGGAGCGGACGGCGGCGGAGACGGGCTTGCCGTGGCCGGGGCTGACTGTCGGCGTCCGTACGGGCGATACGACGCAGAGCACCCGGGCGTCGATGCTGCGGAAGCCGCCGGACGTGCTCGTGACGACGCCGGAGTCGCTGTATATATTGCTGACGTCCCTGAAAGGCAGAGACATGCTGCGGACCGTTCGCCATGTGATTGTGGACGAGATTCACGATCTGGCCGAGGGCCCCCGAGGACTCCATTTGTCGGTAACGCTTGAACGTCTCGTCGCCTGGTGCGGGCGTTCCCCGCAGCGCATCGGCGTGTCGGCGACGCAGAAGCCGATCGAGCGGGTCGGCCGTTTTCTCGGAGGCTGGGAGCCTGCGGAGACGGGGGAGGCGAACGGAGAGGCGGGAGCTGTCGGTATACAGGGAACCGGGGCTGACACCGCTCAAGCCGGATCGGACGATACCGGGACGGGTATATGCGCAGAAGCCGGTAAAGAAACAATTGCGGACATCCCCATGCGGCCTCGTCCGGTGAACATTGTGGAGAGCCGGATGCACAAAGCGCTTCAGCTTGTCGTCACGATGCCGGAGCAAACGTTCATTACGCAGGATAAGCAGGAAGCCGTCTGGGGGCCGGTGACCGAACGACTCGCGAAGCTCATGGAGGGGAGCCGGTCCGTGCTGATCTTCGCCAATAACCGGCGGCTGTGCGAGCGGCTGACGCTGCGGCTGAACGACCATGTCGGCTACGAAATGGCCCGCTCGCACCACGGCAGCGTCTCCCGGGAGCAGCGGCTCGAGGTGGAGCGCGCGCTCAAAGCGGGCGAGCTTCGCTGCCTCGTGGCGACGTCCTCGCTGGAGTTGGGTATCGACGTCGGCCATATCGATCTCGTGGTGCAGATCGACTCGCCGAAGAGCGCGGCAGCGGGAATTCAGCGCATCGGCCGGGCCGGACACAGCGTCGGCGGCGTCAGCCGGGGCGTCATTCTGGCGCGCAGCCGCGGCCAACTGCCGGAATGCGCGGTGCTGTCCCGCCGCGTACTGGAGCGCGATATCGAAGAAATCCGCATCCCGGTGCAGTCGCTGGACGTCTTATGCCAACAAATCGCGGCGATGGTGGCGGGGGGCGATTGGACGATCGACGAGCTGGCGTGCGTGCTGGCCGGCAGCTACGGGTACCGGGATTTCCCGCGTCAGCGGTTATTGGACGTGCTGCAGGTGCTGTCCGGGTACTACCCGTTCGTTCGTCCTCTCTTGGACTGGAACCGCGACACAGGCGTACTGTCCCGCCGCGGGGTAACGGCCATGGCCGCCATTATGGGGGCCGGCACGATTCCCCAGAGCAGCGCGTACCCGGTGCATCATGCGGACAGCCGCGTGCACATCGGCGAGCTGGACGAGGAATATATTCACGAAAGCCGGGTCGGCGACGTGTTCCAGCTCGGAACGTCGTCCTGGAAAATTCAATCGATCAAAAACGACCGGGTGTACGTCGTCGAAGCGGGCAACCGGTTCAGCGAGATTCCGTTTTGGCGGGGCGAAGGACAGGGCCGCACGTTTGAGCTGTCGCGGGATATCGGGCGGTTCATGGACGAGCTGGAGCGCCGGCTCGAACGGGAGGAGGCGCACAGCTCGCTGGACTGGTTGATCCGGGATTACGGGCTGGACGCCGGAGCGGCCGGCGAGCTGATCGCGCTGGTCCGATCGCAGAAGGCCGTGTCGGCGGTTCCGACGCACCGCCGCATCGTCATCGAGCGGTTCCGGGACGAGCTGAAGCAGTGGCATGTCATCGTGCACAGCACGTTCGGCCGGACGTTTAACCGAACGTGGCTGCTGGCGCTTCGGCAGCATGCGGAGGAGCGGTTTCCCGGGCGGCTGTTTGCGAATGCCAAGGACAATGGTATTCATTTCGTCTTGTCCGGCGCCGACGAAGGAATGACCGCAAGCTTCGTAGCGATGCTTCGCAGCGTGACATCCGCCCGGCTCGAAGCGCTGCTGCGCGAAGCCGTGCCGTCGTCGCCGCAGTTCGGGGCGGCGTTCCGCCGTCTGGCCGAGACGTCGCTGCTGCTGTCGCGGAGCTTTACGCGCACGCCGGCATGGAAGAAGCGGCTGCGCAGCGAGGAGCTGCTGCGGGAATCGCTGCCGTACGCCGAGCGGTTTCCTTTTCTCGGCGAGGCGATGCGCATTTGCCTGCAGGAGGAGCTGGACCTGCCGCGCGTGCGGGAGGCGCTCGAACAGATTGAGGCCGGGGCGCTGGAGGTGAACGTGCGCGAGAGCCTGTTTCCTTCGCCGCTGGCAGCGGCGTTTTTGGCCGAGTTCATGGGCGCTCAAATCTACGAGTCCGATACGGTCGGCAAAGATATTCAACTCCAGCTGCTCGGCTTGGAACGGGCGCAGGCCGGACGGCTGTTCGGCGAGAGCCCGGTGCTGGAGGCGGCGCAGCCAACTGCGAAAGAGGAGCCGTGGCCGGCTGCCGCCCCGCTGGAGCAGCCGGAGACGCTGCTGCGCCTCTTGAAGCAGAGAGGCGACCGGACCGCCGCGGAGATTGCGAAGCTGGCCGCCGATAGCGGCGCTGATGGGGCACAGCAGCAGGCGGAGAGCGGAAGCGGCACGGGTTCGGCAGAACCTGCGGCGCCGCCGCGAGCGGAAGAGATCGGCAAGCTCCTTCGCCGATTGGAAGAGGAAGGGAAGGCCCGCCTGATGGAGATCGGCGGAGAAAAGCGCTGGGTCTGCTCCGACGAAGCGGATACATATGCGCGGTTTACGGACGATCCGCTGGCCGCCCGGTTTGTGCTAACCCGTTATATGGAGCACCGTGCGTCGTTTACGGCCGAAGAGTTAGCCGCCCGGTACGGCGCGGCTTTGCCGCTTGTCGATGATCTCGTAAAGCAGTGGGCCGCGGAAGGAACGGTCGAACCGGCCCTTGGCGGAAGCGAGGACGGGCTGCGGATGTGGGTGAGCCGCGAAACGGCGGCGCGCCGGATCCGCAGAGCCGAACGGGCGCTGCGCGAGCAGGCCGAGCCGGTCGATCCGGTCCGGTACTGCCAATTTTTGATGGCCGGACAGCACGTCCTGCCGGGCAGCCGCCTCAGCGGGGAAGAAGGGCTTCGGGACGTGATCGGCAAGCTGCAAGGCTGGTTTTTGCCGCTGCCGGAATGGGAGGCGTCGGTGTTTCCTTTGCGCTTGACCGATTACCGCAAAGAAACGCTCGACCGGCTGTGCGCGGCGGGCGAGGTGATCTGGATCGGGCGAAAGGAGCCGGGAGAGAAGGAGGGCCGCGTAGCCTTCTTCCTGGCGGAGGCGAAGGAGCTTTACGCTCCTCTGCTCAAGCAGGAAGCGACCTCGAAGCATCAGCCGCTGCTGGAGCTGCTCCGGCGCAAGGGCGCAAGCTTCCTGTCCGCGCTCAGCCGCGAAAGGGGAAGCGTCCCGTCGGAGCTGACGGCGGATTTGATCGAGCTGGCTTGGGAGGGCCTTGTCTCCAACGACCAGTTTGCGCCGCTGCGCATGAACGGAAGCGGCAAAAAGGGGGGCGCCAAAACCGCCGCCAAATTCCAATCCGGCCTTGGCCGCTGGTATGCGTTGGAGACGCTGGCGGAGGAGCAGCCGGGCGGAGGCGATTCGCTGGGCGCTTGGGTAAAGCAAGCGCTGGACGGCAGCGTCCTGCTTACGCGGGACCTGGCCGGTACGCTGCTGCCATGGTCCTGGGACGACGTGTACGGCTCGTTGAAGCAGCTGGAGCTGTGGGGGATGCTGACCCGCGGCTTCTGGGTCAAAGATATAGCGGCGATGCAGTTTGCCGCGCCGGAGACGGTAGGGCGTCTCCGGGAGGCGGTCTGGGAAGCGGGAGGCGGCGAAACGGTGCTGCTTCCGGCCGCCGATCCCGCCAACCCGTTCGGATTGACGGTCAGATGGCCGGCCGTGCCGGGCGTCGCTTTTGCCCGCAAGCCGGGCAACGACCTCGTGTTCTGCGGAGGCCGGTGGGTATTGTGGTGCGAAAATAACGGCAGGCGCATGCATACGCTGCACGCGTTGGCTGACGCGCCGGAAGAGGCATGGCTGCCGGAGGAAGAGCGGTTGCAGACGCTTCGGGCCGTGCTGCAATCGTATTTGAAGAAGCCGGGCGTCCGCAAAGTGGTCATCGATACGTGGAACGGGGAGCCGGTGCTGGATACGCCTGCCGCCGGGACGCTGCGGCAGCTCGGAGCGGAGGCCGACCGCGCTTCGCTGGTCCTGTGGCCCAGCTCGTTGCGATAAATATTGCTTTTGGGAGAGGAGGAACCGGATGAAAAGCATAGAAGAGCGGTTGAACGAATATAAAGAAAGGGCGGACTCCGTAAGCCGGGAATCCGGCGAGGCGGCGCAAGCCTTCGCCCTGGAGCTGATTGCTGAGATCGAGCGGCTGTCGGACGAAAACAAACGGCTGCGCAAAGCGCTGGCGCAGTCGGCGGACCGGCGGTACGAATCGACGAAATTAAGAGACGCTTTAAGAGAATAGCCGGATTTTGCCGCCGGATCGTCCGCGAAGTAAATCATTTAGCAATAAAATACTGTTGACAGCCGCAGAAAATGGGCATAGAATACCTAGTAAACGAGTGGGGATTGTTAGGATATTCTTGAGGAGGCGCATGATTGTGAATTCCCTGTATATTGCCAGCTGGGCTGTGGCTGTCGTAGTCCTGCTGTTGCTTTTTTTCGCGGCCAAGAAAAAGGTGGGCTTCGGGACGCGCGTATTAATCGCCATGGTGCTCGGCGTGGTCGTCGGTGCGGCGTTCGGTAAAGAGGCGACCGATCTCGGAACGATCGGTTCCATCTATGTCAACCTGATCAAAATGATCGTCATGCCCCTCGTCGTGGCCACGATCATTTCCAGCATTACGTCCGTTTCCGATCCGAATATGCTTCGGAAGATCGGCACGAAAACGATCGCATTGTTTCTGATTACGACCGGTATCGCGGCGGCGATCGGTGTCGTCGTTGCGGTGATCATCGATCCGGGCGCGGGCATTCCTTATGTGCAGGATGCCAAATTTGCCGCCAGAGAAATACCGTCGTTCCTGAAAGTATTCATGGATCTCGTGCCGGCGAACCCGGTGAACGAGATGGCTACCGGCAAGGTTGTGCCGGTTATCGTATTCGCCATGTTCGTCGCGGTCGCCATTACGATCGAAGGCAACCGTAAGCCGGAATCCGTCCGTCCGATCAAGGAAGTGATTCATTCGTTCGCCCAAGTGATGTTCCGCGTGACGAAGCTGATCATCCGCTTGACGCCTTACGGCGTGTTCGGGCTGATGGCGGCGATGGCTGCGAAATACGGCCTCGCTTCGCTGCTGCCGATGGGCAAAGTGGTGATCGCCGTTTACATCGCTTGCTTGCTGCACTTCGTCTTGACTTACGGCTTCCTGGTCACGTTCGTGGCGCGGGTCAATCCGATCCGCTTCCTGAAAAAGATTTATCCCGTGCTGGCCGTCGCTTTCACGACGCGGAGCAGCTATGCGACGCTGCCGGTCAACCTGGAGGTTATCACGAAGCGGCTTAAAGTATCCGACCGGATCGCCAGCTTCGTCGCTCCGCTGGGCGCCACCATCAACATGAACGGCTGCGGCGGCTTGTATCCGGCGATTGTTGCGATCTTCGTCGCCAAAGTGTTCGGCATCGATCTCACCATCACGCATTATCTGCTTATCGTCGGCTCGGCGATGATCGCTTCCATCGGGGTGGCCGGGGTACCCGGGCCGGCTTCGATCTCCACGACGGTCGTGCTGGCCAGCGTCGGTCTGCCGATCGAAGGGATGGCGATGGTGCTCGGCATCGACGCGATTCTCGATATGGCCCGGACGGCCATCAACGCATCGGGTACGACAGTCAGCTCTCTTGTGGTTGCCGTAACGGAGAAAGAATTCGACCGCGAGGCGTTCAACAACGAAGTGGACGAAGAGCTTGAAAACTACGACGTGTCTTCGCGCAACGGCGGGTCCAAAACCGTTGTCACCGGTTAATACGAAACTGGAATAAAATACGATGAACCGATGCAAGCACCGCTCTTTCGCCAAGGGCGGTGTTTGTTCGTTTTCGCCGTTCGCTAGACCGGATATGGTAAAATAGGGCTAACTAGCCTCAGCTTCCGCAAAGGGGGAAAGCGAATGGAGACCAGCACGGTTCAAGCGAAGCTGCTGCTGCGCGTGCCGGAGGTGACGGCGGCGCTGCGCTTTTACGAGGAGGCGCTCGGCTGGGAGCGCCTGGAGCTGCGCGCGGCAGCGGGCTATGCGCTGCTGCGTCTGCTGGGCGGCGATGCAGCGCTGCTCGCCGCGGAAGGCACGGCGGCGGAGGCGCTCCGCCGCCTGCAAGCCCCGGGCTGCCGGGAGCTGTCGCCCGGCGGCCGGTTCTATGTGACAGCGCCGGCCGGCGAGGCGCTGGAGCGGCTCCAGCATCGCGCCGCGGCAGCGGGCGGGCGCTGGTTGGACGAGACGGAGCCGGGCTGCTGGCGGACCGTCACGATCACGACGCCGGAGGGCTACCGCGCGGCGTACTGGCAGGAGCTGTTTCCGAGCGATGAGGAAACGCTCGCTTTGTTCGCAGCGGGGCCGGACCGGCTGGAGGCCGCGCTGGCGGGGCTTGGCGAGGCCGGGCTCGATCTGGCCCGGGCGCCCGGCACATGGAGCATCCGCGAGCAGGTGCTCCATGTGGTGGATCTGGAGCTTGCGGCGCTGCACAAGCTCAAGTTCGCTTTGGCCGGGCCGGAGCGCGGACGCGTCTACAACGGCAACGGCTTCTCGCAGGACGCGTGGGCCGCGGGCATGCGATACGCCGCGCGGCCGGTCCGCGCCGAGGCCGCGCTGTTTCGGCTGCTCCGCGAGCACGTGCTCTGCGTATGCGAGCATACGCCGGGAGCGCTGGCGCGCAGCGTCATCGCCTCCGGCAGGGAAGAGACGGCCGGCCGCCTGATGAAAATGATGGCCGGCCACGCGAACGTCCACATTCGCCGGATCGGCGAAATCCGGAAGCAGCATGCGGTCGATTAGCCGAGGCTTTCCGCCAGCTCCATCAGATGCGCGCAGATCCGCTCGGGACGCACGCCCGTCCGGGCCATCTGCTCGTCCACATTGGCGGCGTTGGCCAGTCCGGTGAGCACAAGCGCCGTCCGGCAGCCTGCGTCGGCCCCGCCGCGGATATCGGTGTTCAGGTTGTCCCCGACCGTCCAAATCTCCGCAGGGGCCAGTCCCAGCTTGGCGACGGCGTAGCGCATAATGATCGGCGAAGGCTTCCCGATGACAACGGGCGGCGTTTCGCCAGCCCGTTCGATCGAAGCCGCGATGGAGCCGGCTCCCGGTGTCAGCTCGCCGTTCCACGGCAGCAGATGATCGGGATTCGTCAGGATGTACGGAGCTCCGCCGCGGATGTGGCGGACGGCTGCAAGCAGCTTGCCGTAATGGAACGTACGGTCGATGCCTTGGACGACCGCCGCGACGGTTCCCTCCGGGGCGTCCTCCGCGACCGGCTCGAAGCCGCCGTCCTCGAGGGCCGTTTTCAGCCCTTGCTCGCCGATACAGAGCACGCGTCCGGTCCGGGCGCCGGTTTCCTGCAAATACATCACCGCCGCTTGCGAGGACGTGAGCACTTCCTCCGGCCTGGCTTCAATCCCGGTCTGGATGAGGTGCGCCGCAACTTGCTCGGGCGTCCGCGACGAATTGTTGGTCACATATAAGAACGGGTGTCCTTTCTCCCGCAGCCAGCGGATAAATTCCGCCGCATAAGGGATCGGGCGGTCTCCATGGTACAGCGTTCCGTCCAAATCCAGCAAAAATCCATGTCTCATGATCCGATTCTCCATTCTTGCGATGCGTTCCGTACGGGCCGCATCGTTGCCGCGTTGTCCGCTCCATTATACCGCGTATAGCCTTCCGAGGCGAACGGCCGCTTTATCTGCAACGCTCAAGCCAAAAAGCCGGCATCTAAGATGCCAGCTTCAGCTTCACGTAAAAATGGATTTCGCCGTTCTCCGACTCGGCCCAAATGCTGCCTTCGTGCGATTCGACGATGCTTCTTGCGATCGCAAGACCCAGTCCCGAGCCTCCGGTCTCGGACGTCCGGGCTTTATCGACCCGGTAAAAGCGGTCGAACAGCTGCTCCAGCTCATCGCGGGTCAAAGCGTCCGCTTTGTTGGAGATACGGATGATCGCGTGCCCGTTCTCGCGGATCATGCCGAAGGTGATCACGCCGGGCTTGGGGCTGTACTTGATCGCGTTGCCGAGCAGGTTTTCGAACACGCGGATCATTTTGTCCACGTCGATGCGCACCGGCAGCCGCTCCTGCGGGAGACTGCGGATCAGCGTGAGCTGCTGCTCCTCGCTGAGGGTCACATATTCCTCCAGCAGCTGCTCCAGCACCTCGTTAATGACGACGCCCTTCTTGTGCAGCGGAACGTCATGATTGGAGAGCTTCGTAAACTCGAACAGATCATCGATTAATCCTTTCAGCTTCTCCGATTTGCTATAAGCGATACTGACATATCCGGCGGCCTGCTCGGGCGTTTCGAAATTTTTGTCGTGCAGCAGCCGCAAGTACCCCATGATGAGCGTCAGCGGCGTGCGCAAATCGTGCGAAACGTTCGTGATCAGCTCGTTCTTGAGCTGCTCGGCGCGCCGTTCCTCTTCGATTCTGCGCTGCAGATCCGTCACCATAAAGTTCATGTCCCTCGCCAGCGATCCGAGCTCGTCCTGAGAACGCTCGACGACCCGGTGGTCCAGATTGCCTGTAGCGATAATCCGAAGCCCGCTCGCAAGCTCCTCGATATATCTCATTTTCCGCTGCGTTAAAAAGTAAAACAGAAAGATGAAGACGGCAAGCGATGCCAAGATGGAAAGCGGGTTCTCGCCCTTATGGTAGCTGATGTTCGGCTGAGGGATGCCGCTGACGATTAAGTATGCCTTCTGATTGTTATAGGTCACCGGATAAAAGCTGGAAAACTCCGAACGGGAGTCGGATTCCCGGTTGCGCGTTTCCATCGCGTTGCGGATGACGCTGTGCACGTCGACGTACGTTTCCGGCGCATTCTCGCTGCGGAAGACGACTTTGCCTTCCAGATCCGTAATGACGATTTTGAGCTTGTTGTAGGTGGCGAGCCGTTTGACCGTATTCTCAAAATTTTTGCGCTGCACGGCTGCGTCTTCCACTTTCTCTCCCTGCCGGCTATTCGGCGGATTCGGCTGCGGCACAACTTGCGGAGGGGCTGCCGGGGCCGCGGGCACGCCGCCGGACTCTTGGCCGTTTACGCCAGGGACAGGAACCGCTGCACCGGCATTGGGCGTCAGCGTTCCCCCGCCTGCTGCGGAGCCCGGAGGCACGGCCGCTTGCTGTTTTCCGGATTCGACTGCTGCATTCGGATCAGAGCCGGAGGATTCGTCGCTTGTCTCGTCTTCGCTGCCGCTGTACCGCGAAGGCGTAAGGAACCGGTCCGCAAGCGAACGGGCTTCACGATCGATGCTTTCCATCCCTTGGCTGTAATCGATGACCGTACTCTTGTTGACGGCGCCGAACAGAGCCGAGCTGATGGCGTAGAATATCAGCGACACGCCGAGACAGAAGGCAAAGGTCAGCATCAGCTGCAGCCGGATGCTGCGCTGCACTTGGGTACGCCCCATTCTGTACAGGTCTTGGAGGAACAGGATCATGCCCCGCAGCAAATTGAAGGGGAACCAGGTGAACGGGAAGCGGTCAAGCACGGGCTTGCGCGGCCGTTTGATCTTCTCTTTTTTACTCAACTTTATATCCCACTCCCCAAACCGTTTTAATAAACTTCGGTTTTCGCGGATTTTCCTCGATTTTCTCCCGAATTTTCCGGATATGAACCATTACGGTATTGTCCGAATCGAAATACGCTTCCTTCCATACGGCTTCGTAAATTTTCTCGATGCTCCAAACGGTACCGCGGTGACGGGCCAGCAGCTCCAGAATGGCAAATTCGCGCGGTGTCAGCTTGATATCCCGCCCGTCCAGCTTAACCTCGTGCGTCGCGGTATTGATCGTCAGCTCATCGATTTCCAGCTCGTGTTCCTTATTCGGCCGCTGCACATTGAGCCGGGTGTAGCGGCGAAGCTGCGACTTGATCCGGGCGACCAGCTCAAGCGGATTGAACGGCTTGGTCACGTAATCGTCCGCGCCGGTGCTCAGGCCGAGAATTTTGTCCATGTCCTGGCTTTTGGCGGACAGCATGATGATCGGCATATGCTTCTGTTCGCGTATTTTCAGACAGGCTTCGATGCCGTCCATCTTCGGCATCATGATGTCGAGCACAATCAGATCGACGTCTTCCTTTTGCAGCACGTGTAACGCTTCGATGCCATTGCCTGCGCGCAGCAGGCGGTAACCTTCGTTTTTCAAATAAATTTCCAGCAAATCGATAATTTCTTTCTCGTCGTCGACGAGCAATATGGTAGGCTGCGCCACGGGGCCGACCTCCTTTTCGTTCCAAAATCACGGGTGCTTCGGAGTGGGGTCGGCGTGCTTTCCGGGCAGCGCCGACGACAAAAAAAGCATATCACGCCGGGATAGCCTTGACAAACGGCATGCAGCCCACTCCCCTTTCCTAACGTTGACTGTAGCCTAGTATAACCGGCAAATCTTAACGACGAACGATTCAAAACCTTAAAACATTCTTAAGGAAAAGAGGAAATTGCCGCCGCTTTGTACGAAAAGGTAACTTTTTGGTTATAAGAGGAATATATTGGATTATAAGCTGAACTTATTAAAGCGGTAAAAGAATGTTATGAACGGAGGAAGCCCATGAACCGGATCGAAACCATCGAACGGGTTCTGAACACGCTGCCGCCTTTGCGCAGAACCTCGCCCAAGCAGCTTCAAGCGATCATGAGAGGCATGGATTTGTCGCTTGAAGCCTTGTCGCCCTTCATTGCGGAGCCTGCAGACTTGCCTTACGGGAGAACATGCCTGTGCCGGACCGATGCCGCCGAAGCGGTGCTGATCCATCTCCCTCCCGGTACCGAAACGTATATTCACGATCACGGCGTATCCGTCGGCTGCGCGCGGCTGCTCGAAGGCAAGCTCACGAACCGGATGTTCCGGCTGGACGGCTACGGATACCCTTGCTTATCCGGGGAGGTCGAAATTGAAGAAGGAAGCTACTACTACGCGCCGAAAAAACAGATTCATCAGCTGCGCAATTCCGGCCCGCAGCGCGCGGTGGCTTTCCATCTGTATGCTCCCGCGCCTGCCGGGAAATCGTATTTTCCCTACGAGCAGGTGCTGGATTACGTCATCTAATCTTTAGACTGGAGAGCGATAATTGGTCGAGCTGCAGCGCGGGTGAGCCATTCGGAGCGGCAGCAGCGTCCATTTCCGCATGATGACGGAAGGGGCTGAAAGGATGCTGAAAACCGGAGCCGCCATGAAAAAAATGCTGCTGTTGACAAGCGCGCTGCTATGCTTGGCTTGCAAAACCGCCAGTGCCGGGGGCGGCGTCAGCCTCGGAAAGCACGATCCTGCGGACTTGGATGCACGGATCGTGCAGGCGGCCATGCGTTCGGCTTGAAGCTGCACCGTACGATCGCGGAGCAAAATCCCGGCGGCAACGTGATACATAAGAAGTATGGATGAACTCCCTGGACACGCCATGCTTCCGCTATCCGCGCTAAGAAGGAACCGGCCCGGTGGCTGTAATGGCCGGTGCGCCGCGTTAGCCTACTGCCGCCTAATTGATTGTCAAAAAATACCGTTAAAAAGTTGGTTGTCATATGTCGAATTAAATATAAGGGGGTATTGTACCAGGATTCAATAAATTTCATCTAAGGGCGGGCAGAAAAATGAATAGGTCGCAGATTTGGAGCAAATGGAAAAGGTCTACGAACGACAAAGTATTTTTTACGATTAAAAACAAACTCATCTTCACTTTCGCGGTTATACTGCTTATTCCCACGGTTCTGCTCTCGTACGTCTCGTATCAAACGGCAAGGCAAAACGTGGACAGTCAAATGGTCCAGTCGTCGAAGGAAGCCGTCAAGCTGATAGATGCTTTATTGAACGATTTCTTCGAGGCCAAGAAGCAGCAGGTCGACGTTCTGTCACGCACCGTTGACTTAAGCGCCGTAAAAGCGGCGGACAACTCCAATATCGGGGTGCAGGACTCGGTGCGTCATCAGCTTCTGATGTACAGAGAAATCGAAAAGGATGCCGACATGGTTTTCGTCGGAACCAAGAACGGCTTGTATATGGATTCCGCCGACGTGACCAAAATTGCCGCCGATTACGATCCTCGCGAGCGTGCCTGGTTTAAGCAAGCGGTAGAGAACAAGGGCAAGATCATCATCACTTCTCCCTATGTCTCCTCGGCTACGGGGAACCTGGTGTTCACCGTTGCGAAAGAAACGGCTGACGGCCGGGGCGTCGCAGCCATGTCGATCTCGACCAAAAAGCTTGCCGAAATTACCCGTACGGTAAGTATCGGAAAAGAAGGGTATGTGTTCATCTCGGACAAGGACCGGAAATACGTATACCATCCTACCGGCGAAATCGGAAGTCAGATGGCCGAGGACGAGATGGCGAGCAACTTGTATAAAACCGAGACAGGATATTTTCAGTACAAGCTGGACGGCGCATTGAAGAAAATGATGTTTTCCACCAATGCCTCTTCGGGTTGGAAAATCGCCGGCACCATGTATGAAGCGGAAATTGCCGAAGCGGCTTCTCCGATTTTGAAATCCACGCTCATTGTGCTGCTTTTGTCTACATTGATCGGCTCCTTGATGGTAGCTGCAATTATTTTCTCGATTCTGAAGCCGCTGCGGAAAATTAATGAAGCTTCGCTATTGATCAGCGAAGGCGATTTGACGAAACAAATCGACATCACCCGTGCCGACGAGTTGGGAGCATTAAGCTCGAACTTTAATAAAATGGCTTCGTCGCTGCGGGCCTTGATCTACAAAGTGAATGACAATGCGATGCAGCTTGCCGCGTCCGCCGAACAGCTGTCGGCCAGCTCGGAGCAAATTACGGAAGCGGGCAAGCAGGTCGCTCAGGCGGTTCAAGAAATCGCAAACGGCTCGGCGCAGCAAGTGGTCCAAATCGGCGAAACGAACCGGGAGATGAACGATATGGCATCCCAACTGCAGGCCATCTCCCATAACACCGATGCGGTTTCCGCTTCGGCACAGCATACGCAAGAGACGGCACAAGACGGTACGGAAGCGATCCGGACCGCAATCGATCAAATGAATGCGATCGGGCAAAAAGTGAAGACGCTGTCCGACGATGTGGCGGGGCTCGGGGACCGTTCCAAGCAAATTGTATCCTTCACAACCGTGATTGCGGAGATTGCTTCCCAGACCAACCTGCTTGCGCTCAATGCCTCCATCGAAGCCGCCAGGGCCGGAGAGCAGGGAAAAGGCTTTGCGGTTGTCGCCGCCGAAATCAAGAAATTGGCGGAGCAGTCCAGCGCTTCGGCCAAGCAGATTTCGCAATTGATCGCCGCGATTCAAAAGGATACGGACATGACTGCGGCCAGCATGGAAACGGTGACGCAAGAAGTGGAGCAGGGTATGCTTAAGGCGGACATTGCAGGCAAGTCGTTTGAGCAAATCCTGAGTTCGCTGGACAGCGTAACCGTTCAAATCGCTCAGGTGTCGCAAGCGACGCAAGGAATGGCCGCAAATTCCGAAAATGTCTTGAACGCCGTCGATGCCGTATCGCATATTTCCGAAGATACCGCGGCGTGCATCGAACAAGTGGCGGCAAGCACGGAAGAGCAGCTTGCTTCTATGGAAGAAATCGCATCTTCCTCCGCGCTGCTGAGCAAAATGGCGGAAGAGCTTCAAGAAACCGTCGCGAAATTTAAAGTCTAAATGCATCTTGTCATTCCTTACATCACGTGGTAGTATATAACAATTAAACGTGGAAGGGCTTCTAGGGATCCGACGGCCAAGCGGCCGGGCGAACCAAGCGGAGCCGGCGCGCCACCGATAGAGCCGCGCTACACCGTAGGGATAAAAGACCTCGTGCAAGTTCCGCCGACAAGGCGAAACGGCACGGGGTCTTTTCTGCTTTAGCAGAGGAAAGGAGAAGGAGGAACATGAATGCGATACGGGCCGAAGGGCTGACGAAACGGTTCGCCGTGAAACGGAAGGAGGAAGGCTTCAAGGCCGGGGTGCGTTCGCTGCTGCGCCCGCAGTACAGCGAGAAGACGGCGGTGCAAGGCATCGACCTGACCGTCCCGCAGGGGGAGACGCTGGCGTTTCTCGGACCGAACGGCGCCGGCAAATCGACCACGATCAAGATGCTGACCGGCATTCTGCATCCGTCCGGCGGATACGCGGAGGTACTCGGCTTCTGTCCGTGGAAGGAGCGCGGCAAACTGGCTTACCGGATCGGCTCCGTCTTCGGGCAGAAATCGCAGCTTTGGTACCATCTTCCCCCCGCCGACTCGTTCGAGCTGATGAGCCGCATTTACGAATTGAAGCGCAGCGATTATCTCGCCCGGCGGGACGATCTCGTCCGCCGCTTCGAGCTGGAGCCGTACTTGCATACTCCCGTGCGGAAGCTGTCGCTCGGCGAGCGGATGCGCTGCGAGATTGCGGCGGCGATGCTGCACCGGCCGCAAATCCTGTTCCTTGACGAGCCGACGATCGGGCTGGACGTGGTGGTCAAGCAAAGCATACGCGAGCTGATCCGGTTCATGAACCGGGAGGAAGGGACGACCGTGTTCCTGACCTCCCACGATGCAGGAGATATCGAGCAGCTGTGCCGGCGGGCCGTGGTCATCAACCACGGGCAGATGATCTTTGACGATACGGTCGAGGCGATGAAGCGGGAGCTGCTGACCGGCAAGACGATCCGGCTCAAGCTGCTGGAGCCGGGCCCGCCGTTCCGGCATGAGGGCGTAGAAGTGCTGGCGCAAACGGACCAGGAGCTGGCGCTTTCCGTCGATACGTCGGCGATCGCTGCCCAGGAGGTGCTTTCCCGCCTCGTCGCGGCGTACCGGGTTTCGGACATCACGATCGAAGATCCTTCCATGGAGAGCATCATTACGCATATTTATGAGCGGGAGGGAAGCGTATGAATCTGGGGCCGAAGCTGCTGAAATACGGCGCGATCGGGCGAATCAGCCTGCGGAATCATTTTGCTTACGTACTCGACTTTTTAATCCGCTCGATTTTCCTGATCATCATCATGTACATTTTCATTCAATTGTGGCAGACGACGTACCGCGGGGAAGGGTCGCAGCTCATCGAAGGCTACAGCTTCGGGCAGATCATTTGGTATATTTTATTCGCCGAGGCGCTGACCATGGCGTTTCCCAGCCTGTGCACCCGCGTGGAGGAAGAAGTGAAAAGCGGCGATGTCGGCTACAAGCTGACGCGGCCGTTCAGCTATATCGGCTACCATTATATGGCTTACGTGAGCGAAGTAACGGTACGGCTGCTTGTGAACCTCGCCGTTGGCTGCGCGCTTGGCCTCGCCTTTTTCGGTCCTCCGTCGTTCGGCTGGGGCTGGCTCGGATTTTTCGTCATGAGCCTCGGCGCGATGACCGTCAACTTTATGCTCAATATGGCGCTGTCGCTGTGTGCGTTCTGGGTCGAGGAGACGCGGGGACTGGAGTTCGTGTACCATAAGCTGCTGTTTACGATCGGCGGCATGCTGATGCCGCTCGAGCTGTTTCCCGAAGCGCTGCAGCAGGTGTGCCGCTGGCTGCCGTTTCAGGCGGTCTTGTATTTCCCGGCCAAAACCGCCGTCCGCTGGGAGGAAATCCATCTCGCTCCGATGCTGGCAGTACAGTGGACGTGGGCGGCCGTATTGGCGCTGGTCGTCTGGCTCGTCTACCGGCTGGGCGTCCGCAAGCTGAACGTCAACGGCGGCTGAGCCGCCAGGAAGGGAGGGGAACGAAATGCGGCAGAATTGGAAACTGGCGCCGCTGCTGCGGTTCGTATGGACGTGCTGGAAGCTCAATTTGGCCGGCGCGATGGAATTCCGGCTGAGCTTTCTAATGACTGCGGGTATGATGATGGTAAACAATGCCGTCTGGATTTTTTTCTGGGGTCTTTATTTTCGGCGGTTTCCGGTCGTCAACGGCTGGGAGCTTCACGACGTGATGATGATGTGGGCGGTGAGCGCGGGCGGCTTCGGCTTGTCCGCCGTGCTGTTCGGCAACGCGTACCGGCTGGCTTCGCTGGTTGCGGGCGGTCAGCTCGATCTGTACCTGACGCAGCCGAAGCCGGTGCTGCTTCATATTCTGGTCAGCCGGATGTCCGTCTCCGCGATTGGGGACGTGCTGTTCGCCCTGCTGCTGTATGGGCTGTTCGGGGACCGCTCGCCGCTCGGCCTGCTCAAATTCGCGCTGGCGCTGCTCATCGCGATGCTGATTTTTCTGTTCTTCGTGGTGACGACGCAGTCGCTCGCCTTCTATATCGGGCAAGCCGAAGGGATCGGCCAGCAGATGTTCAATGCGATTCTTGCCTTTTCCACCTACCCGACGGGCATTTTCAGCGGCTGGGGCCGGCTGCTTCTGTTTACGGTCATCCCCGCCGGGTTCATCAGCTATTTGCCGATCGGACTGCTGCGGGAAGCGGATCTTGCGTTTACGCTGCAGGCGCTCGGCATGACGGCGCTCGTGACTGCGGCCGGTCTATGGTTCTTTCACCGCGGCCTTCGGCGGTACAGCTCCGGCAATGCGATGGGGCTGCGGATGTGAAAGCTGTCCGAAGGGTGTATAATGGTTCTGGAACGAACGGAGAAGCTTGATTTTAGGCATCGACCCCATGATAAATGATTGCGGAGGACAGCTTATGAGTACGACCGAAAAAGAGTGGTTTCGGGTACACAGCGCCGTGTATCTGCTCCTTGTGCGGGAGAACAAGCTGCTGCTGCTTCGCCGAACCAATACCGGCTACGAGGATGGCAAGCTGAGTCTGGTGGCCGGTAAAATAGACGGGAACGAAGAGGTGAAGCGGGCGGCTGCGCGTGAAGCGTGGGAGGAAAGCGGCGTCCGGGTGGACCCGGCCGATCTGGAAGTGGCGAGCGTCATGCACCGGCTTTCGGATACGGGCGAATGGATCGATTTTTTTCTGACCGTGAAGCGCTGGGAGGGGGAGCCGTACAACCGGGAACCGGACAAATGCTCCGAAATGGCGTGGTATCCGCTGGACGGTCTTCCGGGAGATATGATTCCCCATGTGCGCCAGGCGGTTGAGAACGTGCTGGCGGGCGTATTTTACGACAGCTACGGTTGGCAGCAATAATGCAGGCGGCGGAGAGGCCCGTTCGGGAGCTCAGCCGCCTTTTGCCATCTTAGACGAAAATTCGACGCATGTGTCGATTCGTCGTAGTAACGCGATCGGGATTTTGCTAGAATGAAGGAAGGGAGGGGGAGGACGGATGTTCGGTCCATCGTCGGTGCCGAAGCCGAAGCGCCGCAGCCGATGGCGGACCGCGGCGGGCATTGCGTACTACCGGCTGCGCCGCCGCGTGAGCTGGATGCTCGGAAACAAACGCTTTGCGCGAGTGCGCCGGGAAGAACCGCTGCGGCACGTTCATTTTACCCACCGGACGCCGCTGCTTCGACAGCTTCGGAATGTGGAGATGCAGCTTCAATACAACAAAATGATCAACTTGAGGCTCGCCGCGAAGCGGCTGGACGGTCTGGTCCTTCAGCCGGGCGAAACGTTCTCGTACTGGAGGACGATCGGCAAACCGACCCGCCGTCAAGGCTATGTGGACGGTATGGTGCTGCATCACGGCACGGTTCGGGCCGGGGTGGGAGGCGGTTTATGCCAGCTTTCCAATCTGATCTACTGGATGACGCTGCATACGCCGCTTACCGTGACGGAGAGATACCGGCACGGCTACGACGTCTTTCCCGATGCAGGACGAAAGCAGCCTTTCGGAACGGGGGCGACTTGCTTTTACAATTATTTGGATTTGCAGATCGAGAACCGCACGGAGATGAGCTATCAGCTCCGGGTATGGCTGACGGACACCGATCTGGTCGGAGAATGGCGGGCCGACAGTCCGGCATCGTGCCGTTACGAGATTACCGAAACCAAGCACTGGATTACCCAGGAATGGTGCGGCGGATATGTTCGTCATAACGTCATATGCCGCAACCGGTTCGATTCGGAAGGACACTGGCTGGACGAACAGTTCGTTGCAGAGAACCACGCCATCATGATGTATGAGCCCTGCTTGCCGGAGCAAGCCGGCGTCGGCGAAATCCCCGGGCGGGGCAGCTTGTAGCATGTATAAAGAATCAGACGGTTTCTTTGAAAGGTGCTTCAATCCTGTCCTTTTTGTTATATTTCACACAAAACGCGACAAAAGTTCTATACTTGCACCATGAATTTAGGTATAATGAAATAACAAAAAAGTCCTATGGATCTGCGGCATATTGTCGAAAAAAGGAGACCGGTCATCTTATGAAGGCAGAGCTTATCAACCCGTTTTTGGAGTCGGCCAGAATCGTCATCGAACAAGTCGCCAATGTACGACCGACCACCGGACAGCTCGGCATCAAAGACGTGAAGTTTGTTGAAAAATACATTTGGATTCAAATCGGCATGACCGGGCAAATGGAAGGGGACATCGTCTTCGGATTGCACGAGGAAGTAGCGCTCAAGGTCGTGTCCGCCATGATGGGCGGTTTTTCGATCACCGAAATGGACGACATTGGCAAAAGCGCCATTTCCGAGCTCAGCAATATGATCAGCGGCAATGCGAGCACGATGCTGTTCAATCAAGGGGTCCGCGTCGATATTACGCCGCCCAAGCTGCTTCATTCCGCGCATGCGGCCGGCTTCAACGCGCAAAAGGCGCTGACGATCCCGCTGATTATGGAAGGCATCGGTGAGCTGGATATTCAAGTGCTGATCGCTTAAGCAAGCGGCATGCCCTGTAGTTGAAATGACAAGTCCATTACGTGTAAGCTGTAAGCGAACGCTTCTCCGGTTCCGATAACGCCGGGAGCGCTTCGCTTTTTTTGTTCGATAGAAGACAGGGGGAACCGGAGGATGGATGTTCATGGAAAAATCGCGGTAATCACGGGAGCGTCCAGCGGGATCGGCGCGTTGATGGCGCAGATGCTGGCGCAGCGCGGAGCCGTTCCTGTACTGATGGCGCGATCGGAGCAAAAGCTGGCGGAGGCGTCCGCTAAAATAGAGGGCAAGCACGGCATATACCGGCTCGATGTAACGTCGGCGGAGCAAGTAACGGCAACGATGGAGCGGGTGATCGCCGAATACGGGCGGATCGACATTCTGATCAACAATGCGGGCTACGGCGTGTTCGATCCGTTCGTGACGGCGCCTTTAAGTGAATTCGAGAGCATGATGGACGTGAATTATATGGGGACGGTCCGCTGTACGAAAGCGGTGCTGCCTTCCATGCTGAAGCAGGGGAGCGGCCATATCGTCAACATCGCCTCCATGGCCGGGAAGATCGGCTCGGCCAAATCGAGCGCCTACTCCGCCACCAAGCATGCCGTGCTCGGCTTGACCAACTGTCTGCGGCAGGAGCTTGTCGGCACCGGCGTTCGTCTGACGGCCGTCAATCCCGGGCCGATCGATACGCCGTTTTTTGACCGGGCCGACCCTTCGGGGAATTATGTGAAGAACGTCCAGTGGTTTATGCTGAAGCCGGAGCGTGTCGCCCGGGCTGTGCTGGAAGCCATCGAGCGGGGGACGCCCGAGGTGAACCTGCCGTTCATGGCGGCCGCCGGGGTGAAGCTGTATCAATTGTTTCCGCGGCTGTTCGACGGAATCGCTTATAAACTGCTCAACAAAAAATAGCCGCAAGCCGGGAGGTAAGGCGAAGGCACGCGATCAGGCTTCCGGCTCCGGCTTCGCTTCCTGCTGTTGATTTGCGGCTTTCAGCTTCTGGTTGCGGTCGCGAACCTCTTCGAACAGCTTGCGGACGTCGGCTTTGCCCTCGGGATGCTGCTGATTCCAATGGCTTGCAAGAGCTGGCATCGTTTTGTGGATATGGTTGTAGATCGCCCAAACCTTTATTTTTTCCACCGTTTCGGCAGAAGCGTCGCCGGTCAGCAGCTCGGCATATTTCTCAACCAGTCCTTCGAATTCGGCGGCAAAACGGGAATTCATTTGAAAATCCACCTTTCCGGTCATAATACATCTTAGTGTAACGCCGGAACGACTTTGTGTCAAAAAATGGAGTGAACCGAACATGCCTATACCTACCGATACAAACATCCTGCAAAGCGGGTCCACCGGCGGCGTTCCGGCGGACGGCACGCTGGTTCAAAGGGAGCTTCTCCGCAGCCTGGCGAAGGGCATATCGCTTTACCGGCTGACATATATTAGCCAAGGACTTCAGGTGAAAGGTTATCTTGCCGTGCCCGATGCGGCCATGCCCGTTCCCGGCTTAATTTACTGCCGGGGAGGCATCCGTAAGGTCGGGATGGTGCGCAAACGCCGCATTTTTTCGATGGCGCGGCGCGGGTATGCGGTATTTGCGCCGTTCTATCGGGGCAACGAAGGCGGCGAGGGACGGGAGGACTTCGGAGGGGAAGACCGCTTCGACGTGCATCATGCCATTACTCTCATGCAATCGCTGCCGGAGGTGCAGTCCGGACCGATTCCGCTGATCGGTTTCTCGCGCGGCGCGCTGATGGCGCTGCTGGCGGCTAAAGAGTGCGAGGGCGCCGGCCCGGTCGTCGTGTGGGGGGGCGTGAGCGATCTGCTCGATACCTACGAAGAGCGCGTCGATCTGAGGCGGATGCTGAAGAGGGTCGTCGGCCATCCCCGCAAGCAGGCCGAATGCTACGAGCGGCGCTCGCCCGTCCGTTGGGTCGACGCGATCCGCGTGCCCGTCATGATCGTGCACGGCACGGCGGATGCGCAGGTCAGCGTAGAGCAGGCGCGCAAGCTGGGAGCAGCGCTGGAGCGGGCCGGAAAGGAGTACAAGATGGAGCTGTACGACGGGCTCGGGCACCGCTTTCCGAAGGAGGACGACGAACGTGCGCTCGATGCGGTGTTCGGATGGATTGCAAGTCAACGGGAGCGGGCGGAGGGCCGGGGCCGGTAACCGGCTGTCTTCCCGCCGGGTAGGGCAATTGCCCGCATATTTTGGTATACTAAGGAAACGCAAGGGAAGAGAGGATGATCGAATGAATACGGGGTTTGCAGCTTTACATATCGCTCCGCAGTATGTCAAACGGCTGCAGGAGCTGGACATCACGGAGCCGTCGGACATACAGGCGGAAGCGATACCCGTCGCGCTTGAAGGAAAGGATATCGTTGCGCAATCGCAGACCGGTACGGGGAAAACGTTGGCTTATTCGCTGCCGCTGCTGCATAAAATAGACACGGGCGCAAGAGAGGTACAAGCTCTTGTCCTGGTGCCGACGCGAGAGCTCGGCATGCAGATCGTGCAGACGCTGGAGCAGCTTGTGAAAGATAGCGACATCCGCGTGCAGCAGCTGATCGGCGGCGCCTCCATTGAGCGCCAGATCGACCGGTTGAAGCTCAAGCCGCAGATCGTGGTAGGGACGCCCGGCCGCGTGCAGGAGCTGGTCAAGCTCCGCAAATTGAAGCTGCACGGGATCCGCACGGTCGTCGTCGACGAGGTCGATCAAGTGTTCGAGCTGGGGTCCATGCAGGATGTGGAGGCGTTGTTCAAAGGCATGCTGCGCGACCGGCAGCTGCTGTTTTTTTCCGCGACGTTCCCGCCGCCGCTGCAGGCCGTCATCGACCGCTGGATGCGCGATCCGGTCTTCGTCCGGGTAAATCCGGCGCAACGCACCTCGGAAACGCTGGAGCACTTGTATTTCGTATGTGAGGAACGGGACAAAATCGATACGCTTCGCCGGCTTGTCCGTCTGTACAATCCGAAGGCCGCGATCGTGTTCGTCAACGAGACCGACGACATCGGGGAAGCGGTGGCGAAGCTCCAGTATGTCGGCCTGTCCGTCGAAGGCCTGTACGGCGATTCCTTCAAGCAGGAGCGGGCCAAGACGATGCAGGCGTTCCGCGCCGGGAAATTCCAGCTGCTGCTCGCGACCGACGTAGCCGCGCGCGGGCTTGACCTGCCGCAGGTTACGCATGTGATCAACCTTGACCCGCCAGTCGATGCGGACCATTACGTGCACCGCGTAGGCCGGACAGGGCGGATGGGCCGCAAAGGCACGGCCTTGTCGATCATTACGCCGCGGGAGCAGTTCATTATCGATAAATTTGCCAAAGCGCTCGGTATCGACATCAAGCGGCGGACGATGTTTCATGGAAAAATCGTCGATCCGGAGCAGGAGCGGGCCATTCGCCGGGAAACGAAGAAGCTCGTGGAACGCCGGGTTACCGACGCAGCGCCGTCGGGAAGGGAAAACCCCGAAGCGCGTATTGCCCAGGCAGGTGCTCCGAAGCTTCCCCGCACGGAAGGAAAGAGCGTAAAGCCGGCGCAGGCCGGCACGGGCCGCACCCCCGCTCCGGCTGCCCCGGACAAACGCAAGGCGGACCGGGAACGGGACCGCAAAAACAAAGGAGCGCCGCGCTGGCTCAAGGAAAAGCGCGATTCGTCAGGTAAGCCGAAAAGGTAACGAAGAGCTGCCGGTTCCGCCTGTCTGATTCCGGGAGAGGGCACCAGGCTCAGGTTTGGGACCGGCTCCTTTAAGGGGGAAGTCAGATGAGATCGCTCTTCAAAGGAATCGTCACGATCGTGATTGTGGGCGCGCTGCTGGCCGCCGGGGCACTATGGTACGCGCAGCCGCAAGGGGCGCTGGATTTGTCGTACAACGATCTTCCGGTGCGCGAGAAGCTCGCCGCGATGGTCATCCACCGGAAGCCGGAAACGGTGCTCACGGAGCAGGAGGTGGGCGATCTGCTGAAAAAAGCGCTTGCCCGCAGATCCGAGCTGCGTCCCGGCGTCAAGCTGACGGGAGCGAGGTTTTTCCTCCAGGGGGAGCGGCTCGCGGCAGACGTGACGCTGCTGCTTCAAGACCGCTGGAAGGTTGGCGCCCGGCTCAATTTCGATCTTGCCTGGAGCGAGCCTTATTTGACGGCCGTCCATACGGGGACCGTCGTCCGGGACGTTGCCGTACCGGCCGAATGGCTGAGCCTCCGGCCGATCGAGGTTGATCTGAATCATTATTTGCCGAAGCATGTAGCGATTCGGGGCGTTGCTTTTGAAGAGTCTGCGGTACGGGTGACCTTCGGGCTGCGCTTATGAGTGAAAGCAAAAGGGACTTTTTCCTTCCGAATCGAAGGAGAAAGTCCCTTTCTCTTATAGAGCTTTCGGGCAATTCGAACAGTAGCTGCCATCCGAGGAGCCGACCTCGTAATAGAAGCAGCACGTTGCCCGTGTTCGCGCGGGCGAGCTTGTATTCCCCCTGCGGCTTGCCGTGCCGTAAAATCGGGCCAGCGGATTCCGCGTTTCCCCGAACAGTCTCGCCGGAGCGGCATGAATCAAATAAGCGAAGTCCTCCCCGCTAACGGCTCCTTCACCTATCCGTTTCTCATACAGCGAGTACAGGCGGACGGCTGCATTTTCCCATAAGATAGAGATCGGTACGGCGGCTGCTTTCGATAAAGACCGGAACAGGGGGGCAATATGACCGGAGAACAGAGTGCTTATCGTTTCTTCCCGCCATTCAGCCCGTCTTCCGGCGGCTGGCTCAGTAATGCGAGCTGTTGTTAAGATGATGCCCGGCAGCCAGGAGCCATGGGTATCGTCAGGCCACGGAACGGCACATCGGTCCATAGTTAAATCCAGCCCTTTATTATACATCGTCATCGCATATAAAACGGGGGCAATGGTTAAAAACGCATACCGTTTGGAGAAGGCCGAGGCCGTAACCATTCTGGACGGGGACAGAATCAAGCTCGTTACCGCGTCCAGATAGGCCCCGCAAGCCGCCTCGTCCAGCAAGTCCGTTACAGGAACGGAACGCGCCGGCTCCGGCCTGCGATCTACGGACAGATGAAACTCCTCCGCTAAATAATCGCTTTGCTCCGCGTCAAATGAGGTTAGCCGTTTCATCGGCTTATGTTCCTTTCAGCAGCGCTTCGGCAATCTGATCTACAACGAGGTTCATGGCAATAGGCCCGTAATATCCGATCCACAATGTAGCATTAACCGGATACACATGATTTTGCTTGACTGCATTCAGATTTTTCCAGACCGCGGTGCTTTGGATTTGCTCCGACAGCTTTTGAAACAGATCGTCCGTCAAGTAAAAATAATGATCCGCATTCAGCTCTGTCAAAGATTCCAAAGAAATCATCGAGCTGGTTTCTTTATCGTTGACAAGCTGCTTCGGAGGCGTCAGCCCCAAGTCTTTGTACAAAATCGCGGCCGTACGGTGCGCTGTCGTATGAATCCGGATGTTGTTGTCCCTTGGCCTGATCAAGGCCACCGTCTGACCGCCCATTTTGGCCGTAAGCTCGGCTTTCAGCTTGGCGGTTTTCTCGTTATAGTCGTTTAGAACTTTCTCCGCTTCCTTCTCCTTGCCTACGATTTTCCCGATCGTGACCAGGGAATCGCGCCAATCCTCGTTGCGGTCCATCATGATGGTAGGAGCGATTTTGGCCAGGCTGTCGTACATTTTCTCCTGAAACTGGGTGCATATAATGAAATCGGGGGCCATTGCGATGACGGCCTCCAGATTCGGTTCGTCCTTCGTTCCCAATAATTTCATGTCGTCCTTCAGCTTGCCGTTCAAATATTCCGGAAACGGCGTCTTGTCAGCCGTCGTAATGACGCTTCCTGCCGGCTGCTCGTTCAGCGCGATCAGCTGGTCTACGAATTGGGAATCGAGGACGGCAATTTTCTCGGGTCGGCGCTCTAACGTCAATTCGCCTTTCATGTGCTTGATTGTTACAGAGCTATCGGGCTTGATGGCCTGCTTCGAATCGGCTCCCGGAGCGGATTGCGAAGCGGCCTGGTTCGTTCCCCCGCTTCCCGGGCCGGCTTGGTTGGCTGGAGCGGCAGAGCAGGCCGAGAGCAGCAGCAGCAAGCAGAGCATGAGGCCTACCGTCGGCATCGCTTTTATGTTTTTGTACATGGGTGGTACTCCTCCGTCTTTGTATTGATAATGATTTTCATCGTCAATACGACTATACATTCGCAGCCTTCCAGAGCCAATGGGAAATCGCGACAGACGGGATGGATTTAAGCGACGGTGTTCCTTCGGTTGAGCCTGCTCTCTATAGAGGAGCGGAGATACGCCGACGTACTTTTTAAACATACGGCTAAAATAATAGCCGTCCGAATAGCCGACGGATTCGGCAATATGCTGCAGCGGAGCGTCCGTCTGACGCAGCATTGCTTTCGCGTTTTGCATTCGGACCTGCATCAAATATTCCATCGGCCCGAGTTGCAGTCGCGCTTTGAACAGCCGCTGTAATTGCCGCACGCTGCATTGGAACAACGATGCCAATGAATGCAGCGTTACTGGCTCGGCGTAGCGCTCGTCGATGTAGCGGATCGCCTGGGCAGCCACATTCGGCTTCGTCGCTGTTCCTCCCTGCGTTTGCAGCTGTTTCATCAGTTCGTATACGAATTGATGAAACAGCGCTTTGACATGAAATTTGTCCAACTGGCCGCCCCGCTGCCATTCGCGCATCATTTGCTCAATTCGCAAAAACAGCGGAATCGGGTACTGCGGCGCGAACCCGTATTGAAGCTGAAACGGATTGTCGTCCTTGTACAGCCGCAGCAGCTCCCGCCGGCATGGGAGAGTCATCGTGGCGCTGTAGTACACCATGTAATATTCGAACGTTTCCGTTACATGAACGATATCGAGAAACGTGCCTTTGCCGGCATGACACACGAAGCACTTGTCTGCGGCGTATTCCAGCTCGTCAAGCACCAGTTGCGCCCTGCCGCAAGCGGAATACAAAAATACGTTAGCCGGGAGCTGATAACCGTACAAGCCATCTCCCGGCCGAATGACAGCATGCCTTACGTCCAGCACCTTCAAGGCCGCATGGTTCCACACTAACATATGATCTTGAAATGCCATTCCGGCTCACCTTCTTCAATCCGTCGATCTATGTATGTTTATTATATTGATAACGATTCTCAATAGCAATCGTTTCGTCTCCGCATGAGTAAGCGTGGAGCCTTTTATAAACGAAACAAACCGACATCTGAATCGTTCAGATATCGGCTTGTTCCACGTTTCGTATTATGAAATAATCTCGATTTCACAACCCGTCCGTCTTTCTGCTCGCTTACGACGTCTTCTGCGGCAAGCCGGGACCCGGCGCAGCTTCTTGCCGTCTTTTGCCGCGCCGGCTTCCCAGCGTCAAGGCCAGCGGCAAGCCGATCAGCACGACAACCGTAGCCACCATGTATACGTCATTGACGCTCAACGTGAACGCCTGCTGCTGCAACTGTTGCCCGTTCAGCCCGCCGGCCTTGCCGAGCTCCATGCTGTGAGCGGCAACGCGGGAGGCGAGCATCGAAGTGAACAGGCCGATGGAGAATGAGCCGAACCCTTGGCGGATCCAGTTGTTCACCGAGGAGGCGTGCCCGGACAGTTCGCGCGGGATGACCTCCATGCCGGCATTGGAAGCGGGCATGGTCGAGAAGGCGATGCCGAGGTTGCGGACGGTCATCCATAGGATAATATAACCGTGCGTCACATCCACGCTCAGATGGGCCATGGCCAGCGTTCCGACGCCGATCAGCACGATACCGAACAGAATAAGCGGCATCGGACCTACCCGCGAATACAGCTTGCCGGTAAGCGGCATGCAGACCGCCATCGCCAGCGACGGGATGAGGAGAATCAAGCCCGTATCGAAGGCGGAGACATGCTGGATGTTTTGCAGAAACACCGGCGTCAGGAATGTTCCGGAATACAAGCTGATCGTAATGATACAGCTGAGAATCAGGCTGTAGGTATACCGTGAATAAGCGAATACTCTTAGGTTCAACAGCGGCCCCGCTTTGCGCAGCTCGTAACGGACGAAGACAATCAGCGTCAGCGCTCCGAAGGCCAGAAGGGATATCGTCTGCCAAGACCCCCATCCCCAGGCGTGCGCTTCGCTGAACGCGATGAGCAGAGCGGAGCTGCTGAGAATGACGGCCAAGAACCCGAACAGGTCGAACGGCTTCGGCGTCGTCAGGCGGTAATACGGAATCAGCTTCATCGCAAGCGCGATGGCGATGATCCCGAACGGCAGGTTGATCAGAAACAGCCAGGTCCAGTCGAAGGTTTGAATCAGCCAGCCGGCCAGCGACGGGCCGAGCGCCGGGGCCAGCATGGCCGCCAAGCTCCACATGCTGATGGCGAACGCCTGCCGCTCTCGGGGAATGACCTGGTAAATGATCGTCATGGTCGCAGGCATGACCATGCCGCTGAAAGCCCCTTGCAGAATGCGGAACACGATCAGCGAATGAATATTCCAGGCTACGGCGCACAGCCCCGACATGAACGTAAACCCGATCAGGGCCGCGACATACAAATATTTGGTGCTGAACCGGTCCCCCAGATAGCCGGTGATCGGCGCGATGACTCCGGTCGCGAGCATGAAGCCGGTCAGCGTCCACTGTACCGTATTTAAATCGGTATGAAAGTCTTGCATTAAGATCGGAATGGCCACATTAATGGAACTGGTTCCCAGAATCGCCAGAAACGAGCCGAAAAAAATACCGATCATGACCGGCCAAAACGGCACGGGTTTCTCGGTGCTTTCAAGCGAAGCCATGATATTCTCTCCTTTTCTCTCTGCTGTCGGGATCTCCGGTAAGCCGAAGCCCGTTCTCTAGTCTTTATCCTTAACAGTTCGATACTCGACCGCTTTGCGGAGCAGCCGGGTCAATTCGGCGGTTTCGTCCGGCTCCAGCCCTTGCCAGAACCACCCAACCAATTCCGCCGCTTTCTCGTCCAACTCGCGCAAAGCGTCCAAACCTTTCGGCGTGATGGTCACCATGACGACCCGCCGGTCCGTTTCGTTATGCGCCCGTTCCGCATACCCGCCGGCCACCAGCTTATTCGCAAGGTTCGTCACGGCCGGCAGCGTGATTTGCAGCGTGTCCGCCAGCTCCGAACACCGCATCGTCCCGTTCGCCCGAAGGCTTTCCAGCAAATAGTACTGCTGAATCGGCAGTCCGTGCTTCAATCGGCCGGTCATTTCGGAGATCCATTGGCGCATCGCCAGCCGGGTCCACTTTTCAATCTCCGTGGACGCATGAAGCCCTTGCTCCCGCATAACGGCTCCCCCCTTTGAGTTTTAGCTCTTAATAGTTTTGTTTATGAATAATTCAAACTTTGAATTAAATTATTGTACTCCGTTTTGCCCGATGTGTCAAAAGGTGAAGAAGTATACAAACAAAGCCCTCCCGCACCGGATGCTCCCGGCGAAGGAGGGCTTGCTTGTTATTTTTTGCGCGTTTTCACATAAGACGCATAAACGATCTCGCCGGTATCGAGCTTGGCGATTTCGTCCGCCGACCATCCGGCCAGCTTGTTGTTGCCGGTGACCCCGGTCACCTTGATGTTGTATTTCGAGGCGAGGTACTGCTGAAGCTGCGGCATGTCGGCTTCCTTCAGCTCGCGAAGCTTCTTCTTGCCTTGAATTTGTCCCAGAATGACGCCGATCGATTCGGCCGCCAAGCTTGTATTCGGCTGAATGCGCGCGCTGCCGTAAGCGATGGCGGAGGCGCCGACGTTTTTGCCGGCCATAATGACGTTGTCGTAATTTTTAAGCAGGAAGCTGCGCAGCGGCATCCCGTATTTGTCCGGGCGTCCCATCTCGATGCCCCATTTGTTGGCGCTGGTGCCCTGCAGGTCGAGCGGGTAGCCGCCGATGCTCACGTTGTCCCAGAACATTTTCGCCCCGAGCATGTCCGATGGCTTCAAGACGTAATCCGTCTCGTAGTGGTTGTATTCACGGATGTACAAGTAGTTCGGGAATCCGTTCAGCTCCGCTTTCTCCCAGCCGGGCAAGCTTTTGCGGAAATGGTCCAGGATCAGAGGAATTTCCTTCTTCCCGAGCTCCATCGCCTCGGCCACCGATTTGTCGTCCGACGGATCGACCGTATAGATCAGGAAGGCGTTGATGATTACCTCGCCGTCCCGCTGGCTCACCGCATTCAGCCCGCGCAGAAACACGCGGTCGTTCGTCGGCTTGTACTTGCTTGTCATACCCGCGAGGCTGATGGCGAAGCTGTTGTCCACCGAGCCCCAGCCGAATTTGGCGCTGCGCTCTTCCTTCGGCATATTGTTGAAGCTCTGCTGGAATTTCGCCCAATCGACGTTTTTGAACTTCATCATCA
This sequence comes from Paenibacillus ehimensis NBRC 15659, assembly GCF_004000785.1. Classification (GTDB taxonomy): domain Bacteria; phylum Bacillota; class Bacilli; order Paenibacillales; family NBRC-103111; genus Paenibacillus_G; species Paenibacillus_G ehimensis. The sequence continues at coordinate 46,776 of NZ_BILX01000020.1, read as the reverse complement.
TGCCGGAGCTCATATACTCGATGTTATTTTGCCCGTAGAACTTCTCCAGTCCCGGCATCCGGGTCGCTTGAAGCTTGCTGACCATTGCGGCATAATCGGTGTTCTCCACCCAATAGGAGGCGGCAATCCGTTTCTTTTGGCCGTCCTTGGTCGTGTAGACGATGCCGTTTAATGCCTGCCCGCCGAATTGCCCGGGATTTTGCTCGATGCTCTCGATCTTGATCCCTTGCTCCACGGGAATGTCCTTTTTCAGCTTGTCAAAATACTGCTCGAACTCCTTCAGCTTGCGGATTTTGCCGTTGCGGAAGCCGTCGAACAGCTCCTTCGCCCGGCCTTGTACCAGCAGCCGGTGCTGATCGTCGCGGGTTTCGTCCAGGAACAGCATCTCGCCCTGCAGCACTTGGCCGCCGAATGCATGGCGCGGGTCCAATATTTTGACCTTCAATCCTTCGTCCGCCGCGGCGCGGGCCAGATAGAGCCCTTCCAGCTCGCTGCCGATCACGACGATATCCGTTTGCTCCGTCGGGATGTCGGGTAGTTTGTTGTCCGTCTTGGAGGCGGTTGTGCTCTTGCCGCCGTTCGATTCGTCTGTGCCTGCGGTTGCCGTTGAGTTCGGAGACGGCTTGTCCGGCGCGCTCCGCTGCAGGAACGTATAGACCGCAGCCAAGGCGACCAAGGCCACCAGAGCCAGAACAACCGTCAGCTTTTTGCCGCTTAGTTTCATCTCTCTCTCCTTATCTTTCGTTTATGGTAGAAGCCGGGATCAGGTCCGAAAACGGACAGTCCCGGGGGTATGCAGTTAAGTTTAACATTTTTGGCAGACGATCTAAAGGGACCCCCCTAAACAATTTCGGAAGGGCGAACGATGTAAGTGAATCCAGGAACTCTTCGCGAAGGTTCTGAAACATCCTCTTTTCATACTCATATCATGTATCGCATCTGCTCGCGGAATCGACGTGCGACGGACTTCCTCCGCTATTCGAGGCGGCGGCTGGCCCTGTGCTGTCCATGTGTTCGTCAGGAGCCGGACTGCGGTTCAACCTACTCGGCAAAGGAGAATGAATGATGAGCAAAGCTTTCAAGAAGACAGTGATTTCCGGATTGACCCTGGCGATGGTGCTGGGCGGATCGACCGCGGCTTTCGCCGACGGCAAAGGCAAAGGTCATGACAAGGATAAAGACCGCGACTGGGAAAAACGCGACAAGATCGAGAAAAAAGTGGACTTTGACGACGATGTCAATATCAATATAAAGCTGACGTTTGACGATCTGAAGGGCAAGGACGTGGAATGGGCGCAGCGTTACATCGCTTCCCTCGCTTCCAAGCGCGTCTTCGAAGGCTATGAGGACGGCACGTTCCAGCCGCGCAAAACGATCACCCGCATCGAGGCGATTACCGCTGCGGTCCGCTTGATGGGTCTGCGCGATCAAGCCGAATCGGCTGATGCGAAGGCGGCTAACCTGAACTTCAAGGATGCGGACAAATTAAAGCAAAAATATCCGTGGGCGACCGGCTACGTTTCCGTCGCGCTGCAAAACGACTTGTTCGCCGAGACGGACGACATGATCCAGCCGGAGAAGGAAGCGGACCGCCTGTGGGCGACAACGCTGCTGGTCAAAGCGATGAAGCTGCAGAACGAAGCCAAAGCCAAAATGAACGCCAAGCTTCCGTTCCGCGATGCCGACAAAATTTCCGCCGGCTCCGTAGGCTACGTGGCCGTGGCGATCGAGAAAAACTTGATCGACGGCTACGAGGACAACACGTTCCGCCCGAACAAGCCGGTGACCCGCGCCGAGCTTGCTGCGCTGCTGGATCGTACGGGCAGCCAGCTGCCGGACCGCGCATCGGTGAAAGGCACGGTGAACGGGGCGCTGAACAACAACCTGCTGCCGGTTAAATTGCAAAACAACGAGGTGCTGAACGTCGAGCTGGATTCGAACGTATTCGTGTTCCGCAGCGGCTCCCGCGTGGCTCCCGGCGACCTGCGTACGGGCGATCAAGTGCTGGTCCGCACGTACGGCGGCAAAGCGATCTACGTCGAAGTGTTGAACACGACGAACGATCCGCAGCAGCAAACCGACTTCACGGTAACGGGAACGCTGAACAGCTACACGCTGAACTCCAAGGGCGGCCTCGCCAACGTTACGATTAACCAAAACGTGAACGGCGGCGGCGTGCAAACGGCCGTATACGGAATCGCATCCGAGGTTTACATTTCCGGCGACGTCAGCCAGCTGACCGCAGGACGTTCCTTGGAGCTGAGAGGCAAAAACCAACTCGTCCACACCATCATTATTCGATAAACGAGAGAGAACGATTAAAAAAGGTTAGAGTTACAACGGGGAACGGACCTTCCTGCAGCCATGTTAAACGTCTGCAGGAAGGTCCGTTTTTTTACACATAGATCTGAGATCCTGTTCGAATATACTCGATTTTGGAACCCAAAATATGTTTTAAATTTTTGTAAGCTTTTACCCCCGTGCAATGCCCTGTATATACTTTTTGGATATTTTCGTCGACGATCATTTGGGCAATGGCCTGAATCTCTTCCTGGGAAACGCTGAATGATTTTAGCATCGGTATCGTCATGAGATGAAAGCCGCCTATAACCGCTTTAATATCTAGACTGGGGAAAATAGTTCTGGCGGCTCGTATCATATTGGGGGTACCTTTATGAGAACATCCCGTAAATACGCAGATCCCGTCTTGCTCCTTGATGACCATCATGAGCTCATGTTCAAATTTATCTTGAACCCGCTTATTCCCCTCTTTGGCAAATAAATATTTATTTCCCCTAGGGGTCAAATCCTGCTCCTCGATGTCTGTAATTATATAAATTTCATTCATGATTTCGGTAAAACGATCAATATAAGCAATTCGGTTGGAATACTCCTCGAACACTTTTTTATCGATGCCGATGTTTTAGTTAAAACCCAGGATATGAAAATAATAATCTCCTGCAGCCTTCCTCTTCATGTAGACTTTGGCTCTGCTGTTTACCTTAAAGAACGGCAGAAGACCTCCGCCATGATCATGGTGGCCGTGAGAAAGCACGACGGCATCCACATGCTCTAAATGAATTTCCAGTTTCTGTGCATTCGTAATAAAGCTGCCGGTTTTTCCGGTATCAAACAGGATACGTTTGTTATCTAGTTCTATGTAAAGAGATAAGCCGGATTCATTGATTAAATCTTGTGAATCATTCTTCAAATTTTCGATTAGCGTCGTTATTTTCATAAATTTCTCCATGATTATGGAATTGCCGCAGAAATGGCGTCGAGGTCATGCCCCGATACCGTCATCGTACCCGATCATACAACGCTTTGCAACATCGGCGGCGGGTTATCCTGGCAATTGCCATAGGGGATGGACAGATGCGCCGAACGGTGTATAATTAGGAGAAATTGCGAGCAAGCCCGTTAAGCCGGGCGCGAGACTTGCGTACACCGGGTTGGAGGAAAAAACGATTATGACCGCACCAAGTATGAAACTAGAGGATATTCTCGTCGCCAGCCATCTGCTGAAGGACGTCGTGCATCAGACCCCTTTGCAAAAAAATTTCATTCTATCCGAAAGATACGGCTGCAACGTATTCTTGAAGCGGGAGGATCTGCAGGTGGTCCGCTCGTTCAAAATTCGCGGCGCCTACAATATGATCCGCAGCCTGCCCGAGGACAAGCTGCGCAAAGGCGTCGTCTGCGCCAGCGCCGGCAATCATGCCCAAGGCGTGGCCTATTCTTGCCATGCGCTGCAAATTCCCGGGAAAATTTTCATGCCGACCACAACGCCGCGGCAAAAAATATCGCAGGTCAAGCTCTTCGGCGGCCCGTTCGTCGAAGTGGTGCTGATCGGAGACACCTTTGACGATTCGCTGCGGGAAGCGCTTGATTACGGGGAGCGCGAAGGGCTGTCGTTCGTTCACCCGTTCGATCATCCGAAGGTCATTGCCGGACAGGGCACCGTCGGTCTGGAGCTGATGAACGACATGCAGGGGCAGGTCGATTATGTATTCGCCGGGATCGGCGGCGGCGGACTCATTGCCGGGATGGGCACGTATATTAAGGGCGTCAGCCCATCCACCCGGGTCATCGGCGTGGAGACGACAGGGGCGCCTTCGATGCGGCAATCGGTCGACTCGGGCGAGATCGTCACGCTTGGCGAGATCGACAAATTCGTCGACGGCACGGCGGTGAAGCGGGTCGGCGAGCTGACCTACGACATTTGCCGCGAAGTCGTCGACGACATCATCGTCGTGCCGGAAGGCAAGGTGTGCACGACGATTCTCGAGCTGTACAACGAGAACGCCATCGTGGCCGAGCCGGCGGGAGCGCTGACGGTGGCGGCGCTGGAGTTTTACCGCGAGGAAATTGCCGGGAAAAATGTCGTGTGCGTCATTAGCGGCGGCAACAACGACATCGACCGGATGCAGGAAATCAAGGAGCGGTCGCTCATCTACGAGGGCCTCAAGCATTACTTCATCGTCAATTTTCCGCAGCGCGCGGGCGCTTTGCGGGAGTTTCTCGAATATGTGCTCGGACCGAACGACGACATTACGCGGTTCGAATATACGAAGAAAACAAGCAAGGAAAACGGTCCTGCGCTTGTCGGCATCGAGCTCAAGCACAAGGACGATTACGGTCCGCTGATCGAGCGGATGGAGCAGCGGGGACTGCGGTTCAGCGAGATTAACAAGGACCCGAACTTGTTTAATTTGTTGATCTGAGCCAAAATGAACAAGCCTGACGAAAAGGGAGCGGTCCCTTCCGTCAGGCTTTTTTCGTCGTCAGGCCGGATGGTTTTCCTGCGCCTTGGAGCGGTCCGGCGGCGCGGCCGCCGTGGCGTCGAGCTTAAACCAACGATTCAGCACGCCGTATACGAGCTTCGATTCCTTCGTCAGCAGCGGTCCGAGAATCGCCAAGATTAACACATATAGCGCGGCGAACGGCTGCAGAACGGTCATCAGTCCGCCGGCTTTGCCGAGGTTGGCCATAATGATGGAGAATTCTCCCCGGGAGACGATCGTCAGCCCGATGTTGGACGACGCTTTCGGGGACAACCCGGCGCTTCGCCCGGCCAGCATCCCCGCCACGTAGTTGCCAGCTAGCGTCAGCAGCACAGCGCCCAGCGAAAGCCAGACGGCGCCGCCGAGCGTGAGCGGATCGATGGTCAGGCCGAAGCTGAAGAAGAACAGCGCTCCGAAGAAATCCCGGAACGGAAGAATCAGCTTCTCGATCCGGTGCCTGTGCTCGGTCTCGGCCAGCACCAAGCCGACGAGCAGCGCCCCGATCGCTTCCGCGACATGAATCGTTTCGGAGAAGCCCGCCACGACCGTCAGGAAGCCGAAGACGAACAGCAGAAACACTTCGTTGGACCGGATATTCAGGAAGCGGTTCAGCCAAGGCACCGCTTTGCGCCCGACGATCAGGAAGGCGAGCATGAAGCCGAGCGAGAGCAGCGCGGACAGGATAATGCCCCCTACCGATGTGGCTCCGCTTAACAGCAGTCCGGACAGAATGGAGATATAGACGGCTAGAAACACGTCTTCGAACATGATGATGCCCAGAATCATTTCCGTCTCGGCATTGGCTGTCCGTTTCAGATCGACGAGCACTTTGGCGACGATCGCGCTGGAGGAAATCGTCGTAATGCCGGCAATGACCAGCGTTTCGTTCAGCGGGAATCCGGAGAGCCAGCCGAACAGCAGCCCGAGCGTGAAATTGATCGCGATATAGATCGTGCCCCCGACCGCGATGGAGCGCCCGGACTTGATCAGCCGGCCGACCGAAAATTCCAGTCCGAGATAAAAGAGCAGAAACAGCACCCCGAGGCGGCCCATAAATTCGATCAACGGAGCGCTGTCGATGAAGCGGAAATCGAATGCCCCGAACTTCGGCGCATGGGGGCCGACCGCCATCCCGATCAAAATGTAAAACGGAACGACGGAAAATCGCAGCTTCGTAGAAAGCCAGCCCGCAACGGCAATGAGACAAATCGCCAGCCCGATCTCTAGAACGATGTGCTCCATAGGCTACAGGCTCCCTTGCCGAAGGAGCTCCTTCAGCGCCTTCAATTGCTTGCGTTCTCCCGCGACGACGAGCGTCGATTCCGCGTGAAGCCGGTACTCCGGGCCCGGATTAATGCAGTGCGTATGATTTTTCTCGGCAACGGCGATGATCGTCGCTCCCGTTTGCTTGCGGACGTTCAGCCCGCCGATCGTATGCCCGACGCTGCCTGCGCCGGCTTCGATCTTGAACCACTCCACGACCAGGGCGTCCAGCGCCACTTCCATCGTTTCGAGCGATTTGGGCCGATAGCTCATGCCGCCGATAATGCCGGCCATCATTCTGGCTTCGTCGTCGTCCAGCGTTACCGTGGAGACGGTCTCATCCGGATCGTCCGGATCAAAATGATACAGCTCTCTTCTTCCGTCGTCGTGGACGACCACGACCAGTTTATCGCCTCCGCGTGCGTGCAGTTGAAATTTACGTCCGATTCCCGGAAGATCGGACTCTCGGATATCTGTCATGGAATCTCCTCCCAAGCTTTGGATTGCGGGTCCGGCTGCCGGAGCCCGTAAACGGTCAAGCTTGGGGAGCGAGGTACGTAATCACCGTAAATTTTAAGGGCATGAGGAGCTGCTGCTTGAGCAGGAGGAAAATGGAACGGTCCGATCGCTGGTCTAGTATGAAGGCAGGCATGGGGAACCGGATCGCTTCCGAACGGAGAACCGGCAAGCCTTGCACGGGTGTGTGCATGTCGTTGTCCGTCTGCTGACGGGAAGCGGTGGAGACAACGTGGGAGGCGCCCGATTGGCCTATCGTCATCGAGCGCGTGAGCGGCGGATTTTCCGCTTCGGCAATCGGGATGAACCAGGAGAACGTGAGGAACAGACCGGTAAGCAGCACAAAAAGGACATGAAGAGGGTGCTTATGTCGGCAGGCTGTCATCCACATTCCTCCTTTCGGACAAAACCTCACTTAACCGAGGTGTTAACATAGATTTATTGTAGCATTCCTTTTCGGTCGATTGCAAATGCAAAAAAAGCCGCAGGCTCTTGCGAACCCCGGCTTTTACGGATTTCGTTTTGATATAGAATTTATAAGTTATCAGCGGAGCTGAATGAATTCTATATCGCAAGAAAAGCTTCCGCTATACCGCGGTCGCTCATCCATGAATAGACTTCGATAGAAGTTTTTCTTATTTTGCGGCGACATTCTGGAGATCCAGAACGCCTTGGTAGATCGTTTCGAACAGCTCGTCGATATTCGCTTCCTCAATGCAGGAGAAGGCGACGCGAAGGTCCGTCTCGCCGAGGGCGATCGTCCCGACGCCGTACTTATCGAGCAGGTGCAGGCGCAGCGTTTCGGCGTCGACCGTCTTCAGTTTCAGGCACATGAAGTAGCCGGAGTTGAACGGATAGTAATCCCAGACCTGATCGAATTTGCCGGTATCGAGCAGCGCTTTGACTCGCTTGGCGCGGCCCTTCATAATCTCGAACTTCTCCTGCTTCTGGGCTTTGAAGTCCGGCGATTGCAGCGCATGCAGCACGAACGTCTGGGACGGGTGCGGACCGCTCGAAATCGCCGCGCGGATAATGCCCATCGTTTTTTGCTCCAAAGCCGCCAGCGTTGCATCGCTTTGACCGACGTACGTAATGAAGCCGACGCGGAAGCCCCACACGTATTCTTCCTTCGTTGCGCCGTCGATCTTGACCGACAGCACGCGCGGATGAAGCCCGGCCAATTGGCCGGCAAGCGACTCGTGCAGCGAATCCTCGAAGAACAGGCCGAAGTAAGCGTCGTCCGTGACAGCCACGACGTTGATGCCGGCTTCCGCCGCATCCTTAATCGCCGCTACGATGGCGCGCCCTTCTTCCGGACCTGGCGTATAGCCGGTCGGATTGTTCGGGAAGTTCAGCACGACGATGGCTTTGCCCTTGTTCTTCTGTGCAAGCAGGGCGTCGCGGAGCGCTGCGGCGTTGAACAGACGGTCTTCCGTGTAAAGCGGGTAGTACACGAGCTCGGCGCCGCGGCGAATGCCGAAGGTCAGCTCGTAGTTTTCCCAGTTTTTATCCGGGATAAGGACGGCGTCTCCGGGGCCTGCGAACAAATCGGCCACGATGCTCAGCCCGTGGGTCAGCGCGTTCGTCGTGATCGGATTGCCGAGATTTTTGCCCTGAAGGGACGGATTTTCCTCGATCATCTTGCTGCGCCATGCGGCGCGCAGCTCCGGTTTGCCCGCCGGCGGGGCATATTCGTAAATGTCCTTCGGATTATAAGCGGACAGTGTATCTTGGATGACCTTGAGATGCATCGGCTGACCGTTCTCCAGCGCCGTGCCGATGGTGGCGTTGAACTTCTTGGCCTTTGCCTTCGCTTCGGCGGATTGGCTCAGGATGCCGACCTTCGGAAAATAAATCTGTTTGCCGAGCTCGGACAGCATCTCGTAGACGTGCGGGCTTTCCTTTTGAATGGTCTCATTTAAACTTTGGGCAAGAGGGTTCATAACGGTCCATCCTTCCATGTTTCTTCATTCCTTACATTAGACCATATTATAACACTTTGGTACGGCAGCGTCACGGAGTTTCGGATTTTGCGGCGGAGTCCGTTCGAAAGGGGAGCGGAACGGACATACGGGCGTATTTGCCGGGGGTGCTTGGTTTTCCCGAAGAAGCTGTGTTACCATAGGGGCAGCAAAAATATGGGTGCGGATTGGCAGGAGGGAAGCAAGTCCGCAGAGCGGGGGGCAACGATGTCAGCCATCATACGATACGAGAAAATTATGGAGCTGCTCATGGCGCACCGCGAGGTGTCCGTCGCGGATTTGGCGGGCAAGCTCGGGGTGACGGGAAAGACGATCCGCCAGGATCTCGAGAAGCTGGAGAGCAAAGGGCTGCTTCACCGGACTCACGGCGGCGCCGTGCTGGCCAATGAAGGCTATTCCGGCCTGTTGGCCGGGCTCGCGCCGAACCCGAAGCATCGGGACGAGAAGCGGGAGGCGGCGGAGTGGGCGCTGCGGTTCGTCGAGCCGAACGACATTATCGCGCTCGACAGCGGCAGCACGACGCTGGAGATGGCCAAGCTGCTCGACAATGCGCCGCTGACGGTCATCACGAACGATCTGCATATCATCAGCGAGCTGATCAAGAAGGACCGCATCCGGCTGGTCGTCCCCGGCGGCTTTCGCAGCCGGAACATGCTGGTCAGCGAAGAAGCCGCGGAATTTCTCGGCCGGCTGAACGTACAGAAGGCGTTTCTGTCCACGACCGGGATTCATCCGGAGTACGGGTTTACGATCTTCACCCATTCCCACGTCGGGCAAAAACGGGCGATGATCGATTCCGCGAAGCAGGTGTTTTGCGTGGCGGACCACAGCAAATTCGACAAGTGTGCTCTAATCACGTTCGCGAAGCTGTCCGAAATCGGCGTGATCGTGACCGATCCGTATTTGCCGGAGGAGACGGCGCGAAGCTACGAAGCGGCGGGCATGCGTATCGAGCGGAACCTGTGGAGCCGGGCCGGAAGATAGCGAACGCTCCGGCTCGATATCCGCGTCTGCGGTTTCGCATGTCCATATGGGTTCATTTTGGTTCAAAAATAATTCATTTGAACTCAAATGAACGTATGGTTTATAATAGCATTGACCATGTAAATTACGGGAGGAATTATACGATGTCTATGGAAATTCGTTACGCGACTAACCCGACGGAAACGAAAACGTACGATACGGAACGTTTGCGCCAAGAATATTTGATCGAAGGCTTGTTCGTGCCGGGCAAGCTGAATCTGGTGTACAGCCACGTGGACCGCTTCATTACGGGCGGCGCGGTACCGACAGCGGAGCCGGTTCTGCTTGAAGCGGATAAGCACGACATGGGGGCGGACTATTTCCTCGAGCGCCGCGAAATCGGGATCATTAACGTGGGCGCCCAAGGCATCGTCACGGTCGACGGCACCGATTACGTGCTGGAGAACAAAGACGGCCTGTACGTCGGCCTCGGCAACAAGCAAGTCGTGTTCAAGAGCGCGGATGCCGCGAATCCGGCCCGCTTCTACCTGAGCTCGACTCCTGCGCACAAAAACTACCCGACGCAAAAGGTTGCGATCAGCGAGGCCGAGCCGCAGCATCTCGGTTCGATCACCAACTCCAACGAGCGCACCATCTACAAATACATTCACTTGAACGGCATCCAAAGCTGTCAGCTCGTCATGGGCATGACGCTGCTGAAGCCGGGCAACATGTGGAACACGATGCCTTGCCATACGCATAACCGCCGCTCGGAAGTGTACTTCTACTTCGATATGCCGGAAGATGGCGTCGTCTTCCATCTGATGGGCGAGCCGACGGAAACCCGTCACGTGGTTGTCCGCAACGAGCAGGCGATCATCAGCCCGAGCTGGTCGATCCACAGCGGCGTAGGCACAAGCAATTATACGTTCATTTGGGCCATGGCCGGAGAGAACCAGGAGTTCTCCGATATGGACGCGGTCGCCATGAAGGATTTGAAATAAAGCACCGATAGGGAAAAAGCATAGTTTCTTCGAGGCACGACCTTACGGGTACGGCTCAAGAGGCTGTGCTTTTTTGCGTTCAGCCTGCCTGGCGATGTTTTTGGTTGCATAAGCGGCTTATAAAGCGGTGTGGGGAGGGCGGTCGGGATAAGTCGACTGGCGATTGTGAGCGAGTGCCCGGAGGAAAATAGCGGAACTGCGATGCACTTAATTTGGTTGGGGATGCTGTTTTTTGGGAAATAGAGCACGGGAAATGAGTTAGTTGGGCTTTTTTCGGTAAGGGGACCGCAATTCGACACGAATAGAGCACTGAAGGTGCGTTAAGTGATTCGAGGCTGGCTTCATAGGAGCGATAGCTCATTGAAGTTCCTTTATTTTGGATTTTGGAGACGATGTTCCGGGAAGAGCCTCATGGAGCGCGAAACATCGCCATGAGTCGCAAAAGCGTCATTCGAGGCGATGAGCCGTTTGAGCGGCGTCTAACCTGCGTCGTGCAAGACCGCCGGAGAGGCGAGCCGTGCCGCGCCCGGGGGCATGAGGCTTTGAGCGGCAGCAACCGTGCTTCCCGCTCAAGCCTGGGCGCGCTGTGGCGCCGGTTCACAATGGGGTCTGACCACCCGCCGCGCGGCGTCCTGACGCGTACCGCCTATCCGGTGGCTAGTCTGCTCTTGCGGCCGTCTTCCGGCGATCCGCTCCAGCTAAAACATGCTCCAGTCGAACGCTTCCGACATCGTCTGCAGCAGATGGACGCCGGCGATGCTGTTGCCCTTATCGTTCAGTGCCGGGCCGACGACGCCGATGCCGTACCGTCCCGGCACGAGAGCGAGAATGCCGCCGGAGACGCCGCTTTTGGCCGGAAGCCCGACGCGGATCGCGAACTCGCCGGAGGCGTTGTACATGCCGCAGCTGACCATGAACGTTTTGGCGATCTGCACATAGCGCCGCGGCACCAGCTCCCGTCCCGTAAGCGGGTCGGTTCCATTCATCGCCAGAACGAGCGCCATGCGCGCCACATGGCGGCAGGTCGCTTCCACGGAGCAGTGCTTGAAATAGACGTCCAGCACCGGCTCCACCTCTTCGTCCAGCACATTGTTGTCTTTGAGGAAGTAGGCAAGAGACCGGTTCCGGTGCGCGGTAGCGGCTTCGGAGCGGTACACCGCTTCATTGAAGGTTAGCGTCGGATCGCCGGCAAGCTCGCGGAAGAAGGAGAGGATTCGCTCCGTCTTTTCCGCGGGGGTAGCGCCCCGGATCAAGGACGAGACGGCGATGGCTCCCGCATTGATGAGCGGGTTGAACGGGATGCCGGGCTCGACCAGCTCCAGCTTCAGCATGGAGTTGAAGTCGTCGCCGGTCGGCTCCATGCCGACCTTGCGGAAAACGCCTTCTTCGCCTTGATCCATCAAAGCGAGCAGCAGCGTGAACACTTTAGAGATACTTTGCAGGGTGAAGGACAATTGGCTGTCGCCCGCTGTTACTTCGCGTCCTGCGGCGTCGAGCAGCGCGATTCCCAAGGCGTCGCCGGGCGCGTGCGCCAATTCGGGAATGTAGGAGGCGGGCTGGCCGTGCCGGGATTCCTTGCGGCTCGTTTCGAGCCAGGCGGGAAGAAGCTCGGCCAGCCGGTTCAGTTCGGTTTCGGATGTCATGGTTTGCGGGAGCCTCCTTGGGGTCCATTAGTGCGATTTATCTTTAGCATACCGTTTTTGCGCCGGGATGAAAAGACGGGGATTTTCAGGTAATCATCAGGCACCGGATGCTCCCGCAAGCTTTCATTTTTACTTCTCTTGGTGGTGCGGACAGTATGCTTTCATGAGCGCAATCGTTTCCGCATCGAGCTCGCCGCCGCGCTGCTCCAGTCCGTCCATGACCTGACTCAACCGGGGCTCCTTCAGATTTTGGCCGAATTTGAATTTCCCCGTGAGTCGCTCCACGCGAATGCGCACGACGGACGTTGCTTTAAGCTGCGGCACATAGGCGGGATCGGCCGCGTCGATCGGATCGTAGCCGCCCTCCGGCTGCAGCTTGCGCATGAACGCGCCCAGCGCTTCCGCCTTCTGCTGCAGATCGTCGACCGGCTCGCCGTAGCCTTTGATGACGACGGATTTGAAGTAGGCCGTAGCCGGACAAGCGAGCTTCGGATCGAGGACATAGGACGGCACGATGGCGTATTCCTTGGCGACGGAGAAGGTGACTTGAGGCCGTGCCTTCAAATTGGCCATTTTTTGCCCGATTTTGCTGCCGTGAAAATAGAGCGCCCCTTCGTGAAAAACGAAGTTCACCGGCGTCAGCTCCGGCCATCCGTCTTCGCCCGTCGTGCCGAGCACGCCAAAGCTCATTTCCTGCAAAAATTGCTCCGTTTCCTGAGCGTCCATCATTTCGAATTCTTTTCTTCTCACCGTTCAGTCCTCCAGTCTCAAATAATAGTGCAGGAACGCGTCGTCGCGCACATAGCCCATCGCCTCGTACAGACGCTGCGCCGTAACGTTGTCGACGGCAGTGGATAGCTGCAAGCCTTTGGCCTGTGTTGCGCGGGCGTGGGCCTCGGCGGCCTTCATCAGCGCCTGTCCGACGCCTTGCTTGCGGGCATCCGGATGGACGAACAAATCGTTCAGCGTCCATACGCGCTTCGTCGCGATGGAGGAAAGCGTCGGATACAGCTGGGTGAAGCCGATCGGACGGCTTCGGTCTCCGGTATAGGCGAAGAAGATGACGGACTGCTGCCGCTCCAGATTGTCGCGTAGAAAGCGCTCGGCCCTCTCCAAGTCGGAGGGCTGTCTGTAAAACTGGCGGTACGCGTCAAACAGCGGCACAAGCGCTTCAATATCGCCGTGCCCGGCTTGACAAACGGTCAAGGAATGCGAAGGGTTCATCGAATCGTACTCTCCTTCCGGTAGCTGCCGCCGAGGTGCAGGCGGTTCCTGAATATTCGCCATCGTACCTCGATTATTGACAATAGAAAAGAGCCAATTATGCGCTTTTTCATTAGACCATTTAAAATGTTTTCCGATCGTTAAACTTTCCTTCTGCTGCCACATTTTGTGTTATGATGAATTTAAGAGATGAAGGAAGGGAAAACGTTGCCATGCCATTTCATTCGGGAAGGATCGGAAGCCGGGGCGCTGCGGCCAAGGGAATAGATCCGCGTGCGCCGCATGGCGCTCCTTCGTGGAAGCGGGACCCGACCCGGCATTTGACTTTCGAGCACATTCGGAGGCTTCAGCAACATGCGGGAAATCGGGCGGTGCAGCATTGGTTGAGACTTTCGTCCGTTCGGAGCTTTCTACGGAGGTCTGTGATGTCCGCGGGGGACCGGGTCAATGAGGTGCAGCGGTACAAAGCGGATACGGAGCCTGAAATGACCCATCTTCTCAGGCAAGCCTCCGAGCTCCACAGGGCCTTCGCCGAGTTTGCCGCCAGAATGGATGCGCTTTCCGGCAAGCCCGGGGCTCTCAACGATACGGAGCTGAAGCGCAGAGAGGCCGAAGCCGCCTTCGGGGCCGGGCAACTTTTACGGCAGGTGACCGGCGTTGAAGCCCGTTGCGCGCGAGTGAGCAAAGACATCGGCGCCTTGTGGCGGAGGCATGCCGTCAGCCGTTATGCCGCCCCGATCGCCGCGCCGCTGCCCGTTTTTCAAGAAACGGGGATTGCCGGAGGGCACCAAGAGGAGGCGCTGAAGCATTTTTTAGCCCGTCATCCGGAATACCACGTGGTAGAGATCCGCAAAAAAACCGCGCAGGGAACAACGCTGCGGCTCTATAAGCAGTATATGTGGAAGAACGACGGCCGTCCGCCGGCGCCGGCCAATCTATCCGCACGGCCGGCAGCCCATAATTCGATGGCGGACGGATGGGCGGAAGCGGAGGTCCGTTTAAGCACAGCGGAAAATCTCGCCCGTTGGCTGGACCGGGGGAAGGATGCGGCAAACGAATGGAACGCTTTTCAACCGGGGAGGTCCCGGCTTTCCCGCGGGCGTAAATGATTTTCGACAAATTCAGGGAAAATCTTGCTGCGATGAGATGAATTTCGTCAAAATATACCGAAAGATATATTGCTTATAAAGCGCCTCCTGTGTAAAAATCAAGTTAAGTTAGTAAAAAAAGGTGTGATCCTTTAATGATTCGCGACGCTTCCCTCGACAAGAAGCTTTCAGCCCCTCCCCTTGCTTCAACATCCGAAAGCGCTCCCTTGCGTTCCGAGAGTCCGGTGGCTTTCCAGATGAGGAATATGCAGCAGATTTCGGGCAATCGCGCGGTCCGGCGAATGATGTCCGGCGGCACGGCCCAGCGGACGGTAAGAGAAGAAGACGAACTCCAGATGAAATCTGCTTCGCCCGTGCAGCGAAAAGGCGAAGGGATGCCGGAGCCTGTCCGGGCCAAGATGGAGCAGGCATTCGAAACGGACTTTTCCGACGTGAGGGTGCATACGGGGAATCAGGCGGAGCAGGTCGGCGCGCTCGCTTATGCCCAGGGCAATGACATTCATTTTGCGCCCGGCCAATACGATCCCGAAACTTCCAAGGGACAGGAGCTGCTCGGTCACGAGCTTGCGCACATCGTTCAGCAGAAGCAAGGACGGGTGAGGCCGACGACCGAAGTCAACGGCGTGGCGGTGAACGACGATCCTTCGCTGGAGCGGGAAGCCGATCAATGGGGGAGCAAAGCGGCGCAAACGAAACTGGATTCGGCCCGTTACCGGGCCGGCTTTGGAGACTGATGGTGGTGTCCGGTAAAAAGAACAAGGATGCGCCGGGATACGCAACGGCTTGGGAGCATTACGAGCAGGAATGGGCGAGGCTCGATTTGCGGCTGGCGATCCTGATGAAGCTGATGGAGGAGCCCGACGCGCCGGCCGATCCTTCGCTCCTGCCGTTCAAAGGACTCGTGCTGACGGAAGAAGAAATGCACAGGCTGCTCTATGACGGGGACGACAGAGAGGAGGATGCCGAGCTTGCGGAGCTGCGCCGGCAATTGGCCGCGATGGACCGGGAGCTGGCCCGGAAACGGCAGGCCTCCCTGGAGCAAGGGGGCTTCCTGCCGGTCCCTTATGTCTCGCAGGTGTTCGGGTTAAATGAATTTGAAGAGCAGACGCTGCTGATGGCGCTTGCCCTGGAGACGGACCGCAAGTACGAAAAGCTGTATGCCTACGTTCAGGATGACGCCACCAGCAAGTATTTGACGCCTGAGCTTGCGATGCGGCTGTACGGCTTGTCCGGAACGGATGGGGGCGGACTGCTTAAGTTTTTTATGAACGGAAGCCGGCTGCAGGAATGGTTTTTTCGCGGCGAAGGCCGGACGGCCGAACAGGCAAACGGCCCGCTGCTTCCGCGTCCCTTGCGGCTGGATGAGCGGATGACCGCTTTCCTGTTGGGGATCGGGTATACGGATGTGTCCCTGCGACAGTGCATCAGGCTGTACGAGGCGGACTCGGACCTGCCGGATTTGGAAACGGGGCGGGAGCTGCAAGAACGGCTGCGCGCTTTTGCCGAGCAACGGACGGCGTCCGACCCGCTCCCGGTATTTTGCTTATGGGGGCAGCCGGGGGCCGGAAAGAAGCTGCAGACGCGGCACGCGGCGGCCCATTGGGACAAGCCGCTGCTGGTGGCGAATGTCGAAAGCATGCTTCGGGACGAACGGCCGTTTTCCGAGCTGATCGTAAAGGTGCTGCGCGAAGGGATGCTTTATGGATCGGTCGTTGCGTTCGACCGCTTTCACCTGCTCTGGGGAGAGGACGAAGGCATCGGAAAAAAAAGGATGGAGCTGTTGGACCGGCTTCAATCGGTGCAGGAGCCGCTTTTCCTCTTGTCGGAGCAAGCTTGGAATCCCCGGCCGCTGCAAGGAAGAAAATTGTTTCTGGAAGCGGAGGTTCCCATACCCGAAACGGCTGAGCGCCGGAAGCTATGGGAAAGCTGGAGTGCGGAACGCCGCCTGGAGCATGCCGCCGATTGGGGAGCGGTTGCCGGAAAGTTTCGCTTTTCGCCGGGGCAGATTGCGGCCTCTCTCGATTATGCGGTTCAACTGCTGCGCTGGAACGGCTCCGAAACGAATCGGGCCGGCGTATCCGATACGATGTACCGGGCCTGTTATGCCCAGGTGCAGCATAGCCTGAAGAAAAAAGCCGTGCGAATCGAGCCGAAATACGATTGGGACCGGGTCATCCTGCCTCCCGAGCAAAAAGAACAGCTGAAGCACGCTTGCGCCAGGCTTCAATACCGCGGCACGGTGCTCGGCGACTGGGGATTCGACCGTGCGCTCGCCTACGGCAAAGGCGTCAGCCTGCTGTTCGCGGGGCCTCCGGGCACGGGCAAAACGATGTCCGCACAGGTGCTGGCCAAAGAGGTGCAGCTGGAAATTTACAAAATCGATCTGTCGCAGGTGATCAGCAAATACATCGGGGAAACGGAGAAAAACCTGCACGAGGTGTTCAGCGAGGCGCAGCTCAGCAATGCCATCCTGTTTTTCGACGAAGCGGATGCGTTGTTCGGCAAGCGGTCGGAGGTCAAGGACTCGCATGACAAGTATTCCAATGTGGAAACTGCATATTTGCTGCAAAAGATGGAGGAATACGACGGCATTACGATTTTGGCCACCAACCTTCAGCAAAATCTGGACGAAGCGTTCATGCGGCGTTTCGGCTTTATCGTGAAATTTCCGTTTCCGGATGCCGGGCACCGCGAGCAAATCTGGCGCGGGCTGCTTCCGTCCGAAGCTCCGGTGGAGGACGATATCGATTTTCGCTTTTTGGCGTCCCAGTTTGAGTTGACCGGCGGATACATCAAAAATATCGTGCTGTCCGCTGCCTTTATGGCGGCGGAGCAGCGGTGCGCCATCGGCATGAAGCAGCTCATGCTTGCGGCGCGCAACGAGCTGCGCAAGAACGGGAAGATCTGGATTCGCGAGGAAATGGGAGAATACGCCGACTTGTTCGATTGAGGCGAGAAAAGGGGAGGGAGGAAGCACATGGCCGATTACACGGTAATCGCAGACGTGGGAAATACGCTGGTCAAGCTGTTAAGAGAGCATTTGACCCCTCAGCTCCTGTCTCAGCCGGAATCGATCGGACTCGCTTCGCCGACGGATAAGGGGGATTTTCAGCTAACGCTGTTTTTATACAGCATTCAGGAAAACGCCGAAAACCGGCGAACGGCGATGATCGGAAGGGGAACGGACACGCTGCAGTATCCGCCGATGTCTTTGAATTTGGTTTATCTTGTTACCTGCCATTCGGCTTCGGAGCTCGCGACCCGTTCCTTTGACGAGCACCGGATGATGGGGAAAGTGATGCAGGTGTTTCACGACCATGCCGTTCTGCGCGGCTCCAGCCTGCAAGGAACGCTGGCCGACAGCAATGAAGCGATCCGGATTACGCCGCAGCCGATTACGTTGGAAAACGCGGTCAGTCTATTCTCCAACACGCCTTACAAATTATCGCTCAGCTACATGGTGGGGCCCGTTTATCTGGACTCTACCCGCACGAAGCAAACGACACGCGTTGCGGAGGCGCAGTTCAAGCTGGAAGAGCGGGAAGGAAATTAATCATGGAGCGTTTGCGCAGCGAGGTGAAAGTCAAGCTGGCTCTGGTCGTCAAGCCGGTGGATGTTGTCACCGGGCTTGCGCCGGCCGCCGTACCGCGGTTGGTTCTGGAAGGCATTCCGTGCCGGCCGGTTCGCAAGCCGGACGGAACGTTCCTGCTGCTCGGCCTGCCGCCGGGAGATTACCGCATCGTCCTCAGCGCTCCGCCGCATTATGCGGACGGCAGGGCCGTTGTCGATACGGCGGCTCTGTCCCCGCTGGAGCCTGTGGAGCTGGTGCCGATGCTGCCGACGTCCTCGTATCCTTTTGCGCCGGGAACGACGCTGATTCGTGTCAGGGCGAAGGGCATGCCCAATTCCGCGAACGATTCCGCTATCATCCGGGCGGCCGTGACGGACGGGAATCTGGCCTGCGCCAAGCTTCGCCAAGAGGCGGACGCAGGCGAAGCGGAGCTTGCGTTCGGCGCCGCGCATCGGCTGGTCGCCGGCCGATGCTACTACGTGCTGGATCGCGACCCGGCGAAAAGGGAATTTATCCGCATTGCCGCTTTGCATGAAGCAGGGCGCAGAGCGAAGCTGCAGACGCCGTTCCGTTTTGCACATGGCAAAGGAACCGTCGTGACGGATGTGGCGGAAGGCGCTGCCGACGGCAGAGGGGAATGGACGGCCGCTTTTCCGCCACAGGGCGTGAAGCATTTTGTCTGTGCGGTTCAGTTGTTTTCGCCCGGCGACGAACCGCTTATTCTGGATCAGGAGGTGCAAGTGGAAGAGGGACGGCCGGTACAGCTCGGAGGGCTCCCGTCTACCGATGAACAAGGAAGCGGAGGGAAGTAAGGTATCGATCCATAAGCCTGCATACATCCAAGAAATCGATAGCATTCGAATTAGCGATGACGATTGGGAGGGAGGGAACTGATTCGGACCATGACGATATCCGGATCAGGAACAAATGGCTGAATATTTATCGCCGGGAGTATACGTGGAAGAGTTCGACAGCGGCGGTGTACCGCTGGGCGGGGTCAGCACCAGCACGGCGGGCTTTATCGGTCTCGCTGCCAGAGGGCCGGTGGAAGGGCTGCCGCAATTCATCACCAGCATGAACGACTTTACGCGGCAATTCGGCGGATATCTCGCCGAGAACGTTTTTGGCTCTTACCGGTATTTGGCCTATGCGGTCGAGCACTTCTTCGTGAACGGCGGCTCGCGCTGCTATGTGATGAGGGTGGCGCCGTCCGATGCGAAGTCCGCGTCGAACGATGCAAGCTCCGCGCTTCGGCTCTTCGCCAAAAATCCGGGCGAATGGGGGAACCGGGTCCGCGTCGTGTTGGAGCCGGTCAGCAAAGCGAAGACGCAAATCTACGAAATTTTGGGCGATGCCGCCGCATCGAAGAAGTTCCGGGTGAAAAGCAATGCCGGCTTTAGAGCGGGCGACATCGTAGCCTTCGATAACGGTGAGGGCAAACAGTACAATCGTGTCGTTTCGTCGCAGAACAACATCATCGAGCTGGAACGCCCGTTGGAAGGCGGCGAAGCAAACGTCGACGCCAACCTGCTTCCGGCGAAGGTGCTCACGACATGCGAGTTTACGCTGCATGCGTTCTACGGGGACGAAGCGGAAACGTACGAGCGCGTTTCCCTTAACGTGACGGCCCCGAATCACGTGGAGAAAGTGATCGGCAAGTCCAACATTATCGGCGTCTCCTGCGACGGAGCGGACCACGGCGCGGTGCATCCGTTCGAAGTCATTTCCGGACAACCGGAAGAGGCCGCCAAGTTCGTGATCGAGCTGTCGGGCGGCAGCGACGGTTCCGCAGACGCCCTGTCGGCGGGAGATTTTATGGGGCAGGATCTCGGTCCCGGCAAACGAACGGGCATCCAGGCTTTTATCGACAACGACGAAGTCAGTCTGATGGCCGTGCCCGGCGTAACCGATCCGAACGTGCAGCTTGCGCTCGTCGCGCACTGCGAAAATTTGGGCAGCCGTTTCGCGATCCTGGACATTCCGCGGGATAAAACGAAAATTGCCGACGTGATGACGCACCGCGATATTTTCGATACGCAGTATGCCGCCATGTACCATCCTTGGCTGCAGGTGTTCGATCCGCTGGATAAGCGTAATATTTACATACCGCCGTCCGGCTCCGTAGCCGGCATCTATGCCCGCAGCGACAATACGCGGGGGGTTCATAAGGCGCCCGCGAACGAAGTGGTGCGCGGCTGTGTCGGGCTCGATTGCCAGTATAACAAAGGCGAGCAGGATATTTTGAATCCGCGCGGCGTCAACCTGATCCGTTCCTTTACGGGCCAAGGGATTCGCGTATGGGGCGCGAGAACGCTTTCCTCGAACGGGCTGTGGAAGTATGTGAACGTCCGCCGTTTGTTCATTTTCGTGGAAGGCTCGATCAAGAACGGCACGAACTGGGTCGTCTTCGAGCCGAATGACGAGAAGCTGTGGGCCCGCGTTCATCGTACGATCGACGCGTTCCTGACCCGTGTCTGGAAGGACGGGGCGCTCGCGGGGACAAGCCCGGGCGAAGCGTTCTATATTCAAATCGGACGCAACACAATGACGCAGGACGACATCGATAACGGCCGCCTGATTTGCGTGATCGGCATTGCTCCGGTCAAGCCGGCCGAATTCGTCATTTTCCGGATTACGCAAAAAACCGGTTCGGAATAACAACGGCTACAGTAGAAAGGGGTATAGCTCAGCATGGCAGTGGAACGCACCGATCCGTACCGCAAGTTTCGATACAGGGTTGAGGTGGAAGGGATTCAACAAGCGGGCTTCAGCGAGGTTTCCGGCTTTGACGCTTCGCTCGATGTCGTGGAATACCGCAACGGGAATGAGGTCATTACTCCCCGAAAGCTCCCGGGGTTGGCCAAATACGGCAATATTACGTTGAAATGGGGCGTGACCGACTCCATGGATTTGTACGACTGGATTTCGGAATGCGTACAAGGCAAGGTCACCCGCAAAACCGTCACCATTATCGCCATTGACGAAGAAGGGCAGGATGTGGCGACCTGGCAGATTATCGAAGCCTGGCCCTGCAAATACACGGCACCGGATTTCAACGCTACGGCTTCCGAAGTCGCCATTGAAAATTTGGAGCTGGCGCACGAAGGAATGACGCGGACGAAGTAACGAACGGAAGGGCCGGAAGGAAACAAGGGCAGCGGGGCTACTTTTGTATTCTTCCGGCAGGCTTTTCATAAAAGGAGGACATCATGGAGTTCAGAACGGAATACGAATTCGAGCTTCCGCGCGGTTATGTCGATGAAAACGGCAGCTTGCACAAACGGGGCGTGATGCGTCTGGCAACCGCAGCGGATGAGATATTGCCGATGCGGGATCAACGCGTGCAGCAAAATCCGAGTTATTTGAGCATCATTTTGCTGGCCAGAGTCATCACCAAGCTGGGCGACTTAAGGGCGATCGACACGAAGGTGGTTGAAAGGCTGTTTACGTCCGACCTTGCTTTTCTGCAAAATTTTTACCGGCAGATCAACGAAGTGGAAAAGCTCAGCGTGCGTACCGTCTGTCCGAAATGCGATCACGAATTTGAGGTGGACATCTCTTTTTTAGCCGAGACGGAGGGGAACTGACGGTCTATCCGGCGGACAAAATCTATGAGGAAGCCGCGTTTCTGGCTTATTATTTTCATTGGCCTCATGACGATATCATGAACATGGAGCATCGCGAACGGCGGCGGTGGTGCTCGGAAATTTCGCGCATCAACCGGAGCTTGAACGATGAGCCGGACAACCCCTTCGACGTCGTTAAAAAGAGGTGACGCCCATGAGCGCAGCCGAGCCGGAACTATTCGGGCAGGCATTTCGTTTTATGGTGGAGCTTGACGGCATGCTGGTCGCCGGCTTCTCCGAGGTTAGCGGACTGCAGTCGGAGCTGGAGTACGAGGAGGTCGCCGAGGGCGGGGTGAATGGATACACGCACCGCTTGCCGAAAGGGGCGAAATCGCCTCCGATCGTATTGAAACGGGGAATCACGAAATCGAGCGATCTGTGGGACTGGTATTTCAGCGCCGCAGGAGGCAAGGTAAAGCGCAAAAGCGGCTCGATTATTATGTATGACGCCTCGTGGCAGGAAATGATCCGCTGGAATTTTTTTGGCTGTTACCCGGTCAAATGGACCGGACCCGAGTTGAGCGCTTCGAGCAGCGAGGTGGCGGTGGAGACGATCGAGCTGGTGCACAACGGATTGAAGGCCATTTACGCCCGCTAGCGGGGGGAATGCGGATGAGGGGCAACATTGAAAGCAAGGGGCACGGACGATGAGAACGACGAAGCGCATCCAAGCGGGGGCGGCGCCCGACATGCCGGGGCATCTCCGGTTCGCCGAGCAAATCACGCGAAAATACGGCTTTGCGTCCAGGAACTACCTGGGACCGCAAAGGTTAACCCTGCTTGAGCCCGGGGAAGGGGATTCTCCCGCTCCGCATGTCTCCTTGGTTCAATTTACGCTTCATTTGCGATTACAGCTGCAATTGCTCAAACAAGAAGAGCGGGACATGCTTCGCTCGTACCGGAGGACGCTTCATCTGCTGGAAAAGCTGGCCCGGCGGCATGACGCTTCGGAACGCAAGGCAAGCACTTTTTCACCGGCTGGCAGGGGAGCGGTATCGCGGATTGCTGCGGCGACTTCGGCAGCCGGTACGGCGCGGGCGGATCGGAAGGAAGGCATGGCGTTACGTTCGAATGTCGGGGGAACGAAACGAGCGTTCGCTTCTACGCCCAAGCCTGTGGAGGTACAACGACACGCCCGGGTGAATGGAAAAGCGGCCGGTGTGCGAAGCTTTGCGGATGCAGGAACCATGCGGCCGGTCCCGGCAGAGCCGATGGTTCATCCGGCCAGACGTTTCCACGGTCGTGGGACGAAGGAGACGCTAGCGCTGCGCAAGGATTATCGCTTGGCCGAACGTTCAGGCAAGCGCCATGTATCCGACGAACAAGTGCAGGCCAGACGGAAGCCCGAATCCAAGGCGATGGCGGTACTAAGAAGACGCGATACGGCAGCGAAAATAAAGGATCGACGCGACGAACGGAAACCCGGCTTGCAGCAGGGGCCTTTGCCGGGAGAAGGCAGACGAAGTCCGCTGTCAGAGCGGGAGTCGTATAAACCGGGACAGGAAAAGGCCTTCGGGCAGGTTTTAGAATGGAAGCGGGTTGCGTTGCGGCAGCAGCCTTTCCCGGTTATGGCCGACGATGTCCTAGTTCAAAACGTAAGCAGGGATCGTGCTGTCCGTTCGCGCTTACGTTCGGAAAATGCGTCAAGTCCGTTTGCTGCGGACGACAAGAGACGAATCGTAAGCGAGAGTCGGGGCGGTGGTACCTACGTTCGCGCGATAACAGCCGCAAGCCCGGTTGACGCTTACGGTAAGAGGCATCGGACGCTTGAGGGAGACGGGGGACGAAGTACAGGCTGGAAAGACCCTGGTAAAGCAATTGTTGCCGGGCTGCCTTGGCTTAGGCCGAAGGGGATGTCCTCCTCCGGCATCGAAGCTTTGCTGCGGCACCGCAGCGGCTTGTTCGAGGCCGGCTCCTTGTATGGTGATCGGACGTCGGATGCATGGTTTGACAACGGGCGTGCGAAGGGAAGACGCCAGACGGATGCCGCTCCAGCATTGGAAGGCCGCTCGTCTGTACTTGGACCGTTGCGCATGATTGATTCGGCTAAGCTTTTAGCCACATCATCCATGCGGAACATCTCGGACCATGACGAGACGGTTATATTGTCAACCGCCTTCCTACGCAGAGATCTTCATGATGGCGTGCTGATGAACCGGCCTTGGCCTGGCGACTTTTGGTCAACGGCAACCGTTTTGGAACGGGGGCTTCGGCAAAAGGCGAATGCCGGCCTTATCTACGGTCGGGCGCCTTTTCCGGTGCAGCGGAAGGCAGGAGATCAGGCGGCGCTTTCCATTTTATTGCCCCCTCCGTCGAGCGTATCCTTACCTAGAGATGCTGAATTTGTCACTCGGTGTCCGGGGCGAAGCAGTAATAAATTTGGCGGCAGCGGTTTCGTTCCGATGCTTGCCGGTGCCGTACCCTCCAACGGCATTTCCGCGGTTGGATATGCTGATTCGGCGCGTTCGGCCGGCTCCGTTCCGCTTCGCAGTCAAGTGCCCTCGTCGAGCGGATGGCTGTATCACAGCCGCATAGCCGAGGCGGAAAGCGCAGAGATGAGGGCTGGTTCGATCGTTCCTGCCCGACAAGAAGGAGCGGGCCTTGCAGCCGCTCTGCCTAAGCGGGCGGCTGCAAAAACCGGCATGCCGACGATAAACGTATCCGGAGCGAACCTCATTTCGCCGATCGGTTTGGCCATAAGGTTACCCATTGTCGAAGGGCTGCAATTCCGCCCCCATTCTCTGCCGTTTGGAGGAGGGGCTGCGGCTATTGGGCCGCAGATTTATGCAGCCGGCTCTATAGAGGCGGTGAGGCAGCGCTCCGTTCGCCGGCATCAAGGGTCCCGATCGGCTCCGGCGCCAACAAGCGGGAAGCATGCCCGGCACGATGCGAAGGATGCGGTCCCAGGCTTTGCGGGCGAAGCGGTTCGAGGCTTCGCAGGCGGGCCGGTTTCGGGCTCTGCGAATCCGGTAATCCGCAGCAGCTTTACCGATGGGGCGGGTTCGGTCCTTGCGGGCACTGTGCATCGGAGTACGCCAAGCGTGATACGCGAATCGGAAAGCCGGGACTGGAATTCGGCAGATGTGAAGAGACATGCGGGTGTACCGGCCGGACATAAAAAATCCCGGTTTTTATCCGTACATTCCTCTATGCGTTACAAATCGGTCGGCTTAGGTTTGGAGGGAAGATTCAGCACCTTCTTCCCGGGCGTAACGGATTTTGCAGCGGAAATCGCAGGGGGCCGTAGAAGCCTGAAGCACCGTGCGGAAAAACGGACGATGCGCAGACATCCGGCAGGAAGCATGCTAGCAATGGCACCGGTTGCTCAATTCAGGGCCATCCTGTCGCAGCATGCCGAGCCGGGTCAAGCAGCCATTGTATTCGGACTGGCGGTTGTACAAGCCATGCCGGGCACTTCGCCTCGTGCGTCCGCGAGCAGAGCAAGCAAGCTCCCGCAAGTTCGTGCGGATTGGCCGTTCGCGACGCTTGCGGGCGTCCCGGACGCGTTATCGCCTCTCACGTTGCATCGTCCGTTGCAGTTCAATCGCTCGCCAGCTGTCGCGCCTCGTCCGTCCGCGGTGTTTGCGACTGCCCCGGGTGTCTTGCTGCCCGGAGCGCCGCCTCGTCCGTTGGGGCTGCACCCGGCGCAGGCTGACGCGCAGCGCCCGCCCGCGATACCCGCGAGTATCTCAAGCGATTTTTCGCCTCAAAAGGCATTGCCGTCGCTGCAATTCAATCAGCCGCAGGCATTCGCGGATCGGCCGTTAACGGTGCCCGCCAACGCCTCGGGTGTGTTACCGTCCCGCAGGCTGCATCGTCCGTTGCAGCTGAATCGCTCGCAGGTTGGCACGCGAGGTCCGTCGGCGATGCCCGCAAACGTTCCGGGCGTCTTATCGCCCCGATCAAAGTCGTCGTGGTTGGAGCTGCATCGCTCGCAAACGGTCGCGTCTTGGCTGTTCGCGCTGCCGGCGAGAGTCTCAGGCGTCTTATCGCCCCGAACAGCGTCGTCGCTGTCGGAGCCGAATCGGTCGCCAGCTGCTTTGCAACGTCTGTCCGCGACGCCTGCGAGCGCCTTGGCTGCCCAACCGCCGCAGACGCCAATAGCGCCGCTGCCGTTGCATCCTGCGCAGCGTCCGCCCGCGGTAGCGGCCCACGCCCCGGGCGCTTTAACGCTTCGCGTCCCGCTGCAGGCGCGCACGGCTCAGCAGCCGGCCAAGGCCGCCGCCGTGACGAGCCCGTCCTACCGGGCTGCGCGCTCCGAAATTGAATACCATAAAAAGCAGAAGCCCGATACCCGGACCGTGGCGAAGCAAGCGGCGGCCCAGGCCGTCAGCCAGGTCTCCGCCCAGCTTGAAGCGATGCAAATCGAGCTTTCGACCGCGTCCCAGGCCGCTTTGCCGGACTTGGACCGTTTTGTCGACCAAGTGTACAGAGAGCTGGAAAACAAAATCAAATTCGAGCGGCAGCGCAGCGGGCTTTGACCCCTGCTGCCGCGATTCCCGGACTTGCAAAGGATGAGACGGCATGGCCTTAACGAAAGCCAAAATTATTGTGGAAGGCAGCAGCCGGCAGGAGATCGAGGTGCTGTTTAATCCGAAGGAATACCAGGTGGAATCGTCCAACAAGTTTGCCTGGCAAATGATTCCCGGCTTAAACGCGCCCATTGCCCAGTTTGTGAGCGGGGAAGCGACTGCGTTGTCGATGGACTTGTTCTTTGACAGCTACGAGCAGGGCACGGATGTCCGCGCCCACACCTCGAAGGTGGTTAAGCTTCTCGACGTGGATAAAGATTTGCACGCGCCGCCGCCCTGCCGTTTTGTATGGGGGTCCTTGAATTTTAAAGGCATCGCCGAAAAAGTTTCGCAAAAGTTTACGATGTTTCTCGATTCCGGAATACCGGTGCGAGCTACGCTTCGTGTGACCTTTAAGGCCGTCATGAGCATGAAAGAGCAGTTCCAGCATATTCCCCGCCAGTCCGCCGACCGTACGAAGCAGAAGCTGTTCAACCAAGGCGACCAGCTGTGGATGATTGCCGCCCATGAATACGAAAATCCCGGACTATGGCGCGAAATTGCCAGGGCGAACAAGATCGACAACCCCAGGCATATCGAAGCCGGGCGCAGACTGGTCGTTCCAAGGCTGGAATAGCCGCTTCCATCGTCCTGCCGATACATACGAAAGAAAGGGGAATGGCCATGGTGCTGGAAACGAAAACGTATACGTTTGACGAGCTGGAAAGCAAATACCGGAATTTCTACGCACCCGCCTACGAGATTTATATCGACGGCTCCAATATTGTCACCGAAAGCATGGCCATTCCCTCCATTACCGTAACGACAAGCGTTGAACCTAAAGCGAACTACGTCGATTTTTCCGTGAAAAATGCCTACGATATCGTCAAACGGGATTTCAAATGGCTGGCCCAATACTTTGTTCTGGGTAAAACGCTGGAAGTGAAGATGGGGTACACGGACAAGCTGAAAACGGTATTTTACGGGATCATCACTTCCGTTACCGCCGATTATCCGGCACAGGGTCATCCTACCCTCCGGGTGAAGGGAATGGACAAGTCAACGCTGATGATGAAAGGCTCAAAGGCCGGCTATTGGATGGACAAAAAGTACAGCGACGTCGCCAAAGAGATCGGTCAAAAATATGTGCCCAAAGTGATCGTCGACGATACCCAAACCGTAATCGGCACGATCGACCAAAAAGGAATGAGCGACTTTAAATTTCTTAAATATATGGCGCTGATGTGCAATTACGACTTTTTTCTCGTGGGTAAAACGATGTATTTCCGCAAGCCGCTTACGGGTACTTCCAGCGCGCTGACCTTGAGCTACGGCCAAAACTTGCGCAGCTTCTCCACCGATATGAACCTCGCCGACCAGATTACCAAAGTGACGGTGCGCGGTTGGGACGATAAGCAGCAGAAGCCGATCGTCGCTTCGGCTAGCGAGATCGCCAAGCTTGGCTCCGGCTCCAAGACGGGCAAAGATTTGTTGAAAACGCACG
This sequence comes from Paenibacillus ehimensis NBRC 15659, assembly GCF_004000785.1. GTDB lineage: Bacteria > Bacillota > Bacilli > Paenibacillales > NBRC-103111 > Paenibacillus_G > Paenibacillus_G ehimensis. The sequence continues at coordinate 19,076 of NZ_BILX01000020.1, read as the reverse complement.
GCGAGTTCGAGGAAAATATTGGCGCGAATGTCGATTCCGTGGAAGAGGCGAAGGCCAAGGCGGAGGCGGTTATGAACGAGCGGGCCATGAAGCTGGTTTCCGGACATGGCGAATGCATCGGCCTGCCTGAAATTTGCGCGGGCCGGTATATTCGGCTGGAGGGATTAGGCCGGGTACTCAATCAACCGTATTATATTACCTCCTCTACGCACCGGATCGACGCATCCGGGTATATGACCTCATTTAAAGTTCAAGGAAATGCGGTGGGCTGACATGAACGAGTTTCCTTTCTCATTCAATCCGAACGAGGCGTTGGAATCGCTGACGCCGAAGATCAACGGCGTGATGGTGGCTGTCGTGACGGACAACAAGGACCCGGAAAACCTGGCCAGGGTCAAGCTGAAGCTCCCGCTGCGCGAAGGGGAGACGGAAACCGATTGGACCCGGATCGCCACGCTGATGGCCGGGAAAGACCGCGGAACGCTGTTCATTCCGGAGGTAGGGGACGAGGTGCTGGTCGCCTTTCATCTCGGGGAGGCCCGGCAGCCTTATGTGATCGGCACGCTTTGGAATAAGAAGGACCCTTCTCCCGAGGGGAAGAACGACAAGAACGACGTGCGCAAATTCAAGTCGCGGGCGGGCCATGAGCTGATTTTTGACGACAATGACACGGAAGGCAAGATCACGGTCAAGACCCAAAAAGGCCAGATCGTCGAGCTGCTGGATAAGGAAAGCTCGGTCAAAATCGCCGATTCCAGCGGAAACCATTCCATTGTCGTTCAAGGCGGGTCCGCGAACGAAATTAAAATCACGTCGGGCACTTCAGTCATTACGATGAGCGCCAAGGGCGATATCCAGATTGAGAGCAGCAAGCAAATTACCGTCAAATCGACCCAGGTCAACATCGAGGCTTCCGCGAGTCTGGCGCTGAAAGGCAGCGCCTCCGTCGATATCAAATCGGACGGGGTCGTGAACATTAAGGGCAGCCTGGTCAAAATCAACTAATCGGCCAAGGGAGGCGCACGGGTGAAGTCGTTTTTGGGCAGAGGATGGAAGTTCCCCGTCGAAGTGGACGAGGTGACCGGCCGGGTCAAAATGTCCGAATATGAAGAGGACATCGCGGAAGCGATTCGCATTATTGTATGGACCGGCAAAGGGGAGCGTGTGATGAGGCCGGATTTCGGCTGCGGCGTGGCGCGCTTTCTGTTCGGATCGACGGACGAGACGACGATGCATCTGTTGGAGTCGGAGATCGCGGAAGCGATCCGCGTCTGGGAGCCCCGGGTGCACGAGGTCGAGGTCCGGGCGGAGCCGGATACGGACGATCCCGGTAAAGTGATGATCCGTATCCGGTACGAGGTCCGGTCGACGAACAACCTATTTAATCAGGTGTATCCGTTCTACATTCATGAAGGCACGAAATGAGCAGCCGAATAGGCTGGGAAAGGAGGCGGTTCACGGATGCGGGTTCCTCCGATCGATGCCCGGGATGTCCCGGCGCTGATTCGACAAATGCAGGAGATGACGCCCTTCTATACGCCTGAATGGAGATTCACGCCGGAGGACCCCGATCCGGGAACGGCGTTGTTTCTGCTGTTCGCGAGGATGCTGGGGGACAATATCTCCAGGCTCAACCAAGTCCCGCATAAAAATTTCGTCGCTTTCCTCAATATGCTGGATGTGTCCCAGCAGTCCTCCCTTCCGGCCAAGGGCTACCTTACCTTTTATTTAAGCGAGGGAGCGCAGGAGACCGTTCCGGTGCCAAAAGGAACGAAGGTGGCCGGCACGTCTCCGGAGGGCGGGGAGCCGGTCATCTTCGAAACGGCGCATCCCGTCATGGTGACGCCCGCCCGTCTAACGGACGTGTACAATGTGAGCGTCCGCCACGACCGGATCGTTCGGCTTGACATTCCCTCGGGAGAGGAACAGCCGGCGGCGCTGTTCCGGTTCGAGGCGGAGGGCGACGTGCAGGAGCACAGTCTGCTTCTGAAGCACGACCACTTGTTCCGGCTGCGGCACGAGGCAAGAATCGAGCTGGAGCTGACGCATTCGCTGAAGCGGTTCATGGAGGCCGCCTTATCGGAACGTTTGGCGGACAGCAGGGCGGTGACGTGGAGCTATACCTCGGGCGGGGCCTGGGTTCCGTTCGACGAGGTGGAAAGCCGGGGAAACCGCTTGATTTTGACCAAACGTTCGCTTGCCCCTTGGGAAGAAACGGAGCTGGAGGAAGGCGCCGGAAGATGGCTGCGGTGCAAGGCTCGTTCGCTCGGCAGAGCTGCGGGCACCCCCGATCTGGCGGAGCTGGAGCTGGACGGACTGCGACTCAAGGCGGATTATGCGGACCTGCACGGCAACGGCGGGATCGAGCCGGAGCGGATGTATTTCGGCGATATCCAAATCGATTCGGGAGGCGGTTACCCGTTCGGGGATTTGTTCGCGCCGTTCGGGACGTTTTATGCCGCTTGCGCGGAACCGCTCAGCAAGCGGGGCGGCAAAATAACGGTCAGCTTCCGTTTATCGCGCAGAGAGCACCGGCTGATCCCGGAGAAGCCGCCGCACATCGACTGGAAGCCGATCATGAAGAAGAAAGACATGGACAAGATCGATATCCCCGATCCGGTTTCGATCACCCGCGTCGTTTGGGAATATTGGAACGGTTCGGCCTGGGTGAGGCTGCCTGTTCCGGCAGCGGCGGAAACGCTGTTTTATCACCCTGTGGAGGGCCGCGCGGAGTTTGCCTTTGGTTGTCCGGCCGACCTGGAGCAGACGTTCGTCAATTCGGAATGGAACTACTGGATTCGCGCGCGGATTTTGCATATCGAGCATTTGTATTCGGCCAACGCGGTTTATTTGTCGCCCTGGATCGAGCAGGTCCGGCTGAAATACGCTTACGACGAGCCGCTCTACCCTCCTGAAGCGTGCTGGACCCGCAACAACGCGGAGAGCCGGGACTTCTCTGCTCTAACCGGGGGCACCGGCCGTCCCTTTGCTCCTTTCCGGCTGCCGGAAGGCGGCAAGCCGGCCGTTTATTTCGGATTTGACCGGGCTCCCGTCCGCGGGCCGATCAGTCTATATTTTTCCGTATTAACGCAAAAAGCGGCGTCCGGCGACATCCCGCTTATCGAGTGGGAATATGGGACGGGCGCGGGAAGCTGGCGTCCGTTGAAAACGACGGATGGCACGAACGGGTTTACGCAAAGCGGGACGGTTCTTTTTTATTCGCCGTCCGACTTGGCGGAGCTTCGGATGTGGGGTCGGGACCGGTACTGGATTCGCGCGGTGAATAAGGACGCAAGGTTCGATTCGGACGGCCCGCCGAGCCCCTGTCCGCAAGTCCGGGGGGTCCATTTGAACACTGTGGCGGCGACCCAACAGGAGACGGTCAAGCAGGAAACGCCGCAGGCGTCGGCCGCCGGCGAATTCCCCGATGAGACGCCCGCCGTCGTCCTGGCCCGCACACCGGTCATTTCGGAGGAAGTGTGGGTGGACGAAACCGGGCATTTGACCGAGGAAGAGCTGGCCGGGCTGGGGCCTGCCGAAGAATGGGCGGACATCGTGCGGGATTCGGAAGGCCAAGTGCTGAAGTGCTGGATCCGCTACGAGCCGGTGGCGAATTTCCTCAATTCGGGTCCGGCCGACCGTCACTACCGGATTGACCGTTCGACCGGCCGGATCTATTTCGGGGACGGGGTTCACGGCAAGCGTCTTCCCAACTCGGATATCGAACGGATCAAGGTGAACTACAAGACCGGCGGAGGAGCACGGGGAAATTTGGACCGGCTGGCGATCAACCAGCTGCAAACGTCCATTGCCTTCATCCAGAGCGTCGTGAACCACGAGCCCGCTTCCGGCGGCTGCGAGCCCGAATCGCTGCAGGAGGCGCTGAAACGCGGGCCGCAGCTGGTCAAGCACCGGGGGCGCGCGGTGACCGCGGAGGATTATGAATGGCTCGTGCGGGAAGCTTATCCGGGCATCGGCAAGGTGAAATGCCTGCCCGGCCGCAACGTCCGCATGGAGAAAGAAAGGGGCTGCGTCACGCTGGTCGTCCTGCCGAAAACAGGCTTTGCGGAAGGCCCGCCTTTTGTCGAGCTGAAAAAGCGGGTCGAGCGCTATCTCCGGGAGCGGGCAGCTTATCCGACGGCTTTCCCGGGCAGCATTCAAGTGATCGGGCCTGCCTGGCTGGAGATCGGCGCGCAAGCGGTGTTGGCCGTGAAAAGCATAGAGGAAGCGGCTGCGGTTGAAAGTCAGGCGCTTGGCAAAATCAGCCGGTTCCTGCATCCGCTGTACGGAGGCTTGAACGGAAACGGATGGGAAATCGGCAAGCCGCTGCACCTGTCCATGTTCTATGCGCTGCTGAAGTCCATCGGGTCGATCCATCATGTCGACCGTCTGACGATGACGGTAACGAAGCTGGAGGACGGAGAGCGCACGGAGCTGCCGCCCGAGAACATGTCCCTGGTTCCGCACGGACTCATTACCGAAGGCATCCATAAGCTGGCTATCGAGATCGTTTAAAGGGAGGGAGGTAAGCAAGCGTGCTCAAGCTGCCGAATTTGGATGACCGCCTGTACGAGCACATGGTGGAGGCGGCCCGGAAGCAAATCCCTGCGCTTTATCCGGCATGGACCGACGAGAACGCGCATGATCCGGGCATGACGATGCTCGAAATGCTGACTTGGCTTATCGAGATGCAGCAGTATTACTTAAACCGGGTTACCGAAGCCAACGAGCTGAAATTTCTCAAGCTGCTTGGCGTGAAGCCCAAGGGAGCCGTACCGGCTTCGGTCGAAGTTCAATTCGAAGGCGTCGCCGTACAATCCAAGCTTCCCCGAGGAACCAAGCTGTTAGCGGGCGGGCTGATCTTCGAGACGGCGGAGCCGCTCCTGCTCGTTCCTGCCATCCCGGACAAGCTGATGGTCTCCACCGACTCCGGTTATTTCGACTATACCGCTTCCAACGAAGGGCGCAACGTATCGTTTCCGGCATTCGGGGCCAAAGCGGAAGCGGGCTGCCGATTGTACATCGGATTCGCCGAACCGCTGCCGACGAATCGGCTGCTTACCCTGTCGATCCGGTTATACGAGAATTATCCAATCGTTCCGGTGCAGGACACCGAAAGGGAACGCATTCCTTCGGCCAGGCTGGCGTGGCGGATGTTCGGCGACAGCGGAGAGGGACTTCCGGCGGACTGGCAGCCGATCGTTTTGCGGCGGGACGAGACGAACCATTTGTCGCAAAGCGGCAAGCTGTTGTTCCGGCTGGAGCGGCCTATGCAGCCGAGTATCGTCGGACCGGCGTCGGACCGGGAGCGGTATTGGATCTGCTGCGAGGTCGTCGAACCGGGCTTCGAGCTTCCGCCCAAGATCGAGCATGTGGCGTTCAATGCGGTGACCGCCTTCCAGTACGACACCTGGAGTCTGATGGAGGAGTTCGACTGGGACGGATCGAGTGGACAAGGACAATCGCTGGAAATCAGTCATTATTTGGCTTTCTTTGGCGCGTTGCGGATTCAAGTGCGTACGGAGGACCAAGGGGTCTGGGAGGAATGGAGCGAGGCTGGCGAGCTGCCGCCTCTTGTCCCTGGGGAGCAAAGGAAAGCTTACGCTTTAAGCCGCAACCGCGAGAGCAAGACGGTTCGGATCGCTTTCGGGGCTGGTGCGGACGGACAGATACCGCCGGACGGCCTTGCACGGGTAAGGGTCATTTGCCATTCCGGACGGTTTCGCGATCAGCGGAGGCTCGGCGCCGGAAACGGGCTGCCCCATCAGCGCTTCGAGCTTCCTTGCGCTTCCGTCGTTGCCGAAGCATTCCGGCTTCAAATCGGGGAAAAAGACCCTGTATCCGGCGATTGGCTGTGGTATGACTGGCACCGGGTCGACGATTTTGACCGGTCCGGTCCGGCCGACCGGCATTTTCTTCTCGATCCGCTGAACGGGACCGTCCTCTTCGGCAACAACGAGAAAGGAATGGCGCCTCCGCCATCCGACGAGCCGAACATCGTCGTGATTTCACTTCGTTCGACCGAAGGCGTATCCGGGAATATTAACGCCGCTTTGATGCAACGTCTGGCCGAGCCGTGGCCGGAGGTGGAGCTTGTGCGTCCCGTGAACCGGACGGTCGCTTCCGGCGGCTGCGCTCCGGAAACGCTGGAGGAGGCCAAGCTGAGAGCGAGAAGGGAGCTCCAGCAGCCCGCAACGGCCGTAACGGCGGAGGACGTGGAGCGGATCGTGCTGCATACGCCGGGCCTTCGCGTAGCCAGAGCGCGGGCGCTGCCTTTATTCCGCAAAGGGCTGAAGCAGTATCCTGCGGATCGGGCGCCGGCGGCCCTTTCCGTCGTGGTGGTGCCCTACAGCGAATCGCCGAAGCCGTTGCCGAGCCGCGGCTTTATGGAAACCGTGAGACGGCATCTGGACAAGCACCGGATGATAACGACGGATATTCAAATTTTGCCGCCGGAATATATCGGGATTAGCGTGCATGCCGTTATTGTGGTAGAGGCTTCGTTCAAGGACGAAACAAACATCGTCATCCGGGAGCTAACCCGATTGCTGCAGCCTTTCGACAACAAGGACGGAACGAGCGGCTGGGCTTTCGGGCGGACCGTGTACAAGGGAGACATTTACGGCGTCATCAATCGGATTCCAGGAGTCAGCTACATTCAGGACTTATGGATTTCGGCCGAAGGCAAAGGATTTCACAAAGATGCCGACGGCGATATTCAAATCCCGCCGCATGGGCTCGTGTATTCCGGAGAGCATGATATTGAACTGATCAGCTTGACCGAGCTGTAACGAAAGGGGCGGGCGCATGATGGGACCTTTCCGTTTTTTCTCGCTGAACAAGCCGTCGGACTGGAAACGGGGAATGACCTGCAACGTCAGCATCGATTCCGCCGGATTGGCACTCAAGCAAACGGAGCAGTACGGCATTGCGGCGAAAATTTCACTGTCGGAATGGGAAGTCGAGGGACCCGGAGCGATTGCGGATTTGGCTCCCGGCCGGCAGGACCGCATCTATTTGCTGGATGAGTCCGCCGCCTTGTGGCTTTACGATCCGGATAACCGTCATCTGGAGCCGCTGCTGCGCGAAGGGCACGGCATATTCACCTCCTCCGCTTATTTGGCGGCCGCAGGAGATACGGTGCTGGCCGCAGATCCCTATGCCGATACGCCGCTTATTGCCTTTCATGCCGCCAACAGTCAGGCGGTATGGAGCTACGGTGATTACCGTGGAGAAAGGCTATATCCCTTGAGCGCAACTCAGGCGGGCGGGTGTTTTCTGGTGCTCGCCATGGCGGATGACAGCAGAATCGTCTTGCTGAGGCTCGGTTCCTCAGGTCAGCTGCTGGCGGAAACGGAGATCGATTCGGCCCGGGTGCTGCCTGAAGGAATGGAAGCGCCGCTTGCAGCGCTGCAGGGCCGGTTTCAACTGGCGGGAACGGAGGACGGGACCGCCTGGCTGCTGGATACCGGGACAGGGCGGCTGCTTCGCCTGCCGGACGGCAGCGAGCCGGAGTGGTTTAGCGAAGCCGTCCGGCAGCCAACGCCTTCGGGCATCGCGCTTGACGGACGGGGAAGTTTGTTTATCGGGGACGCCTCGGGCGAAGCGGCCGGCGATAACCGGCATACCCTGCTCCTGGCCGAAATGTCCGGAGAACAATGCACCGTCCGGCCGATGGCCTCGTACCACGGCCGGTCCGACAAGCTGCTGACGAATGCGAGTGGACAGCTCTATGCCTGGAACCGCGCCGAAGCGACCGTCACCGTGCTGCAGTTGCTGCCCCGCACGAATTCCTGCGGGAATGGCCGCTACGAAGGAACATGGATCTCCTGCTCTCTGGACAGCACCCGCAGCGAGAACGAGTGGCACAAAGCGGTGCTGGAGGCAGACGTGGAAGAGGGGCTGCAGCTGCGTCTGTCCTGGTTCGCATCCGACCGTAAAACGGTGGCGCTCGGCGGACGCGTGCTCGATCTGGATCAATATATCTCCGATCCCGACATCCCGGCCGAGGAGAAGCTGCAAACTTTGAAACCGCTGTGGACGCATACGCTGACGAATCCGCAGGATGCGCTGCTGGTGTCGGCGAAGGGGCGGTACTTATGGTTAAAGCTGGAGTGGGTCGGCAGCGAAACGGCCTCCCCGCTGCTTCGCAGGCTTCGCATTTACGATCCGCGCATGTCCTATTTATCGTATCTGCCGGCCGTGTACCAGGAGGACGAGAAGAGCCGGAGCTTTCTGGAACGATATTTATCGCTGTTTGCGACCTTCATGGAGGATATGGACGAGACGATCGCCGGAATCGCGCGCTATTTCGACCCGGACGCGACCGACGGCCCTTACCTGCGTTGGCTTGCCTCGTGGCTGGGCCTTTCGCCGGATGAGCACTGGACGGAGCAGCAGCTGCGATTATGGATGCGCGAAGCCCCCGACTTATACCGGTTCCGGGGGACCCGGGCGGCCATATCGCGGATGGTGGAGATTTACACGGGCGAGGCGCCGATGATTATCGAGCATTTTCAAATCCGGCACTTGCTGGAAAATGCCGAGTTCCGCGAAACCGCAAGCCGGCTGTACAGCGACGATCCCTACACATTCTGCGTGCTGGTGAAACCGGAGCATGCCGCATCGGATAAACAAAAATATGTGCTGCAGCAACTGCTGGACGCCCAGAAGCCGGCCTTCACGGAGGCTAAGCTGGTTGTGCTGCAGCCGTGGATGAATATGGATATGCATACGTATCTCGGCATCAATACGACTTTGGCCGAGCCGTCTTGGCTGAAGCTGGACCATCGCGCCACCCTGCCCTACCATACGGTGCTGATCGATGTGGAGCGCGACAACCGCATGGACATTCATACGAGACTCGGTCTCGATTCGGAGCTTGAATAACATTAAATGATGAAAGAGGAAGCGGAGCATGAAAAAGTCCAGGTTTTTTCCGTTTGAACGCAACCGGTACTTTTACGGCAAGCTGCTGACGGTCCGAGATTTCGAATCCGAACAAAAATATTTCAACGACAAGCGGCGTCTGCTCAACCGGCTGCTGTTCGGAAGCGGTGTGGTGGCGGGCCTGCAGGTGGTCGCGGTGGACGACAAGTCGGTATCGGTGCAGTCCGGGCTCGCGCTGGACGGCCTCGGACGGGAAATTACCGTCTCTTCGCCGGTAACGCTCAAGCTCTCGATGATGGAGGGCTTCAACAATAACGATTACGCCAAAAACGTCTACCTGTGCATCGCTTATGACGAGAAGGGCAAAGAGCCCGTGCATGCGGTGGCGAACAGCTCGGCCCGCCCGGATGAGATCAGCGAATATAACCGGGTGGTGGAGGGGTACCGCTTGTTCATCCGGGAGGACGCGCCGGAGCCCGCGCAATTCGAGTGGAACGAGTTCGCGCTGGGGACCGCGGTCCTGTACGATGACGGGCACGTTCGGGTGCTGCAAACCGTGCCCCGGTATGTGACGGAGGGCGAGGCGTTCGAAGCCCGGCTCCGGGTCGAGAAAACGCTGCAAACGCCGCCGATTACCTTTGAATACGAACCGCTCGGCGGGCTTTTTCCATTAGTGGAGGGCTCCGGTTCAGCAACCGCCGGCAAAATCCGGGTCGATGTACCATCGGACAATAAATCTGACGATTTCGTCGCCCGGTGGCCGGTAAGGGCAGCCGGACGCGCCGGGGAAAAAGGAGACTTCGGCTCGAAGCCCGGTACGGCGGTTCTCACGATCGGCGACCGGCGCATTCAGGTGGAGTCCGCCTGTTCGCAGACGATTGAAATTGTCGAGGATGTGGAAGAGAAGCTGTGGGAGGCATATGCGTCCCGATCGATGGACGAGGCGCTGGGCTCGCCGGCGGAGCCGGAGGTCGTGCTGGCCAAAATCAGCCTGCTGCAGATGGGACCGAGCTACGTCATCGACCATGTGACGCCGCTGCCGTTTAACGAGCTGATCGCGAATTCCCCTCTGCTGGGCATCCTGGCAAGGAGAACAGGCGGCAGCTTGCCGGGCGGCGGCAGCGACAGGGCGGCGTTTACGGCCGGCGCCTCCGTGCATCAGCTGGGAGCGGACGAGCCGCCGCAGTTCTCCGTAGGCTACCGGGCGGACAAGGGCCATTTTGACTTCACGTTAGGGCTGCCGCAGCAGAAGTCCGCTCAAGAAGACATCGGCAGCGGCGTCGTGGACCTTCCTCTGGCCGGAGGGATCATCAAAAGCGGCATGATTTCGTTCGGCAAGCAAGAGCGGAGCTATTATACGGACGAGATCAGCCACGGTCTTGGGCCGGGGCAGGTTATGGTTACGGTCGGCGTGGAGGTCGCCGATAACGATATGATTCCTGATCTTCTGAATGTGAACGAGAGCGTATTTTACGGAGCTTCCGATGTGTTTCAGGGAAGCGATTACGATATCGGCCTCCCTAAAGTATCCGTAGGGACCGTCGTCTACCCGCGGAGAGGAACGTTTCGGATCGGGCTGAAGCTGCTGTCTCCGGCCGAAGGCTCCAGTTTGCGGTTGAGATGGTGGGCGGTGCGCAGCAGCAAGGACACGGCACAACAGGCGGCCGCAACCGATCTATCCTTTTCCGAGCGCGAAGCGGCAGCCGGTACGGACAGCAAATAAGCGGCGCGTGCGACAAATCGAGACGAAGCCCCGGTGAGGCATCCCGGGTTTTCACAGAGGAAGCCCCTGTCCGGCGGATGATTGCCCAAAAGCCAGAAAGCGAGGAACCTCCAATGCCCATTCGTCCGACGATTGTGCACAGAACGGCCGATTCTGCGTCGGAATCCGGCCAAGCAAGGACCCGAGCGGGATCGGGGGCTTTACTTTCGCCCCTGCAAGCGATGATACAGCTCCAGAGGAGCGTGGGGAACCAAGCGGTCTTGCAGCTTATGGGGAAGAAGGGGGAAGCGTCTGATACGTCTAAACGAGGAACGAAAAGGAAAAAAACAAAAGACGATGCGGAACCGGAAAAAAAGAAAAAGAAAGTGATCAAATCCAAAAAGCTGAGTAAAGAAGAACGGAAGCAGCAGCAATCGGCATTGGCCAAAAGACGTTTGGAGCAGAAGAAGGCCTTTTTCAAGAAAGTAAAAGCCAAATTGAATCAAGGATTAACCGACACCAAATGGGAAAATTCGAACGTAAGCTTGGCGGCTGGGGAAATTCATAAGGTTCCTTTAAAGTTCGCAGCTGCGGCAGAGAAAAAAGCGGGATCGGATCAAGAGCACGTCGGCGTCAACGATTTGTATAACCATAACACGGAGTCCTTGATAGCACCCAAAAGCTATGAGAACAACCGGACGGATCAAGTGCTGCGTTGGATTTCGTCCGCCTTCTACTTCAAGCTTAAAGGGAAGACGCAAGAGGTTCAAGCCGGCCTGTTCGACGATAACCGGTTTTATCTCGCTGCGAACGAGAATCAGAATAAGAGACATTTCGTCAGGAAAAACAAAAAGCAAGAGGTGGATGAGACCGGACTAAGCACGAAGGAATTGTTGGAAAACATTGTGAACGAATACGAAGAAACCGAAGCCGAAAAATTTCCCGGCATGCTCCCGGAAGTGAAGGAACGAGTGATCCGGCATTTGGAAAAAATTAAAGCGCGTCTCTTGCAGGATGAACTGCCGGAGGAGTACGCCCATTTGTCGGATGCCCTTAACGCCAAGCCGATCGTTGCGATGGAAGCGGAGAAAGCAAACGGGAAGAAAGTGGATCTCCATGCGGAGCGGCGGATCAAGAAATATTTGAACGATGACGAGAAGTTTAGAGCGGGGCATGTGAAGGGCTTGAAGCGTCCTTGCTTAATCTGCATGATGGCCAACTACGGGGAGTACAAGGCCGGCAACGACGACTGGATGGACCAATGCCCTCATATTCCGGAGCACAGCGGCCCGGGATGGTTGAGCGAGGCGGCAACTTACGGATACGATATTGAAGCGAATGCGGACACGGTTAACCAACTCATCCCGAGAACGTACGCCAGTATTCCGAAGTCGGAAAAAGAAAAGATGGACAAAGATCCGTACTACGTTCCCAAGTTCTCTTACAACATTGATACCGATTCGGAATCGGATGTGGACGAGTCCGAATCGGAGGATGAAATGGACGGAGACGAACGGAGTCATACGTTGGAAGAGGAGGAACCGTTCTGGATCGAGGAAGAAGAATACGGATTGCCGATGGATGTGGCGGAAGGGGAAGAAGAATCAAGCGTTTTCATGGACGAGGAAGAAAGGAGCTCTTTAAAGGACGAGGATGAAATGGAGCTGAGTGAATGGGCGGACGATGAACGAGAAGACGACATACGTTCGGCACTTGGCAAACGAAAACGGTGAACGCGATTATGGGAACGCAATTCGAGCAAAGTAAGACAGCCGATCGGGAAGGCCGGCGGCCGAGCGGAAAACGACGCTAATGCTTCGATTTCTCCGCTTTTTGGCCGCCGGACACCTCCAGCTCCTTCAGCGTATGGGCGGGGCTGTAAAGGAACCGGTAAACATACGAATCGGCGATATAGATGTCTCTCCGCTCGTCCGGCGATACGCTGAGGCTTGTTTTCGCCAGCACCATCTGCTTCGGATCGTCTTTGACAAGCTTTCGGTAACGCTCGTCAAAGCTCGCAGCAAGAGCTTCGATCGTATCCGGATCGGTCAGCTTCACGGCCGCAATATAGGTGGTCTGCGGGTCGGATTCCGATAACTTCACGGTAAACGCCATCCGGTAATTGCGGTAGCTCATAAGCAGCTCCGGCGTTCCGTCGGGCGTGTCGATGACAGTTGTTTCCGGCGCCTTACCGAGCAGCTCTTCGATTTTGGCTCCGGTCATCCCCAGAAAAGCGGTATAATCCGGCTGGCCCTGCCGAAAGAAACCGAGATAGGTCGGCTTTCCATCTTTGCCGAGCTGCTGTCCCAAGCCATCGTACAGTCCGTTTGCGAACCTTCCTTTATAAACCGGCCGGCCCTCTTCGGAGAAGGCCTCTCCGTTCCCGCTGTATACGCCGGCGACAAAGTCCCCGCTGTACTTCGGGTTTCCGTTTTCGTAATAGGCCTGTCCCGTTCCGCTGTACCGGCCTGCCATAAATGCCCCTTTATACTTGGCCGAGCCCGTTCCAAAATACTCCGTGCCTTCTCCGGAGTATAATCCGTTGGTGAATCCGCCTTCGTACAGCACTGCGCCCGATTCGGCAAGCAGCTTGCCCGCGCCGTTATATTTTCCTGCCAGAAACTGTCCCTGGTACTTCACGGCGCCGCCGGAATCATATTCGGTGCCGTCTCCGGAGTAGAGGCCGCCGGCGAAGCTTCCCTCGTAGACGAGCTTGCCGTTCTCATCGAACGCCTTGCCTTTGCCTGCGGGCATGCCCGCTTGAAACTCGCCCTGGTAGCGGATTTTGCCGTTCGGGTGGAACAGGGTGCCCGTGCCCGCATACAGTCCTTCGGCAAAGCCTCCGCGGTAAAGCAGCGTGCCGTCGGGACCGAGCTCTTCGCCGGAGGCAAGCTGCCCTTTGTCAAAATCCCCCTGCCGCTTCAGCCACCCCTTGGGATCGTACAGCTTTCCGGGGCCTTGAAAGACGCCGTCCTTTAACTCGCCTTCGTATTTGAACCAGCCGGTTTGATCAAATACTTTGGCTTTGCCCGTATAGGTGAGAGGAGTTCCGCTCTGCTCATGGAAGGCGGGTACGAATCCGAACATGCGGCTCACGAAGGCGGGGGGCTTGATCCAGATGAAATAGACGAGCGCCAGCAGGACCAGCATGACAATGACGATCAGCTTCTTTTGCACATAGTAATTGCCGATCGGCACGTAGCTTTGCCTGGTGACCTCCTTGGCGTTCAGAATCGTTTTGCAGGCTTCGGCAGCCTTCTTGACCGCCAGCTTCGGCAGAGCGGCCGTTTGCTTCAGCGGAGCGGCTAATTTCTTCTGCAGCGGGGCGATAAACGGCTTGATCATCGATTCAATCATTACTGTCGCTCCTTCTACGGCACTTGAATGGTCGTTTGGCCGGGAACTGCAATCTCGATCAATCCGCCCCAGGAACAGGCGAGCTTCGAGCTGTTGTTCAGGGCGGGCATGTTGCCGATAAGAACGGTCGGAGAGCCTGGCGCCCATGGCGCGACGGTCGCGGGCACGCAAGGCATGGGGGTCATGACGCCGAACTTGGCCGCCGTTGCCGCAGCGACCTGCGGGTTGGCCATAGAGCTGCACATGCCGAAAGGAAGCACGTTGACCATCGGCTTGTTGTCCATAATATTGGCGATCGGCATGGAGGTTGTGACCCGGTTTGCCGGCAATACCTGGAGGGAAGCCGGCGCATTGCCGAAGCTGCAACGGATCGTCGCCCCTCCGCATACAAGTTGTCCCATCTTGCCGCACCCCTTTTTATTTTCTATCATCGCAGGCTTTGTTTTGTTACCTTCATACTACTATACTCACCCCAAGCAGGCAACGAAAGTTCTACATTTTTAGAACAAAATGGATGTGTCGAATTGGGAATTTATAGTAGTATGGAGACATGGAAAAAAAGGAATGGCGAAACATATCGAAAAATGTCGAAATGAATAGGCGGGAGTGGATTTTTTGAGAAGGCTGCAAAAAGCAACGGTCGTGCTTGCGGCAACAGCAGTGATCGTACAGTGCTCGATGCCTTCGGGCGCGCTGGCGGAAGAGAGGCGGATTGCGCTTGAGGAGGCGTTAAAGCTGGCAGCGGCGGAGTCGGGGGAGCTTGCGCAATCCCGCCTTCAGATTCAAGCGAAGACCATAGAGCTGGCGCAAGCGCAGGGCGCCGCAGCGAATCGGAGCGAAAAGGACAGCAGCCTGATTGCGAAGCCGCACAGCTTAGCCCAGGATTTGGACATCGGCCTCAAGGTTCCGGAAGCGCGCAAGCTGCTGGGTGAGGCCAAACGGGAGCTGGCGAGCAAGGAGCTGCAGCTGCGCTCGGAGGTGGAGAAGCTGTATTTCACGACGCTTCAAGCGGCGGATAACGCAGCGCTGCTCGAGCAAAAATGGGCGCAGGCGCAAAGACGGCTGGCCACGCTGGAGACGAAGCTGAAGTTCGGTGCCGCCGGACAAGACGAGGCGGATAAGCAGAAGGAAGCCGTGGATCGCGCGCAATCCGAGCTGAAAGCCGCCCGTCTGGCGCTCAAATCGGCCAAGCTGCAGCTCGGGGAGAAGCTGGGCATCGATCCGGCATCGGCGTTTACGGTCGAGGCCAAGCCCGATTATGTCGTGCTCACGCAGGAGCAAATGTGGAAGTTTGTCGCTTATGCGGAGGAGCATGATTTCGAGCTGTATAAAGATATGGAAACCCGGACAATGGCAGAGGAAAAAGTCCATCTGACGCGCAAGCTGTACTCCGCCGAATTCGGCGGGAAGGACATGCGGCTGATCGAAGCGATGTATTCTACTCCGGCGATGGCTTACGAGCCGTTCATGGCAAACTACGACAGCCTGCTCGGCGAGATTAAGCGGAAGTGGGAGGGGCTTTTCTTGATCCCGGTTCCTGTCGTTCCGATCATACTGCCGGTGCCTAAAGCTTTGCTGCAGGGGGAATATGGCGGGCTGCGTTATTTCGACGAATCGCCGTATTCGCTTCCGGTGTCGATGCTGGAGGCGGACAAAGCCCGGCTGAAAGAACAGGATACCCGCAAGAAGCTGATCAACAATGTGAAAAAGTCGTACCTCGACGCCAAGACGGCCGAGGAAGCTTATGTGCAGGCGTTAAAGCTGGCGGACACGCGAAAAACCGAGCTGGAGGCGGCAAGCAAAAAGCACGCCGCCGGCTGGATCAAGGATGACGAATTCGAGAAAGCGAGCCAGGCTTCGGAAGAAGCGCAAAAAGGGGCGATATCCGGGTACTACGCTTACATGAGCGCCTTGTCGGCGCTGAACGTCGTATCCGCGGGCGCGCTCGATTCGGCCTGGAAGCCGGGACCGCTGCCTTACCTAACCATTGACGACGGTCTGGAGCCGATCAAGGAGCAGCCGTCCGAACCGGGCGGGGACGTACCTTCAGCGTACAATGGGCCGTGAAAGACACGGTCGACGGCGTCACCGGCGAGCTGACGCTCCAAGTGCCGAAGGAGCTGGGCGCAACCGCCTTTGCGCTGCTCACGAAGATGAAGCCGATTGGCGGCAAAGTTCGGCTGGACGGGACGGTTCTTCGGGTGCGCTGACGAAGCTGCGGAAGCAATGGAACGGCGTGAAGAAAGCGGAGCCGATCGACGGCTTCGACGAATAGGGGAGAAGCATAGCGGATGAATAAGAAAATATTCCTTTTACTGCTGGCCGCGGCCATTAGCTTGACGGGCTGGGGACTATACCGCACGGCGGAGCAAGGCGTCGCTCTTCTTCCGTGGGACCGCTCCTTGGCGTTTGAAGGCATCTTCAAGGTGACCGCAGATTCGGCGGACCGCTTGTATTTCATCGGCAAGTCCAAGCGCTCGATTATCAAAACGGACAGGGACGGCGGTATATTGTTCACCCACTCGGCAAGCAAGGATGGATCGGGCGGGATGAATCAATATAACGGCTTGGCGGCCGACGACGAAGGCAACGTCTATGCGCTGAATACGCGGCTCGATCCGTACGGCCTGTACGTGACCGGGGAGAACATCGTCAAAATCAATGCGGACGGAAGCAGCATCCGCACACTGGCCGAATACCGCTACGACACCCCTTCCGAATCGATGCTCCGCGTCGGGAAGATCCGATCGTTGACGGTGCAGGACAACCGGTTGTACTACTACATCTTGGACGGCAGCTCGATCATTCTGCATGCATT
The DNA here is from genome assembly GCF_004000785.1 of Paenibacillus ehimensis NBRC 15659. Lineage (GTDB taxonomy): Bacteria > Bacillota > Bacilli > Paenibacillales > NBRC-103111 > Paenibacillus_G > Paenibacillus_G ehimensis. Next base: position 2,310 of record NZ_BILX01000020.1, on the reverse strand, counting down.
GCCGCTGAGCGGCGGCACCGGCGAGGAAGTGTTCCGCACGGCGCTGCCGGACGGCGAATTGCCGGCCGATGTGGCGGGCGTAAGTCCGGAGGGGCGATTTTACTCCACCAAAAAGGACCGGATATACCAGGCTCTTCCGAATGGGGAATCCCGTCTGGTTTATCCGCTGCCTGGAATGGACAGAACGAGCCGCGACATCGCCTTGTCCTTGCGGGTCGATCCGCAGCAGCGCCTCGTGTTTGTCAACGAGCAGTTGAACGATATTAGCCGGCTCGATCCGCAGGAGCCGTACGTCGTCGAATCGCTGTTGAATCAGACGCTTTTTGACAGAGCCGGTCGGGGCAAGCTGGGAACGCTGCTGCATGTATATGCATCGCCCCATGGCAGCCTGTTTGCCGTGACCGAGAACCAGTTCGTCAAGAGGGACAGGGACGGGACGATCGCGCAATCTTTTTCATCCTTCGGTTATACGGCACAAGACAAGGCCCTCGGCTACCTATTCTGGTTTCTTGCCCTGGCGGAGCTGGCACTGGTCATTTGGCTGCACCGGTTCGTTTACGTTCATATGCTGGACCGGAAGGTACCGCTGATGCTCAAGTTCCTGATCGCCTTTGTGCCGATTGTCATCGCTTCCATGCTCTGGCTGTCGGAGGTGGTTTACCAGCGAGTGTCGGAGAAGCTGGAGCATGAGGTGGAGAATAACTTCCTGTTGGTTGCCGCCGGAAGCAATTATTTTGTAAAGGGCGACGAATTGGAGAGGCTGAATTCCCCGCTGGATTACATGAACGGGGATTACCGCACGATTCACGACAGCCTATCGGCGCTGTACGGCTCCTTGGGCGGCAAACGCGAAGGGCAGTATACGACCTTATACAAGCTGGAGAATGGGAAGCTGTTTATCGTCATGGATGATGACAGCAGCGTGCCGATGTTCCGGCCGATGGAGCTGACGCCGGATTACCGGCAGGCCATCGAGACGGGGAAGGCGGTTACCGGCTCGACGGACGACTCCAGAGGGTATTGGATATATGCGCTCAGCCCCGTGTACAACTCCTCCGGGAAGATGGTCGGGGTTTATGAAACAGGCAAGGACGCGAACGGCCTCAAGGAGCATAATCAGGACTTGAAGCTGGTCATTATCCGCAATATGGGGCTGATCACGCTCGTTATTTTGCTCTTATTCAGCGCGATCGCCTTGTCGATCTCGATCTCGATCCGCCGGTTGCGCGCCAGCGTCAACGAAATCGCAGGCGGAAAATGGGAAGCGGCTGTCGATATCCGTTCGCGGGACGAGCTTGCGGATTTGGGGGACCGCTTCAACATGATGGCGCTCCATATCCGAAATTACATCGCTGAAATCACCAGCTTCAGCGAGGCTTACTACCGCTTTGTCCCGCAGCAGTTTTTGAAGTTTATCGGCAAAGACAGCATTGTGGACGTGCACTTGGGCGATCAGGTGCAGCAGGAAATGTGCATTCTGGTTTCGAATATGAGGGACTTTTACCGGTTTTCACGCGATCTGACGCCGGAGCAAAATTTCAACCTCATTAACGCCTATTTGCAACGATTCGGTCCGGTCGTCCGCCAACAGGAGGGCTTCGTCAGCAAATATTTTGGCGCCGGCTTTCTGGCATTGTTTCCGTCGCAAGCCGATCGGGCCTTGAAAGCGGCGACGGAGATGAGAAGGGTGCTCGAGCAATATAACGACGGGCGGGCAAGCGCAGGCAAAGCGCCAATCGATATGGGAATCGCCATTCATCACGGTCCCGTCATGCTGGGGGTTATCGGGGAAGAGAAGCGGATGGAGGGAGGGGTCATCTCCGAGCATGTGAACCGGACTGAGCAGCTCGAAGCCTTAACGGACAAGCTCGGGGTATCCGTCCTGATCACGGAGGCGTTCTACAAGCAGCTTGCGAATCCTGCGGAGTTTTCCATCCGGTCGCTCGGTCGGGTGCTTCCGTACGGCGAGGATCGCGCGATCCGGCTCTACGATGTTTATGAGGGAGACCGGGCCGAGGCGCGGAAATTGAAGGAGGAGACCCGGTCCTCCTTTGAAGCGGCCGTCGAATGGTATCAGAACGGACGATTTTACGATGCCCGCGAGGCTTTCCTGCAAATCATCAGGCGCAACCGTTGGGATCAAGCGGCACGGCTGTATTTTTACCTGTGCGACGACTACTTCCAGAACGGGGCGCCTGCGGATTGGGACGGCACGCTGATTCTGAGCTGATCGGAGGGGCGGATTCGGTTCACGGTTTGGGTACGCGGCAAAGAGACGGCGGGCAGAGGGGCCCGGCCGTTTCTTTTTTT
>NZ_BILX01000019.1 GCF_004000785.1 Paenibacillus ehimensis NBRC 15659 | reverse complement strand
CATTTTCCGGATACCGTATGCATGCAGGCGACCGGATTCGTGAGCTGGTTTATGCCGCTATGTACTCGGGGAGTCCGGCTTCGCCCGCAGACAGGCCGTCGGACTTCCCCGGGATGGTTTTTGCCGCCTGCACCCCGGACACACGATCCGCCCTCCCGCCGATACGCTGCGGTACGTCGTGAGCACGCTTCCGCCGATATGCCGCAAGTCCTCCCCTGACTGGCGAATGCCGTCGTACACTTGGTGCACTCGGTCCGGCTGTCCGCCGTCATGCTTCAGGCCGTCGTTAGGAACCGGCAGCTGCCGTACCGTCGTTTTCCCTTGGCTGATGTATGCAGTTGTGCACCCGGGACGTGCGGCTTCACCTGCCGTCACTCTTCCGGATGCCACCCGAAGGCTGCCGTCGGCGCCAATATGTGAGTGGCGTTTTTTTAATGCGGCAAACATTCTGCTCTAAGTGATACATCTGCTTCCCCAGCTACGACTGGCCGCGAAACGGCCATAGTCCTTCACGGTACCGCCTGCACCTTGGGCCTGTGGCTTTGCCTCTTATTAAACAACCGGTCGTTCGGCTATTGCCCGCCGTCATACAGTCGGTTTTCGTAGGCATGCAACCGTCACCGCCGCACCGCTGGTTTCCCCGGTCAAGTCGTCCATCGTTAGCCACTATATTCCACGGTCGCCTGTCATTACCCAGTCGATCATTTTACTTTTTATGACCAATCACATGTGAAGAATCATATAAAGTGAGAAATCCACATTTATTCGATGTAATGCATAACCATTCACCGAGTTTATTCAATGCGTTCTTCCCCTGGTAAAAAGCCAGCCGCCGGCCACGAAAACGAAATAAAGCATAAGGGTAAATCCGACGCCCTCCGGCAGCGAGTCGTTGAATAACAGTGCTTTGAAAAAAAAGACGACATGAACGCGCAGCGAAGGAATTGCCGTTCCGATCGGGATCGCCGCAATGAGCAGCGCCCACAGCAGCCAACCGACAGGGTGGTAGGAACCGGAGATCAGCATGCTTAGAAGCGCCATCGCCATCAAATAAAAGGCGGTTTGGTATAGAAAAGAACCTGCCAAGCCAAAGTTATCCCAACGAAACGCTTCAATCAGATCAACAGTGTTCGTGTAATTCCGGATCACATTCACTTCAAGCACAAACCATAAAGAATTAAACAAAGCGATGGCTGCTGCCCAGACGGCAAAGACGAATTGAAGTCCCTTATAATATTGCTCTCGGCTTGCGCCCAAATGTACGATGCGTTTGTAATAACCGATCGGCAGTACGATCGCGAAAAGGAGCAAAATGAGAATCAGCATGTTGCCGTCCGAAAGGATAGTACTTTGGCTGCTGTCTATAAAGAGGCTAACAATGAATTCTGCCAGCCTTCCAAGAAGGATAAGAATAATGACGGCCCAGATGTAAAGCCTCATTTGCAAATAGGTTGCCTTTAAATGAACGGCCCATGCGCCCAACTTAGTGACCTCCTTCGATCAAATACGAGAAAAACTTTTGAAGTGTCAGATTTTCAATCGAAATGTCCATCGCGCGCGCCTGCTGCATGTCCCCATCGTCCAGCTTTTCGTAAATAGCGGCAAGTGTGCCGCGGCCATAGGTTTCCGTATGTAATACTCGCTTTCCGGCTGTAAACGAAGCCACCGCTTCCGAATTTCCCCGGATCAGATGAGCTGACATGCGTATCCGGTCCATCTCATCATGAAGCAGGAGGGAGCCCGCTTCAATGATGTAAACTTTTTCGGTGACTGTGGCGATTTCGTCAATCAAATGCGTAGACAGTAAAATCGTGCGAGGGTGATTGGCGTAATCCTCCAGAAGCGCCTTGTAAAACCTTTCCCGCATCAAGACATCGAGTCCGAGCACCGGCTCGTCGTATAACGTCAGCGGCGCCCGGCTGGCCAGACCGATGATGTTTCCGACGAGCGATTCCGTGCCTCTGGATAGCTGTCTGATTTTTTTGTGCGGATCAAGCTGAAACGTTTTGATCAACTCATGAGCATACGTCCAGTCCCAATTCGGATGAAAATTCGCAGCAACCTGCAAAATCTCGATAACCCGCGCTCCTCCGAAGTGTTTGTTTTTCTCGCGTACGAAACAGAAATCCTTCGGAAGTTCTCCTCTGCCCAGCTTTTTTCCTCTTACCTCGATGGTGCCGCAGTCCGGGAAGATTCCGCCTGCGATCATGTTGAGCAACGTCGTTTTGCCGGCGCCGTTTCGCCCGAGCAAGCCGTAAATGACGTTTTCCTCCAGCTGCAGATTCAGATTCCGCAATGCGTAAGTTCGACCGTATTTTTTGCTTAAATTGCCGCAAGTCAATGCTATGCTCACGGTTCGTTCATTCCTTTCTCAACTGTTTGATCATGTCCATGATCTCTTCGGTTGTCAGCCCGAGTTTGTCCGCTTCATTCAGCAGATTGGACAACAGCTCCTTGTAGAAACGATCTCTTCGCTTCATCTGAATCTTCTGTTTCGCATCCATCGCGACATACATGCCAAGTCCTCTTTTTTTGTACAGGACACCTTCATTGACGAGCAGGCCGATCCCCTTCACTACGGTCGCCGGATTAATTTGAAACAGCTGAGAAAATTGAGCCACCGAAAGAATTTGCTCGTCTACGCGGAAAGTGCCGTTCAGAATATCGTCCTCAATGATGTTGGCTACTTGTTGAAAAATCGGTTGTTTATCGTCGAAAGTGATGTTCATTGCCCCACCTTCAGTATATCGGTATGTTATCCATCCAGCATACCATAATTTATATGCAAACCATTGTCAATAACCGGTCGTTCGATCGAGTAGAGGGGCGGATTGGGCGGTATTTATTGACAACGATTAGAACATGCATTATAGTGTGCTACATGAGTAACATACTAATATGCTAAGAGAATAAAACTGACAAAGGGAAACTTGCGAAGTTTCAATAAGTATTTTTGGAGGAGATGTAAGAAGTGAAAAAGTTAATCGAATTCAAAAAAGTAACGAAAGAATACAAAATAGGAGAAGTGCCAATTAAGGCGCTTGATGGTGTTGATTTTTCCATTTCGGAGGGGGAATTCGTCGTTATTTTGGGAGCAAGCGGTGCCGGTAAAAGTACGATTCTGAATATCCTTGGCGGTATGGATACGGCTACCTCGGGCCAAGTGTTTGTCGGCGATCAAGAAATAACCAGCTTCAACGAAAAAAAATTAACCAAATATCGCGGGGAGAAGGTTGGTTTCGTCTTTCAATTCTACAATTTGATTCCGAATTTAAACGCACTGGAAAATGTTGAATTTGCCGCTGAAGTATGTAAAAAACATCTGGATGCTCAACATATTTTGCATCGAGTCGGATTAAAGGATCGAATCAAAAACTTTCCTTCTCAGCTCTCCGGAGGAGAACAACAAAGGGTGGCAATCGCTAGAGCTGTCGCCAAAAATCCTTTACTTTTACTCTGCGATGAACCAACAGGCGCTTTGGATTATGTTACCGGTAAATCCGTCTTAAAGCTTCTTCAAGATTTAAACAGGGAAACGAAAAAGTGCGTTGTATTGGTCACACATAATTCCGCCATCGCTCCGATGGCTGACAAAATTATTAAAGTAAAAAGCGGAAGGATCGAAAGTGTTGCGATCAACGATGTAAAACAGAGTGTGGAAGGGATTGAGTGGTAAGGATGAAATTAGTATTAAAATTAGTAAGGGATATTAAACTATCTATTGGGCAATTCATCGCCATTGTTTTGGTTATTGCAGTAGGAGCTTTTTTCTATGCGGGGCTGATCACGTATAGCGATAACCTTAGCGCTTATACGAAGGCTTACTTTAAAGAACATAATTTAAGCGATTTGAATGTGTATTACAGTCAAATTTCCAAAGATGAAGTGGCTGGTTTAAGCCAAATTGAAGGGATAAATAAAATAGAAGGACGTTACACGCTGGACGCCACGCAAGCGTTTGAAGGGTATAAAGCTTCCATAAAAATGCATTCGATCCCAGTGAACAATGAAATCAATACGCCTGCTATGGTGGAGGGGAGGACCCCGTCTAAAAAAGATGAGATCTTGTTAGATTCCCATTATGCCAAAGAACATCAGGTTCGTGTCGGCGATAAAATCAGCCTAAGTTCGAATAAAAAACACTATAGCTTTACCATCAGCGGTTTGTGCGAGAATGTTGAATATGCCAAAAAGAACGAAATCCAAGACCACAAAACGTTCGGAGTAGCTTATATGGCCGAAGACACGATCCCTGAAATGGTAAACGGCTTTTTCTATAACGAAGTTCTGATTGATGCCAAAGAAGGTTATGATCTTGACCAATTAGGCAAATCCATTGAAGCACAATCCAAACAACTTTCCTATTTAAACCAAGTAAGTAAAGAAAGGAGTTTCAGCTATTCTAAACTAACGGAAACGATCCATAATAATAACTTGATGAGCAAGGTGATCCCTTTCGTTCTCTTTTTGATAGGAGCTATTATCCTATTCCTTACCATGTCGAGGATGATCGATTCACAAAGAAATCAAGTAGGTATTATGAAGGCTTTGGGTGTAAAAAACAGAACGATCATGCTTCATTACATGGGATACCCTTTGCTGGTAGGGATTATAGGCTCAATTCTAGGTTGCTCCATAGCCGCTATGGTATTTATTCCTTTAGTAACTGCGTCGAGTTCTAGGGCTTACTCTCTGCCAGACATAAAATTCGCTCTTTCTTTTTACTCGTTCCTTCCTCCCATGATATTCTCAAGTGCTTTTGGGCTCCTCTCGTGTTACTTAAGCGGCATAACCGTATTAAAAGAACGTGCGGCACAAGCTATGCGTCCTAAACCGCCCAAGAAGATGAAAATGCTTCTTATCGAAAGAATTCCGGGTATTTGGAGCCGCATTTCCTACAGCTACAAACTCATTGTGAGAAATATATTCCTGAATAAACAAAAAGCTTTAGTGAGCTCGGTTGGTGTTGTTGCAAGCACGGTTTTATTGATAACGGCCTTCGGCACTCATACGGCCTTGCTAAAAGTGGCTAACCAGATTGAAGAGGTTTATGCTTATGATTTAAGAGTAGATTATGCGATAGGAGCATCTTCCGATGCGTCAAACCTCCCCTCCGGTATTAAACAAAAATTTGATTTATCCGCCTATCCTGTTGAATTCATACAAGATGATAAAAAAGAAAAGGCCACTTTAACGGTTACTGAAAAAGAAAACAAGCTCCTTCATTTCTTTGACGAAAATAATAACAAACTATTTCTGGAGAATAATGGTGTCCTGGTGCCCCAATCTTACGCCGACAAATATCGTATTGCAGAAGGGGATCTCATCCGGTTAAAGTTCACAGCGCCAGAGTTTAAAAATAAGATGATCGAGATGAAGGTTTTAAATATATCTACCCAGTATTCGAATCCGTCGTTTTATAGCACGCCAGCCTATTTGCGGAGCTTTGACATAGCCTACAATCCTTCCTCGCTTTTAGTTGAAGCCAATAGCTCTGCAGATCTTGTAAGCGTTCGTAACTTCTTTGAGCAAGATCCTCATGTAGATAAGATTACGGATAAGAATGACCTTAAGAAATCAGCCCAATATATTCTGAAGCAAAACAGCTTTGTTTTTATCATGTTTATCATTTGTGCCGTCATCCTCTCCTTTGGCGCCATTTATACGATATCTTCCATAAACATTTATGAAAGGAATCGTGAGCTTGCCACACTTAAGGTATTAGGCTATCCAAAATATAAAATAAACAGACTCATATTTCTTGAAAACATCATCCTAACCACATTTGCGGTAATGGTTGCTTTACCGATTAGCGGCTATATGTACACAATTATTGTAAAGGCGCTCTCCAGCGCCCATCAACAAATCCCTGATCAATTAAACGTTTTCGTATTGTTGGCAGCTGTTATTGTTGGATTCTTCCTTACCATTCTGGCAAACTTGCTGCTTAGGAGAAAAGTAACCCAAATCAATATGATTGAATCCTTAAAAAGTATAGAATAATGGGAGTTGAGCAAGGCGAGAAGCAAATAACAGAAGCCGCATGAACAGACAACACGCTGCCTGGCGTCTCCGTCGGCTGAGGCAGGAGAATCGGCGCTTGTGGAGACACAGGTAGCGGCTGCGCCACCGCTGTTCGTGCGTTGCTTCTGGAATTTGTGAGTTTAAACCTATATCGCTGCTCCCAAGAAGCCTCCATCGGTGCTTCCTCGATGCAGCGCAGCAAAGGCCGGAGTCACCAAGTTCACCTGCAGTCTCTCTTTCATGCCCCGTTTGATCCGTCCCCATTAATTAGGCTAAAACTAACGATAATTTAACTAAATTTGATAACGAAAATAATAACAAAATGATGAACTATAAATTTATAATCGCCTTATTTATTGATCTAAATCAGAACGAGGCGATATAATGTTCTTATATCGATGTTCGTTTTAGAAGTCATGTTCACATTAATGTACGGGAGAATCCTAATTTATCTTGTTTTTATTGATAACAAAAAAAACAAATTTTCTCGACAGGCCCGTTTTGAGGGGGGTGACCGCAGATGAAATGGGTGACCTTAAAAACGAACAATATCCAGATTAGAAAGAAGCTGATCCTATCTTATCTTCTTGTTGTGTTTATTCCGGTCTTAACGGTCGGGTTACTGTTGACAGAGTCCTTGAAGCGGATGGCTGTCGAGCATGCCGTTCAGCAGTCGATCAACAACGTCGAGAAAATTAAGAAGCGTGTCGAGGAAACGTTAAAAGTGCCGACGGACATTTCGAATAAGATTTATTTTGACAGGCGGTTGAAGGAGCTGTTGAGCAGAACGTACGAGTCCAATCTGGAGGTATACCAGGCCTATTCCGGGTTTACCGACTTTAACGATTATATGCAGCTGTTCAAAGAAATCAAGGGGATCCGGTTTTATACCTTTAACACGACGCTGCTGGAAAACTGGTTTATTTTCCAATTGGACAATCGGATGGAGCAGCAGCATTGGTACAAGGAAGCGCTTAGAAACCGGGGGAAAACCGGATGGTATTATATCCCGGATGAGACGAACCGAGGCGAGCCTTATGTCAGCCTTGTCAGGCCGATCTATTACAGCAATATGACCTATTGCGGCATGCTTGTGATTACTGTTAACCCGGCCAGCCTTCAATCGATAATTAGTCAGGAGCCGTTCGAGACGTTGATTATCTCCGAGCAGGATGAGGTGCTGGTATCCAAGGATCAATCCTTTAACGGCAGCCTGCTGGAGCAGCTGCAGCTTACGGATTTACCGGATAGTGAAGAAATTAAAGTGGCGGATACCGTCTATCAAGGGAATCCGGTGAAGGTCATCATTCAATCGATCCGCCCCGACAACAGCACGAACCACCTGCGGGTTGTCAGTATGATTCCGCTCGAATCCATTCTGAAGGAATCGAAAAGCATCAGCTACTTGGCCTATTCCATTATCCTCTGCAGCCTGCTGGTAACGATCCTGTTTATCCTGATCTTTTCGAGAGCGCTTACCAAACGTATCGCTTTGTTAATCCGGGACATTCGAATGGTTGCGAGAGGGGATTTGAAGCATAACTCGATGGTTCAAGGCAGCGATGAGATCGGGCAGCTGTCACGCCATTTTAACATGATGGTCGGAAGTATTGACGAATTGATGAAGCGAGTGGATGAAGCGCAGCGTCAAAAGCATGCGCTTGAAATCAAGCAAAGAGACATTCAGTTTAAGATGCTGGTTAATCAAGTGAATCCTCACTTCTTATTTAATGCGCTCGAGACGATTCGAATGAAGGCTGTCATTCAGGAGGAGGGAGAGATTGCCGATTCGATCAAACTGCTCGGAAAGCTGCTCCGTCATAATTTGGAAATCGGGGATGGGCCCGTGCCGCTTGCTTCGGAGATTGATTTGGTTCGAACCTACTTGGAAATTCAAAGGCTTCGCTTTGGCGATAAGCTGACCTACGAGCTGCCCGAGCCGTCGCAGGCTGAAGGGGTCCTTGTGCTTCCTATGCTCATTCAGCCGATTGTAGAAAATGCGATCGTTCACGGGCTGGAGAATAAGATGGGGAAAGGCTCGGTGAGTATCAAGCTAGAGCGGGGATCACAGCACTTCCGTATTGTTGTCCTTGACGACGGCATAGGTATGGATCCGCAGAGGTGCGAAGCGCTTCAGGAGGAGCTGCAAAACACGGAGGAGGCGCCGGGACAGCGAATCGGCTTGCGTAACGTTCATCAGCGCATAAGATTGCATTACGGTTCGAATTACGGCGTGTCTATCAGCAGTATTCCCGGTTTAGGGACAAAGGTCATCATTGAGCTGCCATGTGGAGGTAAGGAAGATGTATAAATTGGTCCTGATTGACGACGAGCCGATGATTCGCCAAGGCTTGCGGAAACTGATCGACTGGGACGCGTACGGCATTACGATTTGCGCGGAAGCGGACAACGGCATGGACGGATTGCGGCTGTGTCAGGAGCTTATGCCGGATGGCGCTATCGTAGATATTCGAATGCCGGGAATGGATGGGCTTGGGCTCATCGAGGCAGCAAGATCCTGTGGACTCGCCACGGATTTTATGATATTGAGCGGCTACTCCGAGTTTGCTTATGCCCAGAAAGCTACCGAGTTTGGCGTTCGCTGTTATCTGTTAAAGCCAATCGAACAGTCGGAGCTGCGTTCCCGCGTGGAGGGGTTGTGTGAAGCATGGAAAAAGCGGAGCAAGCAGCAGGAGCAGCTTCAGGCCTCCAGACAAGCCGTGGCACAGCATACGTTACAAAAATTCATGCTTGACGATCTCCAGGATGGGGCAGAGATGGAGCAGCTTACGGCACATCTTCAACTGCCATGGTCCACCTATCAAGTGATGCTGCTGGACGCGGAACGGCGGGAGCTGGAGTCCGGGAAGCTGCAGCGGCTTATTGCGCAGCTCCAGAACCGGTTAGGGTCGCAGCACAGAGCCACCGTATTTCCGATACGAAACTATATCGGGATTGTGACCGAATCTGGAGCGGAGGAGTTAGTTAACGAGGAGCTTTCGGCGGCGGAGGCGCAGCTGGGGCTGCAGCTGGTGCTTTCTCCGGGTCCTGAGGTGCATAGTTTTGACAAGATTCCAGACTCCTATCAGGCCGCCTATGAGCGGTTAAGGATGAAGTTCCTGTACGAACGAAAAGGAAGCATGCTCGTCTATTCGAAGCGGCTGACGCCGGAATACAAGCTCGACACGCCAGGCTTTGTGCTGATGAACTTTGCAGACCATGCCTCAAAAGCTATTATCGCGCATAACAGGGAGCTGCTAGTCAAGCTCTTGGAGGAGACGGTACACGCGATGCTGCAGCTTGGTTGGTATGAGAAGCAAATCAAGGCAAGCTATGCGGCCATGTATACCGAGCTGATCAAGCTGCTATCGGCTGCCGACGAGCGGGTGCGTTCCGTGGTGCCGGCGATTCACGAGACGGTGGAAGCCTTGGACAGCCAAACGACGCTGACTGCGGCCGTAGCCTTTATGGAGCGGCAGCTGTTCGCGCTTTGCGAGCATTGGAGCAAGGACAAGAGAAACGGCGGCTTCGCAGGCATCCTCGAATACATCGCGACCCATTACGGGTCCGAGCTGAACCTTGAGCTGCTCGCGGAGCTGTTTCATTACAACAGCTCCTATCTGGGAAAGCTGTTTAAAGCGCAGACGGGAGAAACGTTCCATTCTTACCTGGATCGGACGCGCATTGAGAAGGCCAAGCAATTTTTGTTGGACGGCTACAAGGTTTATGAGGTGGCGGAGATGGTCGGGTATGCGAGCGCGGACTATCTCCATATCAAGTTTAAAAAGGTAGTGGGGGAATCGCCGTCGACCTTCCGGGAGAGATGGAGAGGGAAACCGGGGTGATGGCTTTTCCGATAGATCCATGTCTAATTTTCACATGATTCATCTCCGATCCGTGGGGTACTGCAAACGCTTTATTTCTTTTATAGTTACAAATGTAAGTACTTACATTTGTGAAAGGAGGAGCGCTTGGTGGATACCTTGATGAAAACGCAGAACGCTGCTTCGTTAAACCGCAAAAAATCGAAGTGGAAGCTCGTCGTGGAGCAAAAATATTTGTTTCTGATGTCGCTGCCGTTTGTGATTTGGTTGATCATCTTCAACTATGTGCCGATCTGGGGATGGACGATGGCTTTCCAGAACTACAAGCCGGGCAAAGCGTTCAGCGAGCAGACGTGGGTGGGGTTCGACAATTTTATCAAGCTTTTTCAAGAGCCGCATTTTTATCTCGTGTTGCGGAACACGCTGGCCATGAGCACCATGAGTTTGATTGTAGGCTACACCGTTCCCATCTTATTCGCCATTTTGCTTAATGAAATCAGGGTGGTGGCTTTTAAGCGGACGATGCAAACGATTTCCTATTTGCCCCATTTTGTCTCGTGGGTTGTTGTGGCCGGGATTATTACAAAGATGCTGTCAACCGACGGCGGGATCATAAACGAGATTTTAGTGGGCTTGCATCTCATCGACAAGCCGATTCAATTTATGGCGCAGGGGCATTGGTTCTGGGGAATCGTTACTTTATCCGACTTGTGGAAGGAAATGGGATGGAGCTCGATTATATACCTGGCCGCGATTGCAGGGATCGACCCGGAATTGTATGAAGCCGCGAAGGTGGACGGCGCAGGGAGATTTCGTCGAATTTGGCATATTACGCTGCCGGGAATCCGGCCGACCATTATGGTTATGCTGGTTCTTTCCATCGGCTGGCTAACCAGCATCGGCTTCGAGAAGCAGTATTTGCTCGGAAATTCCATCGTACAGGACTACGCGGAAGTGCTTGATTTGTATGTGCTGAATTACGGCATCAAGCTTGCCCGGTTCTCGTTCGGTACGGCTGTAGGGATTGTCAATACGATTGTCTCTATTGCACTTCTTCTGGCGGCCAATTGGCTTTTTAAGCGTTTGACCAAAGAGAGTGTAATCTAGGAGGCGATCAAAGTGAATGCGAAAATAGGAACGAAAGTAAGCGACTATGTCTTTGATTTATTTTTGTACTTGTTCATGATATTCGTCGGGATCGTCACGATTTATCCGTTTCTGAATATCTTGGCCATTTCCTTTAACGAAGCGATGGATACGGTCCGTGGCGGGATTTATTTGTGGCCCCGGGTCTTTACGTGGGAAAACTACAAACAGATCTATACCTATAACAATTTGCTGGTCGCCTTCCAGAATTCCGTGCTGCGGACGGTCATCGGGACAGCGCTCGGCGTACTCAGCTCGGCGATGGTTGCCTATGTGCTAAGCCGCAAAGACTTTGTCGCCCGGAAGCAAGTATCGTTGATCTTCGTGCTTACGCTGTATTTTTCCGGCGGATTGATTCCAACCTACATGCTGATGAGAGACCTGCACCTGATGAACACGTTCTGGGTCTACATTTTACCGGGGCTCGTCAATGCATGGAACATTTTCGTCATACGATCGTTTATGGAAGGACTGCCGATCAGCCTGCAAGAATCCGCCAAGCTCGACGGCGCAAACGATTTGACGATTTTCTTCAAAATCGTATTGCCGCTCTGCAAGCCGGTACTGGCGACGATCGCGCTGTTCATTGCGGTAGGCCAATGGAATTCCTGGTTCGATACGTTTCTGTATAACAGTACCTCGGAGCATTTATCTACGCTGCAGTATGAGCTGATGAAAATTTTGGCGAACACGACCGCAGGCTCAAGCAATGCGAGCGTTGCCCGAAGCGGCAATCCGTCCCTCGCGGCTCAGGTTACCCCTGAATCGATTCGGGCTTCCATTACGATGGTCGCTACTCTGCCGATTTTGCTCGTTTATCCGTTTTTGCAAAAGTATTTTGTGAAGGGCTTGACCTTGGGCGCCGTTAAGGCTTAAGGCACGCAGCAGGGTCGAACCATCCGGTATGCGCGGATTTTCGGCCTGCTTATATCCTGGATTTGGAACAAGGAGGCATTCCCATGGGGAAAATTAGAAAAACGGCTGCAGTAACCTTGGCAGCGGCCTTAGCGTTAGCCGGCTGCAGCAGCGATTCCGGCACAAGCACAAAGAACGCGGGAACGGGCGGCGCGAAGGACGACAAGTCGCCGATTACCTTCACCATGTTCGCCGTCGATCCAAACACGAACTACGAGAATATGCAGAGCCCGGTAGGCAAAAAGATTACCGAGCTTACCGGTGTAACGCTAAAAATCGACTATCCGGTTGGCGATCCCAAGCAGAAGATTGCGCTTATGGCGGCAAGCGGCGAATATCCCGACCTTATCTTTGCGAAAAACGATTCGAATCTCATTGTCGATGCAGGCGGCTTTATCGATTTGGCTCCGTTGATTGAAGAGCACGGTCCAAATCTGAAGAAGCTGTACGGCGATTATTTAAAGCGGCTGAAATGGAGCACCAAGGATCCGTCCATTTACTTTCTCGGCTCCTTCGGCGTGAACGAAGTGCAGTGGGAACCGAAGGACGGCTTCCAGCTGCAGCATCAGGTTGTGAAAGAACTGGGCTTTCCGCAATTGAAAACGTTGCAGGATTATGAAAACGCCATCAAGACATTCAAGGAAAAGCATCCGACCATTGACGGAAAGCCAACCATCGGCTTGTCGCTGCTCGCGGACGATTGGCGGATCGCCCAGTCGGTTACGAATCCTGCTTTATTCGCGACCGGCGGATCGGATGACGGCGAATGGTACATTGACGAGAAGACGATGAAGCCGGTGCTGCACATTACCCGGCCTGAAGAAAAGGAGTATTTCAGGTGGCTTAACCACATGAATGACGTCGGCCTGTTGGATCCGGAAAGCTTTGTTCAAAAGTATGACCAGTACAAGGCGAAAATTTCGTCCGGGCGCGTGCTTGCGATCATCGACTCGAAGTGGCAGTACAGAGAGGCGGAGCAGTCCTTATTGCAGGCCGGCAAGCCGGAGCTTACTTATGGCATGTATCCGATTACGCTCAATGAGAAATACAAGAACAAAAACTTCCAAAGTACAGGTTATTCCGCAGGCTGGGGAATCGGGATCTCGAAGGATTGCAAGGATCCGGTCCGGGCGATCAAATTTCTGGACTGGCTTGCTTCCGATGAAGCGCAAATTTTAAATAACTGGGGCATTGAAGGCGTGCATTACACAATCGAAAACGGCAAGCGCGTCATCTCTAAGGAAGAGATGGAGAAGCGGGTGAAGGACCCGCAATACGGCAAGAAAACAGGCATCGGCGTATACGGCTATCCGTTCCCGGAATACGGCTTCGGCGTCAAGGACCCGTCCGGCCAAACGTATAAAGTCGACAGCCCGGAGCAGATCATTGAGAAATACTCGGATATCGAGAAGGAAGTGTTGTCCAAATATAACGCGAAGATGTGGATGGATCTTTATCCGAAGGTTTCCGATTTCCCGGTTAAGCCGTACGGCGCCGCCTATCAAATCAATATTCCGCAGGACACGGATGGCGCGATCATTTTGCAAAAATGTCTGGAGCTCATGAGAAAGCGAGTGCCCGAGGCGATTTTGGCCAAGCCGGAGAAGTTCGACGAAGTATGGGATTCGTTCCAAAGCGAGCTTGAGCGGGCGGGTGTGAAAAAGCTGGAAGCGCAATTTGAAGAATTGTTGAAAGAACGCATCAAGCTCTGGAACTCCTAATCTCCGAGCATTCAAGGAGCTTTCACGGGTGTCAAATCGACGTAGTGAAAGCTCTCTTCCTAACCACTTTACATTTATCCAATGCGGATTACACATACGGAGGGTCAGATGAGTGAAGTTAGCTTCATCTTAAGCCAATGGAGTTTCAAAAACAGCAGAGCCGAGGACTGGATGCCTGCACAAGTCCCAGGATGTGTCCATATGGATCTGCTGAAAAACGGAAAGATCGACCATCCTTTTTACGGGATGAACGAAAGCAAGCTTCAGTGGATCGATAAACAGGATTGGGAGTATCGGACAACGTTCGATTTTCCGGAGGAGCTGAGGTCTGCCGAGCGGGTGGAGCTTGTATTTGCGGGGTTGGATACTTATGCCGATGTATGGGTGAATGACCGGCTGGTGCTGTCGGCGGACAATATGTTCCGGGAATGGAAGGCGGAAGTGAAATCGCTGCTCAAGGAAAGAGGGAATGTGATTCGGGTATGCTTCCGTTCGCCGGTCGGTGAGGATTTGCCGAAGCTGAAACGATTGGGCTATGCGCTGCCTGCAACGAACGATCAATCGGATGTCGGGGAATTAGGCGAAAGCAAAGTTAGCGTATTTGCCCGAAAGGCGCCGTTCCATTATGGATGGGACTGGGGACCGCGCTTTGTCACCAGCGGGATATGGCGTGAAGTTCGTCTTGTCGGCTGGCAAGGGAACCGGATTCTTGACGTGTTTATGGAGCAGGTAAAGGTAACCCAGGCGGAAGCCCGGCTTAAGGCGCATGTGGAGCTTGAAGCGGCAATGCCGGGAGTTCGCGTGGTGAGGATCTCCTCGGATACGCAAACCTGGGAGCGGGAAGTGATGGTTTCCGCCGGCGTCAACACGGTGGAGGTTGACCTGCAGATCGATCAGCCGAAGCTGTGGTGGTGCCGGGGTCTGGGGGAGCCTGAACGGTATACCTTTCAGGTAGAGCTCATCGAAGGAGACGTCATCCAAGCGGTTAAATCGGTTCAAACCGGACTTCGTCAGGTGAGGCTCGTAACGGAACCGGATGAGAAGGGATCGACCTTTTATATCGAATTGAATGGCGTTCCGGTATTTGCAAAGGGTGCGAATCATATTCCAAACGATAGCTTCGTTACCGAGGTTACCTATGAGCGTTATAAGCATGAAATTGTTTCTGCGGTGGATTCCAACATGAACATGCTCCGGGTGTGGGGCGGGGGGATTTACGAAGAAGAGGCGTTTTACGACCTGTGCGATGAATACGGCCTGTTGGTGTGGCAGGATTTTATGTTCGCCTGCAGCATGTACCCGGGCGATGAAGCCTTCTTGCACAACGTGCAGGCGGAAGCCGAATATAACATTCGTCGCCTGCGGAACCATCCGTGTATTGCCTTATGGTGCGGCAATAATGAAATCGATTCCGCATGGGCGCATTATGACGAGAACGGCGGTTGGGGCTGGAAAAAGGATTACACGGAGCAGCAGCGCAAGCAGCTATGGGCGGATTACGAGGCTGTGTTTCATCGCATTTTGCCCGAAGCGGTCGAGGCTTTCGCTCCCGGCGCGGCGTATTGGCCTTCCTCTCCGCTTTGCGCGTTAACAGGGAACATCGAACAACATGCCTATCCGACGTCGACTCGCGGAGATACCCATTATTGGGGCGTCTGGCATGCGGTTGAGCCATTTGAGAATTATAACGTAAAAGTAAGCCGATTTGTCAGCGAATATGGGTTCCAGTCGTTCCCGGAATACAAGTCCGTTCGGACCTACGCGGAAGAAGAGGACCTGATGCTGGAATCTCCCGTGATGCTGGCGCACCAGAAAAATAACCGCGGCAATCAGCTCATTCAAGAATATATGGATCTCTATATGAAGCAGCCGAAAGATTTCCCATCGTTCTTGTACATGAGTCAAATCCTTCAGGCGGAAGCCATAAGAACCGCCATTGAGGCGCACCGCCGGAAGAAGCCGTTCTGTATGGGCAGCTTATACTGGCAGATGAATGATTGCTGGCCTGTCGCGTCGTGGGCCGGGATGGATTATTACGGCCGGTGGAAAGCGATGCAGTATCATGTCAAGCGCAGCTTCAAGGACATTAGTCTCAGCCTGTACGATAATGGAGCCGGGAACATCGAGGTATACGTGATTTCCGACCGCCTGGCGGATCTGTTCGGTGATCTGACGGTTAAACTGCTGACCTTCGGCGGGTCCGAACTCAAGACCGCATCTTTACCGGTTTCGGTGACTGCAAATACCGGCAGCGTGGTCTTTTCCGTTGCAAAAACGGAATGGTTGGCAGATGCGGATCCGACCCAAGTCGTTTTACTGGCGGAGTTGAAGACTGAGGGCTTGGTCTTGGATCGGAAGGAGCATTATTTTGTAAAAGATAAGGAGCTTACCCTGGCGAAGCCCCGGATTCGTGTGCAGGAGCTGTCGGGTGGCCCCGAGCCGGAATTGTGGCTTGAGACGGACGTGCTGGCGCGGCAGGTCTGGATTTCTACCGAAACGGAAGGACGCTTTTCGGATAATTTCTTCGACTTGATTCCCGGCGTGCCTCGTAAGGTTACATTTTATCCCCGCGGTGAGGCGCAGTCGGGTCCTGCCAAGCTGGAGATCCGTTCCATGTCGGATTTTATTAGCTGTTGACCTGCTATGGAAGGTAATCCGGTAATGAAAACAAGGAGTTGATTCATATGACGATTCATTATGTCGAAGAGGAACAATTATTTCATTTGCAAGCAGTGGATACCAGCTATATATTCCAGATCGTAAATGGGTATCCGGTACATCTATATTGGGGACGCAAGCTTACCCATGATTCGAGTCTGAGCAGATTCCTTGATTATCCTAAGCAGGCTTGGATCGATAGGCTCCCCCAAGAGTACCCGCAGTACGGATCCGGCGATTTTCGGCATCCGGCTTATCAAGTGCAGCTGGAGGATGGAAGCCGCATAACCGAGCTTGTCTACCAATCGCACCGGATCTTGAACGGCAAGCCGCGGCTTCAAGGCCTTCCCGCCGTCTACACCGAATCGGACGAGGAAGCGCAAACCTTGGAGCTGGTGCTGAAGGATCCCTATTCGGGTTTGGCTGTTATACTTCTTTATTCCGTTTTCCGCGATCATAACGCCATCACCCGCTCTGTCCGCTTCGTTCACGACGGGAAAGGGACGGTTCGTATCCTTCGTGCGTTAAGCGCCAGCGTGGATCTTTTTGATTCCGATTATGAGGCGCTTTATTTGGCCGGAGCCTGGACGAGAGAATGCCATATTCAGCGAAGAAGAATCGGGCCCGGCACGACGCGCATTGAAAGCCGAAGAGGGGCAAGCAGCCATCAGCTGAATCCGTTTATGGCGCTTGTCCGGCCGAATGCGGATGAGGAGCACGGCGAGGTTTACGGACTGAGCCTGGTCTATTCGGGGAATTATTCCGCGGAGGCCGAAGTCGACCAGTACGGTTCTACCCGTTTTTCCATCGGATTAAATGCTTTCGATTTCTCTTGGAAACTGGACCCGGGCGATAGCTTTGAGACGCCGGAGGCCGTCATGGTTTACTCGGGAGAAGGAATCGGAGGCATGTCGCGTAGCCTTCACCGTCTCTATCGAACGCGGCTTGTCCGAGGTGTACACCGGGACCGGGAACGGCCCATCTTGGTCAACAATTGGGAAGCGACCTATTTCAATTTCAATGCGGAAAAGATCGAATCCATCGCCAAAGCGGGAGCGGAGCTCGGAATCGAGCTGTTCGTACTGGACGATGGCTGGTTCGGCAAACGCAACGACGATACGACGTCGCTCGGGGATTGGGTTGTCGATCGAAACAAGCTCCCGAACGGCTTGACCGATTTGGCAGAGCGTGTCAACCGGCTGGGACTTCAATTCGGTCTATGGGTAGAGCCGGAGATGGTATCCCCCGACAGCGATTTGTACCGGCGCAATCCCGATTGGTGTTTGCATGTCGAAGGCCGGCGCCGTACGGAAGCGCGAACACAGCTGGTGCTTGATTTGTCCAGACAAGAGGTTCGGGACTATCTCTTCGAAGCGTTGTCGGAGATTTTCTCGACCGTACCGGTCTCTTATGTGAAGTGGGATATGAACCGCAATATGACGGAGATCGGATCGGTGGACTATCCGGCGGAACGCCAGCCGGAAATTGCGCATCGGTATATGCTGGGGCTGTATGAGCTGCTTGAGCGGCTGACAGGGCGCTTCCCTCACATCTTATTCGAGAGCTGCTCCAGCGGCGGAGGACGGTTCGACCCGGGGATGCTCTACTATATGCCTCAGACGTGGACCAGCGATAATACGGATGCGATCGAACGGCTGAAGATCCAATACGGCACGAGTATCGTATATCCCATCAGCACCATTGGAGCGCATATTTCGGCGGTACCGAACCATCAGGTAGGAAGGATTACGCCTCTTACAACCCGCGGAGACGTTGCCATGTCCGGCAATTTCGGTTATGAGCTCGATTTGACCCGTTTTACGGACGACGAGAAGGAGACGGTCAAGCAGCAGGTTAACCTCTATAAGGAAATTCGGTCGCTGGTACAGCAAGGCGATTTGTACAGGCTGAAGGATCCTTTTCAGGGAAATGAAACGGCGTGGATGTTCGTTTCTGAAGATCAAACGGAGGCCTTGGTCTTCTACTTCCGCGTGCTGGCCGAGCCGAATGCTTCCCATAAGCGACTTCGCTTGAAGGGGCTTCATCCCGATTATCAGTATGCGATGATGGATTCGGAGTTGATCTTGACCGGCGACAGTCTTATGAATTTCGGTCTGACGGTTCCTCACCTGCACGGCGATTTCACCAGCACCTGGTTCCGGTTGAAGCAAAAGCAGGCTTGACAAACGGAGGAGTTCAGAGTTCACCATGGGCGGGAATATTTTACATAAAGCCTGAGTTCGGTTAAGGTTCCGCCTGCGGGTCTCGCGTAATGGCATCTGGCAGGCTCATGTCGGCTTCTGAGAGGAAACCGATATGGGCCGTATCGGATGCGGCAGTAAACCTTGCTCGCTGAATTCTTGATAAAGCAGCGTCTACCTGTGAACTGTATGGAGGTGATGCTAGCCGTATAATCATTTTTGAAAACGCTTCACCAATGCTTTAAACAAATTCACGAAGAGGACAGGTGAATGGAATGAGGAAAAAAATCAAGTGGATGAGCGGCATGGTCGCGGTTTCGCTGTTCGCTGCTCTGGTTACTCCGGTGATGGCCGCAGGGAATGCTGATTCAATTACCTGGGGTCCGGGGGCAGGAAAGTCCTCGTATATGGCGAATGTCCGGGTCGAGAACCTGGTTGACAAGCATGCAACGGCGGAGACGCGGTCGCTGTTTGCCTACCTGAAGGATATCCGCGGCAAGGAGATTCTGTTTGGGCAACAGCATGCGACGACGGAGGGCCTCTCGATTACGGCGAAGGACGGCACGCAGTCTGACGTACTGAACGCTGTAGGCGATCTGCCGGGACTGTTCGGCTGGGACACGCTTAGCCTCGAAGGCCATGAGAAGCCTGGCGCCGGAGGAGCGCCGATGGGGCAGAACCGCGACAAACTGATTGCCGTGATGAAGTTAGCTTACAAGGAAGGAGGCGTGCTGACGTTAAGCTCTCATATGCCGAACTTCGTCACCGGCGGCAGCTTCTACGATACGAAGGGCAATGTGCTCTCACACATCCTCCCGGGCGGAGACAAGAATTCGGATTTCAACCGGTTCCTGGATATGATAGCGGACTTTGCGAATCATCTGAAGGACGAGAGCGGCAGAGCGATCCCGGTCATCTTCCGTCCGTTCCACGAGCAGAACGGGGGCTGGTTTTGGTGGGGGGCCCCATACCGCACGAAGGAGCAGTATATCCAGATCTACCGTTATACTGTGGAATATTTGCGCGACAAGAAGGGTGTCCATAACTTCCTCTACGCCTTCTCGCCGGGCAGCCCGTTTAACGGCACGGAAGCCGCATTCCTTGAGACGTACCCGGGTGACGATTATGTCGATATTCTCGGCTTCGATACTTATTATGACGGCACGAGCGCCGGGTGGTTCGATACGGTCGTGAACGATGCCAAGCTGATCTCAAGACTCGCGGACAGAAAAGGAAAGATCGCGGCGTTTACCGAGTTCGGCTATTCCGGTGTAAAGCAGACGGGAGCAAAGGACCTGCAGTTCTACACGAAGCTGATCGGGGCGCTAAAGTCCGATCAGGATGCGAAGCGTATGGCTTATATGCAGACTTGGGCTAACTTTAACACGGACTCGATTTTCGTTCCCTACCGGAATGCGCCGAACGGACTCGGAGACCATGAACTGCTGCCGGATTTCGTGAAATACTATACCGACTCCTACACGTCATTCAGCGATGTAGTACGGGCGGGCAAGCCTTACAGCAGGAAGGTGCTGGCCGCCAGGGAGCAGCCGTTCATGCACATCGTCACTCCAACAGGGAACCAAACGGTGCCGATGTCCTCGCCAACGGTGCTCCGTGCCCGGGCGGTCAACCAGAAGGTTAAGAAAATGACATACCGAATCGGCAACGATCCAGCCGAGTATCCGATGATACTGGACGCAGAAGGCTTTTATTATACGGCGGACTGGTCTCCGAGCGCGGCACTCGAAGAGTCGGGCACGACAATGACCGTGAAGTCCTACGGGA
Organism: Paenibacillus ehimensis NBRC 15659; assembly: GCF_004000785.1. GTDB lineage: Bacteria > Bacillota > Bacilli > Paenibacillales > NBRC-103111 > Paenibacillus_G > Paenibacillus_G ehimensis. The sequence goes on along the minus strand of NZ_BILX01000019.1, from coordinate 83,118 downwards.
AGAATGGGACCGTCTTGTCGCAGACGATTCAGGTGTTCGTCGGCGATGTGCAGGGCAATACCGATCCGCTGGTTGTCGACACGTTCGATACGTACAAAGGCAGCAAGGAGCTGCTTGACGCGGCATACAGCCCGGCAGGAGATCTCAATACAATCACACTGGATCCGGAGCACAAGAACGGGGGCAAATACGGCCTGAGGTTCGATTATAACTTAAGCGGACAAGGGTACACCGGTCAGATCAAAAACATGAATAATGCAGATTGGTCGGAGGCGAACAAGCTGAAGCTCTGGCTTGCGCCGGATGGCAGCAACCAAAAGCTTGTCATCCAGGTGAATGCGAGCGGCATCTCGTTTGAAGCCTATCCATCTCTGGCAGCAGAGACGGCCGGTGTGGTGGAGATTCCGTTTAGCCAGTTCGCGCCGGCTCCATGGGATACATCTAATGCGGGGAAAGTGATGAGCAAAGAGAATCTCAAGGACATTCGCTCCTTCGGGATCTATGTCAACAAGAAGGAGGGAACGGCCGGGAACAGCGGGACGCTATACTTCGATGAAATTCAGGCCTATAATGACGGAACGGGCGGAGTGCCAAACTGAGGTGCGGGCCCCGGGAAGCATGTGGGTTGGGGACAGAATCCTCAACCCATTTTGTTGCAATCTTAGATCTGGCCGCTTTGTCCGCCGCGTCTACCGATTTACTTTGAATAGGAGAGCATTATGGCGATTTGCCTGATTCTTGCTTTATGAAATAAATCGAAACCAGCTGATCTTAATATTGCCTGTAAATTTCAGAAAGACGGTGTGCTTGCCGGATGAGCCGGTAATTGTGCAAGCGTGTGTCTGCCACTTTTGCTTGCTGCCGGCCGCTGGAACCGGGCACGTTCCGATCAGCGTGCCGTCAGGGCTATGAAGCCGTACTTCGATGCTGCCTCCATCGCTGCTGGCAGCGCGCGCTTCGAAGAAATGCGGGCCTTCGCCCAAATCCGCATCCTTGTAGCATATCCAATCGCCGTCTCGTCCGGTCACACAGACGCCCGCCAACCTTGAGCCGCCTGGACCGGCACCTGTATCGCGGCATTCGTCCAACCGGATACCGGAATAATCGTCGTAATTTTCGGCTTGGGTGATCTGAAACAAGTTTCTCGGCGGAACCGTTTCACCGTTCACTTGAATGGCGGATTCCAAATAAATATCCGCGGAAGACCCGCCGACCATGAGGGTGTAAATTCCGGTTTCGACCGCATACCGGTTGCGGCTGACGTCCCAATAAGCCAAGTCCGTTCCGGAAAGAATGAATTCCACTGTCCGCTTCTCGCCGGGCCGCAAATGGATGCGCTTGAAGCCCTGCAGCTGCTTGAACGGGCGTTTTACCCGGGATCCGTTAGCCCGCAAATAGAGCTGTACCACTTCATCCCCTGCACGCTGCCCCTTATTTTCAACCGTTACTCTCACGTTCACCTTCTCATCGGCAGACATCCTCAGCTTGCTGATTTTCAAGTCTCTGTATTCGAAGCTCGTGTAGGAAAGACCGTACCCGAACGGATACAGCGGGTTGCCGTCAAAATACATATAAGTGCGCTTTCCTTTGATAATGTCGTAATCCATCATATCCGGCAGCTGATCGGCGGATCGGTACCAGGTCATGTTCAAACGGCCGGCCGGGTTATAATCGCCAAACAGCACATCCGCAATCGCGGTTCCCAGCTCTTGGCCGCCATGGGCCGTGTAGACGACGGCCGGAATATTTTGCTGAACCCAGTTTAGAGCGAAGGGATAGCTTCCTACAACGACAACCACGGTATTCGGGTTGGCCTTGTACACCTCTTGGATGAGCTTTTCCTGATGCGGAGGAAGCGTAAGATCCGGGCGGTCGATTTCTTCCTTGCCGTTAATGAGCGGGTGATTGCCAACGACGACAATGGCAGTGTCACTCTCGCGAGCGGCCTTCACGGCTTCGGCGATCCCGTCGACGACGGTCCGCTTTACAAATTTTTCGGCTTCGCCGATATGCGTATCGTCCTTCACGCGGAGAGACTGTTCATCCGCCGACACAATCCTGCCGTTCCACGTGTGGATCGCGACAGTTCCGTCATCCTGCGGATCGAAGGTGAACTGCTCTTTGACGAACCACCCCCAAATTTCTTGGGACGCTGCGCTTACTACGCGGTCGTTGGTCGTCATGTAATTGCCGTTAGCGATCGCCCGCAACGTGTGGCTTCCCCATCCCCAGTCGGTTACCTGAAACCATTCTCCGCTGCCCGCAGCCGGCTTATCCGCTGCTAGCGTTCCGTCGGCATATCCCTTCGGACCGACATAGTGCCGATTGGCGGCGGACTGCAGCGTAACCAGATCGCAGCCGTCCTTGAACAGAACGGCTTGCGCAGACAGCTTGCTTACGATGCCTTGCAGAGGCGAAATCCGGTAAGGCGGATGTCCTGTATACCAGTCGCGGCAAACCACATCGGCCAGCGGACCGATGACGGCCAGCTTCCGAATGTTCTCTCGTTGGAGCGGAAGCATGCGGTTTTGATTCTTCAAGAGTACGATGGACTCGCGTGCCGCCCTTAGCGCTAACTCGCGATGTTCCGGATGATAAATAACGGTTTCGGGGATTTGCGCATAAGGATTATTTTCCTCAGGGTCAAATTGCCCCAGCCGCATGCGGATTCGGAATACGTTACGCAGTGCCCGGTCCAAGTCCGCTTCCTCAAGGAGCCCTTGCTCCAAGGCTTCGCGAATCGATCGCATCACAAGTCCGGCATTGTCCGTTATGCAGTCAATGCCGCCTTTGATCGCCAAGGCCACGGCTTCGGCATAGGTATCGCAGTACTTATGCTCGTCAACGGTCTGATGCATATCCTCTCCATCGCATACGATGAAACCGTCCAGTTTCCATTCCTCCTTCAGGATCCCATTCACGTCGGGATGACAGATCGCCGGGGTACCGTTAATCGAGTTGTAAGCCGTCATTAAGGAATGAACCGCGCCTTCGCGGATCGACAGCTCGAACGCCCTCAAGTAATACTCCCGCTTATTTCGCGGATCGATGACGGACGAGCTTGTCAACCGGTCCTTCTCGTTGTTATTGGCATAAAAGTGCTTCAAAGTCGCAACCGCTTTTATGTAGAAGGGATGGCTGCCGCGCATCCCCTTGGCAAAGGCTGTCGACATGCTTCCCGTTAAGTGCGGGTCCTCGCCATAGGCCTCTTCCGTGCGTCCCCATCTCGGATCACGAGCCATGTCTACGGTAGGAGCCCAGAGCGTGAGTCCGTTCAGACCGTTTCTTTTCTTGTAGCAGGCACGCGCCTCATCGCCGATCACACTGCCGATGGACTGCATTAACTCCGTGTTCCAGGTGCAGGCTAAGCCCAACGTTTGCGGGAATACGGTCGTCACACTGTCGCGCGCGACCAGACCGTGTGCGGCCTCCCCGCCAACCCAGTACTCGGAGATCCCAAGACGTGTCACTGCGGCCTGTTTGGTAGGCATAAGCGAAATTTTCTCCTCGAGCGTAAGACGGGATACAAGGTCCCGAACACGTTCTTCCAAAGGCAAATTCACATTTTGAAAAGGATAGGAAATGGAGGTTTCCAAGCAGCTTTCACTCCTTTGTAGTTAAGCTTGCCGATATTGGTCGGGCGTAATGCGCTCATGCTTGCGAAACGTCGCGATAAAATTGCTTGAATTGCGAAAGCCGGTCATTTCCGCTATTTGCTGTACGGACATGGAACGTTTGCTGCCAAGAAGCTCCTTCGCCTTGCGGATCCGGAGGTTAAGGAGATATTGGTACGGTGTGAAGCCGAACGCTTTTTTGAACAGGGAGTTCAGATGTCTCGGGCTGATCCGGACGTGGTCGGCCATATCGGCCGTGCCAAGATCGGGATTGCGATATTCTGCATCAAGATAGTGAAGCAGCGGCGTCAAACGTTCGGCAAGGCTCTGTATGGAAGGCGCCCCATCGGTTCTTCCATGTCTCTTCAGTTTGACAAGAAAACGATAGACGGCGATCGAATTATCCAACCCCGTTACATCGTGGGTAACAAGAGCCGATTCCAAGGCTTGTTCAATCACTTTCTCCAATTCCGTGTCCGCCGACCAGCAATAGACCGTGGATACACGAATGCCCAGGATCGACAAGAATGGGGCGACTTGCGGTCCGTCGAAGGTCAAATAGCAGGTTGACCATCTGTCCCCGTGCATATGATAGCGATGCGCGACATGCGGCATTAACAGAATGCCGTGGTTGGGAGGAAGCAAGTAGGACCGGTCGCCCAAGAAGATTTCTCCCTGGCCTGAAACCGTTTGCAACCAATGGTAATAACCGTAACCTTCGTGACGAATGACGGTCTCCTGTTCCGGATTAAATCCGATGCATTCAATGAAGAAGGGAATGGTCTGTTCCGGCGTCGTTAACATCAAGTGTGTCTTCATCCCGAACATCAGTTTGTTTCACCAAACTTCCGTATTTTATTATTTTGAAAGCCAAACGCATGATGTTTAAAGGATAATGGAAATTATATCTTAAGATTATTACTGGATGTGAAGGGTTGTCAAGTGAGTTTAAGCTCTGCGGCACTAAGTTCCGTTTTTTTGTATTTCTTTAATTTAATATTTTTTTCTGGGGGAGAGGAGTAATAAAATGGAACTAACGATGGCGGGGCGCCGAAGGACATCCAGAGCGGGAAGGCTGCAGCGGATCCACGAAGCTTCGGCGGCCTCTGCCGAGGAAGGGAGGGACAACTTTACTGTTTTGAAGGCGCTTTCTAAAGACTTGAGTATAACATTTTTCAGAGGAGTGATCTTTTATTGTGAAAGCTTTTTTCGGTAAAAAAGTGAAGGTATCTTTCCTGATTGCAACTGCGATCATGCTGCTGCTCGCTTCCGCAGTGTATGCCGCTTCGACCTCTACCCCCGGAGCGAAGCTGTATTGGGGGAACGGCAAGTATTATGTTTTTAACAATACCTGGGGCAGCGGCAATGCCGGAAGCGGTTGGTGGCAAACGGTGTATCACAATAACGATAACGATATGGGCTGGACTTGGGATTGGAAAACTGCTAATCCTGGCAGCGTCAAAGCGTATCCGTCCATCGTCTCGGGCTGGCACTGGACGAACGGCTATACGGCGGGAAGCGGCTTTCCCGCGCGAATTTGGGATAACAAGAGCATCAACGCTTCCGTGAACTATTCCATCAGTGCGAGCGGATCTTATAATACCGCCTACGATATATGGATGCACGACACGAACAATGCCGGCACCGGCTCCAGGCCGACCGATGAAGTGATGATTTGGCTGAACAACACGAATGCGAGTCCGGCCGGCTCTTATGTTGAAACCGTTTCCCTCGGAGGCAGCTCCTGGAATCTGTATAAAGGCTTCATTTACGATAGCGCTGCACAAACTACGGGCTGGAATGTGTATTCCTTCGTCCGGACTTCCAATACAACCAGCAGCAGCTTGAACCTCCGGGATTTTATAAACTACATCGTTTACACTAAAAAATGGATGAGCAACGCCAAATTCATCAGCAGCGTGCAGTTCGGTTCGGAAATTTTTACAGGCACCGGTCAAATGCACATCAACCGCTACAGCGTTAACGTTCAATAAAACCGGATTGCTGTCTTATTTCCGTTATTTTGTATATTCGGAAAAGGAGAAAACAGATGACAAAACGCAGAAAATCATTACTGTCCCTCATGATGGCCCTTGCATTGATGCTGTCGCTTTTTTCGCCCGCGGCATCAGCCGCACCCAGCATGCAGGCCTATGTTAGCGCGATGCAGCCCGGATGGAATTTGGGCAATTCTCTTGACGCGACAGACAGCGAAACGTCATGGGGCAACCCTGAGATTACTCCGTCGTTGATTCAACAAATTTCCGCCCAGGGCTTCAAAAGCATCCGGATTCCGATCACATGGAGTCACCGGATGGGCGGCGCTCCGGACTATACGATCGATCCGGCGTTCATGGACCGGGTACAGCAAGTTGTCGATTGGTCGCTGGATGCAGGTCTGTACGTCATGATCAATATCCATCACGACTCGTGGCAATGGATTAACGCGATGCCGGCGAAACACGACGAAGTGCTGGCCCGCTTCAATGCAGCATGGACACAACTCGCCGACCGATTCAAGAACCATTCCAGCAAGCTGATGTTCGAAAGCGTGAACGAGCCTGTTTTTGAGGGTGTCGATGATGCAGCGCAAATGGCACTGCTCGACGAGCTCAATACATCCTTTTTTCGCATCGTCAGGGCTTCCGGAGGCAAAAATGCCGTTCGTCCGCTCGTGCTGCCGACGCTATGGACCAACTCCGGACAGGAATATCTAAATTCGGTTTCCACTACGGTGTCCAATCTGAACGATCCGAATTTGATCGCCACCGTGCATTATTACGGATACTGGCCGTTCAGCGTCAACATCGCGGGTGAAACCAGGTTCGATGATTCGTCGATTAACGATATCGTTACCTCGTTTGACCGTATCCATCATACGTTTGTCGCTAACGGTATCCCCGTTATACTGGGCGAATACGGATTGCTCGGCTTCGACAAAAATACGGGAACGATCGAGCATGGCGAGATGCTGAAATATTTTGAGTACCTGACCCAATATGCCAGGTCGAAAAAGATCACCCACATGCTGTGGGACAACGGTCAGCATTTTAACCGGAACACGTTCCAGTGGAACGATCCGGAGCTCTACAACGTGATCATGGCAAGCTTGACAGGCCGTTCGTCCACCGCCTCGACCGATCTGATCTTCCTCAAGCAAGGCGCAGGGGTCACGGATGCTGCGATCGACCTTAACTTGAACGGGAACAGGTTTGTCTCGCTCAAGAACGGAAATACCACGTTGAAATCCGGCAGAGATTATAAGATCAATGGAAACGTATTGACCATCAAAGCCAACTATCTCTCCAAGCTGATTTCCGGCGGGCTCGGGGAGAAGGCGGTATTGTCGGCCCAATTCAGCGCGGGCGCCAATTGGAGCTTCCATGTGCTCCATTACAACACGCCGAAGCTTGAAAACGCTTCAGGCACGACCGGCTCCTTCGTGATCCCGACAGCGTTCAACGGTGACCGTCTTGCTACGATGGAGGCCGTTTACGCAGACGGCAGCAATGCCGGTCCTCAAAACTGGACGCCATTCAAGGAATTTGGCTACGCGTTCGCGCCTTCCTACTCCGAGAACCAAATCACGCTTACACCGAATTTCTTCAAAGAGGTGAACGACGGAGTGGTGAATCTGAAATTCCACTTCTGGAGCGGTGCCGTTGTCAATTACACGATAACGAAGAACGGTGCGGGCGTTTCAGGGACAGCTTCGTAAAAGTCAGATCGTATTTTGAGACCGCACCTTCCGGTCTCTTTTTTCATGCTAATTAGAAAGGATTGAGGTATGCGCAAAAGGTGAAATAAGGCGATGCCAAACGATTCACTCATGTCTGCCTACGCTTGCTAGAGCTTCGCGATCTGCAGCTTGGGGCGGTTGCTCCAACCAGCCATGATCAATCAAAATATTGGCGCCATCCTCGACGTAATTCCCCACTTCCAATAAAAGACGTCCATAGGCTGCTGTTACATCATGTCTTGCGGAGAAGGCTAAGGCATTTCCATAACCACGTATCCTCATTGAAAACATATCCAGTTTATGGGCCAGCATTAGTTTATCTGAAAATGGAGGGATTGTGGAAGTCGTTACCAAGGGATCAAGAATGGAAGGCGATGATAAATTCTCCTTTTCAAGCATTTTGCTGCAGATGTCATAATGTTTGGCGGCAATTTGTTTGCCCCTTAGAAAAAAAGATTTAGCTTGGTCTAATTGGGCGACTTGACTGAACCCGATTAAAATACACTTGCTTATCGCGTTATTTTCTATGTTGTCGAATAGATGAGTGATCTCCAAAGCTTGTAGTGGTCTGACATCTCCCAAAAAACCGTTCAGATAGCTTTGTTTTTTTATAAAATCGACCTGGCTCGGATAAGGAATATAGGGAGCTTCTGCTACAAAGCCTTTTTTACTCAACATCTCGTTGACCTGATTGATCAATTTCGTTGTTGAGTTTAAACATTGGGTAAAGAAGACCCGAATATCTGGTCTTGTCATTAAAGGGAGAGCGATTCCATAAATACTTAATCCAGCTTTGCTCGTATATCTCAAATAATAAAGATAAAATTCGTCAGCGAACAACCTTGGTGCCCTTACATTAACATCATCTTGTGTGAATCCGATGGGAAGGGGATAATGTTCTTGGATAAATAGATCCTTGACACCCTGTACGAATTGTTCTGTCAAAATAAGCGCATTCTCCACGACTTTCTTGATTTCCTGGTCTTCAACATGGTGGAGCATATGACTTAAAACGCATGAAGCCATCGAATTTCCCATGTAAGTCGCCCACAGCTTGGCCTGCTCAGCTGAATTTAATTTTTTGTTTGTATTAAGCTCGATTTTCATCATTTCCTCCATTTTGATAAAGCTTTACCCGACCCATTATTAATAAAATGTTGGTTTTTTCGAATATTATTCATGAATAAAATCGCCACCTGGCGCCTCATCTGATGGAGTGCAGGCCAGTCCGGAGTTGCGGCGCTTCATGCAGATGACTGCTTGGCGTGTTTCAAATCAGTGATTTGAAGCCGGGTAGTATATAAAAGGTAACTATCTTACGAAAAAGTGAGTACTTGATTTTACTATTTTGATGTAACATAATCACTCTGCATGCTTAAAGGAAAAACTGGGGATCATGCCTAAGTATGCAGCCATTATATCCATAAGGAGAGGTCATCATGGAATTGAAACATAAAACAGCGATCATTACCGGAGCGGGAAAAGGGATTGGCAAAGCGATCGCCGTGCAGCTTGCCAAAGAAGGAGTAAATCTCGGTCTGACGGCCAGAACTTCGTCCGATTTGGAATCGCTTCGCGCGGAGCTGGAAAGCACTTATAGCGTCAAAGTATTTACCGCAACCGCAGACATTGCCACAAGAGGGGCGGCCGAGCAAGCCGTCGAATCGCTCATCGGCAGCCTCGGCTCGCTTGATATCTTGATCAATAATGCGGGGATCGCACAGTTCGGGACTGTGGCCGATATGGAGCCTGAATTGTGGGAGAGCATCATTCAAACAAACCTCATGGGTACCTATTATGTGACTCGCGCCGCGCTGCCGACGATGCTGGCACAAGCGAGCGGCAGCATCATCAACATCTCCTCTACGGCCGGGGAGCGGGGCTTTGCGACCGGGTCCGCCTATTGTGCGTCCAAGCACGCGGTGCTGGGTTTTACGGAGGCGCTGATGCAGGAAGTGCGGAAATCCAACATTCGCGTAACGGCGCTTACGCCGAGTACGGTCAATACCGAGCTCGCGGCGAACGCCGGACTCAAAATCGGTGACGAAGACCGGATGATGCAGCCGGAAGACGTGGCAGATCTTGTGCTCGCCGCATTGAAGCTGCCAGCGCGCGTTTTCATCAAAAATGCAGGGGTTTGGACAACCAATCCGCAATAGGATATCCAGGCGAGTTGGAATAATCTATTTTACGAAATGGTAAATATTTGTACAAAAACGGAGTCTCGCGGGTTTGCGGGCTCCGTTTTTTGTAATTCGCTACCATCCAAAATAACACAACCATAATTAAGTATGGAAATAAATCCATGTTTTGGACTATAGTAGAGTAATAGAAGACAAAACCAAAAGAGAGGAGAGAAAGTAACCCGATGACACCTGCTGACGGAACAGCACGGAATGAGGTTTTGGGCGGCAGCCAATGCTGCTTGCCGTTGTTCTCGAAACCCGGAAGCCAGGGCGAACCCGTGGGCGATTACGTTTTCCATACCATCCGTTTAGGGAACAACCGGTTCAAAGCCATGACGGAATTCATTCGCCGGCATCAGCTTTGCATGCCTTCGTTTTTAGCGGCGGTATGGTCTGTCCTGCTGTCCCATTATGCCAATCAATACGAGGTGCCCGTTTTGCATTCCGTCATGCCCGACGAAGAAGAAGAGCATCAGCATTATCCGCTGTTCGTCCACATTGGAAAAGAAGATGGTCTTCTTGATTTGGTGCGCAGGGTTAAAAGCCAATTGGATGATCGGAAAACGGAGGACGGTTCCCGGAGGGCAACGTTAGCGCCGCAAACCGAAGGGACTCTTTCGGCACCGGGACGCAGGGAATTCTTTAACGTCGGCATCGTGGAAACGCGCGCAAGGAATTTGCTCCCGGCCGCCAAGGACTCTCGCCGCGGCGTTGATCAGCCGGAGATTGCACTTCGCTATCGTTACCGTGCCAACGAGCTCGAATGTGCGGTTCAGTACGACGGCAAGCGCTTCGGCAAAGCGCAAATCTCCAGACTCGCAGGGCATTTCCGGGTGCTGCTGACCAATGCACTGAATGCGCCGGAGAAGCCCATACTTTTCCATCCGTTCCTGACCGCTGGCGAGGGGAGGCGATTGGTTCGATGGAACGATACGGACAGGACGTATCCTGCGCATAAAACCGTCCATCAAATGGTAGAGGAACAAGCGGCCAGGACGCCGGATGCGGTCGCCTTGGAGTTTCGTCGGCAGAAGCTGACCTATTCCGAATTAAACCGCCGGGCTAACCGAATCGCCCGCATTATATTGGAGGCGTATCGGCAGAACGAGCAGGGCGATCCGCCGCGGGGCATGCTGATTCCGATCATGATGGAGCGAAGCGCAGATGTGATTCCGGCCATGCTGGGCGTCATGAAGACGGGAGGGGCTTACCTTCCGATCGATCCCCAGTATCCCGAGGAGCGCATTCGGTTTATTTTGGAGGATGCTCAAGCCCGAATCATGGTTATAACGAGCCCATTGGCCGCCAAGCTGAAACCGGTGATATCTCAAGCCGGTATGGAGGAGAAGGCGCTGATTTGTATCGACGAATGGCTTGCCGAGCCCTGCCATTCCGTTGAAGATTTGAACGTCGAGGTCAAGCAGGACGACCTGGCCTACGTCATTTATACGTCCGGTTCCACCGGAAAACCGAAGGGGGCGCTCATCGAACACGCCGGCCTTGTTGCGTTGATTCCTTATCTTATCGACAGGTTTGGCCTGACTTCGGATACGAGAGTGCTGCAGTTCGCTTCGATCAGCTTCGACGCGTCGGTTTACGAATGGATCGGCACGCTGACGGTCGGCGGAACGCTCGTTGTCCTGTCGGAAGAGGAACTGCCTCCCTATGCCGATATTTCGGACGTGCTTGAGCAAAAAAATATTCACCTTGCCATGCTGCCGCCCGCCGTCTTGCGAACGATGAGTAAGCGGGAGTTACCCGGCTTGCGGGCAATCGTGTCAGCCGGGGAAGCTTGTACGCCGGAGATCGTGAAGGATTGGGGAAAGGACCGGATATTTCTGAACGCCTACGGTCCGACGGAAGTAACGATTATTTGTTCCGTGGGACTTTGCCGTCCGGGGAAAAAAGTGACGATCGGGCGGCCCGTTTATAACAAACGGCTGTTTGTCCTGAATCCGTTCGGCCAACCGGTTCCGGTCGGCGTTCCCGGCGAGCTGTGGGTGGGCGGCGTCGGGCTGGCCAGAGGCTACCTGAACCGCGAAGAGCTGACCAAGGAACGGTTCGTCCACAAAGAGCTTGTGATGGGGGACGGACATGCTCCGCAAATCGAGAGGTTATATAAAACCGGAGATAGCGTCAAATGGACTTCAGGCGGGGAATTGATCTTTATCGGCCGCAGCGACGATCAGGTCAAGATTAGAGGCTACCGCATTGAGCTGGGGGAAATCGAGCATTGGCTTCGGCAATATCCGGGCATCCGTCAATGCATGGTCCGGGCATGGCAAGACGGACCTTATCAGAAGCTGGCGGCTTACTATACCTCCTTCAAAGAGCTGGAAGAGGCCGAATTGACGCGGCATTTGAGCTCCGTTTTACCTTCTTACATGATTCCGTTCTATTTTTGTCGATTGGAAGCGTTTCCTTTGAATCCAAGCGGTAAAGTGGACCGGTCGGCGCTTCCTCATCCAAGCGCGGCTTGGAACCGCTCTTCCGAAGAGGCGGCGGAAGCAGGCGAGGACGAAATGGAGAAGCGGCTGCTTCACATTTGGCGGCACCTGCTGAAGCGGCAGCATATCGGGGTCAACGATCATTTTTATGCCGTCGGGGGTGACTCGATCCTCGCCATTCAGACGGTATCCATGGCTAGGGATCAAGGGATTGTCGTGACTCCCAGACAAGTGGCGGAGCATCCGACCGTGAAGGATTTGGCTGCCGTGGCCGCTTGGGTGGACGACGGGAAGCAAAAGAAGCAGGCCGTCGATTTGGCTGGCGAATTCGGACTGACGCCGATTCAGCACTGGTTTTTCGAGCAGCGGTTCGAAGAGCCGAACTATTTCAATCAGTCTCATATGCTGCTGCTCAACCATTGCGATCCTGCAAGGCTGGAGGCTGCCCTCAACCGGTTGGTCCGGCTGCATCCGGAGCTGGCGGCGCAATTCATAAGACGCGGGCAAACGTATATGCAGCGTTATCGAACAGACGCTGTCGTGCGGCTCGCTTCCCACACGCTTCAAGAGACAGACCGCGCCGACCGGGAAATTGCCGCCATCTGCGCGAAATGGCACCGTCAACTGGATTACGAATCGGGAACATTGCTTCGTGCCGGTGTGATCGAAGGCCACCCCGACGGTAAAATCCGCCTATTTCTCACGGTTCACCATCTGGTCATTGACGGAGTTTCCTGGCGCATTTTGCTGCAAGAGCTGTATTCGTTATATCAAGGCGCTGAGCTGCCGCCGGTTCCAAGCTCTTTTAAAAAGTGGCAGGCTGCGATCACGGACTATGCGCAACACGAGCGTCTTCGCGCTCATGCCGGCTATTGGAGGAACGTGCTGACCCGTTCTGCCGCGTTCCAATTACCGGTGGACCGCTGCACGGATAACAGAAGCAGCGCCGAAACCGCGGAGCTTGTTGCAGCGCTCCCGTCAAGCGATACGCAGCGGCTGCTGCATCAGTGCGCCCACGCTTATCATACGCAGATCAACGATCTGCTGCTCAGCGCCTGGTCTCTGATGCTGTCCGCTTGGTCCGGGCAGGAAACGGTCGCCTTCCGGCTGGAGGGTCATGGACGGGAGCACTCCGTATCCGACATGAATCTGACCCGGACCGTCGGCTGGTTCACATCGATGTTTCCCGTATGCATCCGCTTGTCGGCTGACGCTTCATTGGGAGAGACGATCCAATCCGTCAAGGAGCAGCTGCGCCGTATCCCCGACCGCGGCATTTCGTATGGGGCTCTGAGGTATTGTCATGCGGACGAGACAGTCCGAACCGCTCTGACGGCGCCCGAGCCGCAGGCGTTGTTCAACTATTTGGGCCAGTTTGATCACGCAAAAGCCGGGGAAGCGAACGAATGGCTGAGCTTCACGCGCGATGCCGCGCAGGATCATAGTTCGCCCCGGAACCACGGAACAAGTCTTTTGGAGCTTAACTGCTCCATCGTTCACGGCCAGCTGCATGTGTTCATGAAATACAGCACACGCCATTACGAGGAAGCGACAATTGCCCAGCGGATCGAATCTTTTATCGCTTATCTGCGTTCCATTATCGAGCACTGCGGGGGAAAGGAGGACGAAGGGTTTACGCCAAGCGATTTTCCGCTCGTTTCCCTCGAACAGCCTTCGCTGGACCGGATCGTAAACACGTACCATGCGCAATATGGCCTGGATAAAATGATGCCGCTTAGTCCGCTTCAGCAAGGTTTGTTGTTCCATTATTTGGATCACCCGACCTCCGACCAATATTTTGTACAGACGAGCTGGAAATACGAGGGCAGGCTGGAGGCGAACCTTTATCGGGAAGCGTGGAGGCGTGTCGTTGCCGAAAATGATTGTTTGCGGACCTGCTTCGTCTGGGAAGCGCTGGACGAGCCGGTGCAATGCGTCGTCCGAGCAGCGGAACCGGATTGGACGATCGTAGATATCGGTTCACACCCTGCGGACCGGCGGCAAGAGTACCTCGAACGGTGGATGACACTGGACCGCGACCGCCGTTTCGACCTGCGCCGGCCTGCATACCGTCTTGCGCTGATCCGCAGCGGACTGGAAGAATGGACGGTAGTTTGGAGCTACCATCATATTTTGCTGGACGGATGGAGCCTTCCGCTGCTGCTTAATCGGGTCCACGACCTGTATGAAAGCAGCTTGCGGGGCATAACGCCTCACCGCAATCCGACGCTCCCATTCGAAGCTTACATTCGATGGCAGATGGCGAAGGACCGGACGGAAGCCGAATCGTTCTGGAAGGCTTATTTGGCTGACGTTACCGAGCCGACCCCGCTGCCGATGGAGAAAAGCGGCCTGCGCTTCGATACGCACCGGCCGATCCGCAGGCAGCAGACCGAGACGCTGCAGCTGGACCCGGCCTTTACCGGGCGCATGACGGCGTTTGTGCAGCAGACGCGCATATCGCTCAATACCTTGGTGCAGTTCGCTTGGGGAAAAGTACTGCAGGTGCTTCATGATGCGGATATAACCGTATTCGGCATGGTCGTGTCCGGCCGCGGGTCCGATCTCGCCAAAGCGGACCGCATCACCGGCTTGCTGATTCATACGCTTCCTTTGGTGATGCATTGGAATACGGACCAAACCGTCGCCGGCTATGTCAAGGAGCTTCATCAGACGATTCAAAAGCTGAACGATTACTGCTGCGTCAGTCTGAACGAATTGAAGGGCTGGAGCTCCGTGCGAGACCATACGATGTTCCACAGCATCGTCGCTTTCGAGAATTATTTGAACGACTACCGGCAGCCGGCCAGCGGACTGTACATGTCGGCGATGGAGGAGCGCGAGAAAACGAATTATCCGCTGACGATCACCATCGCGAACGATGGAGACCGGCTCGTCATCAAGCTGATTTACGATGCGGACCGGCTGGAGCAAGCAACGGTTCGCCGGTTGACGGAGCATCTGCGTCAGGCTTTGCATATGGCGGTGGAGCATCCGGATCGCGCTGTCGGAGATATTGGCTTAGCAGCCGAAGACGAATACGATCGAATCGTTTACGATTGGAACCGTACGTTCACGGAATACCCAAGGGAGAGCTCGGTTCCCGAGCTGTTCGGGGAACAGGTCCGGCTTCGGCCTGCCGAGCCGGCGGTGATCGCCTACGACCGGGTCGTGACTTACGATCGGCTCGACCAATTATCCCGGCATGCGGCGAGCTTGCTCCTCGCAGACGCGTCGGGTCGCGGAAAGCGCATCGGCGTGTGTCTGCCGCGTTCGCTCGAATTTATCGTTGCCATCCTGGGCATTTTGAAGGCGGGATGCGCCTATGTGCCGATCGATCCCGATTTCCCGGCGGAGCGCCTGCGCGACGTGATCCGGGACGCCGGACTGGACACGATCATCACCTCCCGGAGCGGAGCGGACAGCCTGACGGAAGCGTGTCAGGATCATCTTAGCTTAAAGCTGATCTGCGCCGAGGAGTTCGACAACATCACATCCGCTGGGCAGGAAGAGCAAGGGAGCGCCCCCGCTGCCGCTTGTGATCTTGCTTATCTAATGTATACGTCCGGTTCAACAGGGAAACCGAAAGGGGTGATGGTCGAGCATCGCAGCATCGTTCGTCTGGTCAAAAACACGAACTATTTCCCGTTTTCTCCGGATATCAAGCTGCTTTATACGGGTTCGCCCGTTTTTGACGCTTCCACGTTTGAGATTTGGGGCACGCTGCTGAACGGAGGCCGCCTGTTCGTTGTGTCCAAAGACGATCTGATGAACGTCCGTCTGCTGGAGCAGCGGATGAAAGCATGGGGCATTAACGCGTTATGGCTCAGCGCCGCATTATGCAATCAGTGGACCCAGGAGAACGAAGCGATGTTCGCCGGACTCCGTTGGCTGCTCGTAGGCGGCGAAGCGTTATCGCCGAAGCCGATCAATCGTTTGCGGCTGGCATATCCGTCCCTTACCATCCTCAACGCCTACGGTCCGACGGAGAACACCACCTTTTCGACGAGCTATCCGATCGAGCGGACTTTTGAACGTGACATCCCTATCGGCAAGCCGATCAGCAATACGACCTGCTATATTTTGGACAAAAGGGGACGTGTCCAGCCTGTCGGAGCGGCCGGAGAAATCTACGTAGGAGGGGACGGCGTCGCGCGCGGCTATTGGAAGCAGGAGGAGCTGACGCGGAAGGCGTTTGTTCCGAATCCGTACGCTTCCGCCGAGGATCGGGAAAAAGGACGAAATCTGGTGCTGTACCGGACAGGGGATCGCGGGAGATGGCTTCTGGACGGCAACATCGAATATATCGGACGGAGCGACGGCCAGCTGAAGCTTCGCGGCTACCGGATCGAACCGGGAGAAATCGAGCACCGTCTCGGCTGCTATCCCGCCGTCAAACAATGCCTCGTCGTCGCCCGCGAGCTCTACGGGGAACTCCGGCTGATCGCTTATTATACATCGGAAACGGATGAACAGGGTGTCCAGGAAGAGCGGCTGCAAGCCTTTATGGCCGAGGGCCTGCCTTCGTATATGCTTCCTTTCCGGTACGTCCGGCTGGAGTCGTTTCCGTTAACGGTAAACGGGAAAATCGACCGGGCAAAGCTTCCTTTGCCGGAGGTCCGGCCTCCCGGACCGGCGTCCGAATCCGGTGCCAAAACCGG
Source organism: Paenibacillus ehimensis NBRC 15659 (assembly GCF_004000785.1). Taxonomy (GTDB): domain Bacteria; phylum Bacillota; class Bacilli; order Paenibacillales; family NBRC-103111; genus Paenibacillus_G; species Paenibacillus_G ehimensis. The sequence continues at coordinate 66,471 of NZ_BILX01000019.1, read as the reverse complement.
GCTGGAACTACGGATAGAGCAGATCTGGCGCAGCGTGCTTAAGCTCGATCACATCCGCAAGGATGAAGATTTTCACGCGTTGGGCGGCCATTCGCTCCATGCGCTGCGCATCGTCAGCCTGCTGCAAAAGCACGGGTATCCGGTGACGGTCAACCAGATTTTCCGGGAACGAACGATCGAACGCTTGGCCCGTTCCTTGAACGGCACGCTGTTGGCTTTGGCTTCGGGCCCCCGCCCGGATACGGAAGTGGCGTTACGGCAGACGTATCCGAATGACGGCTTTCCGCTGTCGGCCGTGCAAAGGCGCTTTTTCAAACGCGACTTGAAGAACCGCAACATGTTTAACGTCCCTTATCTGGCTTTGCTCAAGCGGCGGATCACACAGCAAGAGATGAACCGTGCGCTGCAGCTTCTGATCGGCCGGCATGCGGCGCTTCGGCTAACCTTTGCCCGGCTCGATCACGGAGAATGGTACCAATACGAGCGGGACATCGAAACGGACCAGGCTTTTGCGTATGTGGATTTGCGGGAGCCCGCGGCATCCCATGACGCCTTTATCTCGGATTACTGCTCGAAGCTTCAGCATGAATTTGACATTGAGACCGGTCCTTTGTGGAAAGCCGTATTGTTTGACCATTATGGCGGCGGAAGCCGGCAGGTGCTGCTGCTTTTGTTCCATCATTTGATTTTTGACGGGATGTCGATGAATATTTTTTTGGATGATTTCAGACGGCTCCTATTAACGGGGGCTGATGGAGAGCTCACCAGCGAAGCGGGAAGCGGCTACCGCGATTGGTGCCTGGCACTGACGCAATACGCCGCCGGCGGCATTCCGTCCGAAGCGGCAGCTTATTGGAGAGGCGTAGTCGGAGGAGGCCAATCTTTGCGGGTCGACTGGGAAGCGCAGGAATGGCCGGTGCACCGTCATATGGCGACGGTCACCTATGATTTGCTGGAAGGCACCGAGCAGGTCGGCCAATTGAAAGCATTGGCGGCACAGCGGCAGACTACCCCGCTCGGCGTCCTGTTAGCGGCCTTGTCCCAGGCCTGCTTCGACTTGAAAAAGCAGCCGGACCTGCTGCTTCATCTGATGTCCTACCAGCGCGAGTCCTTCCTGCCGGGCATCGCGATTGACCGCACGATCGGATTTTTTGCCGGGGCGTATCCCGTACGAATCCGCATCGGGAAGCAGGAGCTTGCAAGCGGTACCGAGGCGCTGCTGGAGCATGTCAAGCGGATGCTGCACGATATTCCCAAGGAAGGTACGGACTATTTTGCTTTGCGGCATATCATACCGGAGCTTCATCCGGAGGCGGAGCCGCTTTTGGATGAAAGCCGCATGCTGTTCCACTACCAATCGGAGGAAACGGCTTGGCAGGCCGACGACTTCTATGAGCCGCTGACCCTTCCGTACGGAAATACCAATGCGCCGGACAACCCTTCCGCTTATTGGTTGAACATGACGGCTTGCTTGAAGCGGGACAGGCTGAGCTTGACATGCTATTACAGCACGCTGCACTACGAAGAACAAACGATGGTCGGGCTGGTGCGCCGGTTTGCCGGACATTTGCGCCAATGCATCGAGGTTGACACGCTCACAATGACAGGAGAAGGGAGCTTCCGGTCATGAAAATTTATGAATTTTGCCCGTTTTTTAACGAAAACCGGGTGGCGGAGATCAAACTGAAAGAAGATGCCCGCTGGATCGACGAGCTCCATGTAATCGAGGCCAACAAGACATTCAGCTATGCAGACAAGCCTCGAAATTTCGATCCGGCTCATCTTGGTCCGAAGGTAATTTACCATTCGCTTCATGCCGACAATGCGTTTCGCAAGCCGGAGCGGCACCAGCTGTACTTCAACCCGGAGACTTGCCAAGCGGCAAACTTTGACCGCTGGTATTGGCGCTTGCTCAGCTACAACAGCGCATTTCATAACGAGGCCTGCCAAAGAAGCAGGTGCTCCGACATTTTGCGGGAGCGGGTGGAGGATGACGACGTGATCATCCTCGCTGACTTCGACGAGATCATCGATAGCCGGATGGCGGACCGGATTGTCTCGGAGGTGAAAAGACGTCAAGTCATTACCGTCAAAATGCACTATTCCGTCTTTTTTCTGAATCTATTCTGCCGCTCCAACCATGGCGCTCCACACTGGAGCTACCGCGTGTTCGCAATGACCGGACGCTTCTTCAAGAGCATGCCTTTCTCCGCGGATTATTTGAGGAAGAAGGGGATTGCCGAAGGGCTGTATCAGGACATCTACTGCCTGGAGGAACCGGCCGGGTTTCATCATTCGTGGCTGGACTACCGGCAAACCGCGCTGCCCAAGCTTCAAGCGTTTGCGGCCAATGTCAAGGACAAAAGCATCGTGAACGAGGAGTACATCAAGCAGTGTCTGGACGATAAAAAGCTTTACTATCTCGATACCGAACTGTACGTGGATAATGAAAAACCGTTTTTGACCGCTCTGCAGGACGTTCAGACGGCGGATCTGTGGTATTGAAGTTAACGAAGAACCCGAAGCGCATCGGGTTCTTTTTTTACAGCGGAATAACCTTACAACGAAGGTGTTTGACCGTGCTCGTCGAAGTAATCCGTATGCTTTCGTCCCGAAATATCATTTTGTTACTCATCTATGGCAGGTTGTTGCCCCAACATTGTTCATGGCTAAACCCAATCGAATGTATTACAATGAATAGTTGGCCAAGCCTATTAAGTGGAACTAAAGCGAGGTTGCCATGATGCATTCCTATCGTCCTGTACAATCGCCGAAATTGCAGCCGGAGCTGCATCGTCCCGAGTACATTTACCGGGAATATGTGCCGAGCCTTCAGTTAGCATCGCATATTGTTTGTTATTGGACAATGGATTTTCAGGCCGGCGCCGGAAATCAATGGCATCGGATCCTCCCGGACGGCTGTGTCCATATTATCGTGGATCTTCACTCCCCCTCTTCCGGGAAGGCCGCGTTTGTCGATGGACTATCGACCCGTTACAAAGTTTTACATTTCACCGAGGCGCGTTCGGTATTCGGCATCCGGTTATATTCGGAGTCGGCCCGGGCTTTTTTAAAATATCCCCTCTCGGCGTTTGGTGGACACCATGTTTTCCTGGAAGAGATCTGGGGTGTTGAAGGGCGGCTTATGGCCGAAGAAATAATGGCCGCAAATACCGCTTCGGACATCATTGCCATCGTTGAACGCAAACTAAGCCAAATGCTGGCTTGCAGCGATACTTCTATCCCTTCCCTGGTGTACCAAAGCACGCGGTATATGTATGAATTCAAAGGGAATCTGACCGTAACGGATTTGGCCGAAAAGCTTAACTTCAGCGAACGGCATCTAAGAAGGGCATTTGATCGGGAGCTCGGCTTGAGCCCGAAGGAGATGCTGGGAATCGTCCGGTTTCAAAGCCTATTGCAGGAGTTTTCCAGCGGGGGCTATTCCAGCTTGACGGATCTGGCGCTAAAATACGGTTACTATGATCAGTCGCATTTTGCCAAAGACTTTGCACGTTATTACGGGCTGCCGATAAAACGAATGATGAAAAAGGGCTGAAGAAGTCCGTTTTTTACTATTTTGACTGTCAGTACAAGATATATGATAGGGGGGAAGAAAATCAAATCACAACGATTGGAATGGTGAAGCATGGCGGTTAAATTGAAAAGAATCGGGATTTTCGTGAAGGATATGAGAAAGGCTTTGGATTTCTACCGTATGCTGGGTGTGGAAATACCGGAAAGTGCCGACGAAGAAAATCACGTTGAGGTGGAACACAACGGGCTTCGCTTGGCCGTGGCCACACGGGAATCGGCACAAGTCGTTTATGGTGGCTGGGAAGAGCCTTCCGGATATCGATTCGAGCTCGCCTTTCAGTGCGACAGCCGTGAAGCGGTGGACGAGCTGTACCGTCAATTGACGGAGCATGGACACATCGGACATCGCGGGCCGTTTGATGGGTTCTGGGGAGAACGCTACGCAATCGTGCAGGACCCTGACGGCAATCTGATTAGTCTTGTCGCTTAGCTCATATATGAAAATATTAAAGCCACTCCGTCGGAGTGGTGAGGTTGTTGAGAAAGTGATCAATTGAAGCCATAGATGTTACGAGGGGGTGGGGTATCTACTTCCGGTCGCTCTTGTCAGCGGGAAACTTTGATTGAAGCCGCTTAGCAGCGGATATTTCCCGCAGACAAAGGCGAACGCTATCGCTCCTCCAGTAGATACCCCACCTCCGTATGTTTTTCTATTTTTTATATGACCACTTTCTCAACATTCTGGCCACTCCGTCGGAGTGGTTTTTTGACTTTAAAGAAAGATCTATTATATATGTTATTTAATTCAATTGTTACCGTTTATTGAAAGTATCATTGTTGCGCTGAAGCTCATCGATCATTTCGATAATTAAAGACAAGAAATGCTTACTGAGTGCATTTTTTCGGAGGACGAACCGATCTATAATCAATCATGCAAGAGATATTCCATTGATGCTGGGAGGTCAAGGCATAGCAACGGTAATAAAAAGGAGATCCCGGGGGGAGCGCCTCGTACGCAAAACAAATTTGGTGAGACTCGCACAAAAAGAAAGCGCATACTTGTTTTTGAGGAGTACGAAATAGCTAAGGATTGGAGGGGCAGCGTCTATGAACTATAGCTACAGCACGCAAAGAACCATTATCCTTGTCAGTTTTTTAACGGTGCCGCTGCTGCTGCTGCTTACGTTTTCTTATTATCCGCTGGTCAGTTTGTTCTATTACAGTTTCATGGAATGGGACGGGCTGACGGAGAAAGTATTCGTGGGCCTTCGGAATTACAGGGAGATTTTTACCAATGCGGAGTATTTCGGCGTATTGAAGAATAACGCTTATTATTTTATCGGCGGGTTGCTTCAAACGTCGCTCGCCCTTTATTTTGCCGTGCTGCTCAACAGCAAATTGAAGGGAAGAAACGGGTTCCGCGTGATCCTGTTCCTGCCCTATATCATGCATAGCGTCGCGATCGTCTTTATGTTTCAGGCGCTTTACAACAACCAATACGGCACGCTCAATGCTTTTCTGGATCTGGTTGGGCTTCAAGGCTTGAAGCGGGATTGGCTTGGCGACCCTTCGGTCGTTAACTATGCGCTGGCTTTCGTTTCGATGTGGAAATACATGGGGCTGAGCATGGTGATTTTTCTCGGAACTTTACAATCGATTCCGCAGGATATCTACGAGGCCGCCCGGATTGATGGCGCTTCCTCCACACAGCAATTCCTGCATATTACGCTCCCCGGTATCCGCAAGGTGATGGAGCTTCTGCTGCTGCTGACCCTGACCGGTGCTTTGGAAGCGTTTGAAATTCCGTATATCATGATGCTCGGCGCCAACAATACCGAAACGTTCATTATCAAAACGGTCGATGTAGCCTTTAAATTCCAGCAGGTTGGTTTAGGTTCCGCGCTGGCCGTGGTGATGCTGATGATTGTCCTCGTCTTCGTGGGCCTGCAGCGTCTGCTGGTGAAAGGGGGAGATGAAGCATGAGAGAGCAATCGGTTTTGGTCCGGGTGCTTCAGTATGCATCCTTGTTTATCGGGGCATTCGTCGTATTGTTCCCGCCCTATACGGTATTTATCACCTCGCTGAAGACCAAGCAGGAGTACCTTCAGAACCGGTTCGCCCTTCCGGCTAATTGGTTCCACTGGGATAATTATCAGTTCATTTTTACCAAAACAAAAATCTTAACGACGGCATTCCCCAACACGCTGTACATCATCGGACTTTCTGTGGCGGGGAACATCATTCTTGGCACGATGGTTGCTTATGCGCTCGGCCGCTTTGACTTTAAGCTGAAGAAGGTCATCATCGGCATGTATCTGCTCGCCTCCGTTACGCCTCTTGTAACGACGCAGGTGGCAACCTACGGGCTCATGAATTCCCTTGGGCTGATCAATAATATTCATGCGCCGATTCTCTTGTATCTGGGCGCCGATGTCATTTCGATTATGATCTACCTGCAGTTTATCCGCAATATTTCGTACTCGCTGGACGAGAGCGCTATGCTGGAAGGGGCTTCCCTGTTCCGGATTTATTGGAACATTATTTTCCCGCTGCTGCTGCCCGCGACCATTACGGTCGTGATTCTCCGGACGATTTATATCTATAACGATTTTTACATTCCTTTTCTTTACCTGACGAAAGTCAATCTGCAGGTGGTTTCCACTTCCATCTTTCAATTCGTCGGCCCTAACGCGGCGAGCTGGAATTATATTGCGGCCATGATCATCGTTATTTTCGTACCGGCGATTATCTTGTTCCTGTTCTTGCAAAAGTTTATTTACGCCGGCGTCACCAGCGGTTCCGTTAAAGAGTAATGGATTTCGTTTTTTTTGTTAGCGAAAATGAGTAATTCAAGACAACTTTTGATAACAAAAGCCAATGAATTTTACTAACAATATTATACAATATGGATGTAAGCGATAACAATAACAATTAACAAACGAAAAGGGGATTCGGCAAATGAAAAAAATGTTCGGTACGGTACTCGCCGTTGCTCTTGCTTCGTCCGCGTTAGCCGGCTGCGGAGGAAGCGCCCAGCCGACGAATGAAAGCGCTGCGAAAAGCGAGCAGGGCGCAGGCGGAAACGGCGATATCAAAGGGAAAATCACCTTCATCACACAGCGTACGGACCTCGTGAATGACGGTACCTTCGACAAATATGAGGAAGCCTTCAAGAAAAAATATCCGAATGTCGAGGATATCGAATTCGAAGGGATTACAAACTACGAATCCGATATGCGTGTCCGCTTGTCCGCGAACAATGTCGGTGATGTCATGCTTATTCCGACCAATATCGCTGCCAAGGATCTCGGCAAATTTTTCGCTCCGTTGAACGGGCTGGCCGATAGTCTGGGCGACCTGTATTTTAAAAATTACAAGGCCGATAACGGCCAAATTTACGGGATCGTCTCCGGGGTTTCGACGGAAGGGATCGTCTATAACAAGAAGGCGTTCGAGAAAGCGGGCATTACCGCGGTACCCAAGACGCTCGACGAGTTCTATGCGGCCTGCGAAAAATTAAAGGCGGCCGGGATTGTGCCGATCTACATCAACAACGGAGCGCAGTGGCCGATGAAAATGTGGGGCGAGGTTCTCGTACAATTTTCCAGCGGAGATGCCAACTATTTGGACAAGATGGTGGACACGGACGAGCCGTTCAAGCTGGATAACGAATTCGGCAAGGGCTTTACCATCTTAAGAACATTGAATGAAAAAGGCTACGTGGAAAAGGACTTGTACTCGAACGTCTGGGAAGCGTCCAAAGGCGAAGTGGCGACCGGCAAGGCCGGCATGTATTTCCTCGGCAACTGGGTTATTAACCAAATTATCGGGGCAGGGGCGGCCAAGGAAGATATAGGCTTTTTCCCGTTTCCGTACGATAACAGCGGGAAGCTGAACGCTCTGCTCAGCGCGGATTACTTCTACGGCATCAATGTGAACAGCAAGAATAAGCCGCTTGCCGAGGCTTGGATCAAATTTATGGTAGAAGAAGCGGGTTATGTGGAGGCCTCGGGTTTTATCCCGCCGCAAAAATCCAAAGAGCCCGGTCTGGCGCAGCTCAAGGAGTTCCAATCGTATAAGCCGGCATTGATCGAGAGTGTGCCGACTTCCTCGAAATGGAACGATATCGGCAACAAAGCCAAGATCGATTTCTTCGGCGGCAAGTATATCCAGAGCATCTTGAAAGCGAAAGACCTTAAAGCGGAGTTGGATGGGTTGAACCAGAAATGGAAGGAAGCAAGAGCGGCGGTGAAATAAGCCTCATCACAGCTTAGCCGGTTTTCGTTAGAGCAGTAAAGGGGCATAACCCGGAAGAGGAGGAGATCCTGCTTTCGGGTTGTTTTTTTGAAACAACCGATGGGGGGCTGTGCTACAATAATACCGGAAGCAGCAACAAGTTTGGCCGTCTTATGCGGTATGCGGTAAGGAGAACCGGGATGCAAAAACGAATTCGACATCTTTTTCCCCGGCTGGGGAGCATGGTGCAGTTGGCTCAGCTTCGGATGGAATGGAAGCTCATTATTGTTTTTGTCAGTCTGCTTATCATTCCGATCTCGCTGCTCAGTTATTACTCGTATCGGACCTATCGGGACTCGGTACAGGATCATACGGCCGCTTATGTCCAACAGGTCTCCAAAGAAATGGCCAACCGGCTCGACGAATACATTCAGGATATGGAGAAGCTTTCGACGATTCCGGCGTATGTGGAGGAGATCAAAGAAAATTTGGAGCTCTCCAACCGGTATTATGAGAGTCTGAGGGACGAATCGGCGAAGATCGCGTCGCCTTCCCCTTCTCTTACGCCGTCTTCCTTGGACATTCGGCAGCGCATCGAATCCAGCATCAATTTCCTGAACAATATTAAGGAAGATACGACTTCCGTGTATTTATTCGATCAATACGGCAATGCGTATTACCGCTACAAGAGCGGGGTGCGTCAGGATATCAACAAGCGGTATGCGGTCTGGAAACGGGCGGTGGAGCGGGACAAGGGGCTTCCGGCTTTAATCCCTACGGAGGAAGTGATCAACAACACGAATCGGCGCAACTATCTGTTCTCGGTTGTCCGTGAAGTGTTCAACAACGCTTACGAACCGATCGGTTTGGTTGTCGTGGATGCAAATATGGCTTCCTTTGAACGTCTGGTTAAAGATATGGATGCGGTGACCCGGGGAAAGACGTTTATTATCAATAATGAAGATATCGTCATCTACGATAGCGACCGCGCTTTCATGACGCGGAAGATCGAGGAGGGCCACTGGCTGCAGCGCGGCCGGGAGTCTCAAGGAAGCTTCTTGGAGCAGGTAGAGGGCGGGGATTCACTGGTTGTTTACTCCATATCGGAGCGGTCCGGATGGCGAGTGGTGATCACGGTCCCCTTGGATCAGTTGACCCAAGGAGTTGAAAGAACGCGGGAGTTTACCTTGTTCGCGACTTTGCTTACAATCGGTCTGGCGCTCGCGATATCGATCTTCCTCTCCTTCGCTTTGACCCGCTCATTAAGGAAGCTGGTCGTTCTTATGAAAAACGTTCAGCAGGGCAACCTGGATGTCCGCTTCCCGGTTACGTCCCAGGATGAGGCGGGCCGGCTTGGCAATCAGTTCAACCGGATGATCGACAGAATCCGGCATCTTATCGAGGAGAACACCCGGATCGGCGAGAGAAAGAAGGAGGCCGAGCTGCACGCATTGCAGTCGCAGATCAACCCGCATTTTATCTACAACACGCTGGAATCCATCCGCATGACGGCAGAATTTAATGACGATGACGAAGTGGCCGATATGACGGAAATTTTGGGGAAGCTGCTGCGCTACAGCATTACCGATAAGAAGGAATTCGTGCAGATGGAAGACGAGCTTGAACATCTGCGTAATTATATGAAGCTTCAGGAATTCAGGTATCCGGGCCGCTTCCAATTGACGATTGAACCGTACGAGAAATTCGAAACGCTTCGGATGCTGAAACTGACCGTGCAGCCGATTGTGGAGAACGCCATCCTTCATGGGATGAACCCCTCCCGGAAGATGATCGTCTCCGTATCTTTCGCCAAGAGCGGCGAAGATGTGGTTATGGTCATTCAAGATAACGGAACCGGCATGAACCCGGAGACGCTGGAGAAGCTGCGCCGGACCTTGTCTTCGGCAGAGGGGAGCCCAAAAGATAAGAGAAGTATCGGTCTGCGCAATGTGAACGAGCGGCTGAAGCTGTATTATGGCGAGTCGTACGGGTTGGAGGTATACAGCGTCGAGGGCAAGGGGACGGAAGTTCATGTAAGACTGCACCGTTCAACGGAATAGGAGTGGAGAAGCGTGCTGCGTATTATGATAGCGGACGATGAGGAACGCATTCGGCTCGGACTGGAGAAAATCATTCAAAAGGAAAGCGAGGATTACGAGATTGTCGGTTCCTACGCGAACGGTTTGGAGATCCTGAACGCCCTGCCCGGCAAGGAAGTCGATATGATTATTACCGATATCCAAATGCCTGCAATGGATGGGCTCGAGCTCATCGATAAGCTCCGGGAGCGGAAGCCCGGAGTGCCCTGTGTGATTTTGAGCGGCTATAGCGAGTTTGAATATGCCCGCAAAGCGCTGAAATTCGGCGTGGTGGACTATCTGTTGAAGCCGGTTAATAAGCAGGAGCTCTTTGCTCTGCTGAGGCGGCTGCACGGTGAGACGGAGAGACGGCGTGTCGAGGGGCGGGCAAGGCAGACCGACTGGATTCGGGCGAAGCTGGAGGGAAGGGAGGTAGAGCCTGCCGGCGAGATGCCGGAGCCGCCCTGGGAAGGAGAAGCGGCTTGCCTCGTGATCCGGGGGGAAGAGCCGATCGAAGAGGGAGCTCTCCGGGCACGGATCGCCGAGGTGGCCGGCGCCGCTTTCCTGGAGGCGATTCCAATAACCGGGCATATGATGTGCCTTCTGGTCGCGGCTGATTTCCGGTCGTATCCGCAGGGAACGGCCGACCTTGCCACGCGGCTGGCCCTCTCTTGTACGACGGGGCAAAAGGGATGCTTGTCCGTTGGGATCGGACCGGTTGTCCGAGGTCCGCACCAGTGGAGCGAGGCTTTCCGCGAAGCGCTCCGGGCCAGTCACTACGCGATGTATGGAACCGGACGGGTGCTGACCGCGATGGTGGAGGAAATCCCCGCAGCCTCGCTGCACGGGCAGTTCGCCAAGCTTGAGAAAGAGCTGAAGCCCTTCCTTGAAATACTGGATGAGGCCGGCATTCGGGAGGTGCTGCAGAAGTTCGTGCTTCGGCTGGCAGAGCTTCGGCCGGAGAAGCGGCAGCTGCTCGAACTCTTCGAGCAGACGGTCTTCCTGCTGCGGCAGGATATTCCCGAGTTTGTCGAAGTCATCGAGGATCATTACGGCGGCTCGCTGAAGATGGAATCTCTGATCGAGAACGCCATGCGGTTCGAACAAATCGGAACCCAATGGATTCGGAGCATAACCGAACTGCTCAGGGGGTGCCGGGAGCGGCGCAGCAGCCGGGAGAACCGGGTGATTGGCCAAGTGAAGAAGATTCTTGCGGAAGGCTTTCAAAGGGACATCGATTTGCAGTCCCTCGCAGCAGAGGTATACCTCACCCCGAACTATCTGAGCAAGCTGTTCAAAGCGGAAACCGGGCAGACACTGACCGAATTTATGATCGGCATCCGGATTCAGAAGGCGAAGGAGCTGCTGAAAGAGCATGCCGAGCTTAAAACTTACGAAATCGGCGAACGGGTAGGGTATCCCGACCCGGCTTATTTTAACAAAATCTTCAAGAAGACCGTAGGCTTCACGCCGAAAGAATACAGGGATATCGTGAGATAAAAAGAAATGGGGGCGGCAGACCGTATATGCGAAGGGGATTGCTCCTGTTGATTATCCTGCTGCTGATTTCCGCCTGTACGAATGCGGGCGACATCGGGCAGCCATCCATCCGGCCGGCTCCTGACCCTGGCAAAACTGCCGATTCCGCCAAGGCGAACGGCCGGTTAACGGTATCGACCCATCGCGTGGACCTCGTGGAAGACGGGACGTTCGACAGATATGCCCAAGCGTTCCGGGACAGGCATCCCGAGGTGCAGGAGGTTGTGTTTGAACCGATCGTCGATTATGAGAGCGATATTCGCTTCCGTCTGACGACCGGGGATGCCGGGGATGTGCTGCTCATTCCGGGGAATATCGCGCAGGAGCACTTGGGAGATTTTTTTGAGAAGCTGAATGACACGGCAGACCAGCTCGGAGACCTTTATTTCAAAGACTATAAGTCTCACCTCGGCAATGTATACGGAATTGTTTCCGGCGTATCCACCGAGGGGATCATCTACAATAAGAAAGCTTTCGCCAAAGCGGGGATCGCATCGGTTCCAAGAACGCTTGATGAATTATACGAGGCTTGCGAGAAGCTGAAGAAGGCCGGAATCACGCCCTTTTACATCAATTATGGCGCGCAGTGGCCGCTGAAGCAGTGGGGCGAAGTGCTCGCCACGATGATGAGCGGTAAAGGCAATTATTTGAATTCCATGACCGAAACCGACGAGCCGTTCCGAATGGACAACGAGTTCGGGCGGTCGCTTACGATTCTTCAGACGCTGATGCGGAAGGGTTATGTGGAGGCCGACCTGCAGACGAACCTGTGGGAGGTGTCCAAAAGTGAATTCGCTCAGGGGAACGCAGGCATGTTTTTTATGGGGAACTGGATGATAAGGCAGCTGGAGCAGGCAGGCGCCTTGCCGCAAGATGTCGGGTACATCCCGTTTCCTTACGATAACAGCGGCTCCTATCATGTGCTAATGAATACGGACTGGTTTTATGCCGTAAGCAAAAACAGCAAAAACAAGGAGACGGCCAAGGCTTGGATCCGATTCCTGATCGAGGAATCCGACTATGCGGAACGGTCCGGATTCATACCGCCCCAGAAAAAGAAGGTTCCTCGGCTTCCGCAATTGGAAGAGTTTTTCTCATCCCGGCCTTCCATAATCGAAAATTCCCCATCCTCGTCGCTGTGGTATGAGATCGGCAACAAGGCGAAGATCGATTTCTATAGGGGAGCATACCTGCAACGCGCGGCTGTCGCGGAGCGGTTGCCGGCGGCATTCGGCGAGCTGAATGCCAGCTGGAAGGCGAACCGGGCCCGCGCCATGGAGAGCCGTGCGCGCAGAATGTAACAAGACGATCAAAATGTATTTTTGTTAGGGGAAAGACGCTAACCGTGTTATAATGGGAGGTATGATCATAGAAATTAGGTTGGTGCAGAGGAATGGCGAAGAAAGTAACCATGCAGCAAATTGCGGATTATATGGGGGTTTCCAAATTTGTTGTGTCCAAAGCGCTGTCAGGTAAAGGCGGCGTAAGCGAGTCTACGAAAGAGAAGGTTATTAAAGCGGCAGCGCAGCTTGGCTATTTTGCCAATACGAAGCCCTACCTTCCTCCGAAGCTGTCGGATGCTTCACCCGAAGGCGCCTCCAAGCAGTCCGTGCTGGTGCTTATGCCCAATGTCCGCTTTCAAACGAAGGAATCCCTTTACTGGGGACGGATTCTGGACGGGATCAAGGCCAGATTGGAGGCCGCCGGTCTCGGCATGATGATCGTGATGGAACAGAGTGCGGATCATCTTTTGCAGGCATTGAATCCAAACGGTATTCTTGGATTGATCGGGGTCGGAGAGATATCGAGCTCCGTTCTTCTGGAGGTTCGACGTCTTCATGTTCCATTTGTACTCGTGGATCACGAGGATGGCTTAATTCCCTCGGACACGGTCTTTGTTAACAATTACGATTCGATGCATCGTCTGACGAATCATTTGATCGGCATTGGCCACAGCCGTTTGATGTTCGTTGGGGATCCGCGCTACTCCCGCAGCTTCTACGACCGCTGGACCGGATTTCGCAGCGCGGTGGAGGAGCAGGGGCTCGTGTCCGATACTTCCGCTTCGCTGCTGATCCGGCTGGAGGGGTACGAAGTGTTTGGCGAACAGATCCGGGAAGCGTTCGAAAGTTTGCGCCGGCGGAAGGCCATGCCCACGGCTTTTGTCTGCGCGAACGATACCATTGCGCTGGATACGATCCAAGTACTGCAGCAAATGGAGTACAAGGTGCCTGAGGACGTGTCGGTAAGCGGCTTCGATAATATTGAAAATTCCTATCGGACCACTCCTTCTTTGACTACCGTGAACGTGCCGAAGGAGCTGATGGGGGCAAGAGCCGTGGAGAAGCTGTTCGAACGGGTTTCCAGAAATGAGGACGTTATCGAGAAGCTTCTGCTATCGGGTGAAGTGATGTTTCGGGAATCTACGGCAGGGGCGGTTAAGACGGACAACGCCTGATATGTGGATAAAGCATTGAGAACCCTTTGGATAGGTGCCAAAGGGTTCTTCGTATTGCACGGAATGCGATTCGAATGGATTCATGTCCGCAGCGGGTCCTATCCATTCATTAGCTGCAAATTGTTATCGATGAGTGCCATCCGCTGCGCCACGCAAGCATAGGAACGAAGCGGATCTTCCGGGGTATGAAGCACATAATCGAGCAGTTGGTCCACCGTGGTGGTAGCGACATGGCAGCGGGTATCCGAGGAGGCGTAATAGAGGTAGACGTCTCCGTTATCGCGTGCGATAACCCCGTTGCTGAATACCACGTTGGACACATCGCCGATCCGTTCCTCGCCCTCGGGAGCGATCAAGTGGCCGCCCGGGCTGTGCGTGACCTTATGCGGCTCGTTCAGGTCGGTCAGGAAAGCGTACAGCACATAACGAAGACCGGCAGCCGTTCCACGCACGCCATGAGCGATATGCAGCCAGCCCTTCGGCGTCTTGATAGGAGCCGGACCTTGGCCGTTCTTGACTTCCTTGATCGTATGGTAGTGGCGCCGGTCAATGATTACTTCGTTCTCAATGACGGCCTGTTCTATCGACGCGGACAGGCCCCAACCGATTCCGCCGCCGGAACCCGTATCGATGAAGCCGTCTTGTGGACGGGTGTAGAATGCATACTGGCCATCGATAAATTCGGGATGGAGCACAACGTTGCGCTGCTGATTGGATTTGGTTTTAAGATCGGCGAGGCGCTCCCACGAACGGAGATCCTTCGTCCGCGCGATTCCGCACTGGGCGACGGCGCTGGACAGATCGCCCGCAGGCGCAGCCGGATCTTTGCGCTCCGTGCAGAAGAGGCCGTAAATCCAGCCGTCTTCATGCTTCACCAAACGCATGTCGTATACGTTGATATCGGGATCTTCGGTTTCCGGCAGGACGACAGGGCGGTCCCAGAAGCGAAAGCCCTCCGTCCCGCTTTCGCTTTCGGCAACAGCGAAGAACGACTTACGGTCTGCGCCTTCCACGCGGGCTACCAGATAGAAACGGCCGTCCAGCTCGATCGCCCCCGGATTGAATACGGCGTTGACGCCGAGACGCTCCATAAAATACGGATTCGTCCCGGGGTTGAAATCGTACTTCCAGATCAGCGGCGCATGCCCGGCGGTCAGGACCGGATACCGATAGCGGTCATAGATCCCGTTGCCCGGCGCCAGCTTCTCGTTCTTGCGGTGAATTAAAGCTTCATACTCGCGCTCAAGCGCCTGTTTTCTCTGCTCAAAAAGCGAATTCATGGGTGATCCTCCTCATTTATGGATATCGTTAAAGCGTTCGATGATTTCAAAGCAGGCCCGGGCGTTGTGATAAGGACATTTCCAGGCGCCAACCTTGGGCTGCTCGACTATCGGTCTGCGGTCCCGGGTGACCCCCCAATACCATTCTCCATGCCGCCGGTCCACCATATAATGCTCGATGAACGTCCAGGAGGCCAGAGAAGCGTTCAAGTATTTCTCCTCGCCGGTCAACTGGTAGGCGTTGAAGAAGCCGACGACGGACTCGGCTTGAGGCCACCAGTCTTTATTTGAATCAAGCAGGTTCCCTTGGGCATCGGCTTCGTTCCAGAGCCCGCCATCCGTGTCGATGCCTTCGCGGTACGTCGCTTCCGCCATGCGAACGGCGATGGCTTTCACCTGTTCGAGCAGCACGGCATCGCCCAATACCTCGGCGGCCTCCACCAGCAGCCAGCTTCCCTCGATATCGTGACCGTAGGAGACGTGACCGCATTTGGAGCGCCAGGCTTCGTCGAAAAACAGCAGAAAATGGGCGGTTTTCTGATCGACGATATGCTCCAGAGTCACTTCGATCAGCGCCTTCAGCTGCCGGGCCAGTTCCTCGCTCGGATACACCCGGTAAAGATTCGTATAGGCCTCCATGACATGAAGATGCGTGTTCATGGATTTTTTTTCGTTCAGATCCTTGCCGCTCAGGCTGAGGTCATCGGTATTTTCCCAGGTGCGCGATAAAGCTTCCACATAGCCCTGGAACACGGGATCAAAGCTGTGCTTCTCCAGCAGATGGAACAGCTTCACGGCCCGTTCCAAAGCGTCCGGCACGGCCGTCGCGCGGTAATATTCCGCATAAGCGTAGATGGCGAACGCCTGACCGTACACCTGTTTTTTCGTCTGGGCAGGCCGGCCCTTGGCGTCGACCGTCCAGAACAACCCGCCGTGCTCGCGGTCCGTAAAGCGGTCGTTGAGGTAGGAATAGGCCCGGCGGGCCGCTTCCAGATAAGCGGGAGCTTGAAAGATTCGGTAAGCGGAGGAAAACGTCCACAGGATACGGGCGTTGAGCACAAGACTTTTCTCTGCCTCTTCCAGAGGGGTAAGATCGCTGCTGATTTCCCCCAGGAAGCCTCCGTTCTTGGCGTCGAAGGAATGCTTTAACCAGAAGGCGAGAATGTTATCCTTAACTTCCTTTTCCACTTCGGGGAGCCAGGAATTTCGAAGTTCGCTGAGCCGCATGAGCATTCACCTTTCTATTCGTCGTTTAAAGCATCGGCAGAGGCTAACGTTTGTTTGTTCTTGTAATACCGCCTGACGGTCTGCTCGGCGCGTTTGCCGTACATGCAGTAGTCGTCATTCAAGGCTGCGGAGCCCCGGTCGTAAAGGTGCGCCGGCCAATCCCACAGCATGAAGCCTCCCACCCAGCCGCGCTTCTCGCAGGCTTCGAACATCGCTTCATAGTACCGCTCCTGAACCTCTTCGCTAGGAGAGCCTTGCAGCCCCCAATCGTTCGGCAGAAACTGCGAGCCCTCCCGGCTCGGGCACCCGGCTTCCATGAAAAAGAACGGCTTCCCGTGCCGCCGCACGACGGTTTCGATGCGGTCGAGCTGCCGCTCCCATTCGCCGATCGGATAATAGCCGCTGGAGGAAATGATGTCGACGGCATCCCACCAGGAGACGTGATCTTCCTGGTATTTGTCGCAGTTATACGTAATCGGCCCGGAATAGACCTTCCGGACTTCCGCGATCAGCTGCCGCCATTCCCGCTCGCGGCGGTCGGTCTGGACCATCTCGCAGCCGATGCAAAATAATTCGCAGCCGGTTTCTTCGGCGATTTGCGCATAATGGAGAATGAAGCGGGTATACGCAGCGAACCAATCGGACCACTTCGGCTCGCAAGGCACATCCATGTCAAAAAAATTGATGTGAGCTCTCCAGGTGCCATCCTTGCAGTTGACGACAGGCTTAAGACATACCTTCAGTCCCAGCTCCTTGGATCGGCCGATCGCCCAGCGGACTTCATCGTCGGTAACGGTCGGCGCTTCTTCAAAGGAGATGACGGTAGACTGGGGATGATCCTGATGGGCCGCGAAAGCTACAGTAACCCAGTTCACATGAAGCTTCTCTTTCATTTCCTTCAGGGAATGCCCGGCCCGCTCGCTCGCCCATTCGCCCCGGACTCCTGTCCACCCCCAAGTCATTCCTGCCACGTAGTGTTGTGTCTCGTTCATAGGCTCACCTCAAAATGGAGATAGAAATCGCAATGAGATAAATATAGCAAGCTTTTGCTAACAATACAATAACTAAAATAACAAAAATGATGCAGGATTTTTTCATTATTCTGGCTTTATTTTATCTGAATCAATTAAATATGATTTGTGTATGCCTAACAAAATTGTAGAAAATCGATGAACGGTGCTAACAAAATAGAATGGATTCCTGCCAATCGTTTGGCTGCCTGTTCCGATTGTACAGCCTGCCTGTCGGCAAAAAAATCTTTCCCGCTATAACGGAAGTCAACCAACGGATTGACTTTCGGTGAAGTGAAGGATACAATGAAGTTGCGATTTAGTAATTTAGTAAATTAGTAATTTGGTGATTTAGTAAATGGAAAGAGGGGTATCACATGAAAATACCGACGACGTTAAAGCATAAGCCCGTTGTCGTTTCCGAAAATTATGAGCAGGTTGACGGCCGGTTCGCCCGCAATACGGATGCCAAGGGGCTTTCCTTGGGATTGGCTCAATGGAATGACAGGGGCAAAATCGATATTTCGGCCAAGGTATGGCGGTACACGGGGGAAAAATGGTCCCGGCAATCGGAAGAGCTGCCGCTCCACCGTGTCCTGGATTTGTCCATTCTGATTTGCCGGGCGATGGCGCATTTTCGCGAAGCTTACCGCTATGAGCATCTGTATGATCCGCAGGAGCCGGTGATCGACCGGGTCGGTCTCCAGGGGGATGCCATGACCGTGGCCATATGTACGGACAACGAGCGAATCAACGAGGATATCAAGCTGTTCTATCAGGCGCTGAGCGATGACGACGAGCTGATCGGGGAACGGCTGCGCACGTTATCCAGAATTTTGAAGGATATGGGGTATTAACTTGAATTAGGGGAAGTGGTCAGGAATGAATCAGGACTATGTATTGTCTCCTGCAAGACAACTGACCGATGCGGAAAAAGCGCTTGTCTGGAAAAAGCCGCCGACGCATAAGGCCAGCGAAGAAGAACGGCGCATCTGTGCCGAAGTCAAGCGCAACTGGAACCGGGGCGAGATGAAAATCGCCAACATTTTGTTGGAGGGCGACGCAGGCTCGGGCAAAACGCAGGTTGCCAAGGCATTGTCGGCGAATTTCGGGCTTCCGTATACGAAGGTCACCTGCTTTGCGGATATGGATAAATCGGACATTATCGGCGCGATTCTGCCCGTGATTTCCTCGGAGCGGCTGGAGAAGCTGGAGCCGGCGGACCGGACGGCGCTCAAGGCGCTATACGAGAGCGACGCGTTTCAAAGCGCCGCCGGAATTTTGACCGACGTTCTAGGAATCGCCCCGGAGCAGGCGGCTTTCAAGATGAAGCAGCTGCTGAAGCTGGCTGCGGAGAACACCGAGGGCGAAGCGGTAGAGTATCGATTCTATCCTTCCGAGATTGTCAGAGCTTATCAAAACGGTTATCTTCTGGAAATCCAAGAGCCGAACGTCATTCGGGATGCCGCGGTGTTAATGGCGCTCAATTCCGCTTTGGAGCTGGATGGCAGCATTAATCTTCCCACGGAAATCGTGCGCAGACATCCGGATTTCATCGCGGTCATCACCACGAACCGCAGCTACGCGGGGGCCAGGCCGTTAAACGAAGCATTGCGCGACAGAGTTCAGCACTCGGAAAAGATGGATCTGCCGACGAAAGAAGTGATGCTGGAACGCGCCATGGCCAAAACCGGTTACAGGAATGAACGCGTACTGGACGTTTTGGCAGACACCATTATTATTTTGGACAAAACCGCCCGCGCCAATGCGATTAAAGGGGTGGCCGGTATGCGTTCCTATTTCTACTGGGCCGATGCGGTTGCCGATGGGGCTTCCGTGAAACAATCCCTTTATCATAAAGTCATCTACAAGATCACAACCGATTCCGAGGAAATCAAGCTGTTGGAAGATGCGCTCGCAAGCCATGGCTTGACGGCCAGCTTGGAGGAGGTTGAGGCTCAAGTAAAAAAAAACGGGACTCTGAAGCTCTGGAGATCAAGATAACGGGCGAGGTCGGCAGCGTCGAACTTGATTCCGAGCAGCCTGCGGATGATGACGCGGTCGCGTTGAAAAAAAGCGCGGACAGCGACGAAAGCTCATCCGATCGCGCCGATGATTCCGATGGCTCCGAGGATGACGCCGGAATGGAAAGTCCGGACTTGGGCGAGAGCAGCGCTCCGGCCTACCATCCGGCCGACCCTGAACCCGTGTCGGAGGAGGCGAAGCGGCAGGAGCGCGATTTCCGCAAAAAGCTGAATCGGGACGCAAGGGAAGTCGTGTCCGGTTCCATCCATCATAAAGTCAAGCTCGTCGTTCACCGGCCCGATTACGATCAGGCAAGCCAGCAGGAATATGTGCGCCTGAGCAGGGGGCTGATGCCTGTCGTGCGGGAGATCGCAAGAAAGACGCTTCCGCTGCTGGAGCACGAGGCCTCGTTTGAATTTGCCAGGAATCATTACTATGGCAGCAAATTTCAAGCGGACAGCGTCGCCTACCGGGATTTCAGATACTTTGCCAAGAAGCGTCCGCCGGCAGAATCGCCTTCGCTTGTGGTCGGTCTGAGGGTGGACGAATCGGCATCGATGACGGCTTTCGGCAGATTGGAAGCGGCCAAGCGCGCAGTAATCGCCGTCTACGAATTTTGTCAGCTGTGTCATATCCCCGTTTTGATCTATGGGGATACGGCGGATGTTTCCAGGCTGGAGCAAATGTCGGTTTATGCCTATACCGATTTTGACCGAACCGATGCCAATGACCGTTTCCGACTGACGGGAATTCGGGCCAGAAGCAACAATCGCGACGGCATGGCTTTAAGAATTATTGCGGAACGGCTGGCAGTCACGCCGCAAAAGACGAAGCTTTTGATCAGCATCAGCGACGGGCAGCCGAAAGCCATGGAGGATTATGCCGGAGCCTATGCCGTTCAAGACATGCAGCAGACGATTGCCGAATATGAACGGAAAGGAATTACATTTCTTGCAGCCGCGATCGGCCAAGACAAGGACGTCATTAATCAAATCTACGGGAACGAGCGATTCCTGGATATTACGAATTTAACTGAATTGCCGGCCAAGCTGGTTCGGATTATCACCCGGTATTTATGAGGAACGGGCCCGGAAGGAGACAAAAAACATGGATAAGAGCAAGCGCAAGGAGCTGCTGGAGGAATTTAAGCAGATTAAAACTTACATGGGCGTCATCCAAATCGCCAACAAAGCCAACGGCAAAATTTTCGTGGACAGCTACCCGAATCTGAAAAACAAATGGTTGACCATCAAGATGCAGCTCGATATGGGGAGATTCGCCAATTTAGAGCTGCAAAAGGATTGGAAGGAGTTCGGAGCCGAAGCGTTCACCTATGAGGTGCTGGAGGAAAAGAAGACGGACGATGTGACGGATATGAAGTGGGAGCTCAAAATGATGGAAAAGCCGTGGCTTGAGAAATTGCAGCCCTATGGGGAACGAGGCTATAACAAGCCGCCAAAGCAGTGACGGATAGCAGAGACGCAGAAGTTGTACCGATAAGGGGGAGACCTGGTAAGGAACTGCTCAAAAGCAGCTCCTTTTTTTTACGATTCAAGCATTTATTTAGTTATTTCATACAAAATAAGAGGGAATTTGCCATAGAACATCGAACCCTAAATAATGGAATTTTATTCATGAAAAGGGGGATGTTTCATGAGCGAAAAGGCCGAAGTCCATCAAATTAGCTCCTTAACGGAGGGATATGCGGAACAGCCGACTTTTTTACAAGCGATAAAGGAAGAAAGCCTTCATCCTTTTCCGGTCGATAAGTTTAAATTTTTAATTCATGAACTATCCGTTCAACAAAAACGAGCAATAGCCCATTTCCTAAATCTCCCCATTGTTTTTTCCAGACATAAGAAGTTTCCTGATGCACTCTTTCATAAATTACTCCTCCAACTGCAAAAACATTATCTCTTAACCGATAGAGAACGACTTTATTGGGTTATCTTATACGCCGTGCTGGATTTATTGAAAAACGAATCCCCGGGCTCCCTGGAAACATTTCTGGCTGCGAAAGAGGACAACATCTCAAGATTCGGGCAATGGCATTTTTATTGGGCTCTCCGGCTTCATCCCGGCCGCGCGGCAGCAGGAACATTATGGGAAGAGGCCATACGAGAGTTTGAGGAGGGTTTGCAAGGAAAGGCTCCGGAAGCGAAGAGCATACAAGAGGACCGCATAAGCGACGCAAAGCTTACTGCTTTGGAAGACAAGCTGAAGAAAGAGTTTGCCTTACGCCAGACGAGGGAAAAGGAAGCCGGGCAGCTGCGAAAGGAACTTGGAATCCAAACGAAAAAGTTGGAGCAATTCGAAAGAGAAAAGAAACAATTATCGGCGGAGCTGCTGATTTTGAAAGAAGAAGCGGTGAAGCAAAAAGCGGAAGCGGAAGTCTCCCGGAATCAGCTGGAAGCTCGGCTGTATCGTCTGAATAAGGAAAAAAACGAGCTGCTGAACCAGCTTAAGGATGCCGAATGGAAAGTCGAGGAAATGAAATCCAATGCGGCAAAAGCGGAGCATGAGTTGGAGAAATGGAAAAAGCGGCTTGAGAGGAAAGAACAGAGCAGCACCTGCGATCTGATCGGTCTTCTTTTACATTCCTTGCTACCGGAGTCGGACAAGCTTTATCAGGAGCTTCGGCAAAGCGATCCGGAGAATGCGCCTGTTCTTCGCGCCCGGATAAGGAAAATTTTTGACTTAATCGATCTTTTGGAACAGTTTCAGCAAGAACATGGGCAGGCGCGTTCTACAAGTCATGTGCAGACAAGCGATCATTCGCTTGCGTCAGATTCAAGCGTACCGGAGGCGAGCCGGGAATCCGAATCTTATGTCGGTACGTTCTACCGTCGCGATCATGGCGGTTACATTGTGCTGGAGGACGGAAAAACGTTTAACGTTACGGAATCGATGGTTCATCAGTACGGGCTGGAGCATGAAGCCGAAGTACAATGCTCGCCAGGCAAGCAACAAAACGGAATGACGCTCTATGACATCGAACTCTTGCTCCAAGGAGACGATACTTATGCGCCGGTCCGCCAATTTTTCGGATATATCGAGCTGGGAGCTCACTTCACATGGTACGTTGTCGACATGAACAATTCCCAAAACCGGTATCCGCTGCATCAACGGGATATTGAGATACAGCAGCCCAACGACGGAGATCCATGTCTGTTCAATATTGCTGACGAAGGGCGATTTGCCCGAATCTCCCGTTTATACCGCAAAACCAAGCAGACTGCAGCCGAGCAAGAATTGAAAACCTATAAGCCGTCTTTACTCAGGGGGCAGGCTAAAAAGGCGAAGCCGGACCCGTTCTTAGATGATTGTAAAGTGGTCATTGTCGGCGGTATGCGGAAATGGTTCGAGGGAGTAGTAGCGGAGACAGGCGCAACACTCATACATGATAGCGGCGATGCCCCGGAACGAATTCACTCGGATTTAAGCAAAGCCAACGCCTTATTTTTCCTGCTGACCGCGACATCGCATCGAGCTACCTGGAGCTGCGTTGAAATTGCAAAGCATAGACGAATTCCGCATTTTGTTATTCAAGGCTCCAAGTCAAATTTGCGCACGCTTCTATGGGAAAATCGAGAATTGATTAAGCGAAAACAAAATGTATGACTTTTGACATCACGTTGTGCTGCGTCTATTCGTTGGATCGCTTGGACTGGAGCGCTGCTTCCCCCGGCGGTCCATTCCTCGATACGGGCTGCAAAATTTGGAGAAAAGCCGAGAAATATGGTGCAATCATCCAAATGAAAGGCCGTAAACCGATTTTTTTGCGCGCTTTGGGCGATATTGAACGAGGATTGAGATTGAAAAACGGGCGCAGGCAATAATACACTGTTATTAGCACTTGTCATTCATGAGTGCTAACAGTTGCCGGCAACAACTCTTCATTCTTGATAAGAACAAAACACAGAAGGATTTTTCCGACTAAAGATTTTTACTGGGCGAAGCGGCGAAGGCTGCCTTGTCCACAAATAATTCCGCAATGCGTGGTTGCTTCAGGGGGCGCGTATTACGAAATGTTTGGCCGAAAGGCGTGAAGGTCCCCGGTTAGAACAATGCTTCTTTTTTATTTTTATCTTGGAGGGAGATGTCGCAATGAACGCATTACTGCTCGCAGGAGGACTCGGAACAAGGCTAAGACCGCTCACGGAGCATTTGCCGAAGCCGATGGCTCTGGTCGCGAACCGTCCTTGGCTCGAGCATCTTGTCATTCATCTGAAAAATCAGGGGATCCGCGATTTCGTGATGGCGGTCAAGCATCATCCCGAGCATATCCGGAACTATTTCGGCGACGGCAGCAAATGGGGAGTCTCCATCCGGTATGCCGTGGAACAAACGCTTCGAGGGACGGCCGGGGCGATCAAAAACGCGGAATCCTATCTCGACGACCGCTTTATCGTGGTCAATGCGGATATTGTACACGAGGTCCATCTGCTGCCTTTATTGGAATATCATCTCCAGCATGGCGGCGAGGTTACCATCGGATTAACGGAGGTGGATGACCCTACCCAATACGGGGTTGTGGAACAGGACCGGCTCGGCCGCATTTTGCGCTTTGTGGAAAAGCCCCGGCTGGAAGAAGCGCCGTCCCGCCGGATCAATGCAGGGATCTACGTCATGGAGAAAAAAGCGCTGCGTTACATTCCCGAAGACCGGGAGGTTTCCATTGAGCGTGAAACGTTCCCGCTGCTGATCCGGGAGCAGGTGGGGGTATACGGTCAAGTCATCTCCGGTTATTGGATGGACATGGGTACCAAAGAACGATACCGGAAAATTCATTGGGACCTGTTGAACCGCACGTGCCGGCTGCCGATTCCGGGCCGGGAGAACGGCAGCGGGATATGGCTCGGCGACGATTGCGAAGTCGGTCCCGGTGCGCTGCTTGTTCCGCCGGTGCTGATCGGCAATAACGTCAAGATCGGGGAGCGCTCCATTATCGGGCCTTTTGCCGTCATCGGCGACGATTGCGAAATCGGCCGTCATGTGCGCTGCTCGGAAACGATTATGTGGGATCGGTGCAAGATCAATGACGCTATCCATTTGAATAACTGCATTTTCGGCTACGGGCTTGAGCTCGGCTCCCGTCAGATTTTGCACGAAGCGGTCATGAACCGGATGGGGGCGATGCAGGCATGACGAAGATCGCTTATGTCAGCACCTACGTGCCTAAAAAATGCGGACTGGCCACCTATACGTTTCACTTGAGACAGGCCGTTCAAGGGGTTAAGGAATGGAGAGGCAAGGACCCGGTCATCGTCCTTACCGATTCCGTCAGGGACAAGAGCGACGATCCCATATTGTGGCCGCTGCCCCGCGATCAGGAGGCGGCCTATGCCAAGATGGCGCGGAAAATCAACCAGTCAGACGTTGACGTCGTATCCCTGCAGCACGAATTCGGGATCTTCGGCGGCGAAGCGGGAGGCCATATTTTAACGCTGATCCGTAACCTGGAAAAGCCGCTGATTACGACGTTCCATACGGTATTTGACAAGCCGCTGCCGCCCTACGCTCCGATCCAGCGGGAAATCGCCGAAAGAAGCAGAAAAATCATCGTCATGAACCGCAAGGCGATCGACTACTTGCACGAGACGTTCGGCGTTCCGAAAGAGCGAATCTTTTTTATTCCCCATGGCACGCCCGAGCCGAACCCCGAGAGCCGGCACCGGCTGAGAGCCCAGCTTGGCTGGGACAACCGGAAGGTACTGATGACCTTCGGGCTTTTGGGCCGGGGAAAAGGCATCGAGCTTCTGCTCAGGGCACTTCCCGGTATCGTGAAGCAGATTCCGGATGTCCTGTATGCGATCGTCGGCCAGACGCATCCAGAGGTGAAGAAGCGCGAGGGAGAGCGTTACCGGGAGGAGCTGCTGGAGCAAATCCGGCGCAGCGGCATCGAGCGGAACGTTGTCATGATCGACCGGTACATGGAGGAACACGATCTGGTCAAGCATCTGATGGCCTGCGACATTTATGTGACGCCTTATCCGGGGATGCAGCAGATTACAAGCGGGACGCTCGCCTACGCGGTCGGCCTGGGCCGTCCGGTGCTGTCTACGCCTTACTGCTACGCGCAAGACCTGTTGTCGGATTATCCGGAGCTGCTGCTGCCTTATGACGACGAACAACCATGGATCGATAATATCGTCTCGCTTCTGAGCAATGACGTGCTGCTGAGAGGATGGGGCAAAAAAATAGAAAGCGTCGGAAAAAGCATGCATTGGCCGGAAGTGGGCAGGCGGCACGAGCAATTGTTTGCCGAGGTGAGAAAGCTTGAGTCCGTCCCCCGTTAGTTTTAGGCATTTGCAGCGGCTGACGGA
Source organism: Paenibacillus ehimensis NBRC 15659 (assembly GCF_004000785.1). Lineage (GTDB taxonomy): Bacteria > Bacillota > Bacilli > Paenibacillales > NBRC-103111 > Paenibacillus_G > Paenibacillus_G ehimensis. Next base: position 40,755 of record NZ_BILX01000019.1, on the reverse strand, counting down.
CGATACCGGGATGCTGGAGCACGCGCTCGGCATCATTCCCCGGCGCAAGGAAGGCTACAGCACCGACGATCAGGCGCGGGCGCTATGGACATGTTTGGAATGGCTGGATAGGGTAGAGGGCGCGGAGGCTCGGATACTATACGATTTGACGGATACGTACTTGTCTTTTTTGCAGTGGGTGCAGCGGGAAAACGGACATTTTCATAACAATATCGCCTTTGACCGGATGCCGGAGGACGAAACGCCCTCGGACGATTGCCTCGGCCGCTGCTTGTGGGCCAGCGCGTTGGCTCTGGTCAAGCTGCAGGACAAGAGCCGGACTATCGCCGCGCAAGACCTGTTCGAAAAGGCGCTGCCCCGGGTAAGCGGCATGCAGTATCCCCGCGGGCAGGCTTATGCGCTTGCCGCGGTCGCTCTCCTGATCCGCAGCGGCCGTCCGCCCGGCCTGATGCCGGTGGCGGAAAGCTTGGCTGTCCGACTGCTTGGCAGCTATCGGCGGCATGCGAAGCCGGGGTGGCATTGGTACGAGCCGGTGCTATCCTACAGCAACGGGGTACTTCCGTGGGGACTGCTGTGCGCCTACGAAGTTATGGAGCGAGAGGACATCCTGGCTGTCGCCAAGGAAAGTCTCGATTTTTTGATCCGCATGTCGGTAAATGAACGCGGGCAGATCCGTCCGGTCGGCAACCGGGGGTGGTGCGCTCCCGGGCACCGGGCGCAATGGGATCAGCAGCCGGTCGATGTCATGAAGCTGCTGCTCGCCGTCTCCAAAGCGTACGAAATCACAGGGGACTCCGGTTATGCGGACATTGCGCGGCGGTGCCGGGACTGGTTTTACGGGGACAACGACGCAGGTGCTTTGATGATTGACGCGGAGGAAGGCGCTTGCTGCGACGGATTGGGGGAGGACGGCCCGAATCTGAATAAAGGGGCGGAATCCACCATCGCTTTTTTATTGACGGAAGCTTTGTATCGGAAATTGGCCGATATTCATTCCTAAACGGGAGGCGAGCAGGTTCGGATGAATATTTACCGTTATCCGGGCAATCCGATTATTGAGCCGAAGGATATTCCGCCCTATCTGGAGGATTACGAAGTGATCGGCGTGTTTAACGCCGGGGTGATGCGCTACGGCGACGAAATTTTGCTGCTGCTGCGCATTGCGGAAAGGCCGGTGCATCATGATCCGAAGTACAGCCTTAGCCCCTTCTACGATATGGCGAACGGCAAAATGGGGGTCGTCCGTTTGGAGAAGGGGATGCCGGGCTACGATTTCTCGGATGCCAGAGGAATCGGGACCCCGGACGGATCTTTACTGACGTCGATTTCCTATTTGCGTATCGCGCGGAGCAAGGACGGCATTCATTTCAAGATCGACGACCGGCCCGCCTTGTTCCCGGAAAACCGGTACGAAATTTACGGCATCGAGGACTGTCGGATCACGCAGATCGACGATACGTATTACATCAACTACTCGGCAGTATCCAATCTGGGCATTACGACTTGTCTGGCGTCGACAAAGGACTTTGCTTATATGCAGCGCGAAGGCGTCATATTTCAGCCGGACAGCAAAAATATCGCGATTTTCCCGCAAAAAATTAACGGCAAATATTATGCGCTGCACCGTCCGTCCAGCTCAAGCTTCGGCAAGCCGAGCATGTGGATCGCGGAATCTCCCGATCTGCTCTGCTGGGGAAACCACCGGTATTTGATGGGCTGCCGGGACGGCTGCTGGGACGAGACGCGAATCGGGGCGAGCTGCGTGCCCATCAAGCTGGAGCAGGGCTGGCTTGAGCTGTACCACGGCGCCGACCGCAACAACCGGTACTGCCTGGGGGCGGCGCTGCTCGATATCGATCAGCCATGGCGGGTGATCGCGCGCAGCACGCTGCCTTTGATGGAGCCGGAGACGGCTTACGAAAAGGACGGATTTTTCGGGAACGTCATTTTCAGCTGCGGGGCTTTATACGAGCAGGGCAAGGTTAGGATCTACTACGGAGCGGCGGATACGTCCATGTGCTACGCCGAGGTGGATATGGCGGAAATCATGCGGGGCATGAAGGAATGCGAAGGTTTGTCCGGCAAATGAACGGGAATGAATGGAGGCCTTGGGGAATTGTTCCTCAGGGTCTTTCCTTTATTTTGAGTTGAACGAGATTGACAAAGCAATTAGGTGTAACTATAATGGTTACATCGGTGGTGATACATTTGAAGCAGATCAGTACCCGCTTTTCCATTGCTGTGCATACCCTTTCCCTTATTGCTGTGTACCCGAAGGATTGCACGGGGGACTTTATCGCGGGCAGCGTAAATACCAATCCCGTCGTCATCCGGAGAATTATGGGGATGTTAAAAAAGGCCGGATTGGTTGACGTTCGCCCAGGGGTCGGGGGAGCTTCTTTGTTAAAAGATCCCGAACGGATTACACTCCTTGATGTGTACCGGGCTGTGAATGTGACAGAAGAGGATCGGCTGTTTCGCATTCATGGAAACCCCAATATTCATTGCTTTGTCGGGCGGAATATCGAGCAAGCCCTTCAAAAGGAATTAAAAGAGGCTCAGTCCGTGATGGAACAAAGGCTGGCACAAACAACGTTGGACCAATTGATTGGAAAATTTAAGTAAGTAAAAGCTCATTTTTTCGGGCTTTTATTTTATACAGTTGTTGTAACTTGTTTTGTTATAACAAATTTAATTACAACTAAATGGAGGAATCGTCTATGAAATTGTTGGTGACAGGCGCAACGGGAAAATTGGGGACGAAAGTGGTAGAGACGCTGTTGAAAACGGTGCCGGCGAGTCAGCTGGCTGTCAGCGTTCGCAATCCGGAGAAAGCGGAAGGGTTAAGAGCACGCGGAGTCGAGGTCCGTCAAGGCGATTTTGACCGCCCGGATTCGCTGGAAACCGCTTTTGCAGGTATCGACCGCTTGTTAATGATTTCTGCGGACGGAGACAATGAAACCAGAATCCGGCAGCATGCCAATGCGGTAGCGGCGGCAGAGCGTGCCGGAGTTAAATTTATTGCTTATACCAGCATAGCCAATGCCAGGGAGAGCAACAACTTCCTTGCTCCAACACATCGGGCAACCGAGGAAGCTATTTTGAAAACAGGGATTCCATACTCCTTTTTGCGCAACAACTGGTACTTGGAGAATGAATTGTCGAGCATTCAAGGCGTCGTAGCGGGAGCTCCTTGGGTGACATCGGCCGGAAACGGCAAGGTGGGTTGGGCGCTGCAGCAAGAATACGCAGAAGCGGCGGCCAACGTATTGGCGGGGACCGGACATGAGAATACGATCTATGAGCTTTCCGGAAAGCTGCTGACTCAAGAAGAAATGGCGTCCGCTCTCGGTGCCGTATTGGGTAAGGAGGTTCCCGTGCAGCAGGTTGACGACGCTGCGTATGCCGGCATCATGAAAGCCGCGGGTGTCCCGGACTTCATTATCCCTTTACTCACAGGGATCCAACAAGGCATTCGGGAAGGCACATTGGAAGTCGAAAGCAGTGATTTGGAAAAGCTGCTCGGCCGCCCGGCGACGCCGATTCACGAAGCGCTCGGCCAACTGGTTAAGCATATTTCTTAAAACGTACGAACCTCAAATGACCGGCCTTTCTTGAAAGTGAGAGAGGGCGGTTTTTTCTTTGCAAATTGCCCGAACACAGAAACAATCAATCATTTTCTTACAATCCCTGCTTTGTGAGTCACAGGATCGATATTCCTTGGCTAACCGCGAGAGCTTTCCTCCTCCCTTGTACATAACGAGCTCAAATGCTGGTCAAGCAGATATTCCAGCCGATCCGGCGAGAGTCGCCCTGGCTGCATCAGTTGGTGTATGGCCAGTCCGTCGACCAGCGCGTACAATTTCTCCGCTTCCAAAGCGGCATCCAATCCCGGTTTCGCCAGATTGGACTCTACCAAGGTTTCAATTACGAATTCAGCGATCCGATATAAGCCGTTCTGCATTTCTTCACTTACTTTCTTTAGCTCGGGATAAATCATGACCTTGGCGTTAAATAAAAACCAAACCTCCATCTCCTTTGTTCTTTCCTCATTTACAGGCAAAAACTGCAAAAGCAGTTGCTTCAAATCCGGCAAAAACGGCTTCTCGACAGTAAGCGCTGCAACACGCTTTTGGACGCGCTGAGCATAGAGACCCATACAAAAGGCAAAAAGCTCGACCTGTGTGGAAAAGTAATGCCGCATCGATCCTACGGACAGGCCGGCTTCTTTCGCGATATTGCGGACGGTAGCCTGTTCGAGTCCAAATTTTTGGATGACTTTCAAGGCGGCTTGAGCAACAATATGTCGCTGTTTCTCATGATCAACGATTTTTGGCATAGCTCGATTATATCGTTTTGTTTTTTATAATACAATGTGCTAAAATATTTTTTTGTAATACGATTGTACTAAAAAAAGAGAGGACTTGCCGCCCAATGAACATCAATGCTAGACACAAGAAACCATCAACAAAATTAAAGTGGAAAAGGATGTTGCTCGTTGTATTGTCTATTGTTACACTCCTTATCGGATCAGGATTTATTTATGAATGGATTGCATCGAAGCAAGCCAAGAAGGCTTTTCCCCCTCCAGGAAAACTAGTCGAAGTTGGCGGTTACCGTTTGCATCTTCAAAAATTGGGCAGCGGATCTCCAACCATCATTCTCGAAGCGGGAAGCGGGGAGACAAGCCTGTCCTGGAGAAATATTCCCGAACAGTTGGCCGAATTTGCTACCGTTGTAACCTATGATCGCGCGGGTTATGCGTGGAGCGAGAAAGCAAATACGGCACGAACAGGAGCCAACATCGTACAAGAATTGCATTCAGCCTTGAAAAAAGAGGGAATCGACGGGCCTTACCTGCTTGTCGGTCATTCATTGGGGGGGTTGTACGCACGGTTATTCGCACAGACCTATCCGAATGATATCACCGGCTTAGTGCTTATTGATGCCAGACCCGAAAACGATGAGCGGGAAGCCAAGCCGGTCCTTGAGCGGGAAAAATTCGCCAAAAACCCGCCTGCGTCGTTCTTAAAGCTCTTAAAACTGTCGGGAGGCTTCCGGTTATACCAGGACTATTTGCTGGAAGGTCTTGTTCCGAAAGAAGATAGAAAACAGTTTATCAATGTTATTGCGACGCCAAACTATTTTGAAGCCAAAGAACAAGAGGCGGATTTGGCAGGTTCTACGGAGGATGCCGTTCGGGGACAAAACCTGGGCTCCCTCCCCGTAAAAATCATTGCCAGAGGGCTTCCACAAAATTACGCCGCATTTGGCATTTCAGAAGAAGGCGGTAAGCGGCTTGAAGAGATATGGCAGGCTGGACAACGAAATATGCTGAAGATTTCCACCGATAGCGAGCTTATCATTGCCAAAAAAAGCGGTCATATGGTAATTCACGACGAGCCCGCTCTGGTCATCGAAACGATCCGCAGCTTATTGGGGCATTGAGGGATGATTCGCGTCTTCCTTCCTACAACCAGTACTATGATTTTGTAACGATTCCGCAATTCTTTCACTTACTGCGATTATTCAATAAACAGCGGCAGCCCGGGGCTTTACCCACCCAAGGCTGCCGCTCTTCATTATTTTTTCAATCCTGGCGTTATTAGACAGGCTAGGTTCTGAAAGCAATCATACAGTCATCTCGTGCTTGAAGCTGCTGTCTACAAGTGACAAAAACGGTAATCAGATAAATTCCGGAAGGTTTCGCTTTGAAACTGGAAGTTAACGGATTGAATTCATTGTTATGATTCGATCTTGTTTTGAAAAGCTTTTCAATTATTTTTTAGCTGACTTCAGGGTAAGTTCTGGGGTTTCGTCTGTGGGGAAACGCGCCAATAAACAAAGACAATCCTTTAAAAAAGCACTTTACAACTACCCGTGGTCTCCCTAATAATAGAGAAGAATGGTTCGATAAGTTGGAAGCTATGCTTTGATTGGATTTGAAAAGCTTTTCAAATCAAATTAACGTCCGGGAGTGATATGCGGTGACATGGACATTGACGAACAATGAATTGACCCCGAAAGCTTTGCTGAACTTGGAAAGCTTATTTTCTTTGGGCAACGGGTATCTCGGTGTTCGCGGCAACTTTGAAGAAGGCTACCGTCCGGAGATGGTCTCGATCCGGGGCACGTACCAGAACGCGTTTCATGATGTGATTGAAATCCCTTACGGAGAAAAGCTTTACGCTTTCCCGGGAACCCAGCAGAAGCTGCTCAATGTCATCGACGCGCAAACGATCAAGATTTATTTGGGCGATGACGAAGAAGAGTTCTCTTTATTTGCCGGGGAAGCGGTTGCTTACGAGCGGCGGCTTCATCTCGACCGCGGCTATTCCGAAAGAACGGTGCACTGGCGTTCCCCGGGCGGCAAAGAAGTGAAGCTCCACTTCCGGCGCGTCGTTTCGATGACCGTCAGAGAATTATTTGCTATCGACCTGCGGATCGAACCGGTCAATTTCAACGGGAAGGTCAAAGTGGTGTCGACCGTCAACGGAGACGTGTCCAACTTCGCCGATCCGAACGATCCCCGGGTCGCCTCCGGTCATACCAAGCGTCTGCAAGTGGAGGAAGCCGGAGAAAAGCAAGGCTATGTCTACGCGGTCGACCGCACCTTGGCCTCCGGCTTGAAGACCGCCTGCGTGAGCCGCCATACGGCAACCGGGGCCGCCGACATCAAGAGCCGTAGCGGCGAAACCGTCCTGACGTTTCACTTGACCGAACCGATTCGGGTGACGAAATGGAACGTGTACACGGATACTTTGCGCCACCGGGAGAACCTTGTCGATCAGGCCATCGGCATTCATGAACGACTCGGCGGGCTGACGTTTGAAGACGTGCTGGACGCCCAGCAAGCGTATCTTGACGAGTTTTGGGTAAATGCCGACATCCGGATCGAAGGAGACAGCAGTCTGCAGGAAGGCATCCGCTTTAACCTGTATCATCTGCTCCAGTCGGTCGGCCGGGACGAATACAGCAACATTTCGGCCAAGGGCTTGTCCGGGGAAGGCTACGAAGGCCATTATTTCTGGGATACGGAAATTTACATGTTCCCGGTCTTTCTGATGACGAAGCCGGACATTGCCCGCCAGCTGCTGATTTACCGCTATTCGACCTTGGATCAGGCCCGGGCCCGGGCGAAAGAAATGGGGCATAAGCAAGGCGCCTTGTTCCCTTGGCGTACGATTTCCGGCACGGAATGCTCGTCGTTCTTCCCGTCCGGCACGGCCCAGTATCATATTAGCGCGGATATCGCCTACAGCTACATCCAATATTACCTCGGTACGCAGGATAAGGAATTCATGAAAACGTACGGCGCCGAATTGCTGTTTGAAACGGCGCGGCTCTGGCTGGATATGGGCCACTATCTGAACGGCGAATTCCGGATCGACAACGTGACCGGCCCCGACGAATATACGTGCGTTGTCAATAACAATTACTATACCAACGCGATGGCCAAGCATAATCTGAAGTGGGCGGCCAAGGCTTACGCGCTGCTGGCCGACATTGCCCCGGAGGCTTTGGACCGGCTGTGCGCGCGGCTCAACGTCACGAAGCCGGAAGCGGAAGCGTGGCAAAAAGCGGCGGATTGCATGTACTTGCCGTACGACCCGGAGCTGAACATTAACCCTCAGGACGACACGTTCCTGCAAAAAGCGGTATGGGATTTCGAAAACACGCCGGAAGAGCACTATCCGCTGCTGCTGCATTATCATCCGTTGACGCTTTATCGTTATCAGGTGTGCAAGCAAGCGGATACGGTCCTTGCGCACTTCCTGCTGGAGGACGAGCAGGAGCTGGGGACGATCCGCAATTCCTATAATTATTACGAGAAGATCACGACCCATGATTCGTCGCTTTCTTCCTGCATCTTCAGTATTATGGCCTCCAAGCTGGGATACGATGCCAAGGCTTACGATTACTTTATCGAAACGGCCCGGCTGGATCTCGACAACACGCACGGCAATACCAAAGACGGCCTGCATATGGCGAACATGGGCGGCACCTGGATGTCCATTGTCTACGGCTTTGCCGGCTTCCGCTTGAAGGAGAGCGGTCTGTCGCTGGCGCCTGCGATTCCGCGGCAGTGGGACCGGTACTCGTTCCGTCTTCATTACCGCGGACGGAAGCTTGCCGTGGACATCGGCCGTCAGAGCATCCGGCTCACGCTGGAAGAAGGCGAAGCGCTGACGCTCAAGCTGTACGGGGACGACGTGACGCTGGAGCGGAATCGGCCATTGGAGCAAGCCTTGAAAGCAAACTAAACGGAGCGGACCAAAGCGTACGGAAAGGGGAAGCAGAACATGAACACAGCGGTGCAGGCGGTTATTTTCGATCTGGACGGCGTCATTACGGACACAGCGGAATATCATTACGAAGCGTGGAAGACGCTTGCCGAGGAGCTGTCCATTCCGTTTACGCGCGAATTCAACGAGGAGCTGAAAGGGATCTCCCGCATGGAGTCGCTGGAAAAAATTCTCGTGCTCGGCGGAAAAGCGCAGGATTATACCGAGGAACAAAAACACGCGCTTGCGGACAAAAAAAACGAGCATTATTTGACCTTGATTCAAAACATCAGTCCTGCGGACGTATTGCCGGGCATCCGTGAATTTATTGCCGACATTCAAGCCCAAGGGCTCAAGATCGGGCTGGCGTCGGCCAGCAAAAACGCGCTTGCGGTGCTCGAATCGCTCGGCCTCAAAAACAAGTTCCATGCGATTGTCGATGCGAAGACGGTGCGGCGCGGCAAGCCGGATCCCGAGATCTTTTTGAAAGCCGCTTATCTGCTGGAAGTGGAACCCGGTGCATGCATCGGCGTGGAAGACGCGGCGGCCGGAGTCGAGGCGATCAAAGGAGCGGGCATGTTCGCAGTAGCGATTGGCGCGAAGGAGCTGTTCGCCCATGCCGACCTGGTGTACGAAAGCACGGCCGGGCTTTCCTTGGAAGCCATCTTGCGAAAGGTCGGATAGACAGGTAATCCCGAAGACCCCCGGAGCCGCTGTGAAGGTGGAGCCGGGGGTTGACTGCTCAGGATGTTCAGGCGATTGACGAGCGATGGCAAATCATTTACAATGGTACAAGCTGAAAACCTTTTCAAGCTCAATCCCTTGAATCGGGAGATTAATAATAGAATGGCTACGATAAAAGACGTTGCAAAATTGGCGGGTGTGTCCATAAGCACGATTTCGCGGGTGCTGAATGCGCCGGACAAGGTCACGAAGGAAAAAAGGGAGCGGGTTCTCCGCGCGATCGAACAATTGAAATATCACCCCAATGCTTTGGCAAGAGGTCTGATCCATAAGAAGACCAAGACATTGGGCATCTTGATTCCCGATATTTCCAATTATTATTACGCGGAAATGTTCCGCGGCATGGAGGATGCGGCGCAGGAATTCGGGCATAGCATTATCATTTGCAACACCGATAAGGACAAGCAGCGGATGATCTCGGCGCTCCGGAGCATGAAGGAAAAGCAAATCGACGGCTTCGTGTTCACCAGCGAGCCGGTGTATCCCGATTATTACGACATCTTCAACCAGCTAGGCCTACCGGTTGTGCTCGCTTCCACGCAAAGCCTGGAGTACGCCATTCCTTCCGTCAAAATCGACGACGAGCAGGCCGGCTTTGATGCAGGGCAATATTTGATCGATTGCGGGCACCGGCGGATCGCCATGATTAGCGGGCCGCACCTCGATCCGATTGCCGGTATGTCCCGTCTGCAGGGCTTCATGAGAGCGATGAGAACGAACGGGCTTGACTTCGATTCCGCCCGGTGTGTGGAGTACGGCGACTACCGTTATGACGACGGCTATACAGCGATGGAAAGACTGTGGAGCAAAAATCCGGAGCTGACCGCCGTATTCGCGGCAAGCGACGAGATGGCGCTGGGGGCGATCTACTATCTCTATCGAAGCGGCATCCGGGTGCCCGACGAGGTATCCGTTCTGGGGCTGGACAACACGAGAATCGCCAGCATGTCGCTGCCGCGGTTGACGACCGTCGCCCAGCCGATTTACGAGATCGGCTACAAGGCCGTCCGAACGCTTCAGGAAGTGCTGGACGGAGCGGGTCCATCCACGCTTAGAACGTATCTTCCCCATCAAATCGTCGTCCGCGATACGGTAAAAAAGGCAAACGGCGAAATTTTCTAAAAAATTAAGGTTGCAAATTCGGGCGGTTGGTTTTAATATCTTCTTTAAGAGGATTTAAAATGAAAGTTTTGTGACAAGTGGATAAACAAGGGCAACGGTGCCATGGTCGCAGAAGCGTTATTTCGCTTTTGCTCCCAGGCATTTTTTTGTTTCCGGAGGCCTTGGACCAACAATGGAAAGGGCGGGAGATAAAGCATGAGGCTGACCAAACCAAAGAGAACGGCAAGACCACCGGGATGTGTGAAAACCACCAAAAAGGTTGTTTTGATTTTAGCCGCCGTATTCGTAAGCTTATCGGCAGGCTGCAGCCCATCGGCCACAACGCAACAGGAAGTCAAGACCCAAGCGGAACAGCCCGCGCCATCCCCTTCGCAACAACTGGCCCTTATGCACTGGGCCCCGGCCAATCACAAAGCGATTCAAGCTTTAATCGACGATTACGGCATCCGCAGCAAAAGCTATAACAAGGACAAAAGGCCTTATGCCGTCTTCGACTGGGACAACACCTCCGCATTCAACGATGTCCAAGAAACCTTGTTAACGTACCAGCTGACAAACTTGCACTTTAAAATGACGCCGGACCAATTTGTAAGCGCAATCAAAATCAATATTCCGAAGGATAATTTCAAACAAGAATTCAATAATAAGGCTGGGAAGCCTGTCCGGATCGATCTCATCAGCGAAGATTTGGGCGCGGATTACAAGTATCTATATGAGAACTACAAGGGGTTCAAGGGAACCAAATCTTTGGAGGAAATCAAAGCTACCCCGCAGTATCAAGATTTTGTGGCCAAAACCAGATATCTTTATGAAGCGATCGGGGGAACCTTCAGCCCGGATGTCAGCTATCCCTGGGTCATCTATTTGTTCGCCGGGATGACGGAGAAGGAAGTGCGCGAATTAGCGCGTGCCTCCATCGATTACAATCTGCAGGACGCCATCGGCGAAAAAACGCTGGCCAGTCCGGGCGGGCTGCCGGGTAAAGCGGGCGTTGTCGAAGTGAAGATTAAAACCGGCTTGCGGGCGTTTGCGGAGCAGCAAAATCTGTATAAAACGTTCATAGACAACGGATTCGATGTTTATGTATGCTCCGCTTCCTTCGTTGACGTGGTCAAAGAATTTGCGTCGAACCCGAAATACGGCTACTCCCTTCCGGAGGAGCGCGTCCTGGCCATGGAGCTGGAACGGGATGCCGCGGGGGTCATCCAGCCGGAATATCGCAAGGGGTACGAACAGACGCAGGGCAAAGGGAAGACGAAGACGATCGAGCGTTTTCTGGTATCCAAATACGGATACGGACCCATCTTCGTGGCGGGAGACAGCGACGGCGATACGGCGATGCTGACGGATTTTAAAGATATGAAATTGGGGCTAATCGTCAACCGCTTGAAGGGAGGGGACATCGGGGAATTGTCGAAAACGGCCGCTTCCGGGATTGGCACAGGAAACGCCAAATATTTGCTGCAAGGAAGAGACGATAACACAGGAGCGTTCCGAAATACGGAAAAAAGCGTTAGTTTAGGGGCGTCCGAAGAGAAGCTGCTGAAATAGTCTTGCCGTTTCGCGATCTGGCTGAAGTCAGCGCGCCCGGCTTGTCGTTGAACCTCATAGCCCACATGAAGGAGAGAACTGACGTATGGAAAATCATGAATTGAAGAAGACGTTAAAGCCGATTCATCTTTGGGCAATCGCGGTCGGGATGGTCATCTCCGGTCAATATTTCGGGTGGAACTACGGGTTTGAGCAGGGCGGAATTATGGGCCTTGCGATCGCTTCGCTGCTCGTCATCGTATTTTTTACCTGTTTTATATTCAGCTACTCCGAGCTGTCCACATCCATTCCTAACGCCGGGGGGCCTTCGGCTTATGCGGCAAGGGCGATGGGGCCGTTCGGCGGGTTTATTGCCGGAATCGCGTGTCTGTTAGAGTTTGTGTTCGCGCCGCCGGCCATTGCGGTTTCGACAGGAGCTTACGTACACTTTCTGATTCCGGCGGTTGAACCGGTCTATGTGACGATCGGCGTGTTCGTATTTTTTATTCTGATCAACCTGGTGGGCATGAAAGGAGCCGCGCTGATCGAGCTTGGCGCGACGATCGCCGCGTTGATCGGGCTTGCGATTTTTTACGCAGCGGGACTGCCGCATGTGAAGGTTGAGAATTTGCTGAACGAAAATTCGTTTATCGGGGGAAGCGGCGGCGTCATGGCGGCCATTCCGTTTGCGATCTGGTTCTTTCTCGCGATTGAAGGCGGCGCGATGGCCGCGGAAGAAGTCAAGAATCCGAAGCGGGACATTCCGCGCGGCTTTATCTCCGGCATTTTAACGCTGACCGCGGCTACGCTGTTGACGCTGTTCGTTACCGCCGGCCTTGGGGGAGGCATCGGCAAACCGGCCGATTATCCGCTGCCTCAGGCCCTTGGAAGCGTTTACGGCGAAGGCAGTCTGCTGGCCATGAGCGTGGCGGTTATCGGATTATTCGGCCTGATTGCCAGCCTGCACGGCATTATTATCGGCTATTCCCGGCAGACGTACGCGCTGGCCCGCGCCGGTTATTTCCCGCAGTTTCTGGCCAAGCTTAATTCCAAAAGCGTGCCGGTATGGGGGCTCATCGTTCCGGGCGTGATCGGCGTGATCTGCGCCGGCTCGGCCGCTTTTGCCAACGCCTTGATCCTGCTTGCGGTATTCGGCGCCGTCGTCATGTATGTACTCAGCATGATTTCCTTGTTCATTCTGCGTGTGAAGGAACCGAATATGGAGCGGCCATTCAAAGTAGCCTTTCCTGTCATTCCGGCCATTGCGCTGCTTCTGGGGCTCGTATTCCTCTATTGCGTGATCCGCTACAGCCTGATGACGACCTCGCTTCCGCTGTTCGGCATGAATATCCCGCTCTGGGGCGTCGTTGTCGTCATTTTTGCGGTATCCGTTGTTTATTACTTGGTCCGTGTAAAGCCGGCCCATACTCCGGCGGGGGAAAGCACCGTACTGGATTAGAACGCGAGAAGCCGGCGGTTCCGGCCGGGCTGCCGTTCCGGCTCAATCGTCGGAGCGTTTGCGCAGCATATGCCGAAGCAGCTGCTTCAAATCCTGATCGCTTTGCTCCGTCTTCGGGTAATCAAGCTCGTAGGAAAAAATCATTTTGACCAACATAAACGCGGTAAGCGGCAGCGGAACCTGGGCATAATGCCCTTGCTGCTGCCCTTCCCGGATCAAGCTGCCGATCAATTGAACGGCGGCTTCTTCGGATTGGGCGAAGCATTTTTCAATCTCGGCGAGCCGGAATTCCTTGTATTCCTCAAACAGGGTGGAAACGAAAGGGTCCTGATGCACCTCCGCGCTTAAATAGCCGAGTATGCTTCGCAAACGCACCAAAATATCGCTCTCTTGTTGAAGCTCGCCAAAAGCCTTCGAGCGCATCTGGTTGACATGTCTCATATAGCAATCGATCAGGATTTGGGTCTTATCCTCATAGTAGTAATAGATCGTACCTTTGCCGATCCCCGCCTTCTCCGCGATTTTGTCCAGCGTTGTCCGCCGGACCCCCGAATGCTGGAACAGCTCGGTTGCCGCTTCGATGATTTTTAGTTTTTTATCCGGTTGTTTCATTGACCCGCCCCATGCCGCCGTAAGATATGAATCTGCTATCTATTATTAAATAACTCGGATCGATAGTCAATGATTGCCAAAATTGTTCAAATGTCCTATTATGAATTTATGGCCAATGGATAATTTTGGTCGATTTTTTCACTCTATTTTCGACCGTTTTATGATTTTGGTCGAATTGAAGGGGGTGGGATGTCAATCGGAGAGCCGGAAGGCGCAGCAAACACAAACTAATGTGGAAGGAAGGTAGAACATAATGTGCGGAATTGCAGGATGGGCGGATTGGTCCAAGGACCTTTCCGAAGAACGGTCGGTGTTGACGGAGATGACAAGGTCCATTGCGCATCGCGGGCCGGATGCCGAAGGCTTCTGGTTGTCGAAGCGGGCCGCGTTCGGACACCGCCGCCTGATTGTGATCGATCCCGAAGGCGGGAAGCAGCCGATGCTTTACCGGGACGGCGACCAGACGATTGCCTTGACTTACAACGGCGAGCTCTACAATTACCGGGAGCTGCGAAGGGAGCTGGAAGGAAAAGGCCACCGGTTTAAAACCCATTCCGATACGGAGGTTCTTCTGCATTCTTATGTTGAGTGGAAGGAGGACTGCGTAAGGCATTTTAACGGAATTTATGCGTTCGGCATCTGGGATGAGCAGCGGGGACAACTGATGCTCGGCCGGGATCACCTTGGAGTAAAACCGCTGTTTTTTGCCAAAAGAGGAAGCGCCGTTATTTTCGGGTCGGAAATTAAGGTGCTGCTGGCCCATCCGCTGGTGGAAGCGGTCGTCGACCGTGAAGGGCTGGCGGAGCTTTTCGGCATGGGGGCGATGCGAACTCCCGGGCTGGGGGTGTTCAAGGACATTGAGGAGGTCAAAGGAGGCCATTACGTGACGTTCACGGCCGAAGGCAGCCGTACGACCCGCTACTGGAAGCTCGTAAGCCGCAAGCTCACGGACGATACCGAGACCACGGTGCGGACGATCCGCTCGCTTCTCGAAGACACGGTGGAGCGGCAGCTTATCGCGGACAAGCCGGTCGTCTGCATGCTGTCCGGCGGGCTCGATTCCAGCGGACTGACGGCTCTGGCAGGCAAAAATTTCCACGCGCACGGGAAGACGCTCCATACGTACTCGATCGATTTTGTGAACAACGATCGCGATTTCGAGCAGGATTTTTTGCGGCGCGACCAAGACGAGCCTTGGGTCAGGCGGGTGTCCGGGCATGTCGGCACCGAGCATCATTCCGTCGTCTTTGGACCGGACAAGCTGATTGCGCATTTGCTCGAGCCAATGCGGGCCCGCGACCTTCCGAGCGTCGGCGAGATCGAAACCTCGCTTTATTTGCTG
The DNA here is from genome assembly GCF_004000785.1 of Paenibacillus ehimensis NBRC 15659. Classification (GTDB taxonomy): domain Bacteria; phylum Bacillota; class Bacilli; order Paenibacillales; family NBRC-103111; genus Paenibacillus_G; species Paenibacillus_G ehimensis. The sequence goes on along the minus strand of NZ_BILX01000019.1, from coordinate 25,661 downwards.
TTCACGGAAATGAAGAAGGATGCGACGGTGGCGCTGTCCGGCGAGTCCGCCGACGAAGTGTTTTCCGGGTACCCGTGGTTTTATCAAGAGACGTATTTGAATGCCGAAATCTTCCCGTGGCTGCTCAACTTCGGCTATACCTCGGACGTCCTGAAAGCGGAGATTCGGGACAGGCTTCAGATTGAGGCGTATCGCAAGCGGCGTTTTCAAGAAGCCGTAAGCGAGATTCCGTTTCTCGAAGGGGAGGAGGAGCTTGAGCGGAAGCAGCGGCAGATGTCGTACCTTTTCATCACGCGGTTCCTGCCGTATATGCTGGACCGGAAAGACCGGGCGAGTATGATGACGGGCTTTGAAGTGCGCGTGCCGTTCTGCGACTACCGGCTCGTGGAATATTTGTGGAACGTGCCGTTCGAGGTGAAAAGCATCGGTCATATTGAAAAAGGGATCCTGCGCCGTGCCTTCGAGGGCGTTCTTCCGGACGACGTTCGAAACCGAAGGAAGAGCGCTTACCCGACCACGAAAGACAAAGCTTATCTCGACCTGATCAGCCGCTGGATGCTCGACATCCTGCATGACCCGGATGCCCCGATTCATGCGCTGATTGATGCCGGAAGGGTGAGACGTATTGCGGAAGGCAAGAGCCTCGAAGGGAGCGGGGCCGACGCCCGCGCGATTCTCGATTATCTGGTGCAGGTGAACTGCTGGCTCAAGGAATACGGCGTCAAGCTGGAGCTTGGGGCGTGAAGTGCGGGAAGGCGTGCATACGATTCCGGCCGGACTGGATATTCTATACATGTGGAAGACAATACGAACGACAAGCGAGGGAACCCGATGGCGGAATTTAATGCCCCAAACAAAGAAAAGCAGACGCAAGAAAGCGGCACGGAGTCCTATAGCGAAATATTCGAATTCGAGCATAACCGGAACCCGGTTGCCTCCGCGCAGAAGCAAATGGCATCTCAGGAAACGGCCGGCGTCTTGGAGCAGGAATAGCCCGCTTCGGCGGCGGAACGGAGCCGCAGGCGTGCAGTCCGCGTTTCGGCGCAGGCTGCGCGTCAAGCTCCGGTTAGGCGATCCGGCCGCCTCCCCAATTTCTTCAAGCAGCATCCCATGCCTGCTACGCTTCGACCTCATCCACGTCCTTCTATTTCGATTGCAATTTCCCCCTTATCGTCATTTTCCGGTAAATCTTCAGGCGCAGGCTTCGATCCAATATGACAATAGATGTCAGGTACATCCCGTATACTTGAATAGAATGGAATGGTACCCAAGGCAGATTGAAACGGGGAGGCTGCAGGCATGGAAGGAGCCATTGTCATCCAAGGCGCCTATGAAAATAATTTGAAGCACGTTTCGCTAAGCATTCCGAAGAACAAGCTCGTCGTCTTGACCGGATTGTCCGGCTCCGGAAAATCGACGCTGGCTATGGACATTTTGCAGAAGGAATGCCAGAGGCAGTACATGGAATCCATGGGCATGGTCACGGATGCGATCGACAAACCGAAGGTGGAATCGATCACCGGTCTTTCCCCGTCGATTGGGGTCAGGCAGCAGACCGCCAACCGGAACCCAAGATCCACGCTGGGAACGGTAACGGAGATTTATACGTATTTGCGGGTGATGTACGCCAGGCTCGGGGAGCGGCCGTGTCCGTCGTGCGGCGCCACGATCCGGCCCTCGTTCGAACCGGTGGCGGAAGGAGCGGTCCCCGGGGCCAAGCTTCTGGAGGAGAGCCCTAGTTCGGGAACGGACCGCTGTCCCCGATGCCGGCATGCCGTCCCCAAGCTGAGGATGGCCCATTTCTCCTTTAACAAGCCGGAAGGAGCTTGTGAAGCGTGTGCGGGAATGGGAATCCTGACCAGTCTGGAAACGAGCCTTATCTTCGATGAAGAACGGAGTCTGCGCGGAGGCTGCGTCACCTTTTGGGACGGCATGTTCATCGACTATTATTCGGACGTGCTGCAAGCTGCCGCCAAGCATTACGGGTTTTCGTTTGATCCGGACGCTCCCATGAAAGATTACAGTCCGGTGCAGCGGGATTTGCTGCTTTACGGCGTGGAGAGCGAGCGGTTTGCCGGGCGCTTTCCGGGAATCAAGGCGCCCAAGTCGGTCGGAAAAGGCCGGTTCGAGGGCGTTCTGACCTATCTGAACCGGCGCCATCGGGAGCAGGCCGGAGATACCGCCCAGTCGAAGAAGCTGGCCGGCTATTTCACCCGGCGCCCTTGTCCCGCTTGCGAAGGAACGCGCCTGAAAAGCGAGAGCCGCCGGGTCACGATCAGCGGACAATCGATTGCGGAAATAGCGTCATGGCCGCTTCACCGCTTGATGGCATGGCTGGAGGAGGTGCGGCCCGTCCTCTCCGAAGCGGGACAGCACGTGCTGGACCCGATCATCCACGACATCGCGGAGCGCATGAGGCGGGTTGCGAAGGTCGGGTTGGGGTATCTGTCACTCGACCGGCAGGCCAACACGCTGTCCGGCGGGGAAGCGCAGCGTCTCCGGCTGGCATCGCTTTTAGGCTCGGGTCTTAGCGGCGTCTTGTACGTTCTTGACGAGCCGACGGCAGGGCTGCATCCGAAGGATACGGCTTCGCTCATCGGCGTGCTGCAGCAGCTGCGCGACCTGGGAAATACCGTGCTCGTGATCGAGCATGACGTCGATGTGATGGAAGCAGCGGATTACGTGATCGATATGGGGCCGGGCGCAGGCCGGCAAGGAGGGACGGTCGTCGGCACCGGTACGCTGGAGGAGCTGAAGGCGAATCCCGGCTCGGTCACGGGACAATTTCTGCGAAACGATCATGGCCGGCCATTATCTTCGGGGCGAAGACCCGGCAACGGCGGCTTCTTAACCGTTCGCGACGCGTATGCGCGAAACCTGAAAAACATCACGGTCGAGCTTCCTTTAGGCACGCTAATTGCCATTACCGGCGTCTCCGGCTCCGGAAAATCGACGCTGCTATTCGACCTGATCGATCCGGCCGGCCGGCAGCATGTTCAAGGGCGCACGGAGGCGGGCTTGGCATGCGGAAGCATTGACGGGTTCGAACAGATCGACAAAATGATTACGGTCGATCAAGCGCCCATCGGACGTATTCTGCGATCCAACATCGCCACCTATACCGACGTATTTACGTTAATCCGCAATCTGTTCTCCGAACTGCCGGAAGCCAAGCGGAGAAAGCTGTCGTCGAAGCATTTTTCGTTTAATGTTCCCGGGGGGAGATGCGAGAAATGCCAGGGGCTGGGCGTGCTGCTGCTGGATATGCATTTTTTGCCGGACGTGGAGGCCGTGTGCCCGGATTGCGGCGGGAGGCGGTTTCAGGACGACATCTTGAGCGTCACATACGAGGGCAAGAACATCTCCGAGCTTCTGGATATGACGGTGCGGGAAAGCTTGCATTTCTTCGGCGGGCATCGCGAGCTGGCGGAAAAGCTGGCGCTGCTGTGCGAAGTCGGGCTCGGTTATTTGCAGCTGGGCCAACCGGCGACCACGCTGTCCGGAGGAGAGGCCCAGCGTCTCAAGCTGGCCAAGGAGTTGAGCAAAAAATCAAAAGGGCATACCCTATACCTGCTGGACGAACCGACGACGGGACTTCATCCTTCCGATGTGCGTCAACTTCTCCTCCTGCTGAATAAACTGGTAGATGCAGGAAATACGATTGTCGTTATCGAACATCATCTTGACCTGATCCGCGAGGCGGATTGGATCGTCGATCTGGGACCGGCTGGCGGAGAAGCGGGCGGCTATCTTGTCGCGCAGGGCACACCGGAGCATGTCGCACAAGCAGGCGGATCTTATACCGCAGTCTTTTTGAGGAACGCGCTGAGCGGATAAAAGCGAAGCTGTCCGCTGCTTGGCGGCCGCAGGTCTGATGTATCGGCGAACGGCAAAAACGGTAGGAGGGAAAACCACAATGACTCAACCGAGGGAGGACGATCGTCAAGCTCCGGCCGGCACGGGGACGGAGCGGGGAAAAGCGCTGCCTGCAGGCAGGGCATGGCTCTATGTCGTGATCGGGGGCCTTCTCGAAATCGTTTGGGCCACCAGCTTTAAAACGGGAGTGCTGGGAATACACACCTTGATTGCCATCTTTGCCAGCTTCGATCTGCTGGTTCGGGCGTCTAAAGTACTGCCGATCGGCACCGTATACGCGGTGTTTGCCGGCATCGGAGCGATTGGAACGATCGTCGTGGGCGCCGTTTATCTGAACGAACCGTTCCCTCCCCTGAAGCTGACGCTTATTTTACTGCTGGCTGCATTTATTGTGGGATTGAAATTATCCGAAGGCGGCGGCAAGAAAGGGGGAGGCGCCTGATGGCCTGGGGCGATTTGATTTTGGCCGGTCTGCTCGAAATTGTCGGCGTGATCGGGATCAAGAAGGTTGCCGAGAACAACAGCTGGACCAACAACCTGATGCTTTACGGCGGTTTTTTTGCCAGCTTCAGTTTGCTGACGCAAGCCATGCAGGAAATACCGTTATCCGTTGCATACACCGTTTGGACGGGGATCGGGACGCTGGGCTCTGCGGCCGTCGGCATGCTGTTCTTTAAAGAGCCGAGAAGCGGGCTTCGCCTCATTTGTATGGTGGGAATTGCCTTGACCATTGCCGGGCTCCGGTTGACGGGCTGATTCGTTCAGCGAACCGCGCTGCGGCGCAACTCAAAAACCGGGACCGATCCTGTACGGATGATCCCGGTTTTTGAGTTTATTTAACCCAAATTACGAATAATCCGGCTTAATACTTGAATCGTCGTACGGTACTCTTCTTCGGTGATGCCTTGAAATACGCGTTGATCGAAGTTGAAGAGAACGGCGTCAAGCGCAGGGAACTCCGCCTTGCCTTCCTCCGTCAATTCCAGCTCGGTGGTGTGCTGCTCCGGATTTGCCCTGCGCACCATCCAGCCCCGTTCCACCAAAGAATCGATGACCTCGTCCAATCGCTTCATGTCGACAAAATCCTGCACCAATTCGTGCAAACTTTCTTTCGTCTTGACGCCTTCATGGTACGTATTGTTTAACGCCTGCCAGTGCGTGCGGGTTAATTCTTTATCACGGAACAGGTCGTTAACGTTCTGCGTAATCATTTTATCGACGCGCTTCAAATACCAGCCGATCGGTTTATCGGAATAATGGGAGAAGTGTTTTTTTCTTTCCACTTTTATCGAAGACATGCTCTGCAGCCTCCTTATGAAAGATGGACATCATGATAGTTAGCACTAACTAACATTTATGCGCTGTAAAACTAGGGGGTCAAGGACTTGACGAACAGCCGGACGCTTGCTTCGATAAACTCGTTCATCGGCATGGTTGTTACCGGAGCGCCGCTGATTTCATTGCTCACAAACGCGCCGTAGTTCATCCACATGAAAGCGAGCGCCTGTGCCTCCGGATTGGCCGGAATCATCAGGCCTTTCCTTTGCATGGCGTCAAAATAACCGGTTAACAGCTCCTTCAGCTGATACGGGTGCTTGTTCGCCTTTTCTTGGAATCCGGGCAATTGGCTGCCTTCTTTGAGTGCGATCAGAAAAATCTTTTTGTTGCGGTTCATGAGTTGATGATACGTTTTGCCGATCAGAAGCAGATCAGCCTCCAGGTTCCATACCAAGCTCTCTTGAAAAAGCTTCGTCATCTCCACGGCATAGTAAAAGCGGTCCATGGCCGCCTCCAGCACATTCTGCTTGCTCCCGAAATGGCGGAAAAGCGTCATCTCGCTTAAGCCTGCCGCTGCGGCGATTTCCTTCGTCGATACGCCTTTGTACCCTTTCTCGGCCATGAGATCGATGGCGGCCAAAAGAATTTTATCGCTGCTGTTAAGCTGAATACCGCCCGAGCTCATCTTGTTCACCTCCCATGAATGTTAGTGATCACTAACATGATGTAAAATAATTCTATACGGCTTCCTTTTCCTTGTCAAGGAGGCGGCGGGTCCGCTTTTTCGCTAACGCCGCTGGGCAAAAAGTACGGCATGGAACAAATTATCGCGAACATGGCAAATAAAAGCGAAAGACGGAGGATTCGCGGATGGCCGATGAAACGAGCTTTATGCTGTGACGATTTTCGGGGCTTGGCCGGTAATCGTTCCGTGCGGTCGACGCAGCAGCGGTCCTTGAAAAATTGCATCTTTACCTTAACACTAATGTCATGGTTTATAATTAGGAATTGAGTATCTTTGGTAAAGGAGGCATTTACCGTGAAAATCAGTCAGCTGTCCAGAGCAACCGGCGCCAGCCCGCGTTCGATCAGGCATTATGAGAAGAAGAAGCTGCTTACGGCGAACCGGCTGGAGAACGATTACCGGGAGTTCGACGAGTCGGCCGTCGAGCGTGTAAAAGCGATCCAAATCTATTTGCGCTTAGGTCTGTCCACCGAAGAAATAGAGCAAGTATTGAACTGCAAGGACAATTATCCGGAGTATGAAGCGGACGAATATTGCGATGAAATGCTGGCCGTTTATGAGGAGAAGCTGAATGAGATTAACAAGCAAATGAGCACATTGGCCACGGTTCAGCAGCGGTTGGAAAAGCAAATCCGTCAAATGAAAGCCAGGGGAACCGCGACGACGGCAGGTGTTGAACCGCCAGGCACATTGTGATGAGGATGGATCCCAGTCCGGTGAACGGACCGGGATCGTTTTCTTTATGAGACCTTCGGCTGCCGCGGGATTACGCAGACGGCTTGCCGAACAGCTCGGCGAGGAGCGAGAATCCGTCGGTGCCTTGACCGGCGTCAATGGCCTGCCTGGCGACGGTATGAGCGGCGCTCAATACGCCGGCGTCGATCCCGCGGGCTTGAGCGACATGAATGATATGCTCCATGCTGGCCGCAGCCGAGAGGATGTTGGACTTATCCCCCGGGTAACGTCCGTCGTCGACCTGCTGTGCGAGCTCGGTCATAATGTCTGGCATGATGCCGACAATCCCCCGGGCATACGCCGCAAGGTCCTTGGCTGCGATATGCTCCGCGCGGGCCAGAGCGAGGGCGTGCATATAGCCGCTCATGGCCGTCCAGTAGATGTCGAGCAGAGCTACATCATAGGCGGCCGCCCTTCCAGGGTCCGTACCGAGATATGCGGGAGTCCCCCCTAGACTGGCTAATGCCGGTTGATTGGCCTCGTACACCGCTTCCGGTCCGCTATACAGCAGGACTGCCGTAGGCTGCCCGATGGTCGGGGTAGGGGTCATAATCGCGCCGTCGAGATAGTCGATTCCTCTGGCGGCGGCCCATGCGGCCATTTCGCGGGCCCGCTCCGGCGAATCGGCGGTGAGGTTGACCAGCGTCCGCCCCTTTAAGGCGTCCGCTGCCGGGGCGAGAATGGCATTCGCGGCGTTGTAGTCCAATACGCAGACAATGACCAGCGGGCTGGCGGCGACGGCGTCAACGACCGTACCCGCGAGAGCTGCTCCTTGGGCGACAAGAGCGTCCGCTTTTCCGGCCGTCCGGTTCCAGACGTTCGTCGGGTGGCCTGCCTTCAGGAACGCGCCGGCTAACGCCTGACCCATCGGACCCAGGCCGAGAACGGTTACCGGCGTGCGGTTTTCATTTGCGGCATTCGTATTCATTGGGATAACCTCCTAGTAATTGGGTTTACAACAATTGCGGCTTCTTTAGCAGCTCGACCAATCTGGTAAGGCCGTCTGCTCCATAGCCGTCTGCGACCGCCCGATTGACCAGCGCTTGAATCGGGGCGACCAATTCGGTGCTGACGCCCTGCTCTTGGCTGGCTTCGATCAAATTCACGAAGCCCACTTTGTTGATGTTGAGGCTGGAGACATCGGTCGTATGATTGTTCGCGTCAATCGCTTGTGCTTGCGAGGGCAGAGAGGCAATCATGGCCTGCAGCCACGGAATGACAAGCGCGGTGAACGCCGCCGCTTCGACCTTTTCCGTGCCGACCAATGCCACGGCATGGAAAAAACCGCCGATCAATCCGTACGCTGTCGTGAGCAGAGCCAGGTCGTAGAGTGCGGCCAGCCCGGCATCTTCGCCCAAGTATTTGCCGGCGCCGAGAACGTCCAGCTCCCTCCGATACGTTTCGAAAGCTTCCGGCGATCCGCTGTAAAGCAGGAATGCCTCAGGCCCCGCAATCATCTGGGGCACCGCCATAATCCCGCCGTCGAGGTAGTTTGCTCCTTGTTCATTAGCCCACTTCGCCGCCTTGCGCGCCTGCTCCGGCTTCCCGTTGGTCAGATTCACCAGCGTACGGCCGGCCAATCGTCCGCCTGCGGGACCCAGGATCTCGTGTACGGCCTCGTAGTCCAGCACGCAGACGACGATGAGCGGGCTCGCCGACACCGCTTCGGCTGCGGAAGCCGCACGGACGGCTCCCTTGGCGACGAGAGCGTCGGCCTTGTCGGCCGAGCGGTTCCAGACGGTCGTCCGGTGGCCTGCGTTCAGGAACGCATCGGCGAGCGCCGACCCCATCATCCCCAGACCGATCACCGTTACCGGCGTGCGGCCGGCTGCTCCTGCCTGCTCATGGGTTTCTTTCTCGCTTGGACTGCTATGTTTCAATGCAAGCACCTCCTTCAATGGGTTCGAGCCTTATTCTAAGAGATTGACACTAGTGGCAATGTCAATAACAATTTTTTATTTTGGCAAGACAAAAAATTGTGGTTGACAAAAAAGGAAAAGCAGCGTATTTTAAAATTGATTGATTCAGTCAATCCAAAAAAGGGCCGGGCTTCATGTCCTGCCATTTGCAGACGGATCTGGGGTAACCGGATCGTGCCGGAGCCTTTTGCCTCTAGTACGGTTCAGCTGCAGCCTGCAGGAATAGCTGCGTCAGATTATTGACTGACCTAGTCAATCTATGACAAGAAAAGGAGCGATACCTATGAACAGCATGCAAAAAAAAGGAACGGCCCTCGTCATTGGAGGAGGCATTGCCGGATTGCTGTCGGCGCGGGTGCTTTCGGATTATTACGAGGAGATCGTGATCGTGGAGAAGGACGATTTTCCCGCCCATCCGGAGGACCGTGCTGGCACGCCTCAATCGTTTCACCCGCATCGCTTCACCGAACGGGGCAAAACGATTATGTCCCGCTTGTTTCCGGACTTCGAACTGGATTTGGCGGAGCAGGGAGCCCGGTCGGTGCTGAACAAGACCGTACATAACATGAATCAATACGGAAGCGTGGTCGTCCAGTATCCGCGCGACGATTACAAGTTCAGCCGGGCCTTGCTGGAGTGGGTTATCCGCAGGCGCGTTAGGGAGCTTCCCGGCGTCCGGTTTCTTCCGAGACATGAAGCGCTGCGCTTATTGACGACGCCGGACCATGCCGCCGTCACGGGGATTGCGGTCCGGGAACGGGGATCGGGCGGGCAGGAAAAGGCTCTGATGGCCGATCTGGTCATCGATACCGGCGGGCGGTCGTCCAAGCTGACCGCATGGCTTGAAAATCTGGGATACGGCGTGCCGAAGCCGGACCTGCTGAAGGTCAACCTGGGCTACAGCACCCGGCGGTACCGGATTCCTCCCGGCCAAGCCCATTTAACCGAGACGTGGGATACCGTGATCATCGGGGGGCAGCCGGCAAACGGTACGTTCACGGGAGTTTTCTCGATTATCGAGAACCAAATCGCGGAGGTGACGCTTTACCGACCGGGCGGTCATTATCCCCCGACGGATACAGAGCAGTTTGAGCAGGCGGTCGCCCAGCTTCCGAGCCCGCTCATTGCCGAGCTGCTGCAAGGGCTGGAACCGGTCACAGCCCCGCGCGGATTTCGGGTGCCGGCCTTGCACCGTCATCATTACGAACAAATGGACCGGTGGCCGTCCGGACTGCTGGTGTTGGGAGACGCTTTCTGCATCTACGATCCGATCTTCGGTCAAGGCATGACCGTGGCCGCGATCGAAACGGAGGTGCTGGAAGCTTGCCTGCGCGAGCAGCGGGAGGCCCCCGGACCGCAATTCGAACAGCGGGCGCTCCGAAAAATTCAGGCTGCGATCGAACCGGCCTGGTGGCTGAACTGCGCGAACGATCTGCAGTGGGAGGGGGTCGAGTATGCAGGTGCGGAGCCGCTGAAGGGCATTTCGTTCGGCCGGAAATATCTCGATCTGCATCTGAAGCGTGCGACGGCCGGGCCTGATTTTGAGCTGTACGGACTGTACTGGGCCGTGAATACGCTGTCGCTCTCGCCGCGGGAAATGCTGAATCCGGATCTGGTGACTAGCGTGCTCACGGCGTCGGAGGAAGGCCGAGAGTGGCTTGCCGAGCTTGCGCAGCAGTACGGACAGCCGCTGGAACACGTGTGGGATGACATCGTGCCCTCCTTCTCCGCAGCGCCTTATCCGTCGACGAGCCGTTAGAGGGCTTACAACCCGGAGCCGGTATAATAGCCATCGGATCATGAGAAATGGTATACTCATAGACGATGTCTATCTATCCAGGAATGGCCGTAAGATTTTCAGGCAAAGGAAGGAATAATCATTGGCGCCTTTAAACGATGAGCAATTGCACCAGATACGCGACGAGCGCAAGGAACAAATTATCGAGGCCGCGCTTAAGGTGTTTTCCCGGCGGGGGATCGCCGGAACGAAAATGAGCATGATTGCGGCCGAGGCCGGCATCAGTCACGGCTTGCTGTACCATTATTTCAAATCGAAGGACGAGCTTTTCATCACCCTTGTTCAAAGGGCAATGATTGGAGCGCATGACGCGATGAAGAGCATCCACGGCCTGCAGGGCTCGCCCCTCGACAAAATAAAATGTTTAACGAAAGACATTCTCGACGAAAGCGGCAGGCCTTACTTCATGCTGATCTATCAAGCGCGCACCTCCGAAGGCGTCCCGGAGAAGGCCAAAGAACTTATTGCCCAGTATTCCTTGAAAAGCTTTGTGGATGAGCTGCTTCCCGTCTTCCAGGAAGGACAGCAGACGGGCGATATTGCGGCAGGCGATCCCGTAGAGCTCATTTCCGCTTATTTATCGGTTCTTTCCAGTCTGATGATACTGAATGCCCAGGACGAAGAAAATTACCGGATTCCAAGCGGCGACATCTTGATGCGGATGGTAACCGGCCCTTAAGCGGGGAATGCCCAGAAAAAAAGCAGGTGGAATGATGCAGCAGGATATTCGAATTTTGATTGCCGACGACGATCGGGAAATTCGCGAGCTGGTAAAAACCTATTTGGAAAGAGAAACGTATCGGATCGACGCGGCGGCAGACGGGGAGGAAGCTCTTCGTCTGTTCGAAGCGCACCGCTATAACCTGATTCTGCTTGATTTGATGATGCCCAAGATCGACGGCATCGAGGTATGCCGGAGACTTCGCATGAAGACGAATGTTCCGATTCTCATGCTCACGGCCAAGGATCAGGAAATCGATAAAGTATTGGGGCTGAGCATCGGGGCGGACGACTATATTACGAAGCCTTTCAGCATCCATGAGCTGGTCGCCCGGATTAAAGCCCATTTGCGGCGTTTCCTGGTCTTGGGCAGTGAAAGCGGTCCGCAGCAGGAAACGGTGCTGAGCTTTAAGAACATCACGATTCATTTGCAAAAGTATACGGTCACGAGAGGCGGGGAAGAGATCACGCTGACCGGCAAAGAGTTCGAGCTGCTGAAGTTTATGGCTTCGCATCCCGAGCAGGTGTTTACGAAGACGCAGCTGTTCCGGCAGGTATGGGACAGCGATTATTTGGAGGACGACAATACCGTGATGGTTCATATCCGCAAGCTCCGGATGAAAATCGAGGAAGACCCGTCCGATCCGAAATTGATTCAGACCGTATGGGGCATCGGATACAAGTTTGCAGGTGACAAAGATGAAGTATGACAAGGGCGCCGTTCTCCTTATCGCACAGTTGATCGTCTTGTCCGCTCTTTTCATCGTGGATTGGACTTACCAGCCCCAAGGCATCGTCCGCGGGGCTTTATTCGCTGTGTTGTTTGCCGTAACGGTCATCCATCTTTACGTCCGGTACCGGTTCACGGCGAGGCTGAAGTCCATGGCGGCTGCGCTGAGACGCGCCACGCAAGGCAATATGAATACCCGGCTGCTTGCGGGCGACGACCGTCACTTTGACGAGGTGATCTTTTCGATCAATGAATTGATCGAGCAGTTGGCTAAGGTTCACGTCCGCACGATCCGCTCCGAGGCGGCGAGAAAAAGTCTGCTGTCCAACATCTCCCATGATATCCGGACTCCTCTCACATCGATTATCGGCTATGCGGATGCGTTGAAGGATGACATCGCGGCTTCCGGCGAGGAGAAGCAGCGGTACTTGGACATTTTGTCCCGGAAGACCGTCGCCTTGAAGGAGCTGATCGACGAAATCTTCGAGCTTGCCAAGCTGGATGCCGACGAAATTCCGTTGAAGCCGGAGACGCTGGATTTTGCGGAAATTGTCCGGGAATCGGTGATCGGATTTTTGCCCAAGCTGAAAAAATATGCTATCGAGTTAAAAGCCAACATTCCGGAGGAAGCCTGCTTCATCGTGGCCGACCGGGTAAGCGTGCTGCGGCTCGTAAGCAATCTGATCAAAAATGCCGTCGAGCATGGAAAAGACGGTAAAGTCTTGGGCATCGAGCTGACGGAGGCCGCAGGGAGGTACCAGCTGCTGGTGTGGGACCGGGGGAGCGGGATTTCGCCGGAGGATTTGCCTCGCGTGTTCGAACGGATGTACCGTACGGACCGGGCAAGGAATCCTTCCGCGCAAGGGAGCGGGTTAGGTCTGGCTATAGCGAAGGCGCTCGCCGAGAAGCATTCGGGGACTTTGTGGGCCGAAAGCGAGCCCGGCGTGAAAACGACCTTCGGCTTCGCGATCCCGAAGCGCGGTGCTCCGAGCCGAGATTAAGAAACAATTAAGAACTGGTTAAGAGGCATTTAAAATCGCCTGCTTATCATGAAATTACGATCTGATGAAAGCAGGAGGGGTAACGATTTGAGTGCGGTTATCAAAACGACGCGGTTAACGAAGATTTACGGAACTCAAAAAGCGGTGGACAACCTGGAAATGAATGTGCGTCAAGGACAGATTTACGGGTTTCTTGGACAGAACGGCGCGGGGAAGACGACGACCATCCGCATGCTGCTCGGTTTAATCAAGCCGACGCATGGTGAAATTGAGATTTTCGGCGAAAGTCTTCAAAAGAACCAGAAAGAGATTTTAAGAAGAATCGGGTCGATTGTCGAGTTCTCCGGATTTTATGAGAATTTAACGGCCCGCGAGAATTTGTTGATCAACGCCAAGCTGATGGGCGTACATAAGAAAAACGCCATGGACGAAGCTTTGGAAATCGTCGGTCTGCATCAGGAAACGAAAAAGCTGGTCGGCAGCTATTCCTTGGGGATGAAGCAGCGGCTTGGGATCGCCAGAGCCATTCTCCATCATCCCGAGCTGTTGATTTTAGACGAGCCTACCAACGGGCTGGACCCGGTGGGCATTAAGGAAATCCGCAGGCTGATCAAATCTCTCGCCGAGGAACGAAAAATAACGATTCTCGTTTCCAGCCATATTTTGTCCGAAGTCGAGCAGTTGGCCGACCAGATCGGGGTCGTTCATCAAGGGAAGCTTCTGGAAGAAATTTCATTCGACGAGCTCCGCAAGCGGAACCGCAAATACCTTGAGTTTCAAGTGTCCGACGACAATAAAGCGGCGATGCTGCTGGAGAAGCATTTCGGCATTACGGACTATGAGGTTCACGACGAACGGGTGATCCGGGTGTACAGTCATATCGGCGAGCAGGGCAAGCTCAACCGGATGCTGGTGGAGCATGGGATAGAAGTCACAAAAATGACAACGAGTGTAGACAGATTGGAAGATTACTTTATAAAATTGATAGGGGGCGGGACGATTGGCTAACTTGCTCTATACGGAACTGATCAAACTGAAGCGGGCCAAGATGTTTATGGTCAGCATGCTCGGAGCCGTGTCGGCCCCTATCATGATGTTTCTTGCTTTGCTGAAAATGAAAAGCAAGCATCCCGATACTCCCATTCAGTTCGAGGTCGCTTTTATCAACACGAATATGTACGTGATTTTGCTTGTAGGCACCCTGCTCTACGGAGTCATTACGGCGTATCTGTTTCATCGGGAATATGCGGAAGATACCTTGAAAAATCTATTGACCATCCCGGTATCCCGACTCAGTCTGATTGCAAGCAAGCTGATTTTGCTGTTCCTGTGGATTATGGCTCTAACGCTCATTATTTGGTTGCTGACGCTGATCCTGGGGCTGATCGGCCAGTTTGAAGGCTTGACTGCGGCTCTGGTGCTCCAATCCTTGAAGCAATTTGTCGTGGGAGGCGCGCTTCTGTTTCTTCTGTGCACTCCGACGATGTTCATCACCTTTTTGTTCAAAAATTATGTTCCCACCATCATCTTTACCGCGATGATTACGATGGCCAACGTAGTGCTTTCCGAATCGGAATACAAGGCTTTATTTCCTTGGTCCGCTACGTACGTCATCGCCAACGAAGCTTTCGTTCCCGAATATCCGCCGGCTTTTTCTTACGCCGCGATTATCGCAGCTTCGATCATCGGACTTGCGGCAACGATTATCTACTTCAAGAAGGTAGATATTCATTGATATAGATAAACAGACGAGAAAATAGGAGTGTGGAGCTGTTGAATTTGTGGGAAGCGTTTGTTGCTTTAATTCTGGGACTCGTGGAGGGTCTAACCGAGTTCGCGCCAGTTTCTTCTACCGGCCATATGATCATCGTAGACGATTTCCTGTTCCAATCCAAAGAAATTTTTTCCCCGAGCGTCGCGAATACGTTCAAGATCGTCATTCAATTGGGATCGATTCTGGCGGTCGTCGTTCTGATGTGGGACCGGTTCATGAACTTGCTCGGACTTAAGAAAATGCCGGGGCAAACGTCTTCCGGACCGCGCTTGAATCTGCTGCAGGTCTTCGTCGGACTGGTTCCGGCCGGGATCCTTGGCGTGCTGTTCGACGATTATATCGACGAATATTTGTTCTCTACGAAAACGGTCGTCGTCGGACTGGTGCTCGGAGCCGTGCTCATGCTCGCGGCCGATTGGTTCCGCCCCCGCCGCCCGAAGACGGAGACGGCCGATCAGATTACATACAAGCAGGCGTTCCTTGTGGGACTGGTGCAATGCTTGTCCCTGTGGCCGGGCTTCTCGCGTTCCGGTTCGACCATCTCCGGCGGCGTCCTGCTCGGGATGAGCCACCGCGCGGCTGCGGATTTCACCTTCATTATGGCTGTGCCGATCATGGCCGGAGCAAGCTTCCTGTCGCTCCTCAAGAGCTGGGACTCGATCACGATGGACGCCATTCCGTTTTTCGTCGTCGGATTTATTAGCGCCTTCGTCTTTGCGCTTCTGTCGATCCGCTTCTTCCTGAAGCTGATCAACCGCATCAAGCTCGTACCGTTTGCGATCTACCGTCTGGTGCTCGCCGCTGTTATTTATTTTGTTTTTCTGTAAACGAGAGTTTGTTTGAGTAGCCTAACCCTGTCATAAACGGGGTTAGGCTTTTTTTGTGAGCAAACCATAAATATGCTATGAACAGCAAATGACAGCATCTTTCAAACGGGTTTCCAGGACAAAGACATTCCCATTCGCATCAAGCTGATAGGATATATGGTTTTGCTTCAAACGGTTAGTAAGAGCCGTCGTTAGTTCTTGATTTAAGTTTGTCGCATGAGCGAAAACCACATAAGTATCGGGGCGATCGGGCAGAGAAAGCCAAGATACAAAAATGCCCAATCCTATAACGAGGCCAATAGCCATTGCTTTTTTCACGTTCATCACACCCTTCTAGAAGTGAAAGTACCATTTTATTGGATAATATACAAATGGATTACATCAGGCTGATGCGAAATTAAAATTGCTTGGCGGCGGCGATCCTGCTATCTTGGTAGTGTCTGTTGAAAACTTGGGAGGAATCGCTATGTACCGCATTCACATCATAGAAGACGACGACAAAATCGGGGCCGTCCTGAAAAAAAATATGGAGAAATACGGCTTCGAGGCGGCGTGCGCAACACAATTCCGCGAGCTGCTGCCCGAGCTGGAAGCCTACGCGCCGCACTTGGTGCTGCTGGATATTAACCTGCCGTATTTTGACGGCTATTACTGGTGCAGACAAATTCGCATGCGCTCGAGCGTGCCGATCATTTTCATCTCCGCGCGGGCCGGGGAGATGGATCAGGTGATGGCCATCGAGAACGGCGGCGATGACTATATTACGAAACCGATCCCGTTGGATCTTCTCATGGCGAAGATCAAGGGCGTGCTCCGAAGAGTCTACGGGGAATATGCTGCTGCCGGACATGACGGCACGGCTGCGGGAGCGCCGGAAGCGGAGCTGAACGCGCATGGCTTGCGGCTGCACCTCGGACGGGGCGAGCTGGTATGGGAGAAGCGGAAAGCCATGCTGACGAAGAACGAGCGGCTGCTGGCGGAATGCTTCATGCGGCAGCCGGGGCGGATCGTCTCGCGGGAGCAGCTACTGGAGGCGCTGTGGGACGATGTGCAGTTTGTCGATGACAATACGTTAACGGTCAATGTGACGAGGCTTCGGAAAAAGCTGGAGGAATTGGGACTGCCGAAAGCCATCGAGACGGTGCGCGGCCAAGGCTATATGCTCCTCTTACGCGACGGACGGGAGGAATCGGGCGTATGAGGAGGGCGTCGGCCGTACTATTTTTGCGGGATCGGCTCGTTTATGCGCTTGTCTGCCTCCTCCTGATCGGACTCGGCGCCGGGCTTATGCTGCTGGAACGGGCGCGCAATCCAGAAGGGATTGGGACGGGCACCATCTCCTATTTTGTCATCCTCGGATTATTCTTGGCCGGCGTGTGGCTGGCCGTTGATTATATACGCCAAAGAGCGTATTACAAGCAGCTGGAGCATGCGGCGGAGCGGTCCGGCGAGCTGCAGGCCGCCGCCATCGTCCAGTCCGCGGTTACGGGCGAGCAGCGGCTTGTCACACGTTTGCTGCAGGAGCAGCACAGCGCTTATCTGAATGAGCTTGGGCAATACCGCCGCCAACAGGAGCAGCACAATCATTTTGTGCTGCAATGGGTGCATCATATGAAAACCCCCGTATCCGTTATCGATTTGCTGGTGCAGGATACCTTGACGCAGCTGCCCGTTACGGAAGAGGAGCAAAAGCAGCTTGCGCTCAGCCTGCAGGAGGAAGCCGACCGCATGACGAGAGGGCTCGATCTGATGCTGAATACGGCGCGTCTCGATAAGTTTCGAATGGATCTCCATTTCCGGCAAACGGCGCTTCACGAGCTGGTGCGCACCGTCATGAATGCGCATAAGCGGCTCTGTATCCGGCATTCTATCTTTCCGCAGATCGAAGGCGAGGCATGGGCGGAAACCGACGGAAAATGGATGACGGTCGTTCTGAACCAGTTTGTCAGCAATGCGATCAAATACAGCAAGGCCAAGCCGGGAGCCAAGAAGCTCGTTTTCCGGTTGGAGCCGGATGCGGACGGGGGCAGCAAGCTGAGCGTGACGGATGAGGGGATCGGAATTGCCCCCCACGATCTGCCGCGAATCTTCGACCCGTTCTTCACCGGAGAGAACGGACGGGAGGCCGGAGAGTCGACCGGCATGGGACTCTATTTGGCCAAGCAGGTATTCAGCGGACTCGGACACCGGTTGTCCGTAGGGTCAAAG
The DNA here is from genome assembly GCF_004000785.1 of Paenibacillus ehimensis NBRC 15659. Lineage (GTDB taxonomy): Bacteria > Bacillota > Bacilli > Paenibacillales > NBRC-103111 > Paenibacillus_G > Paenibacillus_G ehimensis. The sequence goes on along the minus strand of NZ_BILX01000019.1, from coordinate 8,050 downwards.
CTGGGCGAGGGAACGACGTTTACCGTATTCTTTCATCCCCGGAGCATTTGTGCGTTAGGTGACAAGGGAGAACGGGGCATGCGCTCCAGGTGACAAGTTTGTAAGGTGCAATGTCACGCAAATCGATGGGACCGTCGCCTCCTCCGAGCTATACTAGCGCTATAGACATCAAAGACAGCAACGAAGGAGGAACCGGGCAACGATGAGTGTACTAAGAGCGCAGGGACTCGGCAAAACATACAGCTCCCCTGGAAATATCATTTACCAAGCGTTGGAGGATATTGATTTGACCATCGAGGCGGGCGAGTTTGTCGGCGTCATGGGGCCGTCGGGGAGCGGGAAGACGACGCTGCTCAATCTGCTGGCAACGATGGACCGTCCGACGTCCGGGCGCATCGAGATCAACGGGGTTGATCCGTCGACGCTGAGCGATAAGCAGCTGGCGTTATTCCGGCGGCGCGAGCTTGGCTTCGTGTTTCAGGATTTCAACCTGCTGGACACGTTGTCGATCAAGGAAAATATGATTTTGCCCCTCGTTCTGGAAGGGATGGCTCCCCACCTGATCGAGCAGCGGCTGGAGCCGCTTGCCGAAAGGCTGCAAATCGCCGGGCTGCTCGGGAAGCGTACCTATGAGGTGTCCGGCGGGCAGAAGCAGCGCGCGGCGATTGCGCGGGCGCTCATTCACAAGCCGTCCTTGCTGCTGGCCGACGAGCTGACCGGGAATCTGGACTCGAAGGCGGCCAAGGAGGTCATGGATGCGCTCCAAGAGATGAACGAGCATTTCCATGCGACCGTGCTGATGGTCACGCACGATCCTTTCTCGGCGAGCTACTGCCGGCGCATCATGTTTATTAAAGACGGCAAGCTGTTCTCGGAATTGCGGCGCGGTGCGAGCCGGCAAGTATTCTTCCAACAAATTTTGGACGCGCTCAGCGTGCTGGGAGGGAATTTCGATGACGTTCCGCTCGCTCGCGCTTAGCAATATCCGCGGCAATTGGCGGTCGTACGGCGCGTTTTTTATGAGCAGCGTGTTTTCCGTCATGATCTTCTACATCTATGCCGCGTTTCTCGCTCATCCCGAGGTGGTGAGCGGCCGGCTGCTGGCCGCCGCGAAAGTCCGGCAGGGCATGGTATTTTGCGAGTATGTCATTGTCATCTTCTCGTTCCTGTTCGTGCTGTATTCCAACTCCGCCTTTGTGATGACGCGCCAGCAGGAGTTCGGCCTGTTCTCGCTGTTCGGGATGACCCGCGCGCAGCTCCGCAAGCTTGTGCTGTACGAGAACGCGGCGATTGCGGCGCTGTCGATCGGAGCGGGCATCGGGCTTGGCATTCTGTTCAGCAAGCTGTTCTTTATGGGGCTTGGCGTACTGCTCGGGATGCGCGATACGATCCCGTTTGCCGTTCCGCAGCAAGCGGTGTGGGCAACGGCCGGGGGGTTCTTCCTGCTGTTCACGCTCATTTCGCTGTGGACGACGCTGCGCATGAGCCGTGCGGAAATCGCCGATCGGCTGAAAGCTTCGCGCAAGCCGAAAGGGCAGCGCGTCTATTCGCGCTGGCTTGCGATGCTTGCGGTGGTTTGCCTGGGAACGGGCTACAGCCTGGCGCTGACGTTGAACGAGTCGTACTTCGATCTGAAGGTGCTGCTGATTCTGCTTACGGTGATCCTTGGCACGTATCTTTTGTTTACACAGTTCAGCTTTCTGTTCCTGCGACTGATCCGGAAGCGCGCCGGCATCTACTATGATCGTACGAATATGCTCGTCTATGCCCAGCTCGGCTACAAAATGAAAGACAACGCCCGCGTGCTGTTCATCGTCTCGATTTTGAGCGCGGTCATTTTAACGGCTTCGAGCGCGGTGTATATGCTTGCGGTTGCCGGGCAATACCAGGAGATGAAGACGCAATACGATAATGTTAGAGAAGTCATCGCCTTAACGATGTTTATCGGCCTCTTCATCAGCCTGCTGTTCTTCATCGCGTCCGGGAGCATGATTTATTTCAAGCTGTTTACGGAGCTGCAGGAGGATCGGGCGCAATTCAAGGCTTTGACCCGAATCGGCATCACCGGGGATGAAATCCGCAAAATCGTCGTTCCGCAGGTCGGCGTCATTTTCTTCGCGCCCTGTCTGATCGGCATTGCCCACGCGCTGGTCGCGATGAAGGCATTGGATAACCTGCTTCATTTATCCAATTGGCTTTATTCGTTCGTCGTCATCGGCGTATATATGGCCATGCAGACGGTTTACTTTGTCGTCGCTTGCAGAGGTTATATGAACCGTGTGCTGCGCGGCGCAGCTTCTTAAAGGGAACGAAGATAGAAGGAGAGAAGACAATGAAAATTTTTTGCGCAAAAACAAACCATATATTTCTTTTAATGTAAATTGTTGTTGGATGGGTCGTGTCCCCGCTATCGGCCAAGGCCGAAGCGAAAACGTTTCAGATCGATCCTGCCAAAATCGATGCCTATGTCGAAGCGGCCATGGACAGGCTTCACATTCCGGGCGCGGCCTTGGCGATCGTCAAGGGCGACCGGACCGTCTACCTGAAGGGCTACGGCATCTCCGGCCCGGATCAAGCGCCCGTCACGCCGCAGACGCCTTTTGTCCTCGGTTCCACCAGCAAATCGTTCACCGCTCTCGCGGTCATGCAGCTGGCGGAGGCCGGGAAGATTGAGCTTGATGCGCCGGTGCAGCGGTATCTGCCATATTTTCGAACCGCCGATGAGGCAGCCTCTTCCCAAATAACCGTACGGCACTTATTGAATCAAACCAGCGGATTTTCCATCTATACCGGGCGCAAAGGAATGGTAGAAGGAGACAAGTCGATCGAACAGCATATCCGGGACCTGAAAAATACGCCGCTTGCCAGGCCCGCAGGCTCCGGGTATGAATATTCGAACGTCAACTACAATATTCTTAGCGGGATCGTCCAAGCGGTCTCCGGGAAACCGTATGCCCAATATGTGAGCGACCATATTTTTAAGCCGCTGGCGATGAACCACAGCTACGCCGCCCCGGATCCAGCCCGAAGCGACGGTCTGGCAACCGGCTATCAGCCCGTTTTCGGCTATATGGTCCCAACCAAGCAATGGAATCACGAGGCGACCGTCGCGTCAGGCTACTTGATCTCCAGCGCCGAAGACATGGCGAATTACTTGATCGCTCAGCTGAACGGAGGCCGTTTCCAAGCCAGAACCGTCTTGTCCGAGCAAGGCGTCCGGCAAATGCACGAGCCGGTGGCGCCGATCGCAGACGGGTTATTTTACGGCATGGGGTGGAGCGTCAACAACAGCGTCATTTTTCATAACGGCATTACGGAGAATACGTATTCGTTTATGGCGATGGATGGGGATTACGGCATTGTCCTGCTGATCAACGCCTACGATTTTCTCTCTTCCTACGACAGCATCGCCTCGGGACTGAACGGAATTGTTCACGGTCAGGAACGCTCGGCAGCCGAACTGCCCGATTATACGAAGACGTACCTGATCCTGGATCTGATTATGGCGGTCATTCTCGCTTTGCTCGTCAGATCCGTCTACAGCTTGTGGACCTGGAAAACAAAATTCAAGGCGACGCCGCTGCGCATAACCGTGCATGCCGTGTCTATCCTGTTCCTGAATGTGCTGCTTCCTTTGGCGGTATTGATTTATTTCCCTAAGCTGGACCCGGCTCCATGGTCGGTCGTCACGCTGTTTTTTCCCGGCGCGGGCCATGCGCTCTTGTTCATCCCCATCGTGTTGTTGGGTGTGGGGGCGATCAAAACCGTTCTGCTCCTCCGCAGTAGCTTGGGGAGCAAGAGACCGGCTTCCAGGAGGGTAAGCGGATGATCAAGGTGTTGGAAAATTTGGCCGCCGCCGCGATGACCACGGCCATCGTAACCTTGCTGCTTCACGCTCCGTTCGTGAATGGCCGGCCGTTAATTGACATGATCCGAATTTTGTTTTCATAGCCTGTCCTGTTTCTGGACGGATTGTTCCTTCCTTCGTGATTCGGCTCATAGCTTCCCGAGACGAAACGGCGTAGGGTAAATGTATCCGAGGGGGGCAGGACATGGAAAATAACGGTAACGACTACGGGATTCGAATCGATTCATATCGGGCGGGGGACGATTATGTGTTTCTGGTGACCGGGGGAGAGGCGCATGTGGGCGCGGTCGCTTGCGCTTACTGGCATGAAGGGGCGGTCCGGTCGGAGACGATATCCGTGCCCGGGCACCGGGAAGGGGAGCTGGTTAAGGAATTGGCCGAAAGCGCAGCGTCGAAGCTGCGCCATCGTGCCGTCGTGATTATGGGAATCCACATCGATAGCGCGACGAAGCAGGATATTGCACATATTATTGCTTTCGTGCACGGGAAGATGAGGGCCGCTCTCGAAAGCTGTGTCCTGGGGGAACACGGCAGGTGAAGCGTTTGTTAACCCAGCGTATGCCGAATGGCGGCATGCATCGCCGCATTGCCGGCAATAATGCCCGAAGAGCCCACGGTAAACGATTCGCCCCGGATATCCGTAACGATCCCCCCGGCTTCCCGGACGAGCAGGGCTCCGGCCATCCGGTCGTAGGAATCATCGCCGAATTCCCAATACCCGTCCATTTTTCCGCTGGCTACATAGGCCAGTTGAAGCGCGACGGAGCCCAGCATACGAACTCCGAATACGCGCGGAAGCAGCTTGCTGATCCCGTCGGCGGCGAGCTGTGCGGTTAACGGTTCTTCATCCGGCAAAGAAGGGGGGGCCGTTACCAAGAAGGCGTCGTGCAGCGCGGACTTCTCCCCGACCCGGATGCGGGTTCCGTTCAGGAACGCGCCTTGCCCGCGGGCGGCGTGGAACAATTCGCGCCGGTTAGGGTCGTAGACGAGCGAGAAGACAGGCTCCCCGTCCTCCATCAGGCACAGGGCCATCGACCAAGAGCTGAACCCTTGATGCAAATGAACGCCTCCGTCTACCGGGTCCAGCACCCAATACGCCTGCTTGGATGCCGAAGCGGTATGCTGCAGCTCCGGATCAATATCGGCATAGGACCATTGAATATCCGGGTATTTTCGCTGCAGCACCGGTGTGAGTTGTCCGGTGGCCCAGACGTTGGCTTCCGAGAATCTGGCGAACATTTCTTCGCGGTTGCGGGGAGCCGTGCGGTGGTTATACTTCTGCTTTAACTGCTCTCCGAGGCCGGCGAATAACTCCTGCAATTCGTTTACATTCACTTGTACCACAGTCTTCCATCTCCTTAGATATGATCAAAAGCTGCCGGTCAAAAACGGCTATCATGCGGCCGCCTTTTGCCGGTTTTGTAAACCCAGAATGAAAAAGAACGTCACGATGCTTAAGGCAATGCTGCACGCGAGCGCGATCACGAAGGCGTGCAGGTACGGCTCTGTGCCGTGTCCGGTCAAGAAGGAGAAGAAAATCGTGCCGATGACCGCGACCCCGAGAACGTTGGCGGTTTGCATGCAGGTCGTGAGCACGCCGGAGGCGGAGCCCGCATATTGGCTGTGAATGCCCGACAAGATCGTCTTCATCAAAGGGGACGCGACGAGTCCTTGACCCAATCCGATAAGCAGAAACGGAATCAGCAGCGGCAGCCAATCAAGCGACGCGCCACCCGCGCAGATGAACCAGATGACGGCGGCATAACCGGCGGCCATGAGCCATGCGCCCCACTTCAGAACGGCCGTCCCTGCGCGATTCAGCCATTTCGGAGCCAGCAGGGAAGCGGCGAAGAACGCAATGCCGATCGGCATAAAGGCCGCGGCGGATTGCATCGGAGACAGCATCAGCCCATCCTGCAGCGTGATCGAGACGGTGAGAAAAAAGCCCGAATTCCCTAATTGGAAAGCGATGAGCGCCAAAACGCCGACGGTAAACGATCTCTCCTGGAAGATAGCCACCGGGATGAGCGGGGATTTCCCGTTGCGAAGCAGCTTTTTCTCATGCCAAACGAACACGAGAAGAAACGCTAGCCCTCCCAGAAAGCAGGCATATACCCAAAGGGGCCAGCCGGCTTCCCTTCCGATGACCATAGGATAAATGCACAAGAGCAGGCTGCACGTCAGGAGGACGATTCCCCATACGTCGATGTTCTTTTTCTCGCTGGAACGGTTTTCCCGAACGAGAGGAATGATCAGCAGAACGGCCAGCAGGCCGATCGGAATGTTGATCAAAAAGACGCTGCGCCATCCCAGTCCGAGCGCATCGAAGTGGAGCAGCAGGCCGCCGACGATTTGTCCGGCGATTAATCCCAGACCGCTGACCGCACCGTACAGACCGATCGCTTTGCCTTTCTCTTCCAGAGGGAAGATGACATGGATAATGGACAGCACCTGCGGGATCAGGATCGCTGCGCCGATCCCTTGAATCACGCGCGCAAAAATCAGGAACGGCGCGCCCGTCGCGATACCGCACAAAGCCGATGCCGCGACGAACACGATCATGCCGAGAATGAAGCTTTTTTTCCTGCCGATCCAATCGCCGATCCGCGCCCCCGGAATCAGCAGCACCGCATAGCTGAGAACGTACGCGGCAACGATAAACTGGATTTGGGTAGACGAGGCTTGAAGCTGGCTTTGGATCGACGGGATGGCGACATTGACAATAAACGAATCGAGAATAACCATGAACGTGCCAAGCAGCAAAACGGACAACGCCCACCATCTTTTGGCTTCCAACGGTTGGGAAGCACTAACATTTGCCTGACTCATAGATGAATCTCCTTTGAAGTGAATTTAGTAGTATTTAAAAATACTACTATTAATAGGGCGAAAAAAGCGATAAAGGGCTGCTTAATAAAAATTTAAAATATGGCGGGTGCCATGTAAATGCCTCCTTTGTCCGTAGTAGTATTCCATAATACTACTTATATTCAATCGGAATGTCAATGCCTTTTCCTGCAATTTTTAAACGGAATTCGCGCAACCCCACGCAATAAGCCGGAAGTTCCGCTTGATACAACTAAAAAATACTTCGCCGCTATAAAGCAAAGATGCTTTAAATCATGCTCTTGTATTTCATACTTGTTTCGTTATACAATGCATCTTAACTAAATCAACTGAATGTTCTGACAAGCAATGAAGGAGAGAGTAAGCGAAGAACGCTTCTTACCAGGGACGGTGTGCCGGCGACTGAGAGCACCCGATGGAGCACTGCGCTGAAGTTCACTCCCGAGCTGGTGCCTGATAAGCGGCCTGAATCGATCATGGATAAGGCTTCTTGGTAGGGTTTCCCGTAAGTCCTGCGTTAAAGGATGGAAAGTGAGAAGAGCACTCCGGTTCGTCCGCGAAGGGAGAGCACTTCTAATAAGGGTGGTACCACGGCTCCTCGTCCCTTGCGACGGGGGGCCTTTTTTATGTTCCAACAAAAACAATTCAAGGAGCGGATGAGAAATGAACCAACCGAGTTTAGAGCCTTTACGCCAAAGATTGGACGAAACGAACCGCCAGCTTCTGGAGCTGTTGTCGGAACGCGCCAAGATTGCCCAAGAAATTGGAAACATCAAGGAGAAGCAGGGCATTCCGAAATTCGACCCCGTGCGGGAGAAGCAAATGCTGACGGAGCTGGTAGCCAGCAATAAGGGACCTTTCACCGACGATACGATCCGGCACCTGTTCAAGCAAATTTTCCAGGCTTCGCTGAATCTTCAGGTCACCGATCATAAGAAGCAGCTTCTGGTCAGCCGGAAGAAGCAAAAGGAAGATACCGTCGTTACGTTGGGGGACGATGTGAAGGTTGGCGGAGGCCATCCCGTTCTGATTGCGGGACCTTGCTCCGTGGAGAGCTACGATCAGACGCGGACGGTAGCCGCGGCGCTGAAGCAGGCGGGGATTACCGTGCTGCGCGGAGGGGCGTTCAAGCCGAGAACCTCTCCTTACGATTTTCAAGGGCTGGGCATCGAGGGGCTTAAAATATTGAAGGAAGTCGGCGGCGAATTCGATCTGAAAACGATCAGCGAAATCGTTGATCCCGCTCATGTGGAACTGGCATGCGAGTATATCGACGTCATTCAGATCGGCGCGCGCAATATGCAAAACTTCGAGCTGCTGAAAGCGGCGGGCGAG
>NZ_BILX01000018.1 GCF_004000785.1 Paenibacillus ehimensis NBRC 15659 | reverse complement strand
AAAAATAAGCGGACAGCCCCTTTCCAAGTCGAAGGTGCTGCCCGCTTATTTTTCATTCATCTTCGATAATTACTTTCTTACACCGAGAAGCTGTACGCCACCTCGTCCGCTTCGTGCCGGACAAGTCCGGTCCATTGCTCCCGCGGCACAAGATCGACCACGGCTTTGACGGCGATCCGGTCGAAATCAAGCTGCGGCACCTGCTGGAGCGTCAGCCGGTCGGTCATCAGTCGGCCCAGCAGGCCGGGAAAGCGGGCTTCCATCTGCTTCAACCGATACAGCCCGGTTTCAAAGTCCTTGCGCGACGCGTTCACCGAGCCGAGCACGCATTTATTCTCCAGCACCAGCTCTTGATTAATCTGGTCGGAGGAAATGCGGATGCTCCGGTTGCCCGGAGTTACGCCGAGAAGTGCCAGCACGCCGTTCGGCCCCAAGGCGGCCATCGCGTCGAACGCGAGCGGGCTGTAGCCCGTGCATTCGAAGATGAGGTCCGCGCGCCGGCCGTTTCGCTGCAGGTACGCCTCCAACGCGGATACGGCAGGAGCGCCCCCAGAGCCTGCCGGGACGGCGGCTTCGTCTTCCGCCCGCGCGTACATCGCTCCGCAGGCCCGGACCAGCTCGGCCCCGACCGAATCGTCCGGCGACTTGGACCATACCACGGTATCCAGTCCCAGGCACCGGCACGTGAGTGCAGCGAGCAGCCCAAGCGGCCCCGAGCCAAGCACCACAGCCGTCCTCGGCTGCCAGACGAGCCGCTGCTGAATGCGCTGCACCTCGGTCCATACCTTCTCGACAATGCTCTGCGGCTCGGCCAAAATCCCGTAAGCGAGACTGCCCGCGGGCACCTTGACCAAATATCTGGCATCCTCGACATAATAGTCCGACAAGTACCCATGCGCGCCGCGGATACCCCGTTCCGTATACTGCCCCGTTTCGCAGAAGTCCTGCTGCCCGTTCCGGCAGTTGACGCATCCCGGGTCCGCACACGGCCTGCGCACCAAGGCGCAGACCGCGTCTCCCGGCGCGAATCCCGTGGCCGGGTCCGCCTCTTCCACGACGCCGAGCGATTCGTGCCCGATCGTCAGCGACGTTTCGCCCTCAGGCGGCACGCCGTACTTGTCGCTCATGATCTCGCGGTCCGTGCCGTCAAGGCCGATGCAGAGCACGCGGACGAGCACGTCCGTCTTCGTCTGCCGTCCGGGGCGCTCGACCTCGATCAGCTCCAGCTTTGGCGACGCCGCCCCGGCTGCCGCTCCGCCCGCGGGTACAAGGCCGGTTACGCGCACCGCCTTCATCGCTTTTCCCCCGCCGCATGGAGCAGCTTCGCGTCGCTCTGATCCTCGCTGCCGCGTTCCCGGTGCCGGAACAGCTTCAGCTTCGCCAAATATTCCTGCACCACCTTGACGAAGGTCGCGTGGGACCAGGTCAGCGGTGAAACGGACATCGGCTCGCCGGTGAACGGATGCACCTGTTCGGCCAAAATCCCTGAAGGCAGCGCATGGCTCATCGTCCATCGCAGCAGATCCGCCGCCTCCTTGAGCTCTTCTTCGCTCTTCGCCGCGGCGATCACGTATTCCGCATACCAGAGCGTGCATATAAACCACGGATTGCCGGGCACCTTGGCGACATCCTTCGTCACCTGATGATAATAGTCGTTGGAATACCGGGCGAGCCCTCCCACCTCCGTCTGTACCCACAGCTGCTGACGGATCGCTTGCATCGTGGCAGCGACCCGCGGGTCGTCCGGCGCAAACATCCCGAAGTCGAATATCGCGTACATGCTCGCATCCAGCGTCAAGTCCGGCTCGTACGACTGCTTCTCGTCATTCCAATAGAGCGAACGGATAAACCGCTCCTCCTGCCCGGAATAAAGCGAATGCTCGACCGCCTGCTTCACGCTGGCTGCCTTATCCCGGTAATGCAGCGCCCTCAGCTTGTCCCCGAAATGCTCGGCGAAGCCCGCAGCGGCGAGCAGCCCCGCGTAGACGCTCGCGACCGTGAACAAATGCACGCCGTAGCGCTCCTCCCACAGGTCGTACGAAGGCAGCGGCAATCCCGAAGCATCGGTATAACGCGCCATGAAATCGGCCGCAGGCAGAACGAGATTGTCGTAGTCGTCGCGCGCTTCGTCCAGCGTCCGGGCCAGGCGGTGGTGATGCCACAGGGCGAACAGCACAAGCGCCGTCTCGTCCTCTTGAATGGCAAGCTGCTTCTCGCCGCGGGCGTTGACCCACGGATGCCAGCTCGAACCGACGGAGCCATCCGGGTTGTACTTGTGGAGCAAATAGCCGTCCTGCGACAATCCCCGCTTGCAAAACTGGAAAAATCGTTTCGTCAGCGCATGATAGCCGCTTCGGTCAAGCGCATGCGCAATCAGCGCGCCATCCCGCGGCCACATGTACGAATACGTATCGCGCGCAAACTTCAAAATGTCCGAATCGTTGGCGGCCAGAATGGCCCCCCGGTTGTCCGTATTCGTACGGACCACGAGCAGGCTGCGCTTGTAGAAGGATGCGATGTCCGGCTCAAGAAGCTTCAACTCGTGCCGGTCCTGCCCGAGCCACTGGCCCCAGTAATTGTACGTGCGCTGCAGCAGCGCATGCGGCGTAGCCGACCGGACCGTGCGTTCCAGCTTGCGGATTTCCTGGTCCTCCCGGGCGAAGCATACCCAGAACCAGGCTTCCTTCGACCCTTTGGCCGGCACCCGCAAGGCCAGCTCGACCGTTCCGTCAACCGACCCTTGCGCAATCGGGTTGCCGCCGAGCCGTCCGTCTTCCGCATCCCGCCATGTCCCTTCGAGCCGGTTCATTTCCTTTTGCCCGGTCGCATACGAAGTAACTCCCGCCTCCTTCTGATCCTGCCCCCGACACGACAACGACAAGTACCGGTGTCCCTTGTAAAATACAAGCGATCGCAATTCCGGGTCGTAGTATACCGTATCGCCCACGCCGTTGCCGTACAAGTGCAGGTCCAGATGGAAATACAGCTTCACCTCGCGTTCCCGGTCCCAGTCGTTTTCCACGACCACCTTGCGGATGAATACATTCTCCTGCACGTCCACGCCGTCGCGAAGCTGCAGCTTGAGGCCGAGCCGCTCGTGCGTGCAGGCGACGTTCGTAATCATGGAATCGTTCAAATAGCCGGACTGCTTTTTCAGCTCCGGATGGTCGATCCAGAAAAAATCTTCCGCCGTCCATACGCCAAAATGCGATAAATGGTCCAGCGCTTGATTCTCCTGACCGACATAAGGGAAATAAATATCCCGAACATTGTAATGAACGTCAAAATTAATAAGCACGTTGCCGTTGCCTATAGGCAAATCACGGGCCATAACGCTTCATCCCCTTCCTGCTCACCCTAATTTTCCCCATGAGTGGAAGGAATTTATGCATTCGACATAAAAACCCGTCGCATCCTTTGGTATATTATGGTATACTTAAAGTAAATGCAAGAAAAGGCCGACCAGTAGAGGTCAGCCTTCGTATGAAAATGGTTATGGGCAAGTGCCGCTTATTTGCGTTTTCTTCCGTGTTTCACTAAGGTCATGCGACGGGTGTGGCGCAACCAGGAATAATAAGCTTTCAGATCACGAAGTTGAATATCCTGAGACACGCGGCCCAAGAACGTAACGACAATCATTTTATGCAGAGGATTGCCTGCGATATCGATTTCATCCTTCAATTCGACAAACTCGGCGACCATCACAAGGTCATCGTCAATCAGGTAAACGTCTTTTTCATTTGCATAATACGGTTGGATTTTACAGTTCTTCAGTCTTTCCCATAAAAAGGAGCAAATATGTTCGATTCCGCCCTGCCCGTTCTCCACCCGCTCCGACCATCGGCTGAGCGCATGGCTGGTAATGACGATATCTGCTACTTTGTAACCATTAAATTCAATATAGTAGGGTTCGTAGGTGCTCCAACGGTTCATAACTTTGTCTCTCATTACAATCCCACCCCCTTTTGTAACGCTAAAAAAGTGTGCTACTTCTAATGTAGTATCCGTATTACATAGAGTCAAGAGGCAGATAACCATGATAAACGCTTTTTTAGAAATTGCTATTTCCTTTCATACGTTTGTCCATTACAATAGTTTCAGAGAGGAGTGACCAGGTTTGGGACAACCTATTCCCGATTTCGGAAAATTTCTTGAGGGTCTTCGAGGCTCGATGTCTTTGCGAGAAGCGGCTCGCAAAAGCGGTCTTTCCCATGCCTACATCCGGGATCTTGAGCTTGAGCGAAACCGTTCGACCAATGACAAAATAACCCCGTCGCCGGATACGCTTCAGAAGCTGTCGGCTGCATACGGCTACCCCTATACCGATTTGATGATCAAAGCAGGGCATCTGATGAGCAGTCATATTTCATCGTCTTTCGCCCCCCAGCGAAACGAGGATATTGACCTGTCGAACGTCTACTTCATCGAGATCGGCATGAAAGAAATTACGTATTACCAGAAAGGAGCGACAATTACGAGGAGCATTGAGTCGCTGCTTGATTTCAGCAGCTTTTTGGACCGGTTGGAAGAGAACGATTTCAAGAAGATGGACACCGATCTTTACGTCAATTTCAATCACATCCGCAAATATGACGAACGGCGCGGCCAGCTTTATTTTAATGAAAACGGCGAGGGCCCGTACGTCACCATCTCAGCAATCCGCCAACGGAAATACCACGAACAACTTCTGCGCAAAGTGGCGATCAACACCAAAAAAAGCCTGGAATTTTCCTTCAGCAAAAGCGGCAAAGCGTCGGCTTTCTCCACTGCGGAGAAGAACGTCTGATCTCAACCTGCATCATCGTGACTATCACCGCCCGCGAGCGCGTACGACTGCCCGCGGGCTACTTTTGTACCCGATTCTGCCAGAAGAAGCGGGAGTGAATATCGGTTAGTATTATTCTATGCTTCCGATCCCTGTTTAGAATGCATTCGCTGAGAGTGTTCATAGTTTTTTAGCCGCTCGCCCGGAGGTTGTCCTTCTTTATTGCTTGCATACTCCAAAATAATCCACGTTACGAAGTTTGTCACCCCCTCAAATCTGTAACCTCCCTCTTAATAAATGCGCACCTGGGTACGAAACAGCTTATCCGTGTCCTCGGGAGCCATGTTGGCTTTGGCCAGCAGCTTATACGCTTCCTTCAGGTACTCGACGGCATCCGTTCCCGGCTGCTCTTGAAAAAACTGAACGACCTCCAGCAGCATCCCGGTACAGCTCTCATCCCCCAAAGCGAAGCGGGCTTCCGATAAAATCAACTTGGCCATATGAATGTTGCGGCTGTTCCAGCTTTGCCCGATAATCTGGCGGCAGATCGTTTCCGCTTCCTCGTATTCTCCGCATCGGTTATGCAGCTTGGCCAGCCGCAGCCGCGCGATCTCGACAAAATAAAGCTGTTTCGTCGCCTCTCCGATTTCCAAGGAACGGCGCTGATGCTCAAAGGCCAGCTTGTACTCTCCCATATCGGCATACAAATCCCCGATATTATTGTTAAAGAGCAGCTCAAACGACGGATGATACGCAAAATAAGCGGCAGTCTGCTTGTATTCTTCCTCCGCTTCCGCATACTTTCCAACGGCCTGATAGCATTTGCCCAGCAGATTATGCGAGCGAAACCGGGAGATCGGGGAAAGCCTTTTCCTGCTTTTGACGGCTTGAAGAAGCGAAATGGCGGTATGGTATTCTCCGATTCCGTAGCGATAGGCGGACATCGTAAGCTGAACCGAAACCGCAAGCTCCTGCGGAACGCTATGGCGCTGCACTAGAGCGTAAGCTTCTTCAATCCATTCGGAGGCATGGCCCGGATCGATGTTCACATACATGAACGAAAGCCGGTTTAAGCCGGCGGCGAGCATGGGCATGTCCTGCAGCTCCCGGGCCAGATCAATCCACTGCTTGTATTCGCTCTCCGCTTCCTTGAAATTTTGTCGAACGTCCTCGACAAATGCCCGGAGAGAATGCAAACCGGCCCGGTACACCGGCTTCACCTCGAAGCGCAGCTCTTTCAGGTGTTCCGTCCATTTCCGGATCGTCTCGTAATCCCTTTCCTTCTCGTACCTTTCCTGGAGGTAATCGAGAATAAGCCCCAGCGCTTTCTGATCGGGGTCCTTCAGGCTCATCCGCTCCAACCAATCGAGAATCGGGACCCCAAGCCGGTCGAGCAGCTTCTCGACAATCGTGATATGCGGAAAATAGTCCTCATTTTCAATCCGTGAAATCATGCTTCGGGTACAAATGCCGGCGGAGAGCTCCTTTTGCAGCATCGAAACGGCTTCGCGTTTGGAGCGAATGAGCTGCCCGAAATGATCCAGATTCATCGTAAGCTCCCCTCCTTATCCGCACCAATAATCCACAGATTGCTGCAGTACGATTTGGTGATCCAGTCAAGCTTGGCGTACGTCTCTTGAGAGACGTGGCTGCTTCGCGCGCCGGTCATGGATCGGATCTTCAGCCCGCAGTCCAAGAGCAGCCGATGCAGCTCGACCGGCATCAGCATATTATAGTTTGTCGTCTCGCCCCGCAGACGCTTCAGCGCTTCTTCGTGAGGCAAATTGCCGGGACCCAGGCAAGCGATGACCACTCCGCCTCCCGGCTTGATCACCCGGGCCATTTCACGGATCATCCCATACGGATTCCGCGCCCACTCCACCACCGTGCAGCAGAAGACATAATCGAAGGTCTCGTCCTCCTCCGGAATCGGATCGCAATCCGATACATACGCCTCGACCTGCCTTGCCTTCGCACTCTCGACCATGGCCGGAGAAATGTCGATGCCCATCGCGAGAAAGCCCATCTCGTTTAAGCGCTTCGTACCGATCCCCGGCCCGCAGCCGACGTCGAGCACGCGCCGTCCTCCATCCCGGACCGCAAACTTCGCAAAATACTTAAGCAGCAAGCTTCGGCTGCCGTTGTCCCACAAGTCTTCATTCGAAAAGAAGGCGCTAAACTCGTCCCACCATGCCCCGCTATATACGTCAACCGTCATTAGGCGCATCCTCTCTTTTTCCCAGATCATCGCTCTATCCCGCTTCGGACCGAGCCGTTCCTATGCCGTAAAACACGGCATAAAGTCGCTTGAAGTTCACTACGGACTCTTGTACACTGTAGCTTTGGAGCAAAAAAAGCCTGCTTTGGTTGCATGCAGCCTCTATCTCTAACACTACCAAAGTCCGGGCTTCTTTGCCATTACTCTTGAACCAAACGTAGCGATAGATTAGAGATTTGCAAGCTTCAGGAAAACTGAATTTGGAGTAAGGAAGTGTTTTATGGAGCACATTGGTCTGTTTTCTGTTTTATGCTTCATATTTTGGTCCTCGGTTTTTGTCCTGACTTTGGCGTTGTTCCGACAAAATGTTAGGCCTCATCTTAAGAGCATTCTCATCAGTGCCCTCATCATGACTCAAATTTCACTCATAACGCAAACCAAAATGCTGCTTTTAGGACTAGCCGTTTTACAACCGTTTTTCACGATTCTCTGTTTCAGTCTTTTTTTCAGGCTTCATGAGCGGCGGGCTTATTTTGTTAACGGCTATTATTTCGTCTTTGTTTGTTATAGGAACCAAAAGCAGTCCGGGAACCGTTCTTTTGATTGCCTTTATCCATTATTTATATGTAAAGGAAGTTGCGGATATATAGGAGGGTGTAAAGAGCCTTTTTAATATTATCGGTAATCGTGGAAGATCATGATTAGAAAGGTGTCCATATCATCAACACTGACAGGAGTAACAAACGTGAATAAACGATATGCGTATATCTTAATAATATTCTATTTATTTTCAGGACCTGGCCCAATATTATTTTTCTTAAACAAATTTACTGTTTCTTTCTTGCCAATCGTTACTCTCGGTGTAATCCTTTTCATATTAAAAAATGAAATACTCTTAATCGATTTCAATCAAGTTATTAGAAATATAAAAAATTATAGCTTAGCTTTTAACGGTTTAAAATATTGCATCTTTTCACATGCCCTGTCAACGTTGATATTTGGGTTTAGTGAAATTGTCACTGACGATTTAATAAACTCCTATCTAATCGTATCTGTGAATACCGTTATTATTGCGCCTATTTTAGAAGAGACGGTATATAGGAAAATTATATTTGGATTTTTAAATAAACGGTATAACTTTTGGATAGGGTCAATCGCTTCATCCTTCATATATTCAATCGGTCATTTAAGTATGGATCGTTTCCTCGCTTACTTTTTAGTTGGGATGATTCTTTGCTTCGTTTATAAAAAGGCGGGCAATCTATTCCCGGCGATGCTAGCTCATGCTTCATTAAATTATATTTCCATTTTAGTAAGAACATTAAATGGATAAATTTCAAGTATGTAACAATTAATATTCGCTAATTTTCGACAAAAATTTTCTTGTGTACTTATTATGTGTATATTAAACTTATCTTGAAGTAAACGATTCTAAGGTTTTCCAAACAACTTTTATGTGATAGGACTTTTTTACCATATATGATAAATTGTAATAACGAAACTAACTTATAGTTTCTCAAAGGGGATTCCTCATGTTTACTTTTCTTGTAAAAATGGTGTCTACGACTATCGAATTTTTCGCAATGGTGTTGTTGGTTTTATCCGCTTTCCGTATATACTTCCGATATGCACTACATAAAGTATTCTTTATCGCTGTAATTCTATCTTTAATTTCGTTTTATGTTCGTGATTTTCTAGGACAGTTCAATTATGCTTTTTTGTCTATATTTGTAATCGAAATCGTGCTGCTAACCTTATTCTTTAGACTTCCTATTATTTTTTCATTTTTCATGTGCATCATTGCCAATATTGCAACAGCCATTTTCGAAGGTCTTGTCACTGCTATAGGTATGCAGATGAATTTAACGTCAGTGCAATTAATACAGACCAATCTAGTTCACTTTGTTACTTGGCAATTAGTTGTTACAGCCCTTCAAGTGCTGCTAATCCTTTTTTTACAACGCTATAAAATAGGGTTTCACTTCACAATAAATGATTCGATGAAAAAATACAATTTTTGGTTGTCAGCTATCCTTATCCTAAGCGTATTCGCACTTCAAGTGCAAACTTTAATATTGGGAGAATTTAAATACCATATTGCAATTCCAATCGTATTGGCAATCATTTTTCTTATTGGTATCGTGCTTTCGTATAAACATAATCAAAAACTATGGAAAGCAAGAAGAGAAAGGCTGTCCAAGAGATGAGCCCTATCGATTCAATGGCAACATACTTGGCAAAAGCTATACGTAAGTATAATGAACATGCCGGATCAGAAATAGCTTTGAAATATGCATTGAGTCTGACAATCAATACGAGCTTTGCTATAACCGTTTCCTTGTTAATATCAGTTATCACAAATCGTCTCGATGAAGCGATGATCGGAATAGTTGTATTTTTGTTGATTCGCTATGTTAGCGGCGGAGCTCATTTGTCTTCTTCACTGGCTTGCTGTATTACTTCAATTTTTATTTTTACAACTATCGCCAATGTGCCATCTAAGTACACAGAAGTATCCATGTATCTAAATATTGTTTCGTTTATGATCTTGCTGTTTACTGCTCCTAACAATATTAAAGATGTCAGCCGAATTCCTCAAAAATTCTATCCTTTATTAAAATTAATTACATTAGTTATCATATCCAGTAACTTTTTTATCAAATCTACAGTCTTTACTGCCGCTTTCATCATACAAGCAGTATTAACAACAAGATATTCCTACAAAATTATTAATTATTTTGAAAGGAGGCAACCGCATTGAAAAAAAAATTAGCTATTATTGCAAACTCACTGCTAATGGCTCTGGCCGCTTTTTTTGTGGGAACAAATTCATTAACTATGAACCGCCCAGAAACACCGGAAGAACTTCTCAAGAAATAACGCCTTAGCTTTCTGGGCTGGTAGTCCGCAGGTCTGCCAGCCTTATCCATGCCCGTCAATGCCCGCTAGGGCATAATTCATTTCTCTCCTTCGAGCGGCCCCCCTCCTCCGATACGCCACAATTTTCCGAATAGTATTTGTGCACATCGTTCAAGAAAGGGACGATTACCAGCCTTCCCGCGACGAAGAGACGGGTAGCGGAATGGCGGTCGTCTTTTTTGAGTTGGAACGCTCTAAAGTCATTATCAATGTGCCCAGTAATGTGCATTAGGGATAAGCTTCCTAAGCCGTGAAGCCGCAGGCTTACCGAAGGCGTTGAGACACAAGACCATCTCGAATTTCTGATCTCTCAAGGCTGCGACAAGATTCAAGTCTGCATGTTGAGTTTTCTCCGTCTTGCAACTTTTTTCGCTTTATTTCGTTTATAAAGGAGGATGGAGTCTAACCATACCATGGAAAGGATTTGAATTATGTCCGTACCGATGCCCGGCAGTCCTCGTACTCAGACGACCGCTGCCGCTGCCGCAAAGAAAAAAAAGAAGCCGGTTAAAAAGAAGAAACGGCGTTCGTCCACTCTGGCCTCAATTACACTCTATACATTCTTTTTCCTATTTTTGTTCGGAAGTGTGTTCAGCTTGTGGTTTTTTCTAACGGAAACCGGCACGAATCTGCGCATGATGATGGCCGATACGATTATTTCGACGCAGCACCGCGATTGGGCGAAATACCTCATCGGCGAGGAAGAGCTCAAAAAACGGGTTGACCGGTACTGGGCGCAATTTGACAAATATTCGGAGATCAAGGATAAAGACCTTGTGCGCGTTGAGAAAAAGCCGGTGGCGGTTGTCGAAAAAAAACCTCCCGTAGAGATACAAGACATTCAGGGAAAAAACTTCAAAGGCAAGCTGCTGATCGTCAACGATCCGAAATCGCTTCGTATCGCCGTCCCGGGCACGCGGGGCAAAGGAGAGAAGGTCTCCTCGATGGTGAAGCGGCTGGGGGCCATCGCAGGCGTCAACGCAGGCGGATTCGTCGATCCGGAGTGGAAAGGCAACGGCTTTCAGCCGACCGGCCTCGTGATGTCAGGCGGGAAAATTTTCTACAACGACGGCGGCATGAACACGCGCAATCATATTGTCGGGATCGATAAGGACGGCAAGATGGTCGCCGGCAAATATACGCCGAACGAGCTGATCAAAATGGGCGTTCAGGAAGCGGTCACCTTCGCTCCGAAGTTTATCGTCAACGGCGTGGGCATGATCAAAAATCAGGCGGACGGCTGGGGGATCGCTCCCCGCACCTCCATGGCGCAAAAGGCCGACGGCACCATCATGTTCGCCATCATCGACGGACGCCAGCCGGGATACAGCATCGGGGCGACGTTGTATGATATCCAGAATATTTTCCTGGAGCATGACGCAGTCACGGCGGCCAACCTGGACGGCGGTTCCTCGACCGTACTGGTCAAGGATAACCAGATTTTGAACAAGCCTTCGAGCGAATACGGCGAACGGTATTTGCCAACCGCCTGGCTGGTGTTCGAAGAGCCGGCCAAAGCGAACATTAAAAACATTTGGGAAGGGCTCGATCCGAGCAAGATCGATCCGTCCAAATGGTAATTCCGACAAAAGCAAACGGGATCTCGGGCATGACGCCGAAGATCCCGTTTTTTTGCATAGCAAGCTTTAGTGCTCCTCGCGCTCGGCTGTCGTGGCGGCGATGGACGCTTCGGCTGCGGCTACATCGTCAGTGCCGCTCTCCGTTTTGCCGCTGCGCCACGATTTCACTTCCTGACTCACTTGAACCGCCGCCTGCTTCGCTTTTCCCGCCATCTCCGATGTCGTGCGCCCGATGCTTTCCGCTGCAGTGTGCGCTTTATCCGATACGGCGGAGACGATCCGCTTCGATTTTTCCGCAACGTCTCCTGCGATTTGCTGCGTCTTCTCGCTCACCTGATGGTAGCCCTCTTTCAGGTCGGCGCGCAGCTCGCGTCCGGATTTAGGCGCAAACAGCAGCGCCGTCACCGCGCCAAGCACGCTGCCAATTACGGCTCCGACGAGCAAGTCTTTATTTCTTTTTTCCTGTGTCATGTTCTTCACTCCTCTGATTTCATGGGTCTGGAAGCTTGCAGGCGATGCCAGAGGTGAAGGCCGGCGGCAGTCAGCTCCATCAGGTCGTTTGCGGTATCCCGATGGCTATGTAACGCTTTGCGCGCCTCAAGTGCCGTGCTCTCTATGGAGAGCGACACGGCTTTCACGATCCGGGATACCCGCTGTACCGCTTCTCCCGTCTCCTCCGCCGCCGCAAACCAGGCATCGACCGCTTGCATTTTGCCTTGCAAATCCTGCATGACCTCCGTCGACACCCGAAGCAAGCTTTCGGTGCTCTCCGTGGTTTGCCGTACCTGCTGCTGCATCGTGTCAAGCGCGGTCTCTGCATGCCTCAGGGCACGGATCGCCAAATACGCCAAGCGTATAGCCAGCCCGATGAGCACCAGAAAAGCAAAAATGCAGACCGCCGCTCCCCATTGCCACCACATGGCCTTCACCTCCGTTATCGGGGCCGCTTCTAGACGAATGCCTATGAGATAGTACAGTATAAGACGGAGGCGCCCAGTTTGACACAACTTCCGGAAAAAAAGGACGGGCAGCCTGCCAAAAAAGACAGCAAAAAAGACCGGATTCCTTAACAGCCGGTCTTAGTTCACCTATCTGGTCAAGCCGTCCGATTTAAAATATACCCTTTGCCCCGCTCGTTCAGCAGGACGGTAGGCTTCTGCGGATCCGGTTCGATTGTGCTGCGGATTTTGTTGATATAAATATACAGAACGCCTTCCGAGGTGCCCAAGTAGTCGACCAGTTCGTTCGCCGGGACATGCTTGCCTGCATTTTGGGTCAAATAATACAACAGCTTAAATTCCAAGGTGGAGAGCAGACGGACTTCCCCGTTCGTATAAATGCAGTGGCTGGCGATATCAAAGAACGTCTGATCGGTTAACATCACTTTGCCGCTAATCTTCGAGAGGCGGGAAGTGTCGTCGGTGAAGTGAAGCGGACTCCGCGTCATTTCGCAAATGGATTGCTCTAAGAGCATGAGCTTTTTCAGCGCGCCTTTCTCATCCGGATTTACGATCATCAACGGGGCCGTCGTTTCGGTCATCAGCGAATCCAGCATACGTCGTCTTGCATTTGACTCGAATCGACCAGAAAGAAAAGGTTTTGCTTTTCCCTTGCAAGGACGGTGCGGAACGCATGACAATCGCGAATTTGAACGAGGCGGATCTGCCGGTTAAAAATATGGCTCGCGTATGTAAAGAAAAAATCGTTATTCGTGTAAATGACCTTAAAAGCGGTTAAGATTCGTTTTTCTGCCAGCAAAAAAAGCCTGGTTGCCCAGGCTTTCAAGTGCGGCTTAGAACAGCCGCTCCAGCTCCCGCTCGATGCGCTCCACGGCTTCATCCGCATGACGGACGCGGAGTCGGATCGGCTCCATGGTATAACGTTCCTCCGCATGCTCGTAGCGCGGATCGTAGTAATATTCGAGCAGCAGCCTTGCGGCTTCCTCGAATTCTCGGTCCAGCAGATGCCGCTCGATTTGCGCGGCAACCGGCGTATGAATCCGGCGGCGAATTTGCCGAAAAGCGGCAAGGCAAGCGTCCGCGTGCTCCTGCGGCCGATACTCCTGCACGATGTGCCGTATCCGCTCTTCCAACGGAACCTCGATCCGGATCGGAATGCCGCTTGCTTTGGCTTCCGCCAGAAAGTCGGGCATGACCGCCCGGCCGATCCGGCGGCTTTCCGCCTCCATCAGCACGAAAGGCCGGTCCTCATAGCGCAGCAGTTCATGGACAAGCAGCGATTCGAACGTCTTTTGGTTGTTCGGCGCAAGCCCGATCTGTCCGAAGATGGAGCCGCGGTGTCCGGCCATCCGCTCAAGATCGAGCACGGGGTAGCCCCGTTCGGCCAGCTTGCGGAGAAGCAGCGACTTGCCGGTGCCGGTATGGCCGGCAATGACGACGACCTTGGGCTTGAGCTCGAACGACTCAAGCGTCCGGACTACCCACTGACGGTAAGCCCGGATGCCTCCGGTCAGCCGGTAGGCGCGGATGCCCATGAGCGACAGCAGCGTGGCCGATGTCCGGCTTCGCATACCGCCCCGCCAGCAGAAGACGGCTTTGTTCGGGCCGAGCGCCTGAAATTCCCGGATAAAGGCCGGCAGCTTGGCGGACACGATCTCAAGCCCGCGCTGCTTAGCCGCTTCGATGCTGACCTGCTTGTAGGTTGTACCGATCTCCGCCCGCTCCCGGTCATCGAAAAGCGGTATGTTCAAGCTGCCGGGGATCGTAAATTCTTTGAACTCTCCCGGAGAGCGGACGTCGACGAGTGTCAGCTCCCGTTCTTTATGCAGGCGCAGGAGCTCCTGCACGGTGATGTCTTGTAGCAACGCGTCCATCGCTCCTTTGCTTCATATGAGGGCTGCGGCTTACAGCGATTCCAGGACGCGGATTTCGCCCGGATGGCCGGCGGTCGTCTCGCCGATGATCGCAGCCTCCACGCCTGCGCGGCGCAGGTCGCCCAGCAGGGCGTCGGCCTTGTCCGCGGCGACGGCGATCAGCAGCCCACCGGAGGTCACAGCGTCGCAGAGAATCCATTGATCTATCTGATCGATGGATTCGGCGAAGCCGACGGTGCCTTCAAGGTGCGCGTAGTTGTTCTTGGTGCCGCCCGGGACAAAGCCCGCTTCGGCCAGCTCACGGACACGAGGCAGCACCGGCACCTGGGCCTTCCCGATGCGCACGCCTACGCCGCTGCCTTTGGCCATCTCGGCCGCGTGGCCGAGCAGCCCGAAGCCGGTCACGTCCGTACAACCGTGCACGTCGTACGGCTCCATCGTTTCCGCAGCCGTCTTGTTCAACGTAGTCATGACCTTCGTGACCCGATCGATTTCTTCCGGGCTTAAGGCATCCTTCTTGATTGAGGTCGTTAAGATGCCGACGCCGATCGGCTTGGTCAGAATCAGCTTGTCTCCCGGCTTGGCCCCCGCATTCGTTTTCGCTTTGGACGGGTGCACCAGTCCGGTGACGGCAAGACCGAACTTCGGCTCGTTATCGTCAATGGAGTGGCCCCCTACGAGCGTCGCTCCGGCTTCTTTGACCTTATCGCCCGCACCGCGCAAGATATCGGCCAATACTTGCTTGTCCAGCTTCTTGATCGGAAAGGCCACGATGTTCAGCACCGTTAGCGGCTTCCCGCCCATCGCATAGATGTCGCTTAGCGCATTGGCCGCCGCAACCTGGCCGAAAGCGTAAGGATCGTCGACGATGGGCGTAAAGAAGTCGACGGTTTGGACCAGCGCCAGCTCGTCCGTCAGCTTGTACACCCCGGCATCGTCGCTCGTATCGAGACCGACGAGCAGGTTCGGATCGGGCGCCGCCGGTGGAAGCGTCCGGATCACCTGCTGCAGGTCCGCCGGACCGATTTTGCAGCCGCATCCGCCTTTTGTTGAGTAAGAGGTTAGTTTGACCGGTTCGTTCACACTCATCTTTCGGATCAGCTCCTAGATATGGTTTCCATAAAATCAGGTTAGCACAGTTGGCATTTAAAAAAAAGAAGGTATAATGAAGTCAATGAAACGGGGGCTTATCCCCGCGACAATGGGATAAAAGCAAGCCAACACGGGAGGATGCAGCGGATGGATCAGGAACAAGGGCTTCAGTTGATCGAGAAAGTAAGGATCGTCGCCATTGTGCGCGGCGTGGAGGAACGGCATATCGAGGGCTTGGCGGATGCGCTGGCCAGCGGCGGGGTGCCGGTCATGGAAGTGACGCTGAATACGCCGGGGGCGCTTGGCATGATCGAACGGCTCCAGACCCGGTTCGGGGAGCGGATGTACATCGGCGCAGGGACCGTCGTGGACGTGGACGACGCCCGGAAAGCGCTGGATGCCGGGGCGTCGTACTTGGTTACTCCGAACACGGACGAGCAGGTGATCCGTTACGCTGTGGAGCGCGGCGCTCCGATTTTCCCGGGAGCGATGACGCCAACGGAAGTTGTGAAAGCCTGGAAAGCCGGGGCGACGGCGGTGAAAATATTTCCGGGCGCCAGCCTCGGTATCGGCTACATCAAGGAATTGATGGGCCCGCTGAATCATATCCCGATGATAGCGGTCGGCGGTGTGAACGAGGACAACATCGCGGAGTTTATGAAGATCGGCTGCTACGGTGTCGGCATCGGCGGCTCGCTCGTGAACCTGAAGGAAATTGCTGCCGGCAATTTTGCCTGGGTGCGGGATAAAGCGGCCCGGCTCGTAGAGCGGTCCAGAGGCTGAATCGCGTCGGTTTGAGGAGGGACCTGCTGCTTAAAGCAATATGCGAAATTGCCGCTCCGGCACGAGTCCTTCTCCGGTGTTGCCGTGAAGCTTACAAGTGGCGGGAGATTAAGGGTGACGTGAGTTTACGTACATTAAGAGTTTATGAACGTTGACAGCTTTCAAAGGCTGAGTTGTGAGCCGGCGAGAGTTACTTCAATGAGCATTACGAGTGGCGCGTTACAAGTCGAGAGAGTCACCGGCGGAAAAACGAGATGAAACGAGCCAACGCAAGCTTCCGGGGCATGCAGCCGGTCCCAACCAACAAAATAGATGATCTGCTGTGCGTTATTGGACTGGAATCCGCAGGCTTCCCCTAAATAGCGGAACTAAAAGGACCCTATCGCCTTCTTCCTCGGCAGCTTGAACATTTTTCGACAAGCTTAGTGCACTTTGACTTCCGCTATGTGCTCGTCAGCGGCCCAAAACTTTAGCATAACACATGCTAGTTCCTCTATTGTTAAGCCGGGACCTCCAGCCCTCACCCTGCCCTCGCAGATTGCTCATTTGAAGGTACAAGGGGCGTCATTAATAGCTTTTCAACGAACCGGACAGCCCTTTCCTTTCTTGAGCATCAAAGGATGCGGATTGCACTTCATACTAAAAAAGCGGTCCTCCACAGCTGGAGGCCGCCTTCTTGCGCATCTATGCTTTTAACACGTCGTGGTCGACATAACGCTCGCCGTTCAGCTCGCTGATCAAATTGATCGCAACCTTGGCCCCGTCGCCTGCGGTAATGATCGTATGCACGCTCACGCCCGCCGCTGTCCCGGCCGCCCAAATGCCCGGCACGTTCGTCTTGCCTTCCGGGGTAGCGTCGACTACGGTTTTGATCCGCGGCTCGGTTCCCGGCTTCGTATTCACGCCGATCTGCTGCGCCAGCTCGGCGTTCAGCCCCGTGGCGAGCACGACATGCTTCGCTTCGTAGCTTCCGTTCTCCGTCTCCAAGCGGAATCCTTCGCCTTCCTTCGCAACGGCGACGACTTTGCCTTGCACCAGCTCGGCTCCGAACTTGGCCGCCTGCTTCTTCCCGATCTCCACCAGGTCCGGCCCGGTAATCTCGGCTACGCCGTAATGGTTTTCCACCCAAGCGCGCTTCGTAATGCTCTGATCGCTGTCAATCACCAGCGTCTTCTTGCCCGCCTTCGCCGTGAAGAGAGCAGCGCTTGCTCCTGCAGGTCCTGCTCCGATAATCGCTACATCGTAAGACATCATTCATCCTCCCTTTCAGAAAGTGAAAAGTCGAACGTGCGAATGGAAACGGATTCGCCCCGGTCTTTTCCATTATCCCCCATCGGATTCAGGCTTGTCAAATGATGCGCGGGGAGCTTCCGTGCCCTGAGCTTCGACCTCTTCCAACGGCAGCCGGACCGTTACCGTCGTTCCTTCCCCTTCTGCCGAATCGAGCCGGATCGCGCCTTGGTGCAGGTCGACGATCTCCCGGCAAATGGCAAGTCCGATGCCGGTTCCTTCCGCTTTGGGGTCCGCCTGGTAAAACTTCGTTTGGACGTTTCCGAGATGCTCGCGCGATATCCCGATGCCGTTATCCGTGACTCGCACGACAGCGTCGCGGTCTTCCCGCTCCAGAGAAATTGCAATGCAACCTCCCGGCCCGGTAAATTTGATCGCGTTATCGATCAAATTCAAACCAACCTGCTTCAGCCGATTCGCATCCCCGATGACCGTCATGGGTTCGGAAGGTACGTTCAATCGAAGGTCGATCCGCTTTTGCTCCGCTTTGGAACGCATTTGCAGCACCGCCTCCCTCAGCAGCTCGTTCATCGGCACCCGGGCGAGATCGAGCGTAATGCTTTTCTGGTGCAGTCTGGAGAAGTCAAGCAGCTCCTCGACGAGGCCGATCAAGCGGTCGGTTTCCTTTGCGATGATGCCGAGCCCGAGCCGCGTCTCCTCCTTGTCCTCCATGCCGCCTGTCAGAATCGTTTCGCTCCAGCCCTTAATGCTGCTGAGCGGCGTCCGAATCTCGTGAGAGATGGAAGAAATAAAATCGTTCTTGAGCGCTTCGCTGCGCACGATTTCGCGGGCCATATAATTCAGCGTCCCCGCCAGCTCGCCGATCTCGTTATCATACGATTCGTTGACCCGCACGTCGAACCGGCCTTTGGCCATCTCAGCGGAAGCGGCCGTCATCCGTTTGATCGGCCGGACGATCGAATTGGCGAAGGGAAGGCTGACAAGCAGCACCAGCAGCAGCACGACGGCGCCAACGCCCGCCGACACGGCGTAAATCGTGCGCAGCACCCGGTCTACCTCCGTCAACGAAGTGACATACCGGATCACCGCCAGCGTCTGCCCTTCGTAGACGAGCGGGTTGGAGACGGCCATCACGCGCTCGTTGGTCACCGCTTGGTTCCCGGTCCATACCCCGGTCCGGCCCGCCCAAGCCTCCTTCACATCGCTTGTCCGAATGCGCTCCCGTATGTCAAAGCCGCTGGACGCCGCCAGCACCGTGCCGTTACGGTCCACAATTTCCAGCTCCGCCGTTTCGTAAGCGAAATACTGCACCATCCGGTTCAAATGCTGGCTCAAGTTATTGTAAAACAAGTCCCCCGCAAAGTTGGCGTAGAAGTTCGCCGAGACGACGGCATGGTTGGTCAGCACATTGGCGATGCCGTTATAATAAAACTGGCGGACGGCAAAGAAGAAGACGCCTTCCATCAGGAGGAGCGTCAGCAGAACAATCCCCAGAAAGCGCATGACAACCTGCCGTTTCAGACTTCGGCGCATCTTCATGTCGAGGCGTCCCGCCCCTGCCAGCGGTAGCCGAAGCCCCATACCGTCTCGATAAATTTCGGAGCGGACGGGTCCTCCTCTACTTTTTGACGGAGCCTGCGGATGTTGACATCGACGATTTTCGGATCTCCGATGTACTGTACGCCCCAGATTTCATCGAGCAGATCGTTACGGCTCAGCGGCTTGCCTTCTTTTTCGATCAGGCGCTGGATCAAAGCAAACTCGGTCGGGGTCAGATCGATCCGTTCACCGTTTTTGCGGAGCTCGACTTTCTCCGAATGAATTTCGAACGGGCCGGAGCGCAGCGTTCCGCTGTCCTCCCCGCCGGCCGGCTGCCTGCGGACACGGCGCAGCAGCGACCCGATACGCGCCATCAGCTCCCCGGGACTGAACGGCTTGCCGATATGATCGTCCGCTCCGAGCGACAGCCCCATCACTTTGTCCTGCTCCTGCACCTTGGCGGTCAGGAAGATGATGCCGATCCGCTCGTTAAACTCCCTCACCCGCCGGCACACCTCGAAGCCGTCGATCCCTGGCACCATGACGTCGAGCAGCGCAATATCGAAGCTGTCGTCCTGCTTCAGCAGTTCCAGCGCCTCGTCTCCGGTAACCGCCTCCGTAATCTCGTACCCTTGCCGCTTCAGATTGACGACGACAAAGCTGCGGATCGAATCCTCATCTTCCAGAATAAGTATTTTACTCATGCGTCTGGCTCCCTCCTTCGGCTCCTGCTTCCGATAGCAAGCGGAAAAAGCTTCGATAAGCCGCTCCGTTCGTATCGATGGCATACACTTGATCCATCGTCCGGCTCAACACGGTCCAGGACTTCTGCTCGTCCGTCCATTCCGCCTGTGGAAATACCCGGATCTCCGCCAGCAGCAGCCCGTCCCCGGTATTCGTAAAACGGACGGAAGCCTCCGATTTCTTCACCGTAAACCGGTCTTTCCACTCCGGTGGAATGTCAAAGGTAAATCCGTATTCGCCGTTAAAGTACCGTTCCAGCACCGTCGTAAGTCCCCGAGCACCGTCCCATTTGGCAAAGGTCTCGATCCAGGGGATGAACGCCATCGCCTCGTTCTCGTAGCCCGGTGGAGCGTACATGCCGGCTATTTCGAGGATGCCGTCGCCGTCGGCGTCTTCGCTCTTGCCCGAGTATGCTTTGTAAGTCGTTTGAGGGTTAAGCGCCCGCTTCAGCTTCCCTCCCTCGTACACAAGCAGCTCGGTATACGAGGAATGGGCGCCTACCGAAGCATCGAGCACGACGCCCCGCTTGTCTGCTGAAACGCGCCCTCCGAGCACATTATAATAATCGTTCACGGTCGAATCCAAGCGGACGCTGCCCAGCTTGCGAAGCTCGCTTTCATATTGGTAGAGGGCGGCATTCGACGATTCCCCCCTTTCGTGAACAATGACCGTTACGTCTTTTTTTCCGTCGCCGTTCAGGTCGTCGATCACGTAGTCCGTATATGGCAGCTCCAGCTTCTTCATCATCCGTCCGGCCTCGAAGGAATAGACCGCCAAGCCTTTGGCCGATTCCGCTCCCGTCGAATAGCCTGCGATAACGTCCTTCCTGCCCTTCTGCACCACATCGTCAAACGTCAGCGAATCCAGCTCGAACCCGGCGCCCTCGAACCGGTCAAGACGCTGCCATGACTCGTCCTTCATTCTCCATATTTCGCCATGCAGCTGTTCCTTGTTTTTGATCTTATAAAAGAACACCGCTTCCTCGCTGCCGTCGCCGTCCAAATCGATCAGCGAGAACGCTCCCTTCTGCTCTGCCTTGCGGGGGCGGATCAACGCCGCGCCTTCCGGCAGCGACCGTTCGATCGTCAGCTTGAGCGCCTCCTGCTCGGCCGGGAGCTTCGGCAGCCGCATGTATGCCCCGGGCTGCCCCATGAAGCCGCAGCCCGTACAGCCTAAAACCAGCGCCAGCCAAGCCGCCGCCGCTTTTCTCATCATCGTCATATGTCACTCCCCAAGCGGTGGTCCGAACGTCCGGGTTTCGTTGTTTTTCAAATGATAGCCTTTCCTTTTGCGAAAATCAATCGACGGGGCGAAATAGGTGTGATCCGGCCCATTTCAGGGTAAAAAAGAGTAGCTCTCTCCATTGTAATCGCTTGTCGAAAAAAGAAGGTAACAAAACGATGACAAAAGAATTGGCGAAATTTTAATATTTTTGTAACCTTTTGCTCCATGTTTTGCGTTATTATGGTAGACAGTGTTTCGAAAGAGCATTGACAGGAGGTTTCATGATGGTTCCTTCCCGCCAAAATATAACGATCAAACCCCGCAAAACCTTGCGGAATGTTATTATAGGTCTTGCCCTGCTTGGAGCAGGCGCTGTCGCTTACGCCGGATATTTGCTGCATCAAGCCGATAAGGCGCTGGAAAATATGTCCGTCGCCCCGCCGGTAAAGACGACTCAGCAAGGCTTGAACAGTCTCGTTGCCCCTGCGGAGAACTTTAAGCCGATGACCTTTTTGCTGACAGGTATCGACAGCCGTCAAGGCAGCGGCGGCACACTGAACACCGATGTGCTGATGCTCGTCTCGCTGAATCCGGAGACCCGCTCCGCCACCGTCGTATCCATTCCCCGCGATCTGGAGATGAAGCCGAGAGAGTTCGGCCTTCCCAGCCAAAAAGCAAACTACTATTACGCCTACTATTACATACAGGACAAAGACACCGCGATTCAGAAGACGAAAGAGCTGTACGGCGATATGTTTAACGTGCCGATCGATTATATGGCGGCGATCGATTTCGACGGCTTCCGCAATGTCGTCGACGAGCTCGGCGGCATCGAAATGAACGTCGATATGGATATGCGCTATGTCGATGAAGAAGACGGTACGGATATTAATCTGAAAAAAGGGTTTCAGACGTTAAACGGCAAGCAAACGCTTGATTTCTTGCGCTACCGCAAATCCAACCGGGGCACCGAAGAGTCCTCGGACCTCGCCCGCAACCAGCGTCAGCAGGAAGTGCTCGATAAGCTGCTGCAAAAGATGACGTCGTTCAATGGGATTGCCCAATGGGGCGGATTGCTGAAGATCGCCGGAGAAAGCGTAAAAACGGATATCCCTGCCGACGAGCTTCGCCGGTTTCTGCTTTCTTTCCAGAAGCTGAAGCCTGACCATATCGAATTCATCCACCTGGACGGCCGATGGGACAGCCCTTATATCGTTGTCAAAGAAGACGAGCTTACGGCAGCGATCGCCGCGTTGCGGACGCAGCGAGGCCTTCCGGCCGAAATCCCGGGGACTACCGTGACCGGTTCGACCTACAGCGTGTACAGCAAACGCTTCGGCATCGATCCGGCTCCCCTGAAGATCAAGGAAACAAGCACGACGACCAACAAAAACAGCAGGTCCCGCTAAGCGCGGCAGACCTGTTGTTTTTTTAATTTAATTCTGCATGACCTACGGATGTCGAACACTTGTTCCAGTACTAGATGAAAATAGTACTTATCCCCTCCTCCCTGTACCCTTACAATTATTGTAACTCAGTACGGAAAACGATATCGGGGGAGGAACGTTAGGCATGAAAGAGCGGCTGCGCAGGCTGCCATCACACTGGCCCGGGGCCGTGGTGATTTTGGGCGTCTTCCTATATGGGCTCTTCCTTACGCTAGGGAAAGGGCCTCCGTCGGGTGCAGGCATGCTGGCCACGGCGGCAGGGGCAGGCTGGATCGCCTATAAATGGCGGTTAAGGCTCCTCTTGAACGTATCGCTGCTCGGAGGATGGCCGGCGCTCCTGATTCTAAGCCCGGGCCCGGATGTAGGCTGGATGCTCGGGACCGGTTTATTGGCATTGAACGTCGTTTATTTTACCCTCAGTCTCCGGCTCGAATGGAACGAGCTGAAA
Organism: Paenibacillus ehimensis NBRC 15659; assembly: GCF_004000785.1. Classification (GTDB taxonomy): domain Bacteria; phylum Bacillota; class Bacilli; order Paenibacillales; family NBRC-103111; genus Paenibacillus_G; species Paenibacillus_G ehimensis. The sequence goes on along the minus strand of NZ_BILX01000018.1, from coordinate 80,700 downwards.
TTCACCGCGTTCGCAGGCACGTGGCTGTTGTATTTCCTGTTTTACTTGAAGCTCCAGCCGGACGCCGCCGAAGGCTGGAGCCTTGCGTACCGCTATGCGCTTCTGACTTATATTTTTTACATTGCCGCCTTGTCCGCCTTGATATGGAAGAAACGGACAGATGACGGCGCCGACCTGTTCCTGGGTATCGCGAATGCCGCCGTCTTCGGCTTCTGGGCGTTCGTCTTGTGGGAGCGGGTCGTGCCGATCGCCTACCCGATGCTGTTCATGGGGATGTTGTACGTCCTCCTGGCCTGCCTCATCCGACGCTGGTTACCCGAATTCTCCACGATCGTCCTGATGAAGCTGTTCGGCGGGATTTTGCTCATCCTCCTCGCATCGCTCCACTTCCTCAAGGAACGGACCTTAGAACCGGTCACCCATGTATTTATATGGCTTCCTGCCGCCATCGCCATGCTGGGACTCGGTACCGTAAAACGTTGGGATGCGCTCCGAGGAGGGGCGGCCGTCGTCTGGCTTGGCGTCTTCGGCTACTGGCTTTTTGGCGCCTGGACTGCGGCTGAGGCGGACCCGTTCGGCAATCTCTCACCTTTTGCCCACGGGAATATGCCGGCTTGGGCGCTGCTGGCCGCCGTAGGGTTTTATTTGTCGGCCAAAGGCCGTTTCGAACGTTTGCGGGAAGACGACAACCGGATGCTGTCCAATGGATTCACCCTTCTCAGCCATCTGGCGGTCGGCGGAGGGCTTGCCTGCGGAACGCACAGCTTCTTTGCCTATTACGGGCTATCTCCACGCCCGAACCTGCAGCTTACCCTGTCGGCCGTCTGGGGCTTGTACGCGCTTTTGCTGCTGCTGTGGGGCGCTTACCGGAAGCGGAGGCCGCTTCAGGCCTTGGGCTCGTTGACGCTCATCTGTCTCGCTGTCAAGACGATACTATTCGACCTGTCCGGGAGTCCGGCGCTGGACAAGGCGATCGTGTTCTTCCTGTTCGCGGGATTATCTGCCGGCATCGCTTACACGACGAACCTTCGAACGGCCCCAACCAAACGGACCAAGCCCGACAACGAAGCGGCCCCCCCTTCCTGAAACGGCAAAAAACCATCTCTTGCGGAGAAGCGGCACCGAAGAGATGGTTTTTCTATTGGTTTGGCCGAATGGCATACGTGCATTTGCCGCCGCCTTTGGCGAGACATTCCGTCCGTTCCACTTCGGCCTCCGGACCGAGCAAACGCTGAAACATCGCGAGCTCGCATTGGCAAGCATGGGTATATTGATTGGCTACCTGAGAGATCGGACAATTGTACTCCTTAAGCAGATAACCGCCGTCCTCTGTCGGCTCCAATTCGACCATGTAGCCATTCGCATTCTGAATCTCGGCCAGCTCCTGAACGCGTCCGGCGAAGGGCTTGTCTTTCATCCGTTCCCCATACCGTCCAATCAGTCTCTCCTTGCGCCGCTCGAACAGCAGGTTCACGTTGCTTTCCCCCAAGGAGGCTTCCAGCTCTTCCAGCAGATCCAATGCGAGATGCTGATACTTTTTGGGAAATAAGTCGTCGGCATTCGGTGTCAGCGAATACAAATTCGAAGGTCGTCCCATCGCCTGCCGCACCAGCTTCGATTCGATCAAATTATCCCGCTCTAGCGTATTCAGGTGCCGCCGCACCGCCATTTCCGTGATGCCTAGCTGCTTCGACATGTCCCCGACGCTGAGCGCCCCTTTGGTCTTGAGCATCGTGAGAATGACGCGCCGCGTCGATACGTCCGTTTCCTGGTTCATCCGGTCTCACCGTCCTTCTTGTTTGCAGGCCGCCTGTTTCATTCTGGGCGAAGCTATGCTGTACCGTATGAATAAAAATATTGTATACGAAATGGGACGATAAGTAAATTAATATACTACTATGTATGTAAAATACTAACCGAGGAAAAGGCTGGCTGGAACAAAAGCGATAAAAAGTCGAGGCTTCCCCGCTATGCTGACAATAGGTTGTCAGGGTTAACCCATTAAGCTGGAGGTAAGTGTTATCCGATACGAGGAGAGGAAGATTAGCGGATGGACAAGCTCGAGCTTACCAAAATGTACAAGACCTATTATAAAGCCAATACGGAGCCGGAGCTTGTAGGATTCGGCGAAGCACCGTACTTGACGATTGCCGGTCAAGGCGACCCGAACGGCGAACGGTTTGCCCAAGCTGCCGCAGTGCTGTACGCAGCCGCATACGGCGTCAAAGCGCTTGGCAAAGCGCAGGGGACCGATTTCACGGTGCCAAAGCTGGAAGGGCTGTGGTGGGTGGAATCCGATCAGCCCGCATTGGAAGTCCCGCGGCAGGAATGGCGCTGGAAGCTGCTGATCCGAATGCCCGACTTCATTACCGGGGCCCTGGCAGCCGAGGCCAAGGAGAAGACGGCCCTGAAGAAAAAAGAACTCGCCGGCGACATCACTCGTGTGGCGTACGAGACGATGGCCGAAGGGCTGTGCGTGCAGATGCTCCACGTCGGCCCTTACGAGAGCGAGCCGGAAACGGCGGAGCGCATGAACGCTTACATGGAAGCGCGCGGACTGGTTCAAAACGGACTGCATCATGAAATTTATTTGACCGATCCCCGAAAAACCCCGCCCTCCGGCTGGAAAACAATTCTGCGCTTCCCCGTAGAACAAAGGGACCTGTCCTGATCCGGACGGTCCCCGTTCTTAACGGCGCTACAGCATTTCCTTACGGATAAACGCCGGTACGGCATCGGCAAAAGCGCTCAGCGCCCCGGGCAGCTTCGCGATCGTCGGATGCAGCCCGCTGCGCGGCAGCGTGTTATATTCCTGCGTCAGCGGACGGCGCAGCTTCACAAGCTCCGTCAGAACGAGCGCTACGTCGGCCCCGAACACGCCTTCGCCGGCGAGGATCTCGACGATATCCTCATAGCTGCTGGCGTCCCGCATCATGAACGCGTCGATCAGCAAGCTGCCGACGTCGGTCACCGTCTCAATCGCCAGATGCAGCGTCCGCTCCTGCGCGAAATGCAGAAGCAGCTCCGAATCCGCTTCCTTTACGCCAGTCTTTCCCCGGGCTTCCCAAGCGGACTCCAAGGCAGCGCAAGCTTGAAGTAATTCCGGCACGAAGGCCAGCCGGGCGTCGATTTGTTCCTGATTCACATAGTACATATCGCTTATCTCCGTTTCTTCTTTTTCCACTTGGACCACAGCGCGATGCCGGGGAAAAAGGCGATGAGCAGGACGATGAGCAAAACCGCCTGCATCAAGTATTCATAGCTCATGGTATCGGATGCTCCTTCGTCTGCTATTCGGCCGCCGCGCGCTCGCGCACGTACGCCCAATGGTTCGTCGGACCGTGGCCGGCGCCGATGCCGAGCGTATGCCGGATGGCAAGCGTAATAAATTGCTTGGCCGTATGAGCGGCCTCCAGCAGCGTGTTTCCTTTGGCAAGCTCCGCACAGACGGCCGCGGAGAAGGTGCAGCCTGTCCCATGCGTATGGCGCGTTTCGTACCGCTCGCCCGTCAGCAGGTGAAATGCCTCGCCGTCGTACAGCACGTCTGTCGGTTCACCGCTGCGGTGGCCGCCTTTGACGATCGCCGCGCCCGCGCCGAACTCCTTAACAATGCGCCGCGCCGCCTCTTTCATGTCCTCTATCGTGGCGATCGAAAGGCCTGTAATCACTTCCGCCTCCGGGATATTGGGCGTCACCAGCGCGGCCAACGGCAGCAGCTTCTCGCGCAGCGCGTTCTGCGCATTGCCGGCGAGCAGGCTGGCTCCGCCTTTAGCGACCATCACCGGGTCGACGACAAGCCGCTTCAGCCCGTGCTTGCGGATGCATCCCGCAACGAGCTCGATAATTTCCGGCTGCGACAGCATGCCCGTTTTGGCCGCGTCCGCTCCAAGATCGGACAGTACGGCGTCGATCTGCTTCTCGATCCCCTCCAACGGGATATCGTAAATGCCGTGAACACCCAGCGTGTTCTGGGCCGTAATTGCCGTAATGGCGGACATCCCGTACACATCGAGCATTTGGAACGTTTTCAAATCCGCCTGAATCCCCGCTCCGCCTCCGCTGTCCGAACCAGCGATGGTCAATGCTTTGAATATCGTCATGCTGCTCCAGCCTCCCGAATCGCTATACCTTTCATAAGTTTAGTCTTCTCCTTCCCTACCGTCAAGAAGCCCGGCAAGCCCGCGGTCTCCGGTTCGTGATCATTTTATGACAAGTGGGACAAACGCTTTGACGCCGCGGAAGCGAAAGCGTTATGATGAAAATACATTTCAATGGAGAAAAGGAAGGTCCGATCCCGTATGTCCCGGAGAACCCATGTGCTGCACGTTATTACGACCAGCCGGCAGGAGCTGGATGAGGTAGCCGCCATTGTGTCCCGCTGTCCGTTCGAGCTGGTCGACGCGCTGCACATCCGCGAGAAGCACCGCAGCGCCAGCGAGCTGGTGCGCTGGCATGCGCGGTTGAAGCCGCTGCTGCCGCACACGGCAGTCGTGCTGAACGACCGCCTGGATGCCGCGCTGGCCGCCCGGGCGGACGGCGTGCAGCTTACCGGCGGCAGCTTGTCGCCGGCCGAAGCGCGGGCCATCGCTCCGCACGGCATGATGCTCGGCTGCTCCGTCCATTCGGCCGCGGAAGCGGCCGAGGCAGGCCGGCAGGGAGCCGATTACGCTCTCTTCGGCCATGTGTACGCGACCGGCTCGAAGCCAGGCCTACAGCCGCGCGGCCTGAACGGACTGGCGGAAGCGGTGGAAGCGGCGGACGTGCCCGTCCTGGCGATCGGGGGCATCGAGCCGCAGCTTGTGGACGACGTCTTGTCCACCGGCGCAGCCGGCATTGCCGTGCTGTCCTCGGTGCTGCTGCATGCAGACCCGCCCGGACAAATTGCCGCATTCCGGGAAGCGCTCGATCGGACGAAGCATACCCCAAGGAGAGGATTGTCATGAGTACGGATTCAAGTCATACGGGCACCAAGCCGACCGTTATCATCGTCGGCGGCGGCATTATTGGCTGCAGCGCGGCCTATGAGCTCGGCAAGGCCGGCTTTGCCTGCACGCTGATCGAGAAGGGGGCGCTGAATCAGGAGGCGTCCACCGCCGCCGCAGGGATGCTGGGGGCTCAATCCGAAACGCACCGGCCCGGCCCTTTTTACGAGCTGTGCCGTCTGAGCCAGCAGCTGTACCGCGCTTGGACAGACGAGCTGGAGCAGGTCAGCGGCCTTACGGCCCAATATGTGGCTGAGGGAATCGTCCGCGCGGCCCTTACGGAAGAAGACGAGGCCGAGCTGCGCGGCCGTTTGTCGTGGATCCGGGACGCCGAATGGGTTCAGCCTGCAGAGATGCTGAAGCTGGAGCCCGAGCTGACCAACGCCGTGCGCGGCGGGCTGTATTTGCCTGCCGATCATCACGTGCACCCGGTCTGGCTCGCCAAGACGCTGCAGGCCGCGATAGCCAAGCAGGGCTGCGCCATCCGCGAGTGGACGCCGGTCATCCGGCTGTTGACGGAACCCGGAAGCGGCCGGATCCGCGGCGTACAGACGTCGGAAGGCCCGCTGTACGCGGACCTCGTCGTGCTCGCTGCGGGCGCTTGGAGCCCGGCATTGACCGAGCCGCTCGGGCTGAGCTTGCCGATGTTTCCGGTCAAGGGCCAGTGCATGTCGCTCAAAACCGAAGCGCCGCTCATCCGCTCCACCGTCTTCACCAAAGGGTGCTATGTCGTACCGAAACGGGACGGCAGCTGCATTGTCGGCGCAACCCAGACGGAAGCCGGCTTCGACAAGCGGCCGACCGCCAAGGCGATCGCCGAACTGCACGCCAAAGCGGCGGCGCTGCTGCCGCGGCTTGCCGATGCCGAATTCATCTCGACTTGGGCGGGTCTTCGTCCCGGCACGCGGGACGGCCTGCCGTTCCTCGGAACGTGGGACGCGGCGCCCGGCTTGATTTTCGCTACCGGCCACTACCGCAACGGCATTCTGCTCGCACCGGCCACCGCACGGATTGTCGCCGAGCTGGCGCAGGGCCGGCCGACTTCGGCGGACTTGACGCCGTTCACGCCCGCCCGGGCTGCCGCCGGTACAGCCGCCGTCTTATGATTTCATACGGGCGAGGAGCGCCCACCGCCGTTCGTGGCGCCGCTTATATTTGGGAAGCCCCCGGTACAGTTCCACCGCTTCGCGGAACGCCCGGCGGGCTTCTTCGTTTCGCCCCAGCCCCCGGAACAGCAGCCCGAGCCGGTAGTACGCTTCGCAGGACGAAGAATTGACCTCTCCGAACCGTTCCAGATACCGGATCGCCTTCTCCGGATCGCTGCCTGCGAACGCTTCGCCCAGCCGCAAATAAGGCTCGCCGTATTTTACCCGTGGGTTCAGCTCCAATGCCCGCAGCAAGAGGCGTTCGCCTTCCTCCGTCCGACCCAGCTTCAACTCGCAGATGCCCTGCTCGCTGAGCACGTCCGCTGAATCGTCCATCACCCGGGCCACCTCAACCAACAGTTCGAGCGCCGCGCCGTATTTTTTTTGCTCCATATAAAGGCGGGCGATTTCCAGCTTGGTCGACGTATGATGCGGATTGAGCCGAAGCTCATCCTTCAAGCGGGACAAACGCCGCGCCCGCTTCAGCGGCTGAAAAATACTCGGGGTCAAGCCGACAAACCGGCGGTCGAGCATGTACAGGATGATCAGCAGCACAAGAAAGGCCACAAACGGATTCCCGGTGACCCACCATAATAAAGAAAAGATTAAAACTTTGCTCACGCCTGGCGTACCTGCCTTTCGCTTGTTCTCCCACCGATTGTACCACAAATTGCCATACGGGGCACAGTTCTTCATGTGTCCCGTATGGTCTAAAGATGAGCAGGGAGCCCAAGCGGAAATCAGCGTCTATCGGACGTGAGCAAATTCAAATTTAAGCCGTACAAGCTTGAAATTTTATCGATAAACCGACCGTATCTGGCCGCTTTTGCCTTTCCTTTCTCGCATAAAAACGATGGACGAGTACATTGTAAAATAATGTAACCTTTTCATTCAACCAGCTCATTCGATGTTATAATGCTATTCTCAACTTACACGCGCTTCCAAAAGTTCAGATGTGAACGTTTCCCGAACAGGCAGGAATTTACCGCCTGCTTCGCGAATGGAATGTCCATGAAGCTATCGGGGGGAACAGCCATTCCATGAGTACTGCAAATGAAGACAAGGCCGCCAAATGGCAAAAAACGCGGCAATTGGGCAAAGCAAAATATGTGATGTACTACGGCGTTGCCATGTGGGGGATATCGCTGGCGGTGCTATTTACGGCGATCGAATGGCTGACGCAGCAGACGCTGACGCCGTCCTGGTTTACGATCCGTATCATCGTATTCGGGATTATCGGCTTTTTTATCGCGAACTTCCGTTGGGACGGAAACGAACGCAAATACGCGCCGCGCCCGGCGAACAAGAAGCGCTGAACGGCGGTAAAATAAGAAAAGCTTCTTATCGAAGCCTTTTCGAAGAAGATACATTCGTGTCTTAGCGGAAGCTTTTCTTGAAATGATAGAATGGTTCAGTCCGCTGAAAACTTATACATTCTATCATTAGTTGATAAAGTAGTCAGATGAGATAATAGAGGTTACGATGGGGTGGGGTATCCACTTCCGACCGCTACTCCACCCCGCAAAGTGAAGTTGAATCAAGGAAGCTTAGTCCGAGTACTTTGCGGGGACCCCGGGTCCTCGGGAAATTTGATTGGAAGCCGCTTAATAGCGGACATTTCCCGAAGACAAAGGCGGCCGCTATCGCTTCTCCAGTGGATACCCCACCTCCGTATGCATCTCTATTTTTGTAAACGACCACTTTCTCAACAAGCCCGTCTGTTTTTTGGTTGTCCGGCTTTACGGATTACACCTTCTGCAGCCTCGCTTCCTCCAGCTTCTGACGTATCTGCTCCCGAACGTCACCGAAGCTTAGCACCTGCTCTTTAAACGCTTCTCTCGGGTGCCAATGCGTCTCTCCCGCTTCGTCGGCGAACAGCTTCTCCGTGACATCGACATAAGCGGCATGCAAGTCGTTGTCGTACCAATCGATATCGCGGTCTGTATCTTTTTCCCCATATCGTAATCGTTGTCATGCGACTCTGCAAACAACGCCACCAGATGGTTGTCCCTCCCTTTGACACGAACTTCCACATCCGCGCAAAGCTGGTTGCCACGCTCCAACACCCGTCGGCATTCTGCATGTTCAATCGGATTCATAGCCATTTCTCCCTTTCCAGCGCTTCGCTGCGAATAGCTTTCCACTCCCGGAAATCCGCTATACCTTTTATTTTTAAAATTAAATAAAACACTTGACTTTAGTAAGTTACATGTTTTATTATACTTACATAAAGTAAGTTATTAATTTTGCTCGACCCTATTACTTTTTCGCCATATTAAAGGAGGCTTTCTTTTTATGTCCAACGTACTTTTCATTAAAGCAAACGACCGGCCGGCCGATCAGGCCGTTAGCGTAAAGCTGTATGACGAATTTCTGAAATCATACCGCGAAGCTCACCCGCAGGACCAAATTACCGAGCTTGACCTGTTTGCTGCTAACCCGCCTTATTACAATTCGGTTATGATGACTGGTCTGTTCAAGCAAGGTAAAGGCATGGAGCTGACAGCGGAAGAAAAAGCTGCGGCCGATGTGGCCAACGGGTATCTGGATCAATTCATGGCTGCGGACAAAGTCGTCTTCGCGTTCCCGCTCTGGAACTTTACGATTCCGGCTCAATTGACCACTTACCTGTATTACCTCTGCCAAGCCGGCAAAACGTTCAAATATACGGAGCAAGGACCGCAAGGTCTCGTAACCGGGAAAAAGGTCGCACTGCTGAACGCGCGCGGCAGCGTTTATTCCGAAGGACCGATGGCCTCCCTTGAAATGTCGCTGAATTATGTTAAAACCATCTTGGGCTTCATCGGCGTGACAGACCTGACTACGGTCGTCGTCGAAGGCCATAACCAATTCCCGGACCGTACCGGAGAAATCGTGGAAGCCGGTCTTCGCGAAGCCGCGCAAGCCGCAACCACCTTCTAATTTCACAGCTGCATCACACCGTCGGCTCCTTTCCAGGGGCCGATTTTTTTGGCTTTCGCCTAAGTTCCGCCCCGGGCGAATAGGATGTCCTATGGGACAAACGCAGAAAATTTTCTCAATTTTTTGTACCTTTTCGCAAACTCGTATATGATAATGGTGGGGCCTTATTGCCCTCATTCCAAACTTCACCATTGTTTCGCGAATCTGAATGAGAACTAAGGTGCGTGAAAAACTATGTCTGAAGCCAACCCCAAAATTTTGATTCTCTACGCCAGCTACGGCGACGGCCATCTTCAGGTGGCTAAAGCGCTGCAGCAGCGTTTTGCCCGCTTGGGAATCGAGCGGGTCAAGCTTGTGGACCTGCTTGCGGAGGCCCATCCTCTCATGAACGCCGTCACCCGTTACGTTTATCTGAAAAGCTCTACCCTGGGGCCGGATTTATACGGCTGGAGCTTTTATTGGACCCAGCATCTAAAGCACGATACGGCGTTTACCAAATGGCTGAACCGGCTCGGCACGCGCAAATTCAAGCAAATGCTGCAAGCCGAGCAGCCCGATGCGATTGTTTATACGTTTCCGCTGCCGGTCGTCTCCGGGCTGATGTCCCGCAACGGTACGGCCGTCCGGACGTATACCATACTAACCGACTTTGTCCTTCACCAACGCTGGATTCATCCCGATATTGATAAATATTACGTAGCCACGGAGCAGCTAAAGCAGCAGATCGCCGCTTCCGGCGTCCCCGGGCACCGCATTGAGGTGTCCGGCATCCCGCTTCGCAGCCCGTTCAGCGAGCCGATCGGGCAGCAGGACGTCTGCCGGAAGTACGGCATTGACCCATCCAAGCCCGTCGTCTGCCTGATGGCCGGAGCCTACGGCGTCTTGAAGCACATCAGCCGGATGGGGCAAGCGCTGCTCCAGTTGGACGAAATCGAGCTTGTCTTTGTGTGCGGCAGAAACAAACCACTCAAGGAGCAGATCGAAGCCTCGTTTGCCGGGCATCCCCGCGTCCGCATTCTCGGGTACGTCGAACACATTCACGAGCTGATGGCAATCTCGTCGTGCTTAATTACGAAAGCTGGAGGCATCACGCTCTCGGAAGCCTTAGCCATGCGTCTGCCAGTTATCGTATTCCGTCCCCTCCCGGGCCAGGAGAAAGAAAACGCGCGCTTCCTGGCGCAGCAAGGAGCGGTCGAAATTGCGCTACGCCCGGATGAATTGACGTCGCTCGTTAAGCGGATCGTCTCTCTCCCCGGACAAGCGGAACGGATGAAGGCGGCCATGGAGGAATTGTATCGCGGAGACGCGGCGGAAGCGGTCGTCCAGGATATGCTCGAAGGTCTCTCCCGGACCAGGACCGGACTTTTTGGCTAGAGCGGAGGCTCGGCTTTTGCTTGTGATACAGGAGGTGTTTAGGTCAGGTGTCGCGAAAAATCGCAATGGACAAAGATGTACTGCCGCTCGCGCTCATTTTGTTTTTAGTCGAATTCGTTCGGGGCGCCTATCTGGTCTCCTTTTTGCCGACCTATGCTACGGGGATTCTCGGTCTTTCCGTGGCCGTCGTCGGCGCGGCCGTGTCCGTTCATTACGTCTCGGATACGGCGATCAAATGCTTGGCCGGTTATTTGCTCGATCGCTTTTCGCTACGGCTTATCCTTCATTCCGGGTTGTTCGTTTCGCTGCTTGGCCTGCTTGCGATGTATTTCTTCCATCAGGCATGGGTGCTGATTGCAGCTGCCGCCGTATTCGGCATCGGCGTGTCCCCCGTATGGCTTGTCTGCCTCAGTAAAATTAAGGAAGAGAATCGGGCCTCCCAAATGGGCATCCTTTACACGATATGGCTGGTCGGATTAGGGTCGGGGCCGGTCGTGCTCAACTTTTTGATCGATAAAGGACACCGGCTCTCCTTTTGGCTGATGGTCGGCTTGTGGGCTCTCGGGTGGCTGCTCGCGCTGCGGATGAAAAACGAAGTCTCCTCCAAGCAGACCTACATTCCGCTGAAACGTCAGGCGGAGCTGCTGTGGGAACGAATGAAAACGATGAAGCCGCTGCTGCCGGGCATGATTCTGCAAACGGCGGCCGCCGGCATGCTTGTCCCGATCCTGCCCGGCTTTGCCGCCAAAACGCTGGGCATCAGTCACAGCGGCTATTCGCTCGTCCTGATGGCGGGCGGCGCTTTGACCGTCCTGTTCCTGATCCCGATGGGAAAATGGTCCGACCGCCTGGGACGCAAATGGTTTCTCGTCTTCGGGTTCGGGGTGATGGCTGCCGCTCTTTTCCTTCTGACCCGGGTTACGGCCCTGCCTGCCGCCGTATTGATCGCCGCAGTCCTCGGCTTTGCCTACTCAGCCGTCCTTCCGGCATGGAATGCTCTTCTGGCGGACTATGTGCCCAAAAACCAGCAGGGTCTCGGATGGGGATTATTTTCGAGTGTGGAAGGGATCGGCGTCGCTATCGGCCCGATGATCGGCGGATGGCTGGCCGCCGCGTTTCATGAACCGGCCGCCGTATTGACCAGTGCAGCTCTGCTAGGGGGGATTGCTTTGTTTTATTGTTTCGTTCCTGTAGAAAGAGTGATGGAGCATGGCTGAATCGATCACGATTCTCGTTATCGTCCTCACTTTATATACGCTGATTCCTACATTTCTGATGCGCGTCTTCTCGCTGGGCGCGTACCCGAAGGAAAACACCGAGCACGGCATTGCGCTCACCTTCGATGACGGTCCGGACCCGAAATATACGCCGATTCTGCTTGACCTGCTGGCGCGGCACGGCGTCAAAGCGACCTTTTTCGTGCTCGGATCCAAGGCGGAGCGTTACCCCGAACTTATTCTGCGGATGCACAACGAAGGCCACCTGATCGGGGTTCATAATTATGTCCACCGCACCAATGCCTTGATGATGCCTTGGAAGGTCCGAAAGCAAATTAATCGGACCGCCGGGGTGATCGAGAAGATAACCGGCAAATCCCCTCAATTTTATCGCCCGCCCTGGGGGGTTGTGAACATCTTTGACTTTTTCTTGTCCCGGCGTTTTCGCATCGTGCTCTGGTCGCTTATTGTCGGGGATTGGCTGAACCGGACGGGCAAGGACAAAATCAAGCAGCGGTTGTTCGCTCAGCTTCAGAGCGGTTCGGTGATCGTGCTTCATGACAGCGGGGATACGCTCGGGGCGGACCCGGATGCGCCCGAGCTCATGATTGCCGCGCTCGATGAATTTTTGACGGAAACGGCGCGCCGCGGCTTTAGATTCGTCCGCATTGACGAGCGCTTCCCGCTGAACGAAGCGGAGGATCGCCCGCCTGCGCGAAAACGGTGGATTGCCGCGGTCTGGCTGCAGTGGGAGCGGCTCTTTCAATGGCTGCTTCATGTGCAGCCGATCGATCCGCTTAATGCGCTGCTCCAGTTTCGGTTGTGCCGGTATCATGGCAAGCGGATTCCGCTCAACGACGGACAATTCATCGAACCCGGCGACCGCGTCATGGAGCTTCACCTTGACAATGCGACGCTGCTCGACTTCGGTATACAGGCCAGATCTCCAATGCAGCTGGCCGTACAATTGATCCGCGCGATGGAGCGGTGCTTGCCGCACGTATCCGAACGACTGGCAAGCGATCCGACGCTAAGCGACGTGAAAGGCTTATACGGCGTCTCGATCATCCATCGCGGGGCTACCCAGCTTGGCTTTACCGTCTCCGATCTCCCCAAGGGCCTCTTCTTATTTTGCTCCAAGCTTTACCTGCGGTGGCTGCTGTACGTCATTCACCCGCAGGGCAAGCGGAGATTGGAGACGAAAACCGCGCTGCTGACGCCGAAAATGATCGCCATCTCCGCAAACGAGATCCGCCGGAGATACCCGTCCAGCGGCTTCCACAATCCGAAGCTGACTTCGAATCCGCTGACGGCTGCGAGAGGCTACGACGAAAGCATGTATCAAGGGATGTAAAGGAAACACGAACCTCTGCAAAACAAAGAGCCTGCAATCTTCGCGATTGCAGGCTGTCAAGGATTGTATATATTAAAAAGGGGGTCGATTGTTATTATAGGCAAGGAACGTTAACGCAGGATGAAATTCAGATTACAGTTTTGTTACATTTCAATAGTTACTGTAACTAGGCATCTGGGTCCGGGGCCGGATCGCCGCCGATTTTTTTCTTCATGATCAGTTGAGCGAAAAACAGCAGCACCTCATTATTCACAAACGAAATTCCCAGTCCGAACAAACCGAACATCCGGGAAAACTGCTGCTCGGAGCCCGCAAACACCGACGACCACCACCAGACCGCGCCCGCCGTCAGCAGAACGTTGACCACCGTCCCCGCCAGAAACGAAAGCAGCAGCTTTTCGGTCTTCCACATCATCAGAACCCCAACGAGTCCCGTGAATACAAATCCGGCCCCCAGCATGAGCCAATAAATCGAATCGTATGTCAAGGCAAGTCCCACTCCTGTCCGGTCGCATGTTTATCCCTTCCAAGGTTACCACGAAAGAAGAAGCCGTACAACCGGTTCCACAGTTCGCCTCAAAACTGTCAAACTCCGGCCGTCTGGTCATCCTCCCTCAAGAAGCGTATAATAGAAGGGATAACCGATTCAGGAGGTGCCGATATGGCCAAAAGTCAAGCATGGAAAAAACGGCGGAAGCTGGAGCGTGAAGGCTCTCGCAATCCCGAGTTGAACCGCGGAAGCTGGCATGGCGTCGTTCCGGTCGAACGCACGACCCCAACGCTGCACGAGAAACAGAGACGTTTCATGGATAAGCACAAAAAGAAATGGAACCGCACGCTGCCCCCGGACAGTGACGGTTCCATTTTTTATTATTCACCGGCAGCTCCGGCTTTTGGCCTTATACAATATCGGTTCCGTTCAGACGCTGCTTCGCATACAGTGCGCTGCCGACGATGCCCGCATCCTCAATCCGTTCCGCAGGCTTGATGACGAGATTGTCCAAATAGAACGAAAGCGTGGACCGCTCGATTTCTTTGCGCATCGGCGCAAACAGTCTCTCGCCTGCCAGCGACCCGCCGCCGCCGATCACGATCGCCTCCGGGCTGAACAACGGAATCGCCGCAGCCAGGCCCCGGCCGAGCAGCGTTCCCGTGCGCTCCATCACGGCAATCGCCGCAGGGTCTCCTTCGTCGTACGCGCGGGATACGTCCGCGGCCGTCAACCGTTCAAGCTTGTCCCCGGAGAAACGCTCGGCCAATATCGTCGCTTCGCCTCGCTGTACCGCTTCCCTCGCTTGACGGGCAATGCCCGTTGCCGAAACGGCCGTCTCCAGGCACCCGGTCATCCCGCAATTGCAGCGGTAGTCCAGGCCTGGAACCGGGATGTGTCCGAATTCGCCGGCACGTCCGCCGCTGCCGTAGTACAGCCTGCCTTCGTTAACCATCGCAGCCGCAAGCCCCGTCCCGACCGTAAGACCGAACACGTGCTTATAGCCTTGGCCCGCCCCGGCTACCGCCTCGCCGTACACATACATCCGCACATCGTGGTTAAGGTAAACAGGCAGTCCGCCGAGATGCTTGCTCAGCTCCGATGTGATCGGGACGTTTTTCCAGCCGAGGTTGACGGCGAGCACCGACACTCCGTTCACATGGTCGACAAAGCCGGGAATGCCGATGCCGACCGCCTCCGGCGATACGCCGGCTTCCGCGATCAATTCGCTCACGGCCTTCCCCAGCCGCTCGATCACGTCCTCGCTGCCCCGCTGCGCCTCCGTCGCCACCTTCGTCATGCGCAGCGTCCGTCCCGTCTCGTCCGTCAAACCGCATACCATATTCGTACCGCCGATATCGATTCCTACGTAATGTTTCACCGGATCTCCTCTTTTCTTTGCGTTTCGCTCTAGTAATCTCCCCATCAGAGGACGGGAGCCGCCGGCTCCGCCAAGTGCAGCGCGATCCCCTGCTCTTCCAAATACCGCTTCAGCTTCCCGTCGGCCGGCTGGTTCGTTATGCAGCCCTGCACGGCCGTCAGCGGCGCGATGCTGAACAGCGAAGTGCGGCCGACCTTCGTATGGTCGAAGACGGCCACCGTCCGGCGCGACCGCTTCAGCATCAGCCGGGCGATGTCGGCTTCCTGCTCGGAGAAGGTGGTCAAGCCCTGCTCCTCGGTAACGCCGTCCACGCCCAGAAACATCATGCCGATGTTGACACTGTCCACAATTTTCTCCGCAAGCGGACCGCACAGCTCGAAGCTGTTGCGCCGCATCACCCCGCCGGTCAGCACCACCTGTATGCCGTCGCTCTCGGACAGCTCCATGGCGATGTTCACCGCATTGGTCACGACGGTGATGCCTCTGCGCAGCTTGAGCTCCCGGGCAATTAAAAATGTCGTCGTGCCTCCGCTCAGCCCGATGACGTCGCCTTCCTCCACCAGCGAAGCAGCCTTGGCCGCAATGGCTTCCTTTTCCAGCCAGAGCAGCTCCTTCTTCTCGTTGAAGGGGACTTCCCTGCCGGCAGACGGGGACGGCGTATCGAGCTGTGCGCCGCCCAGGCTGCGGATCAGCCCGCCCTGCTTCTCCAGCAGGTCCAAGTCGCGCCGGGCGGTCGCTTCCGAGCATGCGAACTTGTCAATGATGTCTTGAATCGTAATTTTTCCTTGGCGTTTCAGCAGGTTCATAATCTGCTCGCGCCGCCGGTCGCCCTTGCTGAGCATCTTTCCGCTCATGGCGTCCCCTCCTGTCGTTCCCATCCGTTTGACAATCTAATGAAATAATAAATCATTTTTTTGACGATATCAATCAATTTCAGTCAAACGGGAAGAAAGGCGCCTTCCCTCGCAGGCGAACGCCGCTAAGCTGTTCCCGGGAGCGGCGAACCAGTTTATTGCACGAGGTCCCATTCGTGAATCTCATAGCGGCGGGCGCCGTGGAGCACGTACGGATCGTTCTCCGCCCAGGCTGTCGCCTCTTCCAACGACTCGGCCTTGTAAATGACCATGCCTCCAGAGCCGTCCATAAACCGTCCGTTGGCGAAAATACGCCCTTGACCGCGCTGCGCCTCCAAATAAGCCAAATGCTCGGGGCGATAGGCCGCGCTCTTCGCTTCGTCGAGCATCGGCAAAAACACAACGAAATGCTTCATTCTGGAATACCCCGTTTCTGTATTAATGACGGGCCGATTATTCCGGCACCGTGTTTACGGGCTTTCCTTCGAGGAAAGCCCGGACGTTCGCGCACGCCGTGTCCATCAGTCGGGCCCGCGCTTCCTTCGTCGCCCAAGCGATATGCGGGGTGACGATGCAGTTCGGGGCCGCGAGCAGCGGGTTGTCCGGGTGCGGCGGCTCCGCCGACAGCACGTCCAGACCCGCGCCCGCAAGGCGGCCTTCGCGCAGCGCCGCGGCCAGGTCGCTCTCGACGACGAGCGGGCCGCGGGCGGTGTTGATCAGCATCGCCGAAGGCTTCATGAGGGCGATGCGGTCTTGGTTGATCAGCCCGTGCGTCGCGGGCGTGAGCGGGCAATGCAGGCTGATGACGTCAGCCTGCCGCAGCAGCTCCGGCAGCGTCACCCATTCCACCCCCTCCATGGGGGTGGAATGGGTGCGACCGCTGCCGACGGCGATGACGCGCATGCCGAACGCTTCGGCGATGCGCGCGGTTTGCCGCCCGATGCGGCCGAGCCCGATCAGGCCCATCGTTTTGCCCGCCAGCTCCACGAGCGGCGTCTTCGTGAAGCTGAAATCCGGGGAAGCGCTCCATTCCCCGGATTTCACCGCTTCGTCGTGCCGCCCCACGCGCTGGCACAGCTCCAGCAGCAGGGCGAACACGAACTGCGCCACCCCCTGGGTACCGTAATCCGGCACGTTGGTTACGACAATGCCCCGCGCCTTTGCCGCTTCGGTATCGATAATGTTGTATCCCGTCGCCAGCACCCCAATGTAACGAAGGTTCGGCAGCCGCGCAATCGTCTCCGCAGACAGCGGCGTTTTGTTCGTCAGCACGATGCCGGCCTCTCGTGCCCGATCCACAATCTCTCCGACCGGCGTCCGGTCGTACAGAGCGACGGATCCCAGTCGTTCCAGCCCTTCCCAGCTCAAATCGCCGGGATTCAGCGTATAGCCGTCGAGTACGACAATCTGCTCCATTCCAGTCCTCCATCTCAGTCCTAAAGTCCCGTTCCGCCCGATCATCCGACAGGACGAAGCTTGGCCCAATTATCTCCATCATACCGTTTTTTCCCCAAAGCGTAAATTGAAACCGCCCCCGCTCTTGGCTTCATTCTTCAAAGAAAAAAGTCCCGCCTGCAAAGTCTTATCAAGACCTTGCAGGCGGAACTTTCCACAAGCCTAAAGCCATGAACGATTACGGCTGCCGCAGCGTCCCGATGAGCCGGCGGGCCGGACCGTACGGGGTGTCGATCACTTCGTATACCCGCATCGTCAGCGGATGATCGAACTGATCCGACGGCGTGTCCGTAAAGTAAATCGACTGTTCGCCGTTCTCCACGCGCCCCTCGCCCGTCAAGCTGAGCGTCTGTCTGGCGACCTCGCGGGTATCGCTGCCTTCGATCACCAGCTGAAGCTTGGAATAACCGCCGTCCACGATGACCGGCTCGGTCGTCGTCAGATCGACGTTCCACTTCAGCTTGTACGTATACGTATACGACTTCGTGAGCGGGTTCGTGCCGGTCGTGTAGGCCAGCGACCAATCTTTCACCTTAAGCGCATAAGGATAAAAAGCAGCCGTTCCGTCCTCGTCCTTCATCTGATTTACGTTCAAACCAACCTGTCCGATGGCCGTTTTGTACGGTGCGGCCGTTTTGCTGTCGCTGAATTTCAGCCTAAACCGGTCCCCTGCCCCTTCCAGCGGCAGCACGAAGGTGTAATTCATCACATATGCCGTTCCGGGAAGCACTTCCTGGGCCGCCGTCTTTTGCGCGCTCCCCGTGTACGAGGAGCCGCCCGCGCCGATCAGCTCCGCCGCCAGCTGCGGTACCGGAACCGGCTTGTCGCCGCCGTTCGCAAGCTTCAGCTTTACGACGCCCGTCCGATAGCTCTGCCCTTTGTTTTCGTACAGCCGGAAGTCCGTGACCGATACGGCCAGGTCGGGATGCACCGCGCTGTTCAGCGGATCGAACGCCAGACGCGTGCCGAAGCCTTCTACGGTAGGCAGCCCGCTTGGGCTGCCGGGCTGTGCCTCGGGGAGCGCTATGCGCAGCCGCCCGACGGAATAGCTTACGGCTGCCGCCGCATCCGTCCGATTCGGAATCTTGTAGCTCTCCGGCGTCTGCACGGTCAAGCTTTCGAGCGGCTTGTCGGCTTCGTACGGAATCGATACATACAAATATTTTTTCTCGTTCGGATCGACGCTGACGGCCGCTTGCTCCTGGCGGGACCCTTTGTACGTTTGTCCCGCCGCCTTGCCGTCCACCGTAAACGCGGGAACCGTTTCAGCCTGTGTACCGGTATTGGTCACCAGCAGCTGAAGCAGCTCGACGGGCGCCCCATCCTTGAATTGTTTGGTGAAGCCGACCGGGGTATAGATCAAAGAGGACTCGATACCGGGTATCGCGAACGGCGTCCCCCATTCTGTGACGGGAATCGAACCGTTATCCGCCGCGTCCCCGTACCAGACCAAGCCGCTTACCGGCAGCTTCAACATGGAGGTTTCCACCTTCGGGTAGACGTCTTTGTTCACGTCAACCCACACGAGATCGGCCGGCTGCACGGCATCGGAACGGTCAATTTGCGCCATATAGCTAAGCTCGACCGAAGAAGACGCCGGGACGGAGCCGGGATTGTCTCCGCTTGGCTTAAGCACGTAGCTAACGCCCGCCGAGGTAACGACGCGCAGCTCGTAATCCGGCACACGGGCCGTACTCCCCCAGACGTTATACATTTTCACGACGACGCCGACACGGGTGCCGCCGTTCGCCCGTTCGCTGAGCAGGCTCTTCACCTTCACCTGCAGCGGATCGGACAGCACGGCCGGATACCGCACATCGACGACCGGCTGCGGATGTTCCGCCCGTACGGCCCCTTGAAAAGACAAGGCCAAGGACACAATCAGCGCCGTTGAAACTACTCTTTTCCATGTATGCATAGGATGTCCTCCATCGTTCTTAAGTCGTTCGTTTGTCGGCGCGCCATCAATTGCGGACAATCGCCTTGTCTTGATCCTTCAGCTCCCGCTGCCCGGATACGATCACCTGCTCGCCTTCCTTCACCCCGCCGAGCACCTCCCGGTTCGGCCCGCTCTCGCGCCCGAGCGTCACCTGGCGCTTCTCGGCATGGTCGCCAGCCAGGACGAAAACGAAGCTATTGTTGCCTTCCTTCACAATGCCCGAAGCCGGCACGGTCAGCGCCTCCTGCTTCGCATCGCCGCCAAGCTGCAGCTTCACCCGCATGCCCGGCTTCAGCTTCCGGTCCGGGTTAGGCGCGGTCAGCTCCAGCACATAGGTTTTGCTTTGCGGGCTCATCACATCGGCCATATAGGCGACGGTCCCCGTCATTTTCTCGCCCGTGTCCTGGACGACGAACGGAATATCCTTTTTGCCGCGGACCAGCTTCGCCGTCGTCTCGGTCACGTCGGCATGCAGCTTGATCGGATCGACCTGCTGAATCACGCCCGCGACATAACCGGGGGCGACCGTCACGCCCTGCTCCGGATACAGGTCCGTCAACAGCCCGCCAATCGGCGCCTTCACGTCGAAGTCGGACAAATTTTTCTCGATATCCTGCAGCGCCAGGTCCGTGCTTTCGATCTGGATCTGCAGCGGAGCGAGCGGATCGGCCGATTCCAGATTCGCAAGCTGCTTCTTCGCCGTGTCCAGATCGAGACGGGCCGTTTTCAGCTGGGTTTCCGCCTTGTCCACCTGCGATTTGGGGGCCGTGCCCGCATCGTAGTCGTTGCGCGCGTTATTGTACGCTTTTTCGAGATCTGCGATTTGCAGCTCCAGCTTCTCGATCGTATTGTTCAGGACGCCTTTATTGGTGGCAATATCCTTGCTTGTTTTGTCCAATTGCGATTCGAGGTTTTGCCGGGACAACCGGTTTTTCTCCTTGTTGCGGACGGCATCCGTGGAATCGAGCCGGAACAGCACCTCGCCCGCCGCGACCGCGTCCCCGCGTTTTTTGAGCAGCTCCGCCACGTCGCCGTTCGTTTTGACGACGACATTGGCCTGCGAGGACGGAACCGCATCGGCGTGCTGCTCCGCCGAGCCGTCCAGCTGCATCTTCGAAACGACGGCCACCTTTACCGGCTTGGCCCCGCCTTCTCCCGCATTCGCCGTAGAGCAGCCCGCAGCTGCGGCGGCGGTCAACAGAATAGCCAGCCCGGCCAGCGCGCTCCGCTTCCAGCCGGCAGTTTCTTGATTGTTATAGGTCATGGAATTCCCCGCTCCTTTGCTTTGCCGAACGTTCGGCCGTCCGTTCGTCCTGTTGTGTTTATTCGCCCATCATATGTACGCCGGCCCCGCCTTTGGCTTTCGCGCCTTTGAGAAACAGGCTGAAAACAACGGCAAGCAGCGAAAGTCCGGCGGTTAAATAAAAGACGTCGTCCAGCGCAATGATCGTCGATTGTATCTGCACCTGTCCTCCGATATAGTTCAGGGCGCTTATTTTGGCCTGCGCGGCCGACTGCCCCATGGCGATAAACTGATTTTGAATTTTCGTGACTTGATCGATCACCGTGGTCGATACCATGTTCAACTGATCGGATAAATAAGCCGTATGAAAATCTTTGCGGTCTCCGAATAACAGCGACAGCCAGGCGATGCCGAACGCGCCGCTCACCTGCCGGATCGTATTGGAAAGCGCGGTCCCTTGACCGACCTTCTCCATCGGCACGGTATTCATGCCTACGGTTTGTACCGGCATCATCATAAGCCCCATGCCAACCGCACGAAGCGTCAGCCAGAAAATGATGGTCGCGCGCGAGGTTTCCATGCTCAGATTCGAGGTCAGAAACAGCGCCACCGCCGTAATCAGCAGTCCGATGACCGCCAAAGGACGCGCCCCGAATTTGTCGAACAGCCCGCCGGCAATCGGCATCATAATACCGGAGGCGATCGCTTGCGGCAGCAAAATCAAGCCGGTCTCGACTGCAGATAAGCCCGAAATGTTTTGCAGAAAAATCGGGAGCAGAAACAGCATCCCCATCATGATGACAGTCACGAGGCTCGAAACGAGCAACGACAACGTATACATGCCGTTTTTCAGCAGGCTTAAATCGAGCATCGGCTCCTTCACGGTCAGCTCCAAAATGACGAAGGCCACGAGGAATACGATCCCTATGGTAAGAAAGACGACGACTTCGCTGTCGCCCCAGCCTTTCTCCGACACTTTGCCTATGCCGTAAAGCAGTGTGGCCAGCCCCGTGCTCGACGTAATAAAGCCCCAGACGTCGAAGCGCTTTTTGACTTCCATCTTGAACTCCTGCAGCACGGCCATCGACAAGAAGATGTCCACAATCCCGATCGGCACGTTGATCGTAAAAATAAGCCGCCAGTCCAAATATTCGACGATATAGCCGCTCAGCGTCGGGCCGGTCGCCGGGGCGAACATGATCGCGATACCGAACAATCCCATCGCCATGCCCCGCTTCTCGACCGGGAACATGCGGAAGATCATCGACATGCTGATCGGCATCATCGCGCCGCCGCCGATCGCCTGAATAATACGAAACACAATCATGCTTTCGTTGCTCCACGCGATGCCGCACAGTCCGGAGCCAATGGTAAAAATAACTAGCGAAATGATATACATCCGCTTATAGCCGAAGCGGTCGCCCAGATAGCCGGTCGCCGGCACGAGCGCCCCGCTGACCAGCGAATAAGCCGTGACGACCCATTCGATCTGCGATTGGCTGACGCCGAAGACGTTCATCATTTTCGGAATCGCCACGTTGACGATGCTCGTATCGAGAATAGCCATGAAGACGCCGAGAATAATGGCCAGCATGGCAAGTCCGGACCCTTTGGAAGAGGCTTTAGCCTGATCTGTGGCTTGGTCGTTCATTCCGAGTGTTCCTCCTTCCGTTCCCGGGTGCCCCTATTTCTCGATTTTGACGGTTGCATTCAAGCCCGGAATGAGCCGTTTCCCATGGAAATCGTCCAGTGCGATTTTGACCGGAATCCGTTGAATCACCTTCGTATAATTGCCGCTGGCGTTAGAGGAAGGAAGCAGGGAAAAAGAAGAGTTGGTCCCAAGGCCGATCCGCTCCACCCGTCCCGTAAACTCCGTGTCCTTAAAAGCGTCGATCCGGATCGTCACTTTGTTGCCGACTTGGACGCTCGTAATTTCCGTCTCCTGTAAATTGGCCGTCACGTACAGCTGATTCAGGTCGGCGCTCAAGGCAAGCGTTCCGCCGGGCGCAACCGTCTGATCCTTCACGGCGTTCGATTGAATGATCGTTCCGGCATCCGGCGCAATGATTTCCGCCGTCATGGCCGGGGTCGTCCCTCGGGCCGGCGACGTTTCCACGATGCCGAGCACATCGCCTTTGCCGAACGAGTCGCCTTCCTTATAGCGCCATTCGATCAGTTTCCCGGCGGCCAACGAGCCGATGGCCCGCAGATCGCCCTGTACTTTCGCATCCTCCGTCGTTATGTATTTGCTCGCGATATTGTAATAGTACGCCCCGGCGGTCCCTCCCCCCACCAGGACCAAAGCCAGTACGGTCAGCATAATGATCTTTTTCTTCATTCGGATGAAGCTCCTTTCCTAAGGTCCCGTGTCGGTGTCTGCTTGCTCAAGCCAGCGTGGAGATCATTTTGCGGACCAATGCGATAAACTGCTCCGTCTCTTCCTCCGTCAAGCCGCCGAACATTTGCATCAGCAGCTTTTGTTTGAACAGCCGAAATTCCTTCATATGATTGACCGCCTCATCGGACGGCTCAAGCCAAACGACGCGGCGGTCGGCGGCGTCCCGGGTCCGCTTCACAAAGCCGGCTTGCTCCAGCCGGTTCACCGCAATCGTTGTCGCGCTTGCCGATAGCTGCAATTCCTCGGCCAGCTCGGTCACGGTCACCCGCTGCTTGCCGCACAAGGCATGCAGCAGTTGGATTTGCTGCTTCGATAAATCTGCGTCAGGCGGCGACCAGCGACGGGCATGTCGTATGGCGACCGCAATCAGTCCTTCCAGCTCCGTCAGCTTTTGCTCCAGATTGCTCAAGACTTCCCTCCTTTTATTATTTTTAGATTAAAATAATTTTATAGTGCAATGATTTAACATTAAATAAATTAGCACGGAAAATTTTTAACGTCAATCAAAATTTTTCATGCCAAACCGTGGCGCCGAAAACTTTTTGAAACCAAAGGGGGTCCACCTGCGTATTACTTTATATTTTGTCGTACTCTATCTTTACCGGTAACAATTTAAGGGGGCTATTATGGTACACCGACAAGATTTATATGAGCTGGAGGAAGCGTTCCGCTTAATGTTTCGCAAAGTGAAAGCCAGTTGGACCCGCTTTGAAGCGCATGGCGTCTCCGCCTCGCAAGCGGTTATTCTGGAAAAATTGCAAAACGAAGGTCCGCTGAAGGTCTCACAAATCGCCGACGCGCTCTGGATCACGTCGGGCGCGGTGACATCGCTTTCCGATAAGCTGATTTCCGGCGGATTCGCCGAAAGAACCCGCTCCGAGGAAGACCGGAGAGTGGTCTATATGGAGATTACCGACAAGGGAAGAGAAATTATCGAGGAGCTTCGCCTGCACCGCCAGCGAGTGGTCGAGGAATATTTCGGCAAGCTGCCTGACGAGGACATTAAACATTTGACCCGCATCTGCAAAGCGATATTAAACGAAACGCAAGAAGTGAAGGTGTAAGCGGCGAAGGCAACCCGGTCGGGAAGCCTTCGTTTTGCTTTTCTATCATTTTTTCGCGAAACGTTCATAAACTGGTAGCATACGGCAGGAAAGGATGCGATCCTATTGGTCCATACGATCTCGTTTCTCATGTGCCTGATGCTGCTCTGCATGATTATCGTCGCTTTTATGGCTGTGCTGCTGGAGTTCGTTCTGCGCGATACGACCGATTACGATATGGAATTTTTGTGGAATCATAAGTATACGCTGGAGGATTTGCACCTGGACGGACGAAAAGAAGGGAAATGACAAGGATAGGAGGCTCCCGGGCGATAACGCTTGGGAGCTTTCATCTTTATGCCGCGTTTCTTTGCGGCGCAGAAGCCGCTTTATGTCCGCACGATACGTGCTTGCTTGCGGAACGATTACGTGCTATATTATCCAATATCCCAATCATCGGATGTTTGGAGGTTTACAAGATGGAACTGAAACAAACAACGCGCTCCACGCTGGTGGAACAGGTCGTTTCCCAGATGGAATCGCTTATCGAATCCGGTCAATGGCCGGTCGGATCGCGAATCCCGGTCGAGCCGGAGCTCGTCAAGCAGCTGGGCGTCAGCCGAAATACCGTCCGCGAGGGGGTCCGGGCCCTGATCCACGCCGGACTTCTGACGGCACGCCAAGGCGACGGCACTTACGTTCGCTCGTCGAGCAGCCTCGGCCCCGCTCTCGTCCGGCGGCTGCGGCGCTCGAACGCCGCGGAGACGCTGGAGGTACGCTGCGCGCTCGAACAGGAGGCGGCTAGGCTGGCTGCCATGCGGCGCACGCCGGAGGAGATCGAGACGTTCCGCTCCCTGCTGTCGGCATGCGATGCCGCCGCCGCGGCCCAGGACTTCGAAGGCTATCTCGAAGCGGACCTGAAGCTGCACCATGCCATCGTCCGGGCGACCCGCAACAGCGTATTGATCGACCTGTACGAGCATATGACGGATGCCTTGGAATCGTCCATCGACCAGACCCTCGACCTGTCGGTCATCGTAGACGGAGCCTCTCGCTCGCACTGCCAAATGGTCGACGCCATCGCCGCCCAAGACCCGAATGCGGCCGCCGAAGCCGTTCGCCGCTATATCCGGGAATCGCTGAACCTTCTGCAAGAAGATGTGCGCAAGGAGGGGTCCGTATGATTCCGGCTCAAGATACCGTCAGCTCGCGAGTACAGACCGGTGCCGGTTTAAGCCTGCTTATTCTCGGCATCGTCCTGATCGCCGCCAATCTGCGGGCCCCGTTAACGGCCGTCGGGCCGATTATCGGAGAAATTCGCGGGGAGACGGGGATTTCCAACACGTGGGCGGGCATGATGACCACCTTGCCGCTGCTTGCTTTCGCGCTCCTCTCGCCGCTCTCGCCCCGGATCGCCCGGCGGCTGGGCATGGAGCATACGCTGTTCGCCGGTCTGATCGTCCTGCTGGCAGGCATTTTGCTCCGCTCGCTGTCTTCGGTCGCGGCGCTGTTTGCAGGGACGGCGCTCATCGGGATCGCAATCGCCGTCAGCAACGTGCTGGTGCCGGCCTTGATCAAGCGGGAGTTCCCGAACAACGTCGGAACGATGACCGGGATCTATTCCGTATCCATGAATCTGTGCGCTGCTATCGCTTCGGGGGTCAGCATCCCGATTTCGCAGGGACTCGGCTTGGGATGGCGGGGGGCGCTCGGCAGCTGGGCGCTTCTGGCCATCGTCTCCCTCGCCGCTTGGCTGCCGATGCTTCGTTCGCGCCGGCGTCCGCAGGCGGTTCAGACGAGCGCGGCCGTCAAAAGCGATTCGCTCTGGCGCTCTCCGCTCGCTTGGCAAATTACGCTGTTCATGGGATTGCAGTCGCTGTTCTTCTATGTCAATATTTCCTGGCTCCCTGCCATATTGCAGGATCGCGGCATGAGCGCGGCGTCCGCCGGCTGGATGATTTCGATCATGCAGTTCGCCAGCTTGCCGGCGACGTTCTTTATGCCGATTCTGGCCGGACGGCGTTCCGATCAGCGCGGCCTGGCCGTCGGCGTCGCTTCCGTATTTATAGTCGGATATCTCGGCCTGCTGCTAACCGATACCGACTGGCTCGTTCCGCTCTGGGTCGTTCTCGTCGGCATCGGCGCAGGGTCCGGCTTCGGTCTGGCGGTCATGTTCTTCGCCCTGCGCACGAATTCGGTTCGTCAATCGGCGGAAATGTCCGGCATGGCCCAATCGTTCGGGTATTTGCTCGCCGCGGTCGGCCCGACGCTCTTCGGGTTCATTCACGACTCGACAGGCGGCTGGACCATTCCCCTGCTCCTGCTTCTCGTCGCTGCAGGCGGGCTGCTGTTGGCCGGTCTGAAGGCCGGAAAATACGGTTACGTGATGGCGGAAGGCAACAAGGAAGCGGACGCTGTCAAGGGGAATCGCTGAGCTAGTACGTCAAAACGCGGGAAGCCCGGGGAGGGCTTCCCGCGTCTTTTCATGTTACTCTGCCCGTTTCGCCAGGCCGGAACCAAGCGGACGGAGCGCAAGGGAGATCCGTGCGTGCCGTATGCAACAAAAAAGCCCGATACGGCCCAGAACAATCCGTATCGGGCGATAACGCCGTATATTCATCTCGTCCAAGCCGGCTGCACTTGCCCCGCGGCTTGCGGCTCCGCCGTCGGCAGCTTGCCTTGACGGACGAGCACCCTTAGCAGCGCTTGGGCGACCTCTGGGTCGAACTGCGTTCCGCTGTGCCGCCGAAGCTCTTCGGCTGCCGTCTCCGTTGACAGCTTCGCCCGGTAGGAGCGGTTCGTCGTCATCGCGTCGAAGGAGTCGCTGGCGGCGAGTATACGCGCGCCGAGCGGGATATCGTCGCCTTTTAAGCCCATCGGATAACCTTTGCCGTCCATCCGTTCATGATGGTGCCGGACCATCGCGGTTACGCCGAGCTCCTGCAGCCGTTTGATGCCTTTGATGATCTGGTAGCCGTCCTCCGCATGACGCTTCATGATGTCGTATTCTTCTTCGGTAAGCCGGCTTTCCTTCTTGAGAATCGACTCCGGCGTGCCGATTTTGCCGATGTCGTGAATGAGTCCGGCCAGATGAACGGCCTCCGTCTCCTGCTTGGACAAACCAAGCTCTATGGCGATTTCCCGGGCGTAGTCGGCCACATTCTTCGAATGGAACGCCGTATAGGGGTCGCGCGCGTCAATGCTTTTGGAGAACGAGAGAATCGTGTTCATGAACAGCTCCTCGTACTCTTCGCGCTGCCGAAAGTTGCGCCGGGATACAATGACGACCCGTTGCACCAACAACGCGAGCAGCAGCAAGCCCCCCGCTCCGGCAATACCGGGCCATCCGGTCCCTGTAAAATACACCCACAGCGCCGTCACCCCTGCCGAAAAGGCGCCGACCAAATAAACGTTAAACACGAATAAAGCAAATATGAGCACAGGAACCGCATATAACCCGAGCAGCGCCGGCGATTGGACATTCGTGTTGATCCAGACCGCGGCAAGCAGACTGATGAACATAACCAGCCACAGCCCGTAGCTGATTGATCTTCCCAGCGATACCGGACAAAAATACGCATTCCCTCCGATTCGTATCCCCGTATGCCACAGCTCTTCGGATTCCAGGGCATCCGTGCCGCATTCGGATTTGATCCATTCCATCTTCACTATCGTTCCCCTCCCGTTGTATGGATTGGCAGAACCGGGTAATTTGACCTACATTACCCTTAGCGTACACCCCGGGATGGGCCTTGTCAACGATAGTTCCATGACGAAAGACTCAAGAATGGGACGAAGAGAGCCGGTTCAAGCGGCAGCATTCGCAGGATGCGGACGGTGCCGGATCGCCGCTTACGGATTCGGCAAAGATTGCTGGTACTCGTTCCAAAGGGAGAGGACATCGGAACCCGTCAGCTGTTGGAACACGCTCTCGTTCCATTCCACGCCGTCGAACTCGGACAGACTTTGGTTCAACTCCCGCAAAAATCCGGGTCGCTTATGCTCGTCGATCCAAACGAAGAAATTGCCCGTCACCCCGTAGCCGTCCTTCCAGGTGCCGCCTTTTCTTACCGCCAGACGGTCGTGATAACCGACTTTGAAGCGGATCGCATCGGCCATGCCTTCGATCATATATCCGATCTGACCGTAGCGGTCGTCATCCAATTGATACAGATGCGTCAGCTCATGATACAACACGCCCAAAATCTCATGCCTTAGCGGCGTGCCGGAATTGCTGACGTTTTTCAGGTGCCGCGAGCTGATGGTGACCTGCCCCTCCACAGGGGTTCCGCCGGCCCAAGCGACCCCATCCTCGTCCTTGATGAAAATAACGACCTTTTTCGGGCCCACATCCATCCGGTTAGGATGCCCGTACAAGATTTCGTTGAGTTTCAAAATAATCAGCTTGATTTGCTCTTGGGCGTCCGGGAGCGCTTGATCGAACAGCTTGCCGTTTCCATTGGCATCCAGATTGCGGATTTCAATGCTGGGCAGGATGCTTTGGAACGGGCTGTCTTTCGGGATGAACTCGATTTCCGCAAGCTGCAGCTCGTTGCCTCCGTTGGCTTTCATATTTAGCTTATAATAGCTGTATTGCGCGTCGGAACGGACGCCATAGCTCGTCCGCTGATAGCGGTAGCGGAACTGCTCCCCTTTGCGGGTATCCAAAGTGACCCATTGCTTCCCGTCGTTCGACGCTTGAAGCGTCCATTCAGCCGGATCGCGTTCCGGGTAATCGTTGGCCGAAGTCAAGGCATAACCGTCGAGGGCGATCGGACGGTCGAAACGATAAGTGACCCAGCCTGACTTTTGGAAGGTCAGCCATTTGGTCAGGCTGGACCCGTCGTTCAGCTTGTCCTTGCCCTCGTGCGGCAAGTTTTCGCCGCTTGCCGCAATCTGCGCCTTGGCCGGCTCGGGCCACTGCCGGGCATCGTATAGCTTCACCTCGGAGAGCTGAAGAATCGATCCGCTGTGGTTGCTTAATTCCAGTCGGTAATACGCATAGGCCGTTTGGTTCGAGAAGCTGTACGTCTTCGTCTGGAATCGCCAATCGAAGCTTTCGTTCTGGCGGCTATCCAGTACGGTCCAGTCCGTTCCGTTGTTCGAGCCTTTCAAGGTCCAATCTTTCGGGTCCCGCTCCGGAAAATCGTTTGCAGAGGTAATCGAGTAGGAAGTGATCACATAAGAGCTTTGGTTCGGAAAAGCATACTGCAGCCACCCCGAGCTTTGGAAGGTCAGCCACTTGGTCTTTAACAGATTATCGAACGCATTCTCTTTCTCCTCCTCGGCTGGACTTTGGCCGTTGGACGTCACCGTGCCGCCTTGCGTTCTCTCGATGGGAAAGGCGGCGGCTTGAGCGGAAGCATCCGCCAAGGCCGACGAAGTCGCGCCTGCCAGCACGATGGCTGCAAATAAAAAAATTCGACTCTTCTTCATCCTTATATTCCTCCTTATCGTTTACTAGGCTTGATGGCCTCAGACAGCGTATGAATCGAGGACCGCCACCCTCCTCTCTGTATTTGAGATTCAATTAATATATTAACAAAAATACTATATTGTTCCAATACATGAAATAACCTTTCTGCCGACATCCTAAGGAGGCAAGGCCGATTTTTACCATGCCCGAAGGAGTTGAATTGCGATGAGCCATTCGAAACGCCGCAAGGAAAACCAATGGAAAATCCGCAAGCAAACCCAGCAGCCGCACGGTAAAATCAAGTCCTTGGCTGCGTATTCGGACGAGTACGACGCGCAGCAGTCCAGCCGCTAAATGCGCGAAAAACCCCGCAGACGGCATGTCCGCGGGGTTCCCTTCTAGGCTTGTTCTCTTCCTTGTTCGATCAAACGTTTCGCCCGCTCCAGCTCCCGGTCGCTTGGCGTCGGCACGTGCTCCAGCGGATAGGCTTTTCCAAGCTGTTCCCATTTGTAGACCCCCATCCGGTGGTAAGGCAGCACCTCCACTTTATGCACGTTGCCCAGCGAACCGATGAAGCGTCCAAGCTCCAGCAGGTCCGCCGCATCGTCGGTGATGCCCGGGATGAGCACATGGCGGATCCAGACCGGCTGTCCGCGGTCCGACAACCAGCGGGCAAACCGGAGTATTCTTTCGTTCGGCTGGCTTGTCAGCGCCTGATGCTTGTCGCTGCGGATATGCTTGAGGTCCAGAAGGACCAGATCCGTCACGTCCATCAGTTCCCCCGCATGCTCCGGCTCGCAGAAGCCCGACGAGTCCAGCGCGGTATGCAAATTCCATCGTTTCTTCGCTTCCCGAAACAGCGCGGCCACAAAGGGAGCCTGAAGCGTAGGTTCGCCGCCGGTCACGGTCAATCCGCCGTTCGAGCTGCGGTAATACGGAAGAAACGGCTCGATCTCGTCCAGCACGGACGCGACCTCTGCCACACGGCCTGTAGCCGTCTCCCACGTGTCGGGATTATGGCAGAACGCGCACTGCAGGGCGCAGCCCTGCATAAAGAGCACGAAGCGGATGCCCGGCCCGTCTACCGTGCCGAACGTATCGAGCGAATGGATGCGTCCTTTCATCCGACCGAGCCGTGGAACGTCCGGTTGATGACGTCAAGCTGCTGCTCCCGGGTCAGCTTGATGAAGTTGACGGCATAGCCGGATACGCGGATCGTCAGCTGCGGATATTCCTCCGGATGCTCCATCGCATCAAGCAGCTGTTCGCGGTTGAACACGTTCACGTTCAAGTGGTGGCCGCCGCTTGTCGCGTAGCCGTCCAGCATGGCGACGAGATTCTGCGCTCTCACGTCGGTCTCCCGGCCGAGCGCCTTCGGCACGATGGAGAACGTGTTCGAGATGCCGTCGAGGCAGTGCTCGTAAGGCAGCTTGGCTACCGATGCCAGCGAAGCGAGCGCGCCTTTGCGGTCGCGGCCGTGCATCGGGTTCGCGCCCGGAGCGAACGGCTCGCCGGCTTTGCGGCCGTCCGGCGTGCTGCCGGTCTTCTTGCCATAGACGACGTTCGAGGTGATCGTCAGCACGGACATCGTAGGCAGCGCGCCGCGGTACGTTTTATGCTTGCGCAGCTTGTTCATGAAGGACTCGGCCAGCTCCACGGCGATCCGGTCGACCCGTTCGTCGTTGTTGCCGTACTGCGGATACTCGCCGGTAATCTCGAAATCGACGGCGATTCCTTTCTCGTTGCGGATCGGCTTCACCTTGGCGTAACGGATGGCGCTCAAGCTGTCCGCCACGACGGACAAACCCGCGATGCCGCAAGCCATCGTCCGCAAAATCTCCCGGTCGTGGAGCGCCATCTCCAGCCGCTCGTAGCAATATTTGTCGTGCATATAATGAATGACATTGAGCGTGTTCATGTAGAGCTTCGCGAGCCAATCCAGCATTTTGTCATACTTGGCCATGACTTCGTCGTAGGAGAGCTCATCCGACGTAATCGGCACCGTCTCCGGCCCGACCTGAATGCCGAGCTTCTCGTCGACGCCTCCGTTAATCGCGTACAGCAGCGCTTTCGCGAGGTTCGCGCGCGCCCCGAAGAACTGCATCTGCTTGCCGATCCGCATGGCGGATACGCAGCAGGCGATCCCGTAGTCGTCGCCGAACTGCAGCCGCATCAAATCGTCGTTCTCATATTGAATCGAGCTGGTCTCGATCGACACTTTGGCGCAATATTGCTTAAAGGCATCGGGCAGATCGACCGACCACAGCACGGTCAAGTTCGGCTCGGGCGCCGGACCGAGGTTATAGAGCGTGTGCAGGAAGCGGAAGGAGTTCTTCGTTACCCGAGTCACGCCGTTCATTCCCATGCCGCCGACCGATTCCGTCACCCAAGTCGGGTCGCCGCTGAACAGCTCGTTGTAATCCGGCGTGCGCAAAAATTTCACGATCCGCAGCTTCATGACGAACTGGTCGATCAGCTCTTGCGCTTCTTCTTCCGTCAGCGTGCCGTTCTGCAAATCCCGTTCGATGTAGATGTCCAGGAAGCTGGAGACGCGGCCCAGGCTCATCGCGGCGCCGTTCTGTTCCTTAATCGCCCCGAGGTAAGCAAAGTACAGCCACTGCACCGCTTCCTGCGCATTCGTGGCCGGGACCGAAATGTCGTAGCCGTACGATTGCGCCATCCGCTTCAGCTCATCCAAGCTGCGAATCTGCTCGGACAGCTCTTCCCGGGCGCGGATGATGTCTTCCGTGATCGCATCGGTTTCGAGCTGAAGCAGATCGTTCTTCTTGTCCGCGATCAGCCGGTCCGTGCCGTAAAGCGCTACGCGGCGGTAATCGCCGATGATGCGGCCGCGGCCGTAAGCATCCGGCAGCCCGGTGATGATGCCGGCCTTCCGCGCGGTCTTCATCTCGGTCGTATAAGCGTCGAATACGCCCTGGTTGTGCGTTTTCCGGATGTCGGTGAACAACCGCACCAGCTCTTCCGGCAGCTCGAAGCCGTAAGCCTTGCAGGCGTCGACCACCATGCGGATGCCGCCGAACGGCTGGACGGAACGCTTGAGCGGGGCGTCGGTCTGAAGACCGACGATCCGCTCTTTCTCCTTGTCGATGTACCCCGGCGCATGCGATGTAATGGTGGAGACGGTGTGGACGTCGACGTCCAGCACCCCTCCGTTTTCCCGTTCCTTGCGCATCAGTACGCTAAGCTGCTGCCAAAGCTCCGTCGTCGCTTGCGTCGGTCCGGCCAGGAATTCCGAGCCTCCCGTGTAGGGGGAAATATTCCGGTCGATGAAATCCTTCACGTCGATCCGATGCTGCCACTTGCCCGGTACAAACTGACGCCAAGCCTCCGATTGTTCGGGATTCCGGTTCAATTCCGCTTCTTTTAAGCTCATAGTTGGGTCTCCTCTCCAAGATGTCGTCTCTTTATTCGAATTTCCCGTAGAACGCGTTGCGGTATACGTCCGCCAGCTCCGTCACGAGCGGCAGCCGCGGATTGGCTGTCGTACATTGGTCCTCGAACGCGCGGTCCGCCAGCACATCGACCTTCGCTTCGAACTCGGCCGGATCGAAGCCGAGATCCTGGAATCTCTCCGGAATGCCAAGCGATTGATTCAGCTTGCGCACCGCGGCGATCAGGCTGTTCACGCCTTCTTCCGTCGTCTTCGCCGGCAGGCCGAGCACCCGGGCAATTTCGGCGTACCGTTTATCTGCGATGAAATGATTGTATTTCGGGAACGAAGCGAACTTGGTCGGCTTCTGCGCGTTATACCGGATCACGTGCGGCATCAGAATCGCGTTCGTGCGGCCGTGTGCCGTATGGTATTCGCCGCCCCATTTGTGCGCCAAGCTGTGGTTGATGCCCAAGAAAGCATTGGCGAAGGCCATACCGGCGATCGTCGACGCGTTATGCATTTTTTCCCGGGCCAGCGGGTCGCCGGTGTGGAACGAATTTTCCAGATGTTCGAATACGAGTTGAATGGCTTTCATCGCCAGTCCGTCCGTATAGTCGTTCGCCATCACCGAGACGTACGCTTCTATCGCATGCGTCAGCACGTCCATCCCCGTATCCGCAACGGCCGTTTTCGGCAGGCTGTAGACGAATTCCGGATCGATAATCGCCACGTCCGGCGTCAGCTCGTAATCGGCAAGCGGGTACTTGGTGTTGCCTTTATGATTGTCGGTAATAACCGCAAAGGAGGTCACTTCCGACCCGGTGCCCGACGTCGTCGGAATCGCCACGAACTTCGCTTTCTGACCGAGGCGCGGGTATTTGTACACCCGCTTGCGGATGTCGAGAAACTTCTGCTTAAGCGAATCGAAGCTCGTGTCCGGATATTCGTAGAACAGCCACATCGCTTTGGCCGCGTCCATCGGCGATCCGCCGCCCAGCGCGATAATGCAGTCCGGCTTGAATGCAGCCATTCGGGCCGTACCGCGGTCTACCGTATCGACGGAAGGATCGGGCTCGACTTCGGAGAACACTTCGATGGCTACAGGCTGCTTCCGCTTGCGCAGATAGTACTCTAAGCGCTCCACATAGCCCAGCTTCACCATCATGGCGTCGGTGACGATCATCACCCGGGTAATGTCCGGCATTTTCTCCAGGTATTGCGTCGAGCCTTTCTCAAAATACACTTTCGGCGGCACCTTGAACCACTGCATATTGACCGTCCTTTCGGCGACACGCTTCAGGTTGAGCAGGTTGACGGCGGAAACGTTGGCGGTCGTCGAGTTATGCCCGTAGGAGCCGCAGCCAAGCGTCAGCGAAGGCAGGTTCGTGTTGTAAATGTCTCCGATCGCCCCGTGAGTGGACGGCGCATTGACGATGACGCGTCCGGTTTGCAGTCTCGCCGCAAATGCCTGAATGACTTCCTCGTTCTTGGAATGGATAACCGAGGAATGCCCCATGCCGCCGAAGGCGACGACTTCTGCCGCGCGCTCGATGCCTTGCGCCGCATTTTTCACTTTATAGCAAGCGAGCACCGGGCTCAGCTTCTCCGCAGACAGCGGATAGGCGTCGCCTACCCCCTTCAGCTCGGCCACGAGCACCTTCGTATCGGCGGGTACCGTGATGCCGGCCATAGAAGCGATCTTGACGGCCGGTTGGCCGACGATGACCGCATTGACCGCGCATTTCTCGGGGTTAATGACCAGCTTCGATACCGCTTCGGTTTCTTCGGCGTTCAAGAAGTAGCAGCCCAGCTCCTTCATCAGCTTTTTGGCTTGCTCGTAAATCGGTTCTTCCAGGATGACGGCCTGCTCGGAAGCGCAAATCATCCCGTTGTCGAATGTTTTGGACAGAATCAGGTCCGTTACCGCCTGCGGCAGATCAGCCGTCTTCTCGATAAAGCAAGGAACGTTGCCCGGCCCTACGCCAAGCGCCGGCTTGCCGGTGCTGTACGCCGCTTTCACCATGGAGGAGCCGCCTGTCGCGAGCACCAGCGCTACGTCCGGATGATTCATCAGAAGCTGGGTCGCCTCGACGGACGGATTCTCTACCCACTGAATCGCGTGCTCCGGCGCTCCGTGCTTCACGGCCGCTTCCAGCAGCGTAGAGGCAGCCGCGACGCTGGAGCGCTGCGCCGACGGATGGAATGCGAAGATGATCGGGTTGCGCGTTTTGGCGGCGATCAGCGACTTGAACATCGTCGTAGACGTCGGGTTCGTGACCGGCGTAACCCCGGCGATGATCCCGACCGGCTCGGCCACCGTTTTGTAATGCTCGTACGGATTGTTATCGATCACGCCGACCGTCTTGTTATGCTTGATGCTGTGGTAGATGTACTCGGTAGCGAAAATGTTTTTGGTAATTTTGTCCTCGTACACCCCGCGGCCGGTTTCTTCCACCGCCATCTTCGCGAGAACCATATGCCGATCGAGCCCGGCAAGCGCCATATGCTGCACAATGTCGTCCACTTGGGATTGATCCAGCTTCAAATACGCTTCTTGCGCCTTTCTTGCCCGGGCTACGAGCTTGTTCACTTCCTCGAGAGCGGCTGCTTTTGCGTCGGCTTTCACTTCTTTAACGGCCATTGATTCTTCCTCCATTCGTGTCGCTTGCGTTATTGTGGTTGGTTCGGGTCCGCTTGGTCCGGATTGGACGGCGGAACAACGCGGCAGTCGTTGCAAATCCATGAAGTGCCTTTCGGGCCTTGGCCCTTCGTCTTGCCGCATTGCTCACAGGTGATCAGATTCATCGGCATCCCCCTTCCTAAGGCCTGAATCAAAGCTGTATGTTAAGAAAATAAACTATCGATATCGTCAAGGATCTGATCGGCCATCGGGTAAACGACGTCTTCCTCCAAATTCAGGTGCTCGTTCAGAATGAGGCAGGCTTGGATCAGATGCGAGCTCGTTTCCCGGATAGCTTCCCGGGTCGGCAAGTTCAGCCGGTCCACCGATTCGATGAACGAGTCGATGAACGTTTCCGCAAGCTCGTGGTCTTTTTCCATCACCCAGAAGGACGGCATCATAGACGGACCGGAATATTTATTGAAATAACTGCAGAGTAAAGGGAACAGCTCCCGCTCCTCCCAGGTCGCATGCCGGTCCAATTCGGTGCGGAAATCCGTAATTTCCTCCCGCAGCTGCTGGAGAAGCGCCATCGCTTCCGGAACAGTTTTCATCTTTCCGACCGATTGAGCCTTGGCCTGCACTGCGGACAGCCGGATTTTTAAGGCATCGTGCTCTTCCTTGAGACGGTCCACCGCATCCATAAACCGGGTCGGACGCGCGCTTTGAACGCTGGCTTCCGTTATCGTACTCATTGAAACAATCCTCCTCTTATTGGGATTGCCTTCATTGTAACCGCAATGGAAGAAATACACTGTGAAAAAAATCACTAGTCACAAAAGGGACATAATCCGACAAAAAAACCGGCATCCACCCGGCTCCATATCGCTGTTACAACCCGATAAACACGGGCAAAAAACGGCTTGTTTCATCAAATCTCATTTTACTAATTTCAATTTATTTCGATATTATTCGACAATTATATTTTCAGCACAGCAAAAAGAGCTCGGTCTGTAGACCGGCTCTTTCGGATGAAAATTCATTCATGCGCTTGTTCCGCAGATTAACGTTTGGCTAACTGTTCCTGGGCGAGCCGAACCATCTCGCGCACCATGCTTCCGCCGATGGGCCCGCCGATCTTGCCCGCCTGTTCGGTCGAGAGCTGGCCGTTATTTCCGGGACTCAGCGGAATACCGAGCGTCTTGGCCACCTCGTATTTCACCAAATCCGGGCGGTTCGGATCGACGGCATAGCCTTTCCGGCGCATAACCTCCGACTTCAGCCGGTCCAGCGCCTGATTCGCTCCGGGCACGACCGGCGTACGGCCGCGTCTTCTTGCCATCGTGATTCCTCCTTTGTTTCCCAGTTGCAGGAACATTCGTTCCCATGTATACTTTAACCCAACAAACAGAACATATATTCGTATATCCGTGAATTATGGAGGTGTTCTCCTTGCCCTTGCAAACCCGATATGAGCCTGTCCGCGCCAAACAACTGCTGAATCCCGTCAAAGCCCCGTCCATGCCGTTCGATTGGTCGATCAATCCGTACCGCGGCTGCCAGCACGGCTGCAGCTTCTGCTATGCCCGTTCGACCCATGCCTTCCTCGGCATGGAAGCCGACGATACGTTTCAGCATCACATCCTGTACAAAGACAATGCGCCGGAAGCGCTGAAAGCACAGGTCGAACGCATGCTGCGCGCCAAGGGCGGACGAAACAGGCTGGGCCGAATCGCTATCGGCACCGCCACGGACCCTTACCAGCCTTTGGAGGGCCGCTTGAAGCTCACGCGCCAATGTCTCGAAGTGCTGGCCGCCTACCGGCTGCCGGTCAGCATCACGACGCGCTCTCCGTTGATTTTGCGCGATATCGATTTGCTCCGCAAGCTGCCCGGAAGCTCGGTGAATATCAGCCTGAATACGCTCGATAAGCGCATTTGGCGAAGCTTCGAGCCGATGTCTCCCGCTCCGGCCCAGCGGATCAAGGCGCTTCAAGGGTTGAGGCAGGAAGGTATCGACGCCGGAATTTTTATGGCTCCGATCCTGCCCTTCCTGACTGATCGGCCGGAAGAAATGGAGCAGGTCGCAAAGCAAGCCGCCGAAGCCAAAGCATGCTTCGTGATGGGATCGGTCCTCCGCTTGAGCACGTCCGAAGTGAAATCGTGGTTTTTCGGGACGCTCCGGGACACATATCCTCACTTGGTCGGCTCGTATGCCGATTGGTACGGACATTCCCCGATTGCCCCCAAAGCATATCGGGAGCAGGTCCATGCCCGGCTTGACGGGCTTCTTAAACGGTATGGGATTCCCTCGTACCTCCCTACAATCGGAGCCAAGCCTGCTCAATCGGAAAGCCCCGAAGACGATAAGCCGGTGCAGCTCGCTTTTGCACTCGATCTATGAGGATCTTCGGAACCCTTTCCACAAACGGTACAAAAAGAACAAGACCCCGCCCCATAGAAGGATGCCGAGAATCGAGAACCCTCCGTGCACTGGCGCTGCCCCTCCGAACAAGCCGAACGGATTCAGAAGGCTGCTGAGCAGCGCGCCGGCCGCAAAGCCCCCGAGAATGCCGCCCAATCCGCCCCGCGCAGGAGGCGGCGCCGTTCCCGGTGCCGGTGTCGCCGGGGTTCTCCGGACATTGTCTGCGGGCGTCCTTGCGCCGGGTGCCGGCGTATATCCCCTTCGGCCGCCGGAGTAGCCTCCTCGTCCCGAGCGGTAAGCCTCCGTCTGGTAAGTGCCCTGCGGACCGCCAAGCATATCGATATCTTCCTGACTATAAGGAACCGGCAGGCCCCCCTCCTGCGCACTCGCCGGGGTGGACAACGCGCATAGAAGAACGAGCCATAACGAAAGCAACAATTTTTTCATGCCACACCTCCTTCGCTTCAGGCAGCGCTAGGTAAAGTATCCGTCCGAAGGATGGCGGCTATGCATGATGGGCAATCGAATCTGTCTAAACAGACGGAGAGGCTGGCATGAGCCGGTTGTTCTTCTTAAGAGGAACGGCCTCTTCGTCGCTGCCCCGCTTCTGGCATACTCCTTCCTTCCTCCAACCTTTTGCACACCGATCGCCCCGCTGCGGGTAAGCGACAGCTTCCCTTCCCCACCAACCATGTTCTGCACCTCTTACAGGGCCACCTATGCCAAATTTTGTGCCGGGTGTAGGCGGCTATGGGGCCGACGGCTGCTCGGACGCGAGTCTGGCGGAGTACCGCGGACCACATCGATAAGGTGGTCTTGAGCTACAAAACGCCCGAAGCGAACTTCATCGGCAAAAATAGCTTCAAGCGCTGCTCTGACGAACACGCCAAGGCCGCTTACCTGTACGACGGCAAGACGTTCATTTCGTACGAGGACAAGGAAGGTGGTTGCAAGCCAAAATAGC
This sequence comes from Paenibacillus ehimensis NBRC 15659, assembly GCF_004000785.1. Taxonomy (GTDB): domain Bacteria; phylum Bacillota; class Bacilli; order Paenibacillales; family NBRC-103111; genus Paenibacillus_G; species Paenibacillus_G ehimensis. Next base: position 42,085 of record NZ_BILX01000018.1, on the reverse strand, counting down.
TTACATTCAACAAAGGATTTGGCCGGAGCCATGGTGTGGGAATATTCGCAGGATGCGGAGAGCGGACCGGTCATGAGTAGAGGAGATCGTTGAAAGGATAAGCGCGCCTTCTCGTACAAGCGATAAGCGCGCTCGTTCTATTCCAAATAGTCTTTTCGATAAAAAAGTAACACCAAATAAACAAAAAAAATGAAGAGAAACGAAAAAAATGTGTAATAAGTAAGTTGGTTGCCATATCCAGTGGAAATCAAACCGACAATTAGAAGCACCCCGCTGCAGATAAGGCTTCCGAGAATGCTCCGATTGATTCCGGTCCACTTCGCTCTTCTCCGCATGTGACTGGAGATGAACGTGAAGCCTCCATTTTTCTTTTTGATAATCCATGCTATTCCAAGCCCAAGGGGGAACGTAACCATCTGCAGCATGAAGGTTTGATACGATGTGATATCGTGGTAATCTTCCAAAAAATAACCATACCCTATCTTAAAGAAAAGTACAACCAGTCCCTGAAGCAACAAGTACATCAAACATCCAAAACATAGCATAATCGAAGCATCGAACCAACGAATTCGATAAACGAACTTTAAGTATATGCACATGGCAAATAATTGAAATAAATTGTCTACTATCGGCTGCATAAGAACCATTCGCGCCCACAGAGAGAATACGGCAAGAACGAGCCCTAGACTGGCGACGGCCAAAAGACGATAGGATTGTCGATAACGGAAAGAAACCATTATCAGAACAAATATCGTAACCGTCTCAAGTGTGGAAAGTGCTATGGAAATGGCTAGTTCCACGTATTTTCCTCCCTTATAAAAATTGAACGAGCTGCATGCTCCTATAAAAATTCTCCAGCCCCTTTACCACGATTTTCGCCCCCTCCAACCTCTCTTTAATCTTTAAGACGGATTTCCGCTCCAAATGTTACGCAAAATTTGCAAATCTTCGAGCGCCGCTTCGTATAATGCCTCCCGGTCTTCGTTTACGCGGACTCCCTCGGTGAATTCCATCGTAAACGAGCCGCGAAAGCCCCAGCTTCTCATTAAAGCCAGCCGGTCTTTCACGAGCTCCGGCTGTCGGCTTAAGCGGACAAACCGGTTGTCCCCGTCTCGAAGCTGCACATGAGCATGGGTGATCGCAGACCCCAGCTTTTTGAACCAATCTCCGAGTTCTCCCAAGCAGAAGAACGGATGCACAATCGCCTGGAACGGCCCGTCCCCTAACCGGCGCAGCATTTCCGCAGCGGCATCGGGGTGCTCCGCGACCGTTCCCGGGTGACACTCGCATAAGATTCGGCAGTCTGCCGGCAGCAGCTCCGCCCAGCGTTTGACGTTGGCTATATAAACCGGAAGCCGCGCCGGGTCCGCACCGAGATTGAATTTAACCGCCGGGGCACGCAGCCGTTTTACCAAAGATGCAGCCTCATCACGCTTCTTCTCCGCCTCGTCGCCATCCTCGAAACCGATATACGAATTGACGATCGCTACGCGGCCTGAAGCCTCCAGCGCCGATTGCTCCCGTTCGTCCGCCAGTAGCGCGTGATTGTCCCACAGCTCCATTCCGTCGAAGCCGTCTTCTTGAAACCGTTCCTGCCAATCGCTGACTGCATAGGACGGCTTGCGCTCCGCCGCCCACCGGTTCCGTTCCAGCAATATCGTGCCGATATACAGCTTGTTCTCGTAAGACTGTGCCATCCGAGCAGCCCCTCCCGCTTCAAAATATCTTCATGGAAGCATAGCCCACCCGGAAGCTTTCGTCAAGAACGCTGTCCCCCGCCGACGGGAGCCAGCCTAGAAAAAAAGAGACCGCGCCATTGGCGCGTGTCTCTTCAACGCTTTAACTATGCTTTTATGATCCGCTTCACAACAGATGCTCCAGCTTGTAGAAGCGAAGGGCGTTTCGGCCAAAAACGGCTTCCCTCTCCGATGCCTCAAGCCCGTCGGGAAGCGCGCTGTCCAGCATCTCCACGACCTGATCGTAGCTGGCCGCCAGCAGACAGACAGGCCAATCGCTGCCGAACATGACCCGGTCCGTGCCAAAAACGGACACCACATGCCTCACATACCGGACGAACTGCTCCGGCTTCCAATTCCGGTGGTCGGCCTCCGTGACCATCCCCGACAATTTGCAGTAGAGCCGCGGGTGGGACGCTGCGGCTTCCGCTACGAGCTCGCTCCAGGGCTCCCATTCGCCCGCGGCGATTTGCGGCTTCGCGATATGGTCGATCACCGCCCGCAGATTCGGCGTCCGTTCCAGCAGCTTGAGCACCGCCGGCAGCTGATGCGATTTCAACAGCAGGTCCACCGGAAAGTCTTCCTCGGCAAAAAATTGCATCGCCTCGACGATGTGCGGCCGGAGCATGTCTTCCGCCCGCTCCATCTCTTGAATCATGGCCCGAAAACCGACAAACGACGGATGCCGCTTGAAAATCCGGTACTGCTCCCGGTAATCCGGGCGCTCCAGATCGATCCAGCCGACAACCCCTGCAATGCGTTCGGATCGCCCGGCCAGCTCCAGCATATATTCCGTGTCCGACAGCGTAGGCGCCGCTTGAACGGCAATCGTCCGGTCGATCCGGTTCGCCGCCAGATGAGCCTCCAAATCGCGCGGCTCGTAATCCCGGTACAACACGCTCATTTCCGGCGTAATCCAGCCGTAATCGCCCCGTTCCAGCTTCCAGTAATGCTGGTGCGCATCGATTCTCACCTTAGCTCCTCCTTAGCATGCGTAGTGCTTAATCTCGACTCCATTAAATTATATGCGGTGCAGTAGAATATCTATAGCCCGGCCTTCGCGGCTCGATTCGGCCGCATAATACACCAGTCCTTGCGTCCGAAGATAATCGCGTCCGCTCGTCTCGCTTTCCCGGCCTTCGCGCAGCGAATCCAGAAACTCGGTGAGCGTATCCGTTGCCACGACGTCGCTGTAATCGTCGAAGCGGGTGACGGCGCCGTCTTTGAGCACAAGCAGCTCCTTATTTTTCACTTCGATGACGCCCTCCGTCCCTTCGATACGCCAATTCCCGCCCCATTCGGTTGGTTCGCCCCGGGACGTAATCGAACCGGTATAGCTTACCGCGATCCCAGCCTCCATTTCCAGAAACGCGTACAAATTCATATTCGCGGGCTCCGCGCTCCAGCTGCCGACCGGATTGAAATTCCGGGCGAATATCCGGACGCCCTCCTTTCCGGTCAAATAGCGCATCAAATCAAAATGATGCACCGCGATATCGTCCAGCAGGCTGACGGTATAGTTGCGCTGCGTATGGTGGTACCGGTAAAATTGCACGTCGATGGCCGAAATCCGGCCGATCGTTCCGGCGTCGAGCAGCGCTTTCAGCTTCCGCATGTACGGGAAGCGGCGGTAATTTTCCGCGATCATGAACGGAATCCGTTCCTTCACGGACCGTTCCACGATCTGTATCGATTCGGTATAATCAAAAGCGATCGGCTTCTCGCACAGCACCGGCAGCCCGAGATCGAACACCCGGTTGTTGATGGCGGTATGCACATGGGGCGGCGTCACATTGACGAAAATATCCGGCTTCTCCGCTGCAAGCGCTTCCTCAAGCGAAGTATAAAAAGGCGTGTCATCCGCGCCGAGCTTTTCCTTCATCGCCGGATTAGGCTCGACGACCGCCACTTCAATCCCCCCTTTCTGCCTTAGCTTTTTGTACATGCCGAACCCGGCAACTCCCAAACCCGCCAACAGAGCTTTCATAGGCTGACGAACCTCCGCTTCGATTGTTGTCGCGAAACATCCGCTAAATTGATTCCCATTCTAACGCAACGTTTTTTAATTGTATAGATCAAGATCCGACAAAGCCGTGCAATAATGAACAAGCCTCCTTCCCGCTTAGGAAGAAGGCTTGTCCTATCCGCCTGGCCGCAAGCGGCCATCACGGGTAAACCACAGCTTGTAGCTGATCAGCCCAAGCAGCATTCCCGTAATCGCTGCCGAGGAGGAAAGCACGAACATGATCAATATTTGGTACCGCACCGCTTCGACCGGATTGGCTCCCGCCACGATCATCCCGGTCATCATGCCCGGTAGCTGAACGAGGCCGACCGTCTTCATCCCGTCGATCGTCGGGATCATGCTGGATTTGATCGAGCGCTTGAGCGACTGCTGAATCGCCTGCCGCAGCGTCGCGCCCAGCGCCAGCAAAGCTTCGATCTCGCCCCGGGAGGCCTCCAGCTCCCGCTTCATCTGGTTCAGCAGCAAGCCGGAGACGATCATCGCGCTGCCGATCGTAATCCCGCTGATCGGGATGATATACTGCGGCGTCGGCTGAATAATACCGAAGCCGAGCAGCAGCGTCATCGTGATCGCTTCCGTTGCCGTAATCGCAACGGCAATGCGCAGCCGGATGCCGGCGACGCCCTTGGCACGCTGTCCGGCGTTCCACGAGGCGACCGCAATCATCACGCCGATGATCAGTACCATGAACCAGGGGCGGTCCGTATGGAAGACGAACTGGAGCACATACCCGACGAGCAGCAGCTGCACCGCGGACCGGATAGTGCCGATCGCCACGTCCTTCTCCAGGCCGAGCTTCTGCCAGACAGAGACAAGCATGGTCACGACGACGAACACCAGCGTGCTGATTAGCGCCAGGTTGGACATTCCGCATCCTCCTTCCCGGCGGCGGCCGCAACGGATAACGCTGCCGTGAACCGGCGGCCGGGCTCCGTTTCCGGCGCATGAAAAAAATCCCGCGTCTCCCGGTTCTCCAGCAGCGTCCCCTCGGCCATAAACCATACGCGCCGGCTGACGCTGCGCGCCTGCTCCAGATCGTGCGTTACCCACAGCTGTGCGGTCCCTTCCCGCTCGTTCCATTCCCGCAGCAGCCGCTCGGCTGCCGTCCGGCTGTGCGGGTCCAAGGATGCGGTGACTTCGTCCAGCAACAGAACGTCCGGCCGAAGCAGCAGCGAGCGGACCAGGGCGAGCCGCTGCTTTTCGCCGCCCGACAGCTCTCCTGCAGGCTTGCTCCAAGCCATCCCGCCGAGACCGAGCGCTTCCATGCAGCGGGCGGCGAGCGGACGGTCGAACGGGCGGCGGTGCAGGCGGCTGACCGTGGACAGATTATCCTCCACGGTACCCGGCAGCATGACGGCCTGCTGGGCGACGTAAGCTACCTTCGTCCGCCACTCCTGCGGCTTCCATGCGGAAGCCGGCTTGCCGCCCAGCCGCAGCTCCCCCTCGTCTGCGGCGTCAAGCCATGCGAGGATGCGCAGCAGCGTGCTTTTGCCCTGCCCGGAAGCGCCAAGCAGCGCGACCATGCCGCCTTCCTCCAGCTCGGCCGTCATGCCCCTGAATAACGCAGCGCTTCCTTCACCGCCTCGCTGCCGGTATTTCGCAAGCTTTTCCATCGTTAATACGGATGCCAATCGCGAGCGCCCCCCTTTTTCAAAAAGCTTATTCATACCATGGATTCAAATGGATGAGCACTTCGTCGACATCGGCATGCCGCTCCATAATGGCCCGCTTGATTTGCCGGGAAATATCGTGTCCTTCCTGAACCGTAAGCTCGCCCGGAATGCTGACCCGCAGATCGACCAAAATATAATGCCCGTGCTCTCTCGCCCGAAGCCGGTCGATCCGCTTCACCTGCGGAATCGTTAAGATGAGGGCTGCATATTCGCCCAGCTTCTCCGGCTTCACCGCTTTTTCCATCAGCACGTCAAACGCTTCCTGCCCCATCGAGTAAGCCAGCTTCAGCACGAGAATCGATACGATAATACCGGCGAGCGGGTCGCCATAGGCCAAGTACGGGATGCTCCAAGCCTCCCCGAGCATGGCAAGCGAGATACCTACGACGGCCGCAAGCGACGCGTACACGTCGGCCAGATGGTCGTAAGCCGTAGCGATGAGTCCTTTGCTGTTCGTGCGTCTGCCGATCCGGATCGTGTAAATATACAAGGCTTGCTTCCAGACCAAAGAAACCAAGGCAGCGATCAGCGCCAGTACGCTGGCTTCCGCCGGTTCCTCGAACAGCGCGGCAGCGGCGTGATAGCCGATGAACAAGGCGGCGAGCGCCAGCACGACGGCCACGAAGGCGGAGCCGAGCACCTCGGCTTTGCCGTGTCCGTACGGGTGATCCTCGTCCGCCGGACGTTTGGAAATCCGCATCGAGCTTAATGCCGCAGCCGTCGCAATGACGTCGCCCGCATTGTGCACGCCGTCCGCAAGCAGCACTTGGCTGCCGGATAGAAAGCCGACGGTCAGCTTGAGCAGCGTCAGAACAATATTGCTGATCAGGCTGATCCACACCGCTGCAATGGAAGCATTGTTCCCCTTACTCATCATTTATGACCCCCGCCAGAACTTTTTCCCATAGGAAACAAAAAACCCCCGGCCGTCCGGCCAAGGGTTGGAAAAGCTTTTTTATGAGGCAAAACCGTCCTATGCAGAATCATAACCATCACCGCGCTCAAAAAATAACATCGACCATTATAGCACGGAATCCGGAAGGTTGCAAAACCGCTGCATATCAGCCGGCCGAGGGCTGCGGTTTGTTCGTTCCTTCGGCCCCCCGCGTCGTCGCGACGAATTCTTCCTGATACGTATAGAGAACCTGCTCCCGGATCGGGCGTCCGCCGAGCAAATGATCCCTCACCAGCTCCCGTCCCAGCTCGGGGGTCATTTCTTTGTACCAGACGCCCTCCGGATAGACGATGACGATACAAGCGTCTTCGCACCGTCCGTTGCATCGCGTTCTTGTCGTGTGAACGATGGCGTCCGCCTGCTGCCGGGCAATCTCCTCGCGGATCGCCTTGGTCACTTCCTCGCCTTGCTGTCTCATACAGCTTCCGCCGTTGCAGATAAACACATGGTGGCGCGTACCGGACAAATTCCATGTCGTCATCTTCCCGCCTCCTCCTTTTCATAAAAAGAAAAGGAGCATTCCAACCCTGTCGGTTAGAAATACTCCTTGTCAGACCCGTATCTGCATGCGCGAAATGCTCTGTCTGTAGGACAGCAGCTCCGTGCATCGGCATATCCGTTCTTCGTATCCTAACACCTCCCTATGCTCCGTAGGGTCCAGCGTGCTATCGGATCAGGCAGGTATCCTGGCTTAGGGCATCCCGCTCGGCGCCTTCCCGAAGACCTGTCTTCAGTGGCATGCTGCCGAGCGATAGCTTGAATCAAGCACCCTTCACAGTGGCGGGACCGCGACGGTTTTGCACTCGTCTTCCCTTTTAAGCTTCGGACAAGGTCCGAAGCACCCGATTCCCCGTATTCGGTTGTTATGAACCTAACGATACCCGAGGGGAGGAGGCATTGTCAATATGTTCCTGCCCCTTACCTGCCGCATCTTACCGCGTTTCCCGGTGCAGGGTAACCTTCTTGAGCCGGGGGCAGTATTTGCGGAGCTCGAGCCGTCCCGGATGAGTTTTCTTGTTCTTAGTTGTCGTGTAGTTCCGGTCGCCGCATTCGGTGCAGGCTAAAGTAACGATGACGCGCATAAGGGACACCTCCTTTCCATCTATAGGGTTTATTGCAGCAATGCCGCTTCCAATTGCTCTGTCGAGACGTTCGGCAGCCTGTCGGGCAGCAGCCGCCAATCCCCAGCCATCTCTTCATCCGTGAGCAGGCACGCGTCCAGCTCGGCTACGATCCGTTGCTTATCCGGCGCGATCCCGATCAAGACCAGCTTCGTCGTCCGGTCCCCGAAGACGGGGTCCCAATGCTGCGCCAGCTCCGGCTCCTCGGCCAGCACGGCCTGGCGCTCCGCTTCCGGGAGCGCGGCCACCCAGTAGCCGGCCGGGCCGAATTGAATCGAAGGGCCGGCCTGGCTCAAGCTTTGCGCAAGCGCATTGCGGCTCGCCAGCCACACCGTCCCCTTCGCGCGGACGATCTCCTCCGGCCAATCGGACATCCACGCCGTAAGCCGTTCGGGATGGAACGGACGGCGGCGCTCATAGACGAACGAGGTGATGCCGTACTCCTCCGTCTCCGGCGTATGATGATCGTTCATCAGCTCCTGCATCCAGCCTGCCGAGGTGCTCGCAGCTTCGAAGTCGAACAGGCCGGTGTTCAGAATCTCTTCCGGGTTCACCCGCCCCCGTTCGGCGCGCAGCAGCTTCGCCCGCGGCTGAAGCTTTCTCAGCACGCCTTCCAGCTCATTCAGCTCGCCCTCTTCTACCAGATCGCACTTGTTCAAGACAAGCACGTCGCAGAACTCGATCTGGCTGATCAGCAGGTCGACCACATCGCGCGTATCGTCCGCGCCTACGGCCTGCTGCCGCTCCAGCAGCGATTCGCCCGAGGAGTAGTCGTGCCAGAACCGGTAAGCGTCCACCACCGTAACCATGCAGTCCAACCGGCACCATCGGGACAGATCGATGCCGTGCTCTTCGTCGATATACGTGAACGTCTGCGCCACCGGCACCGGCTCGCCCACCCCGGTCGATTCGATCAGGATGTAATCGAACCGGCCGTCGAGCGCCAGCCGTTCCACCTCGCGGAGCAGGTCTTCCCGCAGCGTACAGCAGATGCAGCCGTTTGACATTTCGACCAGCTTTTCCTCCGTACGGGACAGCCCGCCCCCCTCTTGAATCAGCGCCGCATCGACGTTCACTTCGCTGAGATCGTTGACGATGACCGCCACCTTCAAGCCATGACGGTGGTTCAGCACATAATTTAAAATGGTCGTCTTCCCGGCGCCCAAATAACCGCTCAGCACCGTTACCGGTATTTTCGTTCGATCGTTTTCCATAGTCAGCAGACCTTCCTTAAACGTAATTATTACTAATAAAAATCATTGTACTGAGGCGCCCACCGTTTGTCAACGAGCAAATTTCAGTCCGCAGCGTGTTCCTCCTCTGTTTGAGGGGTTGACGTTCATTGTATTATTCAAAAAAAGACCCGCCCCCCGGCATCAACGACAGCCGGAAGCAGGTCCTCGTTCCATTCCCCTCAGTTCAAAGCACCACCCGTGCCGTGCGCATCGTCCTTGCATCGGATGCGGCGGGCAGCGTAACGGCTCAGCATATCCATAAACTCGTACGAATCGTTGAGAAACTCCGTGCGCACGAACTCCATCCCGCCTTTGGCAGCCTGCTCCCAGCAGTCAAAGCCGGCATCGTACAGCACCTCCACATTCTCGGTCAGCGACATCAGCTCGCATACGACGACGGCTTTGCGTCCGGCCGCAGCTTCCGCCTCTATGACGTCCCGTATGTCCGGGCCCAACCAAACCTGCGGCGCCGGTCCTCCGCTGCGGTACGCCAGCCTCCACGGATAGCCCCCTGCCGCCCTGGCAACGCTTCCGGCCAAAGCTTCAAACTCCGTGCAGAACCGCTCGTTGGCCTGCGGCAGCCCCGGTTGGCTGTGCGCGGTGAAGAGTACGATAAAATCGCTCCGGCCTGCCGCCGACAACCAGTCGACCGCCGAGCGAAGACGCCTTCCCAAGAGGTCGATGAACCGCGGCTCGGCCCACCAGCCCTCGATATCAAGCACGGGAAGGTCGACGCCGTTTCGCTGAAGAGCGTCCCGGACCTGCTTGCGGTACGCTCCCGTGCCAGACCGCGTATACAGCGGCGTGATCGGTAGCGTCGCCACCCGGCGTACGCCGTCCCGGATCATTTGCTCCACCGTATCGGGAACAAAAGGCGGCGTATGCTTGCAGCCGACGTATACTTTAACTTCGTCCAGCAGCAGCGCTCCGATCCTTCGCTCCAGCGCCGCCGCTTGTCTTAGCGTGACGGAGGCGAGCGGATCGCAGGTGCCAAGCTGCCGATAACGCCAGACCGCATCCTGCAGCCGGGCTTCGCCCGGAGGCTGTCCGTGAAAGATATGCGTATAGAACGGCTCGATCCCGTCGACGGACCGGACCAGCCCGTACACCGGCAGCAGTATCCCGATCATGCTCCCGCCTCCTCTTTCAAGCCGGAAGGCGCCTCCAGGAAATCCGCGATCTCTGCGATCGAATCAACGACGGCCGGATTGGCATTCACAAGCTGCTTGGCGGCCATGACCCGAACCCGGCCTTCTTTCACCGCCCTCAGAGCGCTCCAGCCCGGACTCCCGGTCAGCTCCCGGAACGCCAGCTCCTTCTTCCCTTCCCAGTCGGAGAGCAAGATGCAGTTCGGGTCCGCCTGCATCATCTGCTCGATCGTCGCTTTCGTCGTGCGGGACAGCCCCATCGCTTCGACAGCGGGCACGCCGCCTGCCAGCCGCACCAGATCGCTGGATATGTTGTCCGGTCCCATCATATACGGCCCTGTATTCGGACCTACCGGCGAAAGGACGAGCACCGTCGGTTTAGAAGCCGCTTGACGTTCCCCGACTTTGTTCCGGATCGCATCCAGCTTGCTCTTCATCCGGTCTGTCACGGCCTTGGCCTTCTCCTCTTCGCCGAGAGCCTGCCCGATCAGATCCAGTTGGTCCATGATTTGCCGAACCGTGCCCCATTCCTTAAAGGTCAGCACGGGAATGCCCGCCTGCTTCAAAATCGGATCGGCGTCCTTCTCCCCGTCATGAATCGTCGTCATCAGCACCAGATCGGGCTTGTAAGACAGCACCTGCTCCGGATCGAGCTTCGTCGCGCCCGTTATTTTGGTGCCGATCCGCTTGCCTTGCTCCGCATGAACGGACAACTGCTCGTTGTCCAAGCTGCGGGGAGCAACGACAATCCGCGAAGGATCGGCCAGCTCCAGCGCCATCTCGGCCGTATCCAGCGACAACGCGGCGATGCGTTCGGGCTTGGCCGGAACGACCACCTCGTGCTTACCGCCTGTCGCGATCGATCGCGGATAAGCCCCCGTCCCCGCCTGAGCCTTCCCCTCCGATCCGTCGGCCGGCGACGCTTGGGGACCGCACGCTGATGCGAGCAGCAGCAGCGCGAGCGTTCCTCCGAGCCGCCAAGGCTTGAAACGCGATCCTTCACTTCTTATTTGATTCCGATGCAGCATGACTTTCTCACCTTTTCCATGTTTTCTATGTATTTAATAAGCCGCCTGCATTCGAATTTCGTCCAAGGCGGTAACCGCAGGCTTGCCGGTCCGTTCGTCGCGGCGGATCGAGGCTTCCACCCCGTAAGCTTGCCGGAGCCGTTCGGATGTTACGACGCACTCCGGCGCCCCGGAAGCCAGCACGCGACCGTGCCGAAGCAGAATCAGCTCGTCGCAAAACCGCGCCGCCAAATTCAAATCATGCAAAGCGGCAACGACGAGCAGCCCGGCGTTCGTTCTTTCCTGCAGCAGCTTCATGACACGCAGCTGATGCCGGATATCCAGCGCCGAAATCGGTTCGTCCAATAGCAAAATCCGCGGCTGCTGGGCAAGCGCCTTGGCGATGAACACCATCTGCCGCTGTCCGCCGGAGAGCTCCGACACCCTCCGGTTCGCAAGCGGGGTAATCCCGGTCGTCCGCATCGCCTCCCGCACCGCTTCGCGGTCCTCTGCAGCGGCGGCGGCAAACCGCCCCCGATGGGCATACCGCCCCAGCATCACGATCTCTTCCGCCGTAAAATCAAGCTCCGCGCTCAAATCCTGCGGCACATAAGCGATATGGCGGGCGATCGTCTTAGATTTCATCCGGTGCAAGCAGGCTCCATCCAACAGCACTTCTCCGGCGGCCGGCCGGCGCAAGCCGCCCAAGGCGCGAAGCAGCGTCGATTTGCCGCTTCCGTTCGGACCGATCAAGCCAATGAAACGTCCGGGCCTCATCTCCAAATTCACGTCATGCAGGATCGTCTTCGATTCGGCTCGCTGCCACAGCTGCCGAACCGCTATGAACGTACTCATGCCATCGCCCCTTTTCCGGATTTCAGTACCATTCCCAAGAACAACGGCGCCCCGATAATAGCGCAGACAACGCCGACCTGCAGCGTCACCGGCTGGAGAACCATCCGGGATATCAGATCCGCAACCACCAAAAACACGGCTCCTCCAAGCGCGCTGGCCGGCAGCAGCACCCGGTGATCCGGTCCGGTCCATAAGCGGATCATATGGGGAACAACCAAGCCGACGAACCCGATGATCCCGCTCACCGCGACGGCCGAGCCGGTCATGAGCGAAGCGAGGCCCAGAATCAGATAGCGCACCGCGCGCACCTTCATGCCGCTGCTTTGGGCATGCTCGTCGCCAAGCAGCAGCAAGTTCAAATCCCGGGCGAAGGCGCACAACAATACGCATGAGATGAGAATCGGCACGGCAATCAGTTGCACGTGTCCCCAAGTCCGGGCTTCCAGCCCCCCTTGAAGCCAGAAAATAATGCTCCGCAGCTCCTGCTCGTTCCGCGAGCTGGCGATCAGGATGTTGATCACGGCGGACAGTAAAGCATTCAGACCGATCCCGAGCAGCAGAAGCGTCGTTACCGTAGAACGGCTGCTCCAACGCCAAACCGCAAGAATGACGCCGACGGCAAGCAGCGCTCCGGTAAAAGCGGCAGCCGGCAGCAGCCATACCCCCAGGTGGGTCAAGCCGAAATACAAAGCGCACACGGCCCCGGCAGCGGCTCCGCTGGATACGCCGACATAGCCCGGCTCAACGAGCGGATTGCGGAACAATCCTTGCATCGAAGCGCCCGAGATGCCGAGCGCCGCCCCTACAAGCGCGCCCGCCAGTACGCGCGGCAGCCGTACCTGCTCCACCACCAGCCGCTCCCGTTCCCCTGCCAAGCTGTCCACCGGAAAGGCCAATTTCTCCAGCAGCAGAGCAAGCGTTTGTTGAAACGGAACCGACACGGGTCCGAAGCCGGCAGCCAGCACGATACTGGCCAGGAGAAGCACGGAAAGCAGTCCAAAAACAAAAAACGGGGAGGAAAACATAAGATGCCGACGCTTAAACAACGGGAATCCTCCTTTTGACTTCGTTATACGCCCGATTTTCGAACGTTGCGCGACGGACGGCAAAAGCAATGTTTGTCTATGTACAAATATTTTTACCTAATGCAAAATTTATTCTATAAGGAAATTTTCTTAGCGTCAATAAAATTTGTTATTTCAGGGAAACATTCAAGAAAGCCCGATGCTTGTTCACTTGTTTTTACTATGGAGGAGGTCCTTCGATTCATGTCCGCTGTTCTTGGCTTTTCGTGTCTTTTCGTCGGTCTGGTGATCGTCAATGCCGTCTACTCTTATCAAAGCAAACACATCGATCCCGCCTTCGGGCCGACATTTCTTTTTCAATTGAAGATGCTGCCTTTGTTTCTTCCGGCGAATCTGCTGATCGGGTACGGCGTCCGCTGGGTACAGCATAGCTTCGGTCAACTGACAACGGCTCTCGTCTCGGCCAAAATCGTCGAGCTTCTCGTATGTCTGCTCATGGGATATATGTTCATGCAGGAGATCCCTACGTGGAAAACTTGGGCTGGACTTCTCATTATCATCGGCGGGTTTATACTCATGAAGTGGAAGTAAGCGGTGCTTCGGCTGGAAGACTTTGTGGGGTGAAATCTAGCGATCCTCGTGATAGACTGTAAGGGCCCTTGAGAGACCGGCCGGGCCGAGAATGCTTGGCTTATCCGGTTCTGTCGAGAGGACAACTACAATCAAGGCCGAAGCTTCATTGGAAGCGCGGGGGAACCCATTTTTTGGGGTGAAGCCAGTTTTTCTATGGCCGGGTATTGCTCTTTGACCCGAACCCGTCAGCTAACCTCGCAGGCCGAAAAAGGAGAGGATCTTTTTTGAATCGCATGAAGAAAGCCGCTTTGGTTAGTGTTTTAGCCCTGAGTTCGGTGTTCGGAGCTGGTATGGCATCTGCTTCGGCCGCACCATGCATCGTTGCCGATAACGATACGTTGTCGACAATTTCTCAAAAATACGGGGTTGATCTTGCATCGCTGCTTCAATCGAACCCGCAGCTTTCCAACCCGAATGTGATCTGGAAAGGAATGATCATCCACGTTCCTGGATACGGCAGCGGATCGCAGCAGCCGGCGACTCCGGCCAAGCCGCAACCGGTTCCTGTTAAGCCGCAACCGACGACGCCGGTGAAACCTCAGCCGACAACGCCAGCGAAGCCGCAGCCGACGACACCTGCAAAACCGGATTCCGGCTCCCAGCAAGGAACGACTCAATCCGCTTTTGCCAGCCAAGTGGTGAACCTCGTGAACCAAGAGCGTGCGAAAGCCGGCCTGAAGCCGCTTGCTTCCGACAGCGCCCTGACAGCTATGGCATTGGACAAGGCGAAGGATATGTACAACAATGGCTACTTCGATCACACGTCCCCGACGTACGGGTCTCCATTTGATATGATGAGATCTTACGGCATTCGTTATTCGTATGCCGGTGAAAATATCGCTAAAGGCCAGCGTTCTCCGCAAGAGGTTATGAATGCGTGGATGAACAGCGACGGTCACCGCAAAAACATTCTCAGCCCGAACTTTACAAAAATCGGCGTTGCTTACTACAACGGCGTATGGGTTCAAGCATTTATCGCGAACTAATAGCTTACCGTACAAGCAGCGGATCGGTCCTCTTTGTCAAGGGGATCGATATTGCTTTTTTTCGAAAAACAGGCATTTCTAAAGTTTTTTTTAGAAAATTCCGTATGAAACGATACAGACATATTCAATTGTTTACTGGTATCATGAGGTTTGGTAGGCAATGAATTCGAATCTGTATGTGGGCACTTGGATTCGAGGGAGCTAGTAGTGCAACCGGACCATCTTTCTTAGCCGTCGCTAGGAAAGGTGGTTTTTGTTTTTTTAATTATTTTCTAACTAGGGGGTATCCTAAATGAAACAACCGATAGATTGTCAACTTCTCATCGAACAATTAGAGATCCCGCTGGAAAAATTCGAAGCGTGGAAAAAAGAGCAGCTTAAACATATGAACACTCAAAGCCATGAAATAACCATGAACGAGAGCGGGCATGCCGATCATTCCGAAGCTTCTCTGCGTCCGCCTTCCGAATTGTGATTGCGGGTCGTTCGACCCTCGGTGGAGCCGAAAACAGACCAGTATCCCCCTTTTATAAGCAGGCCTTCCCCACCAGCCAGGATCGCCGTTTCCCAAGGACGGGGACATCTTGGTTCTCCACATCCCCGCCTTCGTCGCTCCGGGAGGTTTGTCCCATCTTGAGGCGTCTCCCGGCGAATCAGACTAGCAGCATATCATTTTTTGCTTCGAACATCCAAGCGGGGCCGCTACAATCATTGCCCAAGACCGAGTACATACGAACAACAGACAGAGGCAGGACACCCATATTGCTAAGCGTTGTGGGCAAAGATATAGCCAAGCGTCAGCACCTGTTGAATTTAACACTTCGGTGGCATTTTACAATTGAATTTAAAGCTATGGCAGCATGCCTAAATCCGTTACTCCTCCTAAAGCATACATTTTTCACCAGATTCTTCTTTTCGAATTTTCGCTTCGTCACTCCAAATATGTTCGAGTTCCCGAAAATCTTCAAGTAGCTTATTCAACTCTTCGACCAATACCCCTCTCTCCCCTTCGCTCTAACTGTGTTGGTACTCTCATGATTTTGTAAACATTTTGTGTTAAGATAAGGGAAAATTCATATTCTGTAGATCACATCGATTAAGTGCTGTCTATTTCTTTTTTGTTTTACTTCACAAATATATTATATGCTTTATTGAATATGAAGTCAACCATTATATTTGCTTAATTAAATATTTAGTTTTACATATCAGATAACCTTTAAGGAGTATAACCATGCCTTTCTCTTATAAACCGTTATGGAAATTGCTCGTTGAGCACGAATTGACGAAAACCGAATTTCGGGAAAAGCTGGGTTTGTCCACCGCAACGCTTGCCAAATTAGGGAAGGACGAATACGTCTCCCTGGAGGTCATCGATAAGATTTGTACGCATTTTGGCGTCCAGCCGAACGAGATCATGGAGCATAAAAAGAATCGGTAAAACCCTTCAGCGTCACAAAATGCTCCCCGTCTCTGTCTTGTATAATGAGTCAAAAAATACAAGGCATATTTGGAATGCCGTTTAACGGGAGGCAAGAAGTATGAAAATATTGGTCGCCGGAGCAACCGGTGTCATCGGGCGTTCGCTGCTGCCGATTCTGATACGGGAAGGTCACGAGGTGTTCGGCATGACGCGTAACGAAGCCTCGAAAAACGCTATTTCGGGAATGGGGGCATCCCCTCTGGTTGCAGATGCCTTAGACCGGCAGTCCGTGATCGACGCGCTTCGGGAGGCGCGGCCGGAAATCGTCATCCATCAGCTCACTTCTTTAAGCAATTATAGCCTGGAAGACAATGCCCGAATCCGAACGCTCGGAACCCGCAATCTGGTTGACGCCTCGCAAGCGGCCGGAGTGAGACGCATGATCGCGCAAAGCATATCGTGGACCTACGAACCGGGACATCATCCGGCCACGGAAGAAGTGCCTTTGGATCTGGAAGCGCCGCAGCCGCGAAAAACGACGGTCGACGGAGTGCTGGCACTGGAGCAAGCGGCTGCCGAAATGCCGGAATACGTTATTCTGCGATACGGTCTGCTTTACGGTCCAGGAACTTGGTACGACCGCAACGGGCTCATGGCCGGGAAGGTGCGGCGCAAGGAGTTGAAGGCAACTGAAGGAGTAACTTCCTTTCTGCATGTCGAAGATGCGGCGCGGGCAGCGGTCGCTGCGCTGGAATGGCCCAACGGGCCGGTGAACGTCGTGGACGACGAACCGGCTCCGGGAACCGAATGGCTGCCTCTCTATGCCGCAGCCATCGGCGCGCCCGAGCCGGATATCCAGGAAGGCAGCAATCGCGGCGAACGCGGAGCAGCCAATGCCAAAGCGCGAAAAGACTACGGCTGGGAGCCGCTTTATCGGACTTGGCGCGAAGGCTTCCTGGCAAGCTTGCCATCCTAAACGAGCGACACAACAATAAAGCCGACCCTCTCCAGGGTCGGCTTTTGTTCGTCAGCCCGTCTTACACCATAATTTTGCAGATGTCGTTCGTAAATTCGACCGGATCTTGGATCGGCAGTCCTTCGATCAACAGCGCTTGGTTGTACAAGAGTGCCGTATACAGATTCAGCTTCTCTTTATCTTGCTCGTACGCCGTCTTCAGCGATTGGAAAACTTCATGATTGATATTGATTTCCAGCACCTTTTCCGCCTTGACATTCGGGTTATTCGGCATGGCGTTCAAGATTTTCTCCATCTCGATGGTCACGTCGCCCTCCGTAGACAGACATACGGGGTGAGACTTCAACCGCTTCGATGCCTTGACGCTGGCGACTTTGCCTTCCAGCTGCCCCTTCATGTAGTCGAACAGCTCTTTGTGGTCGTTTTTGTCGGCATCGTCGTTGTCCTTGTTGTCTTCCGCTTCAATGCCCAAGTCGCCGCTGGAGACGGATTTGAATTCTTTGTCTTTGTATTTCATCAGCATTTTGACAGCGAACTCGTCGATATCGTCCGTGAAGTACAAGATTTCGTAGCCCTTGTCGGCGACAAGCTCGGTCTGCGGAAGCTTCTCGATTCGTTCGTTCGACGGTCCGGAAGCATAGTAAATATATTTCTGGTCCTCCGGCATTCTCGATACGTACTCCTCCAGCGTAACCAGCTTCTTCTCCTTGGAGGAGTAGAACAGGATCAGATCCTGCAGCACCTCTTTGTGGCTGCCGTAGTCGCTGTAGACTCCGAATTTCAGCTGTCTGCCGAACGATTTGTAGAACTGCTCGTACTTCTCTCTTTCGTCCTTAAGCAGGCTCAGCAGCTGGCTTTTGATTTTGCTTTCGATATTTTTGGCGATCAGCTTCAACTGCCGGTCGTGCTGCAGCATTTCTCTGGAAATGTTGAGCGACAGGCTTTCCGAATCGACCATCCCTTTGACGAAGCTGAAATAGTCCGGCAGCAGATCGGAGCATTTGTTCATGATCAGCACGCCGTTGGAATACAGCTCCAGCCCCTTCTCGTATTCCTTGGTATAGTAATCGAAAGGAATATTTTCCGGGATGAACAGGATCGCCTGGTAAACGACAGCCCCGTCGGCGCTGATATGGATATGCTTGAGCGGCTTGTCGAAGCCGTAATGCTTCTCCGCATAGAACTTCTCGTAATCCTCGTCCGTCAGCTCGCTTTTGTTTTTTCTCCAGATCGGGACCATGCTGTTAATGCGCTGCTCTTCCGTGTAATCCTCAAACTCGTTGTCGCTGCCTTCCTTCAACCGCTTGGAGGTAACATCCATCTTAATCGGGTAGCGGATGAAGTCGGAATATTTCTTGATGATGCCTTTCAGACGGTACACGTCCAAAAACTCGTCGTAGCTCTCGTCCTCGGTGTTCGCTTTGATCTTCAGAACGATTTCCGTGCCGACCGTTTCTTTGTCGCAAGGCTCAATCGTATAGCCGTCCGCGCCTGCCGATTCCCACTTGTATGCGCTGTCGCTGCCCAAAGCCTTACTGATCACCGTCACCACGTCGGCGACCATAAAAGCCGAATAAAAGCCGACGCCGAATTGGCCGATGATGTCATGGCCGTCCTTCAGCTCGTTTTCCTTCTTGAAAGCAAGGGACCCGCTTTTGGCAATGATGCCGAGGTTCGTTTCCAGCTCTTCCTTGGTCATCCCGATCCCGGTATCGAGGATGGTCAGCGTTCTGCTGTCCTTGTCCGGAATCACTTTAATATAGTAGCTGTCTTTGTCGAAAACCAGCTTATCGTCGGTTAACGCTTTGTAGTAAATCTTGTCGATGGCATCGCTGGCATTCGATATCAATTCTCGAAGGAAGATTTCTTTTTGCGTATAAATCGAATTGATCATCATTTCCAGTAATCGCTTGGATTCGGCTTGAAACTGCTTTTTTTCCACTCGAAATCGCTCCTTTTTGTACAATAAAGGGTGACAATGGCTGCGCACGACCACGTTGTTAGCACTCTCTATCCTTGAGTGCCATTCTTTATTTTTTATAACATTCCTCCTTTTTAATGTCAACCCAAAAGAAAAACGCTTGGAAGCCCAAGCGTCAAGCGTGTTATCCCTTTTTGACAGACGTTACTTGCCCGCGTGTCATGGCGGCCAGCTCATCCGGCGTCAGCTCGAATACGGCCTTCGGATGTCCTGCCGCCGCCCATAATTTACGGCAGTGAAACAGATCTTCGTCGATGAGTGTCAGGATCGGCTCGGGATGTCCGATCGGCGCAACGCCTCCGATGACGAAGCCCGTATGCTCCCGCACGAAATCCGCATCGGCCTTGACGAGCTTGTCGTCCATCCGGGTGGAAATGAGCTTCTCATCCACGCGGTTCACGCCGCTGGCCACAACCAGAAGCGGCTTATTCGACGTCTTCAGCCGGAAAACGATCGATTTGGCAATTTGCCCCACCTCGCAGCCTATGGCGTCCGCCGCTTCCTGCGCGGTTCGCGTGCTGTCCGGCAATTCCACAACCCGGTTCGGATATCCCAAGTCCGACAATTTGTCCTGCACGCGCTGCGCGCTTTCCTTTAACTGGCTGTTCAAAACGTGTCCCTCCGATCGATCCGGACGGTCGATCCGGCCTATTTTTCAGTCTTTGGCAAGGTCCAGCAGGATGCCGTTAATGCCGTTCAGGAAAGCATTCGCGCTGGCCTTGATAATGTCCGTGTCCATCGCCCGTCCGGAATAGATTTTGCCTTGGTGCTCGATCCGGATGTTGACCCGGCCGACCGCCTCCTTGCCTCGGGACAAGCTGTTGATCTTATAATCCTTCAGCTCGATCTCCAGACCGACCAGCGTTTTGATCGCGCTGTACAACGCGTCGATCGGACCGTCGCCCACGGCGCTCCCTTTCATCGATTCGGTGCCCTTGTTCAATTTGACTGTCGCCGTCGGATACAGATCGTTGCTGACTACCTGGAAGGACTCCAGCTCGTATAGCTGCTTGCTGCTCTGCTCCACGGTACGGTGATTCGTTACAAGATAAAATACATCGTGATCGTACACTTCTTTCTTCGCGTCGGCCAAGGTAAGGAACTTCGCGAACAGCTGCTCGAAATCGTCGGCATCGCTCGTATCGAAGCCCATTTTCTCGACGGCGTTCTTGAAGGCGTGCCGGCCGGAACGGGCGGTCAGGATCAGCTCCATGCTGTCCGCACCGACCTCTTCGGGCGACATGATTTCATATACGCGCTTGTCTTTCAGCAAGCCGTCCTGATGGATGCCGGAGGAGTGCGCGAAGGCGTTGTCGCCGGTAATCGCTTTGTTCACCTGCACATCCAGCCCCGTTAAATGGCTGACAAGCTTGGAGGTTCTATGCAGCTCCGTCGTATTGATATTGGTATAGGCGTTAAAATAGTTCTCCCGGACCTTAAGCCCCATCACGACTTCCTCCAGCGAAGCGTTGCCTGCCCGCTCGCCCAGTCCGTTAATGGTGCACTCGACCTTCTCCGCCCCGTTCTTGATCGCGCTCAGCGTATTCGCCGTGGCCAGTCCAAGGTCGTTGTGGCAGTGGACGCTAAGGATCACGCGGTCGTCCAAATTTTTGAGCCGTTCGTTGATTTTACGGATCAGCTCTCCGAATTCCTCCGGAACGGCATAGCCTACCGTATCGGGAACGTTAATCATAGTTGCTCCCGCTTTCACCACCGCTTCGATTGTTTCCCACAAATATTCGAAATCCGACCTCGATGCGTCTTCCGTGGAATACTGCACCTGCGGAAGCAGCGTCTTGGCATACTTGACCGCGTCGACCCCCATCTGCAGGACGGCCTCCTTGGACCGGCTGAACTTCTTCTCCACATGAATGTTCGAGGTGCCGAGCACGATATGAATGAGCGGGTTCTGTGCCAGCTTGATGCTTTCATAGACCGCGTCGATATCGCTTTTGACTGCCCGGGCCAAGGCCGTAATCGAGACGCTGTTGCCTACGCTGCGGGCAATTTCCTGGACCGCTTGAAAATCCCCTGCGGACGAGGCGGGGAACCCTGCTTCGATAATATCGACATTCAGCCGCTTTAACTGCTGGGCGATCTCTATTTTTTGATGAAGATTCAGCTTCGCGCCCGGAACTTGCTCGCCGTCGCGCAGCGTCGTATCGAACACCATAATTTTACGTTTCATCCTCTATTCCTCCCGAAATCGCATTTTTTTCGATATCTATAAATGAAGCGGGGTTGATTAAACCCGGACTTTAATCAACAAAAAAACCCCGTCTCTACGTATAGAGACGAGGTTGAACCCGCGGTACCACTCTAATTCATTTCCTGAAGAAATGAGCTCAATTCGATGGCCATCACCATCTATCCCTGTAACGGTGGAATTCCGGCTTACCCTACATATCAGGCAGCTGTTCATAGACGAGTTCGAAATGAACGACGTTACCGTTTCGCACCGACCAACGGCTCTCTGAAAAGTCATTGCACTTCTACTATTTCTAATCCTCACATTTGAATATGGAATTATTGGTCATTATAGGGGATTCCGATCGCTTTGTCAATCCTATTCTGCGCCGCCCGCTTCCGTCATAAACTGCCCGACGCTTCGGACCTTGCCGATTCTCGGGAAAATGTAGCGGCAGGTAGCCTCGTGCTCCTCCTGGCTATAAGTCTTCATCGCATCCGTGACGAAAATTTGGTGATAACCGAGCTGAAACGCTTCTCTTGCCGTGCTTTCTACCCCGATATTGGTGGCGATTCCGCACAAGACGATCGTGTCGATCCCTCTCCGGCGAAGCTGCAGATCCAGGTCCGTGCCGAAAAAAGCGCCCCACTGCCGCTTCGTGACCACGTAATCGTCCGGGCGGACGCCCAGCTCCGGGACGAATTCGGCCCAGCCGTCAGGAGGTTGAATGACCGGAACTGGCTGGTCCGTTGCCGGTTTTAAGCGGTCTGCGCCGTCATGGAAATCGACATGAACGAATGCGATAAACCCGCTTTTCTCACGGAACAGCCGGACAAGCCGCACCGCCTTCTCGACCACCTCTTGCCCGTTCGAGCTTGCCACGATTCCCTGTTGCAAATCGATCAGGACCAAAGCCGTTTTGTGAAAATTCACGTCTAGTGGCGTCATTGCGTTTCCCTCCGCTTAATGGATTTGCCGTGGTACCGGAACATCAACTTCAACAAAGGCGGGACCGCGAAAAAGATAAAAAAGGTGCGGAACAGCTGGTAGCCGGCCACCATGGACAAATCCGCGTGAATCTCATGCGCGATGATGCCCATTTGATCCATGCCGCCGGGAGCAAGGCTTAACAGGCCGGTGGCGCCGGATATCGGCTGGAGCTTGGCCAGCAGCACGCTCAGCCCCCAAGCCCCCAGCATCAGCAGCAGTCCGCTGCCCACCGCCAGCGAGATCGTCCGCAGCTTATGCGTCAACCGACCCGGCTTCAGCATCAGCCCGACGTGAACGCCTATCAAGAGCTGCGCCGCGTTCAGGATAAAGGATGGCAGCGCCGGCCCGGGGAAGCCGGTCAATTGAAGAACCGCCGTTCCGAGCGCCGGGCCCAGCAAAAAAGCGGTCGGAAACTTGATCTTGTTTCCCAAGATCGCGCATCCAACACTGACCAGCGCATAAACGAGCAGGTTCGGAAGCAGCCCAGTGTTCCAACCCGCCGCAACGGCGGACAGCGAAGCGCCGGCCGCTGCTCCCCCATGCATCTGCCCGAAGAGCGGACTCATGACCAGCAACGGCACGCACGTGATGATCAGGATCAGCCGAATGACCTGCGTGACGGTCACGACCGTAAGATTGACCCCGTCCGTTTCCTCCGCCAGAACCAAAACCTGCGTCAGCCCTCCGGGGATGCTTCCCAGCAGCGAGGTTTTGTAATCGATCTCCGCCAGCCTGGAAACAGGATAGGCGATACCCGCGCACCAGAGCAGCAGCAGCAGCGTCATGAGCAGCATCAACGGCAGTTGGTATGACATCTCCTTCAGCTCCGACGCTGTCATGGCCAGCCCGATCGTGTATCCGACGACGATCATACCCGCGTCTCTGAACTGCCCGGGCCAAGCGAAACGTCCCTTGAACGTATTCGATCCGATCAAAACGGCGAACATCGGACCGAGCAGCCAAGGGATCGGCAGATGCAGCAGCTTGAACGCGATGCCGCCGACGACAGCCGCAATAAGCGAGCGTGCGATCCCGGGGAAGCCGATCGGGGCTTTTCGTTTATCCATCCGCTCTCCCTCCCTATCTTTCGTTCGTTATTCGAACAATTTGTGCAATTTTATGCACAGATTAGACTAAAAAAAGAGATTATTCGAGCAGGTCGGCAATCGTATAGGTGCCCAGCACATGGTCTACCTGCGCAACGATGTCGGTCATGATTTTCTGAAACGATTCGTTGACCTTTTGTCCAAACAGATGATTCCCCGTCGTATCCAGCATCCGGTTCCATAGGGGGTCTTCTTCGTGCAAAGCGTTGTAGATCTCGGACAGCGTAATCTCCCCGGGCTTGCGGGTCAACTGGTAGCCTCCCGCTCTCCCCTGCTTCACTTCCACAATACCCGCTTCCGCCAGCTGAGCTAAAATTTTGCGGAGCGCCGTCGGCTCGCAGCGGATCTCTTCCGCAATTTCGGCGCTGGAACGCTGCTCCGAAGTTAAGGCCAGTACGATTAAGGCTTGCAGCCCGAAGCCGAACCGCTTGATTTGTGCCATGGTGCCCTGAACAGCCTCCTCCGGCCACAGCTTTTAATGTGCTTAATTTAGCACACTTTAATGCAAAAAAGCAACCCTCGCGCTTGCGCCAGGCCCTCCGGTCCAGCGCAAGCATGCGTCAGAGGGTCATTTTTTTGCCCCAATTAAAGCAGCTCCGCATCCGTTGAAGGTTACCTCTGTAGCCCTGTCGGCTTTTTCGCGAGGCGTATCGATCTTGCATTGACCAGCAAAATGCTGCCGACGATGAGAACGAGTCCCGCCACCAAATTTAGCGATATTCGCTCGCCCAAAAAGAGGACGCTGCAAGTAATCGCAATCAGCGGGATCAGAAACGTAAACGCGCCGACCTTGCCGGCTTCGCCGGAGCCGACAAGCTTAAAGTAAGCGAGCCAGCCCAACGCGATCACGAAAACCGAAATAAACAGCAGACTCGATATGAACGGAACGTTCCAGACGATATCCGTCCATTTTTCCAGGACAGAGCCCGAGCCTAACAGCAAAATGCCGCCGATCATCAATTGAAGCGCCACGGCCCAAACCATATCGACCCGCGCCGACATTTTCTTCGTATACAGCGTGCCCAAAGCCCAGCTGACCGCACAGCCGAGAGCGAGCACGATCCCGGTAACGGACAGATGTCCGGCCAGGCTGCTTGCGCTGATCTCGAATACGCCAAGGAACCCGAGCACAAGCCCGATCCACTTCAAGCCGAACATCTCTTCCCCCAGCCATAGCCAGGATAAAATCCCCAGCAGCACGGGCTGCAAGAACACGATGGCCGAGAAGAGACCGGCCGGCAAATAGTTCAGTCCTATCGTCTGAAGACCGTAAAAGAGGATGATATTGAGCACGGACGAAATCACATAAACGGGCCATGTCTGCTTCCAATTCAGCCTCTTGTAGCCGGGCAAGGCGACCAAGATAAGAATCAATCCCCCAATGCACGTCCTCAAGCCTGCAAATAATAAGGGCGGTGAAAAGGAAAGCGTGTATTTGGACAACGGCCAGTTAATTCCCCAGACGATGACGAGAAAAGCGAGATATAAAGCCGCCCGCGAGCGTGAGAGCTGCAACACGATGAACACTCCTTGTTGTTAATGTTTACTCATGATACAATAACTAACTAAATAAATAAAATGAATGTTTATTATAAGGAGCATATCCTAAGTGTTATGACCCATTCCCAAATTCAGCTGTTCGTCAAAATTGCCGAAACCGGCAGCTTTACCAAGGCCGGTCATCAATTGAATATGACACAGCCCGCCGTTAGCCGCGCCGTCTCCACGCTGGAAGCCGAGTTAGGAGTGACTCTCCTGATCCGCGACCGCAGGAACGGGATTATTTTGACGGACATCGGCGAACGCCTCTTGATTGTTTTCCGGGATATTTTACAAGGCTTTGAGAAGGTCGAGCAGGAAGTGATGGCCGAAAAAGGCTTTGAAGTCGGGACGATCCGGATCGGCTCCTTTCCTTCGGCTTCCGCTTATTTTCTGCCCAAAATTTTCAGAGTCATCGGGGAGAAATATCCCCGCATTCAATTCGATCTGTACGAAGGCACCATCGACGATCTCCGGGAACGGCTGGCCTCCAGAATGATCGATGTCGCTTTTCTCATTCCGCCGCACGATGAATTTGAAATTACCCCCTTGCTGAAAGAAGAGATGTTTCTGTTCCTCCGGGACGACCATCCGCTGGCGGGCCGTTCGGCCATTCATTTGCAAGAATTGAGCGACGAGCCGATGATCATATGCAACGGGGGCTACGAAATCCCGATCTATGAGCGATTCCGGGAAGCCGGGGCCCATCTCCAGGTAAAATATATCGTCCACAACGTGAACACCTCGTTGAACATGATCCAAGAGGGGCTCGGCGTGGCCATCATGTCGAACATCTCGATTTCTCTATCCACCTTGCCTCCCAACGTCCGAATGCATGCCTTAACGCCGCACCCTTACCGAGAAATTAACCTGGCGGTGCCTTCCCTGCAAGAAGCCTCCATCGCCGTAAAGCTGTTTATCCAAACCGCACGGGACTTGTTTGCAAAATCTTAAAAGCGGCTCCGGCCACGTGAAAAGAACCGCGAATCCCTATGAACGGGTTGCGGTTCTTTGATCAGTCTTGCCCCTGTTACTCCGGCAGGTTCCCGGACCTCGTTCCTACTTCATACGAAGGCTGCACATGGTCATACATCAGATGCAGGATCATGCCGGTTGCCGCATGGTCCAGATTGTGGCAGTGGTCCATCCACATCCCCGGATTATCGGCGATAAAGGCCACTTCGTACGTTTCGCCCGGCAGCACGTTTAACGTGTCGGTCATCCATGGCGTCTTTACGGGCTTGCCGTTTTTCTTCAGCACCGTCATATGATGCCCGTGAAGATGCATCGGATGCTCGGTCAGGCTTCGGTTCACAAAGGTTGTTTTGACGTTCTCGCCTTCTTTCACGACAAACGTAGGGGTGTTCGGGTGAACCTTCCCGTTAATGGTCCAAAGAAAATGAAATTTCCCGTTGTAAAATCCCATCTTGTTCCCAAGAATCATCGTGAATTCTCTATCGAACTTCACAGCGGAGGTCGTCCCGTTCACGACAGCCTTCCCGTATTGAGACGGATCGAACCACGCAAACTCGGCTTCGAAGCTCGGGCTCTCCGTCTGAGACCGTGTATCCGTATCGAACAACAGACTCGGCTTTCCATCGTGCTTGCCTTCGCCAAGCTTAAACAGGACAGGGTGGTCCGGCATCGTAAAGGCGATATCGTATCTTCCGCCGGAGGCAAGCCGGAATGCGGTTGAATCCGGCAGCCGGTCCGGCTCTTGAATGTCAACGCCGTCGATGCTCACGATCCGATAATCGACCCCTTGCAGCATGTATTTTTGCGACAGGTTATGCGTATTCACGATTCTCAGCCTGATTTTCCGGCCTGGCGCCACCTGCTTCGTTTGGGCTTGATCCTGATCTCCAAATGCGGTCTTGTACCCCCGGTCCGTTTCCCATCGGTGGGTGACGACCGTGAACTCTTCATCGTAAACCCCGGTTTCATTCTTGGGATCGACGATTAACGTGCCGAAAAGTCCCTTGATCACTTGTTCAGCGGCCTGCTGGTGCGAATGAAACCAGTAGGTTCCCGCTTGCTTGGCTCGAAATTTATAAGTAAAGGACTGTCCCGGTTTGACGACATTTTGAGTCATCCCGGGCACGCCATCCATCGCATTCGGCACGTTATAGCCATGCCAATGGATCGTGACCCCTTTGTCAATATCCTGGTTGACCAGTTTCACTTCCACCATGTCCCCTTGCCGCACCCGGAGTTCCGGGGCGAGTTGTCCGTTATAGGTCCAGGCATCGATTGTGGCGCCGGAAGCAAGCGTGATCTCCTTCTGCTGGGCGACGAGTTCAAACTTGATGTCTGCCGGAGCCGAGACGTCCCCGGTAAGCGCCGCGACTTCTCCCCCACTGGAATGGTTCCGATGCATAGCATGCCCGCCGGAAAGCAGGGTAGGAGCTCCGCCTCCTTCGTCCATCAGATGATGGTTCATCATATCGGAGGCTTCCGGCAATTTGGAAGAGCTAACTCCCGCCAATACATTCACGACTATAACCGCAATCACAACTACTGCCGTCAGGCCGCCCGCTAAACCAAACTTCAACAGCCTTCTCCATAACGGGGACGGAACGAAGTTCCCCCTCAGAACCTTACGGTATGTTTTCATGGCAAAGAAGGACGGAACAAGCAGCAGGACTACAAGCAGCAACAATCGCTGCACGAGCTCGGCCAAGGTTGGCAGGACCGGCTGCGCAAAGATGTGGCTGAACGCATTCATGCCGGAAACTACTGCAGCCGCGTATATGGGAATAACTGTCATAGGATGGGTCAGCTCGACTAGTGCGGCCGCCGCTAGTCTTTCGCCAGTTGATTCTCTTAAGCTTCTTACCTTGGGCAGCGTGTGCGTAACGACGGGCAAATGACCGATCAGCATGAGCGGAATGACCGCTTTCATTGTGCCTTCAACGAATAACCAGCCTTTGCGGATGTACCAGCCTAAGACTAGAAACAACCATAGCGCAGCGAGCGCAAGCGCGATGTAACTGATCCAAAGCAGAACGGTTTTCCACCGTTTAAACCGCCGATTGTTTTTCGTATAGGGAAGCCCGGAAACGATGAAAGCGGCAAGTCCCCACAAGAGTGTCATTGCGGATGCCAATATGATGCCGGCGAAGGTTTCGAACATGGCTTAGCGTTCCTCCCGAGCTGTGAGCTTCGTTTCATGTTTCCCGGAGCGCTTTTTTATTTTTCCAAACGGCTTGAAATAGGAAATGGCCGTCATGAAAACCATGGCCAAAATGTTCGCTGCGGCGCCGCCGAGAAGCGAGTAGCTTGTGCTCAGGAATGCGGCATCGTGAAGGGCAGCGGCTCTCTTGCCATCCGCCTCATGAATGAGCTGCGACAACCAGTCGCTCATATACTTAATTCCAAACAAGATCAAAGCCACCGTCAAAATCAGCTTGACCGCGACCCAGTAATATTTGAAAAGCCCCCAATTCGTCCACAGCGATAGCGCCAGCCCCGTCAATAAAGCGACAAGCGCGGTGTACCGGATCAAGACGACATCGACGACGTGCATGTTATCGAGCGTGTAATAAAGCTGCTCCCCGTTGTCCGCCAGCAGCATATGCGAGCCTAACGTAAGCATGCACACCGCCCCTCCCAGCCAGCATACGACGGAAAGCACATGGATCGTGACGATGAATTGCTTTGATTTCATGGATAATTTAAAAGCCATTTTCCTTTCCCCCTTTTCGTTCTTGCGATCTGAAGCTGATCATAACAACGAAATGTTGCGAACTTGTGGTGAACTGATTCGGAGGTTGTGACGTTTCCGAATATTCCATCAGAATATTGTATAATAGGGATAACCGAAACAGAGGACAGGTGGGGCCGGAATGGGAATCAAGGTTCTTGTGGTGGAAGACGAAGAGAAAATATTGTCGCTGGTGGAAACGTTTCTCCAGAGGGAAGGATACGACGTGCTTACCGCGAAGGACGGGGCAGCCGCGGTGCGGCTCTATACGGAAAACAAACCGGACATCGTCATTCTGGACTGGATGCTTCCGCAGATGAACGGCTTGGACACGTGCCGCCGTCTCCGTGAAATCGGCGAACCGGGAATCATCATGGTAACGGCTAAGAACGAAGAAACGGACAAGATCGTCGGTTTGGAAATGGGCGCGGACGACTATTTGACCAAGCCTTTCAGCTTGAGAGAGCTTGCGGCGCGCATCCGCTCTTTGCAGCGGCGTATGAACCGCGGGGAGAACGGCGGACCGGACAACGTGCTCCGGCGGGGCGACCTGACGATTTACGAAGAGAGCTTGCAGGCGTTCAAAGGAAATCAAGAGCTGCGGCTGACTCCGACCGAGTTCAAGCTGCTTCATCTGCTCGCATCGAAGCCCGGCCGCGTATACAGCCGGATGCAGCTGCTTCAGCACGCGTTCGAAGAAGAATTCGTCATGGACGAGCGGACCGTCGATTCCCATATCAGCAAGCTGCGCAAAAAGATCGAGGACGATCCCAACCATGCCGTTTACATCCAAACGGTGTATGGATTCGGTTACCGCTTCGGAGCAAGCCATGAAAATTAGAACGAAGCTGATGCTGTCGATGAGCATCCTGATCGCCTTCATATTGCTCTGCTTATTTTTTGTCACCCATGTTCAATTTTACATTGTCCGCGATCTGGCCTATGCCGAGCAAAAGGCGGCGTTTGAAGCGCTGCGGGATGAGTTCGAGCAATACTATACGGACCACAAGGCATCCTGGAGAGGCGTTCAAAACTATCCGTTTGCAAACAGCCGTCATTTCGCCGAAATTGCTCTGTTCGAAAACGGCAATGAAATGTACCGAAAGGGGCGTCTGAGCCCGGAGATTATGCGGGATGAGGCCTTTTCGCTGATCCTTCATGCCAACGACCGGAAGATCGGCCGGCTCTTCGTGATGAATGAAAGGCAGTACAAGACATACGAGTTCAAAGCGATGTGGTACGGCATCTTCCCCAGCATCACCCGGGTCGCCTTGCTGTTCACCTGCATCGCCGCCCTGGTCACAATCTCCTTGTTGTCCTGGAGGCTGACGGCCCCTATTCGCAAAATCATCCAAGGCATCGACGCGATCAAAATGGGAAAGCCGCATCCGGCATTACCGGTACACAGGAAGGATGAGTTCGGAGCGATCTCGCGGGCGCTGCACGAAATGAACGAAAGCCTCGAAAAGATGGAACGGTCCCGGAAGCAGCTGCTGTCCGATGTCGCGCACGAATTGAAGACGCCGCTGATGATCATCCAAGGCGAGCTGGAGCTGGCACAAGATACAGGGCTTGCTCTCCCCCCGGGAAAGCTGTCGTCCCTTCACGACGAAGTGCTAAGACTGTCGCGCTTGGTTCACGACGTGTTGCATTTGTCCAGACTGGAGGCAGGCGGAATGACGCTTCGCCCGGCGTCCGAAAATATCGTTGCCATCCTGGAGGGATTGATCGAGAAGACTCAATTTCTCGCCGAGGAGAAACATATCCGTATCTCCATGCATCCTTCGAAAGAAACCATTGCCGTACCGGTCGAGAAGCACCGCATCCTGCAGGCGTTGTATAATATTGTGATTAATGCGATTCATTACACGGATCGCGGCGGGCAAGTGCAAATCCGGGTGGAGCAAGTATATCAACCCGACCGGCGGATGGACTATGTCCGAATCACGATCGAAGATAACGGGGTCGGCATCCCCGAAGAGGATCTCCCCCACATCTTTAACCGGTTTTACAGGGCGGATCATTCCAGAACCCGTTCGAATGGCGGGACCGGCCTTGGCCTTGCGATCGCGCAGCAAAACATTCTTTTGCATCAAGGCTGGATCGAGGTGCAGAGCAAGGCTGGAAAAGGGACGGCGTTTGCCGTCTTTTTGCCGGCAGCTTCCGGGGATTTCGTTGGTTCCGGCAGAGGATTGTAAGCAAATCGCCAGGATCTCCAGGCAGAAAAGAGGCTCCAGCCTTGAGCCAGAGCCTCTAAATCGTTAACTGCGCGAGAGCCATATCCGCTCTCTCATCAACTTCTCATTTCCCCCACTTGGCGGCCCATTTCTCCATTTCCTTGAGCGCGGCTTGAAAATCCAATCCTTTTTCCGTCAACGAGTATTGCACGGTTACGGGGACCGTCGGAAAAACCTCGCGACGGACAATCCCGCTGTTCTCCAAATGGCGCAGCACATCCGTTAAAGATTGCGTCCTGACGATCGCCACATCCCGATGAAGCTGCTTGAACCGTTTGGGCCCCTTGGACAGCTCGGCAATCACCAGAAAAGCCCATTTCGCCCCTAATATTTGCAGCACCGAGCAGATGTTCGAGAAACCTTTCTCCTCTTCCTTTACAGGCTCCATGCCCTTCACCTACTTACTTTTATTTAGTTAGTCAAAACAATTGGATAATATCCAAACATTTTGCCTTCTTACGTAAAATACGTACCCTTATTATAATACAACCAAGAGATCTCGCAATCCCGAAAGCCGAAACGACATGCGCCGGCCATGACCCGATTTCGGATGCTGTCCCCGACAGCGGAAAGGAATGATTCCAATGCATCGCATGTCTATTTATACTCTTGCGCTCGGCGTATTTTTAACGGCAACCTCCGAACTGGTCGTATCCGGCATTCTGAATGTCATTGCCGATAGCTTAAACATTTCCCTTGCCCTTGCCGGGCAATTGATTACCGTCTACTCCCTTGCCTTCGCCATTGGCACTCCGGTTGTGGTATCCGTCACTGCCCGCTTGGGGCGCAGAAAAGTGCTGCTGGGCTCATTGGCTCTCTTTATTCTGGGCTGCCTTGTAGCATTCGGGAGCTCGAATATCGTCATCCTGATGGCCTCCCGCGTGATCCTTGGGGTAAGCGCCGGCGTCTATCTTGTCGTAGCGCTCGGCGTGGCCGCCAAGTTGGTGCCCCGCGAGAAATTGGGCAGCGCCATCGGCACCATCGTTCTTGGCTTTAGCAGCGCCATGATCTTAGGCGTCCCGATCGGGATCGCGATAACGAATTGGCTGAATTGGCAGTCCATCTTCCTGATTCTGGGCTTATTCAGCTTAGGGATTGCCTTTGTCATGTTGCGTCTTCTCCCGGATCTCGAAGGGGACGCGCCCGTCTCCTTCCGGCAGCAATTCAAAGTGCTGGGAAGCGTCGTTGTCGTAAGCGGCCTGCTGCTCACGTTTTTCCGGGAGTCGGGAAATTCCGTCTTGTTTACTTATTTAACGCCGTATATTCAAGACATTCTTCATATCAAAGCCTCGAACATCAGTATCATTCTGCTGGCTTTCGGCATTTTCGGTGCTATCGGTTCCCGTCTGGGCGGCTACGGCGTCGATCGGTGGGGAGCGGCCCCGATCATCGCATTCAGCATTGCCGTTCATATCGCAGCGCTGGCTGTGCTGCCTTTCGTTTCGGAAGTGCCCGGGATCGGGTTGGCGCTGCTGGCCGTCATCGTATTGTCCATGTTCGCAAACGGCCCGGCGATCCAAAGCTATTTCATTCAACAAGCGCCCGAGTCGTCGAATCTGGTTCTAAGCCTGAATACATCGATCGTGCATTTAGGGTTGGCAGCGGGAGCCGGGACAGGGGGGTTCATGGTCAACGCCACTTCCACCCTTCTGTTTAACCCTTGGGTCGCCGGCGTCATCCTGGTTCTCGGCCTCGCAGCCGCTTTAGTCAGCTTCTCGAGGGGGAAGAAGGTTTCGGTCCAGTCCGCCTGACCTGTCAATACGGCGAACATAAAAGGGGGCCGTCCCCTCTCCGAAAGAGAGTACGGCCCGGAATGGCGCAAGATGGCGGTTGTTGAGTTGTACAGCGCGGCGAGTTGTGCCAGGTTTACGTTCAAGGCGTCCGGCTGCACAATACAATTGCCATCTGCTTCAGGCGATCCGATAGCGGCGGCCGCTCTCGGTTATCGTCACGGATTGACCTTGTCCCGGGTCTGATCATACTTCGCGAGTCCATCCTCCTCTTCCTCAACCTCATCTTTTTTAGACGCAGCTTCAAAGTAAGTTTTGCCGGATTCGCCATGATCATCCTTGAGCATGGGTTGAATCTTCCCCCAAAACGTTTTCAAGGCGGAATCCGTTTTTTCCAAACGCAATAAAACGTCTCCCGGACGATACGGCTCCCATAAGTTATCGGGTAAATACTTATCGAAAATTAATTTTATCGCTTGGCCATCTCCCTCTACTTGTGCCTGAAGTCTTGTCATCGTTTGAAATCCATCCATATGTATCGTCGCATAATAGCTTTTATCCTCTTCATAAATAGAAATGGAATAAAACATATTTTGATCCGGTGGAGCATATTCCGAAAATCCATACTCCCCAATCCACGATTCCAACGATAAAGGAGCTTTGGTCGTTGCCGCTTCTTCCCGTTTATTTAACGGCGGCTCATGCTGAGCGTTATAGTTTAACGCCGAAGATGGAGTAACAGCCCCGCATCCGATCATCGAAACGATGACGAGGGCAAGAATTGCGCTCTCTATGGATCTCGCTATAAATCTATTTATCATATGGATCCTCCTTATCATTCACAAACTTCCATTCTTCCAATACTTTCCTCCTCTTTACAAGATTTCAGTATAGCGAAAGGACGGGAATAATTCAAAACCAAACGAAATTAGTCGGTTCCAGTCTACGACGGCAGGCTTCCCCTGAAAATCAAAAAAAGGACGGCGTTTATTTTTTATGCGGAAATTGTAAATCATTTCTAAAAGTGATATCATTATAATATCGTCAACTGAACAAAAGCATAAACAACCCCGAATCGAGGTGATTAGCTTGGATAATGCTATAGCGGATTTCATGTCGGAGAAACGCATCCACCGATGGGCGAATCTCCCGACGCATCATTTAACGGTCGGTTTGATCCGTAAATCCAAACGTACGATATGGACCGGGCGACAATCCATGGAAGCGGACGTCAAGAAGTCGATCTATGAGATCGGCTCGATTACCAAAACCTTGACCGGCCTATTACTCGCAATAGGAGAACAGCACGGGATGTGGAGCCGTTCCGACCGGCTTTCGGCTTTCGTTCCGGAATGGTCTTCCAATTCGTTTGCCAATCAGACAACGCTCTTGGAGCTTGTTACGCACACCGCCGGCCTGCCCGACGTACCGGGGAATTTCAGAGCCACTATAACCGATCGGTTGAATCCTTACGCGAAATATGATGATGCCCGTTTAACCGAAGCTGTTTTATCGGAAAGTCCCAAGAAGAACAGCAAGCACCGCTATTCCAATTATGGCTTCGGCTTACTTGGCTGGCTGCTTGCCAGACGATTGGGAACTAGCTTGAATGAAGCGCTGGCCGGGCTTATATTCCAGCCTCTTGGCATGGCGGATTCCGGCACAGGCACGAGCCGACAGACGGCCGGACAGCTTCTTCCCGTGTTCAACTCCAAAGGCAAACCCATGCCGCATTGGGACTTTCTTGATACGCTGGGGGGCGCCGGGGCCGTCCGTTCGACGGTAGACGATATGCTTACCTATTTGGATGCGCATTTAACCCGTGTCGATCCTCCCCTCGGCCCGGCAATTGCGGAATGCTTGCAGGAGCATTATGCCATCATGCCAAGCCGAGGAATAGGAATCGGTTTCGGTTGGATGAGATTCAGAGAAAAGGACGGCACGATTACGCATTGGCACAACGGAGGAACGTATGGATCGAGTTCCTTTATTACTTTTAACCGCGAAAAAGAGATCGGTTTGGTTATTTTATCAAACCATGGCTCTACGATTTGGAGCCAGCTCGCACCTTTGATTGGTATTCAAGTGATGTCTGTCGATCATTTAGCCTCTATGCTGACAAAGAAGCTGTTTATGGAAAGCTAATCGCCTCTTTTGGCAATACGAAAAGATAGGAGGAAGCTCAATACAATAAAGAGCAGCTGAGCGAATAGGGCCAGCATGATCCCCGTAAAAATACCTTGACTAAAATGCCCGCTCACAGCGATTAAAGCTCCGCCAATTCCGATGCTCAGCCCCGGGCAAAAAGCGTCGACGAATTGGAGATAGGAGGAAATCTCGCCTTCCTCGCCCGGGCGGGCATGCTGCAGCGCAATGGCTCCTGTCGTCGGATTGGCCAAACCGATGCCGAACCCGGTAAAGATTTGCGATATGACGGCAAACCCAATTCCCCCGCTCTCCAGTCCTACCGACGTGATCACCAGCGATACGCCCACGATCATTAAGCCAATACCTGCTGTAATCCGTTGTTTTCTACCGCGGCCGCTATCCTTTTCGTCCAATTTGGATTGCAGCCAAGCTGCGGCGGACCAGCTTAATGCACCTGCGGCGACAATCAGCCCGGCAAGGTCTGCGGGCAAGCCTTTGACCTCCGTCAGAGCCAATACGACATAGCTCTCGGTAGCAACATAGCAGGCTACATACAGCCCTCTCGAAACGATGGTGGCCGGCAGTCCTTTTTTTGCGGAGAAAGTTCCCGCGGGGAGCAGCTGCCGCAGAGGCCGAACCATGACGATCAACCCGATAAGCGCAAGCGCAATGCCCTTCCAACCGGAAATAAAACCCAACCCGCTCAGCAGCAGCCCCGTGCCGATCGTCAGCCATAAAGCGTATCCTTCCTTGCGTCCGCTTTTCATCACCGGAGCGCTATCCGCTTGAAGCTTGCGGAAGGAAGGAAGCGTCAACAATACCGCCAATGCGATCAGGGGCAGAACAAGCCAGAACACGAATCTCCACGAGACATATTCGGCCAGCAATCCGGCAATATACGGACCGATCAACGCCGGCAAAATATAAGCGCTGGAAAACGCGGCCAAAATTTTCGTGCGGAGCGCATCGGGATAGCTTAAGGTGATGCTGTAGTACACGCATGTTACAATAGCCCCTGCGCCGAAGCCTTGAAACGCTCTTCCGGCGATTAACATCGGCATATTGACGGAGGTAGCCGCGATCAGAATACCGGCCACAAACAAAACGATGGACAAGGAAAATGAACGGTACACGCCTATCTTTCCGATTTGCTGGCCGATGACCATCGTGCCCAAGATTTGCGACAACAAGAAGGCGCTGAAGATCCAGCCGTATAACGAAATGCCCTTTAAATGCTGCGCCAAATCCGGCGCGATGGTCGTAATCGCCAAGCCCTCGAACGCTACGGTAGTCACAGCCAAAATGATGCCGATGGTCAATGCCCGATAACCGGCGTCAAAAATACCAACCTTGCTTTCACCTTGTTCCATTCCCGTTACCTCCATTTACTTGCTATAACATTGGTTGCTATAGCAAGTATATAATATAAAAAAAAGTTATAGCTGCCAACGACTTTTCGGCATTTAACATTTGAAAAGTAGTCTTGTCTATAGTTGCCATAGCAACTATATAGTTAAAAAAAAGCAAAGCAGTGATATGAGCAAATCTCTACAAATCCTTCACGTTATTATACATCACGGCAAGGATTCTTCTAAAGGTCTCGACTTCTTCCTCGGACAGCCCTTCGACAGTTTTCTTATAAGCTTCGATCGACGGAGCAAGGATGTCCTCTTTAATTTCCCTGCCTTTGGGGGTCAAATATACCCGCAGCGATCTGCGGTCCGTCTCATGGGTTACGCGGTGAACGAAGCCCTTCTTTTCAAGCTTGAACAGCATCCGGGCAATGTTCGTCTGGTCCTTGTACAGCCTTTCCGCAAGCTCTTTTTGGGTGATCCCCTCCTTTTCCCAAAGGATGACCAATATCTCCCATTGGTCCACGGTAATCCCGAAAGGATTCACTACCTTTTGATAATAATTGTTAAGCTTCAAATCTGCCCGGTGCACGATAACGCCGATATACTTTTCTAACTCCAATGGCAGCCTCCAACATAGTCGACATGATGATAGTTGCTATGACCATTATAATTTTCGTATCTGGACGTGTCAATCCGCAAAATGGTTTATTTTTCAAAAAGGCAGCTCGGGGGGATCATCCCCCGAAACTGCCTTTTTCTTATCGAATTACGTATTCTTTTGCACCGCAGCGTCTTTTCCGTCGCCGAACAGGTCCCGGTTGGAAATGCCCGGAAGCCATAGCGAGACCAGAAAAGCCAGCACGGTAACGACCGCGACGCAGACAAAGACGACGTGGATGCCGTGCGCCGGATCCGCGATTTCGCTAGCGGACGCGGATGCATTGAACACCACGCCGAAAACCGCGATAAACACCGTCTGACCCAGCGTATTCATGAGTGCGCTCGTCGACATGGCGATGCCGCGCTGGCGGTTCTCGACGGCGTTCTGCATCAGAATCATGAGCACGGTCCGGCAAAGGCCGAGGCCGAAACCCGCCAGAAGCATGAGGACGAAGAAAACCGGTACCGGCGTTGCAGTCGTAATGGTTGACAGCATCAGGCCGCTGAAGCCGAGCAGACCTGCTCCAAGGACGGCGACCCGCTTAGGCGGAACCCGTTTCATGAGCTTGCCTGCCGCTGTGGCGCCAAGCGGCCATCCGACTGTCGCAATGGCGACCGCGAAGCCCGACACGATCGGCGACTGATGCTTGAGCGTTTGCAGCCAAAGCGGGAAATAGACCGTCGTCGCGATAGGAAAGGCATACGCCAGAAAGCTGAACAGATTCGGAATGAGGATGACTCGGTTCCGGAACAGGTCCAGCGGCATGAACGGCTCGGATACGCGCCGCTCGACCGCGATAAAGACGATGCCAAACAGCACGAACAAAGCCGCGAGCAGCAGATGGACCGGCGAAAGGAAGCCGCTCGCTCCCCCGAACAGCAGCACGATGAGCAGCGACGAAATACTTGCCAGGAACGAGACAGCTCCAAGCCAATCGATGGATCTGCCCGCTGGCTGGAACATCTCCCTGTAAGCGAACGATAGCAGCAGCAGCGCCGCCAGGCCGAGCGGCAGGTTAAGGAGGAAGATCCATCGCCAGTCGGCGAATTCGACGATCAGCCCCCCGATCAACGGGCCGACGATGCTGGAGAGAGCCCATACGCTGCTGAAAATCCCCTGCAGGCGCGTCTGTTCCTCCGGCGTATAGATGTCGCCGATGATGGTCATCGTGACCGGAAAGATCGCCCCGGCGCCCAGTGCCTGTACGGCACGAAAGAGGACGAGCTGCTGCATCGTAGCCGCCGCCCCGCAAAGGACGGAGCCAAGCAGAAAAATGGCAATGGCGATCATGAGCACGCGCTTGCGGCCGTACAAATCCGCGAGCTTGCCGTAAATCGGCGTGGTTACGGCCGTGATGAGCAGGTAAACGGAGAACGTCATATTCATCAGTTCCATGCCCTTCAAATCGTCGACAATGGATTTCATCGCCGTGGTGACGATCGTCGCTTCCATCGCGCTCAAGAACAGAACGATAAGAATGGATACGAGAACCCAATTACGATTCATGGGTTCCCACCGCCTCTCGAACAAACTTCTCAAGTGCGGTGACATCCGTCATGTTCTTGTTGCAAACCTCGCTGTCTACGCATAAATAGTTGCCGATCGCCTTGTAGTAATCAGGCGAAGCGTTCGCCGGCTTCGATTTGGTGACCGTCGTAAATAACGCAACCTCCGCATGCCTATTGCACAAAAAGCAGACGCTTTTATTCGTCGGAATATATCTTCCCTCGACGCCGACGAGCCGCCCGTTCAGACGGTACACGATGAACAATTTATGGGTCGCGATGTCCACCCAGCCAAGATAAGTGACATAGCGGTAATCGATCGCGGCGAAGTCGGGAAGCTTCAGCTTTTTGTTTTTGGGGAACAGCTTGGCAAGCTGCTTTCCCGTCACTACCGGAAATTCCGCCAAATAAGGCTCCAACGAGCGCAAATAATGCCGGAATTCTCCCTCCGTACGCAGCATCGCAACCTTTTCCAATAGTTGCTTTTGAAGCTCGTCGGCATCCGGGAACGCTTCTAGAATGTTGAAGTGA
The DNA here is from genome assembly GCF_004000785.1 of Paenibacillus ehimensis NBRC 15659. Classification (GTDB taxonomy): domain Bacteria; phylum Bacillota; class Bacilli; order Paenibacillales; family NBRC-103111; genus Paenibacillus_G; species Paenibacillus_G ehimensis. The sequence continues at coordinate 3,615 of NZ_BILX01000018.1, read as the reverse complement.
ACGCTATATCTTACCGATTCGACCACTTTCGGATCGGTAACGGAATTGCAGGCACGCTCCAGCAGATCGACCTGCTTGTTGATGAAGTTATACTGATGGTTTTTAATGAATGGTAATGGTTTGACCATGGCTTTCAGCCCCTTATTTTTGATGAAAACAAAAATAGGTGCAAAGCCCATGATTAGAACCGATCCAAGCTATCTCGGGCGACAAGTTAACGAAATAACCGTTCGGCCCATGCAAAGTATCGCCCTAATGTTAGGCTTTGCATGAGCTGCTTCTTGTTCCGGCAAAATACTTTGCCATCTCAACCGCCTCCATTCATCCGTCATTATAAAAGAACTCGGTCTTTGTCACAATTGCAAATTCGATTATAACGAAAGTTCACCGAAGTTAGCTTTGTTGTTTAACCACTCCTGGAATTGAAACGGTGTCCGCACGTTATCGTCCAGTACGGCCGTATAAATGTCATAGCTCTTCACTTCTTTTCCGTATTCAGCGCGCGTGGCCCAGCAATCTTTGATGGTCAGAATGGACTCCCGCAGCTCCGGGGTAAGCCGGCCAGGCATCGTCCGGATATGCATGAGATCAGGCTGTTTGTCCGGTTCGTCGACGAACCAGATATCGAGCTTCCAATCCATCCCGCTCCGCGCTCTATACTTTAATCCGAGGTATAGCCCATCAGGATAGCCGGGATCCGTATTCCAGACGCCGGAGTCATTCAGAAACCGAAGCTCCCGCATTCCTTGGCGGACCATGAGCGCCGAAGCGATCCGGGTTACTTCATCGATGTTGAGCTTGGAGCACACCACGGTAATATCCAGATCTCTCCACACCATCAGCCCGAGCGCCGCGCTTCCGACTCGAACCGGATGGCCTGCCGAAGACAGCAATTCGTCGATTTTCAATTCCTCCGCTACCGCTGCCGCTTCGATTTGCAGCTCCTGCTGCCGTGTCAAAAGTTCATTGTCGGCCATTGCCCGTCACTCTCCTTATTAATAACCGATTTAAGTATGTATTCTTATGATGTTCGACAGTTTCACTGTATTTTCCTTTTGCGTATTTTTTCACATACCGGTGATCTGCAGCAATGTATGTCTGCAAATAAAAGTGCTATAATAAAAGAATTCAAGAGGTCATTCAGTCCACAAAAAGGAAGGAGAAACATTCATGAATACAAAACAATTGGAGCGAATCCATACGGGAAAAGGCTTTATCGCGGCCTTGGACCAAAGCGGCGGAAGTACCCCTAAAGCGCTGGCCCAGTACGGCATCCAAGAATCGAGCTATTCCAACGAAGAAGAGATGTATGCACTGGTTCATGAGATGAGAACGCGCATTATTAAAAGTCCGGCGTTTGATTCCCGGTACATTTTGGGGGCAATCTTGTTCGAGAACACGATGGACCGCTCCATAGACGGCCAATTGACGGCCGATTATCTATGGGAGAAGAAAGGGATTGTGCCTTTTCTGAAAGTCGATAAAGGACTCGCCGATCTGGAAGACGGGGTTCAGCTCATGAAACCGATCCCTGATTTAAACGACCTTCTGAAGCGGGCGGTTGAACGAAACATCTTCGGAACGAAAATGCGCTCGCTGATTAAAGAAGCGAATCCTGCCGGAATCAAAAAAGTCGTTGAGCAGCAGTTTGCCATCGGGAAACAAATCGTGGAAATGGGTCTGGTTCCGATCATCGAGCCGGAAGTGGATATTTATAGCGCGGATAAAGTAACATCGGAAAAACTACTGAAGGACGAAATTTCCGCTCAATTATCCGCTCTCGACAAAGACGCAAAAATCATGCTGAAGCTTTCCATACCGACGGAAAACAATTTCTACAGCGATCTGATGAAGGACCCGCACGTTGTACGGATTGTAGCTTTGTCGGGCGGTTATTCGCAAGCGGAAGCCAACGAAAAGCTGGCACAAAATCACGGATTGATCGCAAGCTTCTCGCGTGCTTTATCACAGGACCTCACCGCCGGGCAAACAGACGAAGAATTCAACGCGGTGCTTTCCAAATCCGTTCAGGACATTTACGAAGCCTCCATTCAATAAGAATAACGACCCCGAACTTGAACTAAGCTCGGGGTCGTTTCTTATGTCCAGCGATCCGAAATTGAAATTAAGCGAGGAATCCCATGAGTCTTTTCACGTGGTTTGCATTTTCCGTAGAAGTAAGAGATTCTAGAAGGTCAAAGGCTACGGCGAATGCGGTCGACGGATTAAACGAAGTAATGACATTTCCATCTCTTACAACGGGTTGATCCGGAATCACGTGGGCTCCCATGGCCTCCAGCTGCAGCTGCCGCTTGCGGTTATTCAGATTATAGGTCGTCGCCTTTCTTCCTTGCAGAATGCCGCTTTGGCCAAGCGGCAAAGCCCCTACACAAATCGATGCAATGATCTTCCCCTGCCTGTCGAATTCACGTATAAATTCAAGAACATCGGGGCGAAAAGCATCCTCATAAAATCCGGCCTCTTCAAAACCGCCAGGCAGCGCCAGCGCATCGAATTCCTGGACGGTCACCTCTGAAATGACCTTTTCGGGGATCACGGTAAAATTCCAGGTGCATTTTAATTCTTTTCGAGTTCCGACAGTAATGAGCTGCGTTGATCCATCCCCCTCGTCCTTGTTCCATCCGATCACATCTGTAAATACGCTTGCTTCCACAGCTTCAAAGCCATTCGGCAATAGTAGACATACTTTTTTCATATGATTCATCTCCTTTTTTAAGAATCATATGATACTATCATTCATTAGTAAAATTGAAATAACTAATCTTTATGTTTAGAATTACTGATAACAATGTACATCTACGGGGGAGATAAAAATCGACATTCGTCAATTTCAATCCTTTAAAGCCGTTGCGGAATTGAATAGCTTTACAAAAGCAGCTCACGCTCTTCAGTACTCACAGGCCACGATTACTTCTCATATTCAGCAAATCGAGCATGAAATCGGGGTTCCATTGTTTGACCGATTAGGAAAACAAATTAAACTCACCACGGTTGGACAGGAACTGTATCCTTATGTAGTAGAATTGCTAACCGCATATTCAAAAATAAAACAAATTTCTTCCGATGACTCTACGGTCAAAGGCCAACTCCGCATCGGCGCATCAGCAACCTTAACCGTATACAAACTAGGGCCCGTGCTATCCAAGTATAAAAAGAATTACCCCGAGGTGACCGTCTCTCTTATTAACGATCATTGTTCCGCCTTGCGACAGAGACTCCACTCCGGAGAGTTAGACATTGCGATCACCTTAGAACCGCAGGTATGCGATCCACAGCTCATCACCGAAATTTACTCGGAAGAACCGTTAGTCTTTGTAGGAGAAAGTAATCATTCCATCAAAACTATAGAAGAATCAAATGGCGAGTGTATCATTTTTAGCGAGAAAAATTGTTCGTTAAGGCGATTTTTTGAGGAGTACTTAATTCAGAAAGGAATAGATACGTGTAATTACTTGGAATTTAACAGCATGGAGGCCATGAAAGAGTGTGTTGTAAGCGGGTTAGGGATTAGCTTAATGCCATACATCAGTGTGGAAGCGCTGCTGCGCGACAAAAAAATGAAAGTGATAGAATCCGCTTGTGAAAATCTAATGT
>NZ_BILX01000017.1 GCF_004000785.1 Paenibacillus ehimensis NBRC 15659 | reverse complement strand
ATAAGAACCGTTAGACTTATAAGGGTCCCAACCATCATGTTGCAAAAGTTCAAGCTGTCCCCACTTAGCATTAGAATAACCATATGCTGCAACCCTTGCAAAATGTGTAATACTGCTATCAGAAGTACCATATGAAATAATTTCATAAGCGGCTACATCGGTGCTGTTCATAGCAGCACTCTTTTTATACCCCTGATTAGAAAGGTAAGTGTCAACTTGTGAATTAGACGGGTTATTAGATCCCCATGGCCATACCCAGTTACTATAATTACCAAGCGCATATGCCAAGCAATTATACTGGGGAGTTGCGTCTCCTAACCAAGCATAATTACCTGATTGCTTTAGATTATCATTAAATACATAAGCAGGGGTCGTAATTCCAGCAAGTGCTGATGAAGCCCCACCAACAATTGCGGTTGCTGCAACAACAGACAACACTAAATTTTTTTTGAACTTAGCGATCATAAACCTTTCAGCCTCCCAATATTTGTAATATAAAAGAATAAAATTGATTTATCATGTTAGGTTAAGTGCTTCCTCGCTATTCGACATGGGTAAAATAGAGTGCGATTTTATATGGAGGGGCGTGCATGAGTACTCGCGAAGTCCTTATGCTTCGCGGCTTTTGCGAGTACTCATGCCCGCAGAGGCTCCATGTCAAATCGCTCTATTAGCCTAGAAAACGTAACTTTATCCACGAAGTAGAACGAAGAGCCGGTTAAATTAATGTCCCAATTTGTTTGCCCTATAAAAAAACAGGGCTTAAAAAAGCTACTTTGATTTTTTTTTATTCGGCTGTTCACTCCCTATTTTTTAAAAAAATGTTCTTGCACAAGCATCGGCGCCAATCTACTTGTTCTTCCATAATGTATCATTTAATAGAAATATATGTTAATGAGTAGGTGTGTCTATTTATTTGGGGAAAATCGTTAAAAATTAATATTTTTTAACATTAACTGGGCAAGTTTAATACATCTTAGCGAGAATTGTCGAAAAATGAGGAAAAGTGTTATGACAAGATTACAGTTTGTTGTAAGTTAAATCATACTTTGCTATAATATGGATTGTTTTATTTCAAATAAAAGGAAGTGATGTATGATGATGGGCAAAAATGGCGTGAAGCATACCATCGGGGATTTCATCTTCCAACTGCGAATAGAAAAAAACTTGACATATTCGGAACTTGAGGAGCTTACTGGAATCAATAAAAGCGTTCTTCATAGAATCGAGCGTGGGGAAACGAAACATCCCGAATTTAAGACGGTAAAGACGATAGCCTCTGCTTTAAAGATACCCTATCAGGAAATAATCGAATGCTACCTAGAAGACGAAAATCGTATTGATACTTTGTTTGAAATACTAAACGAAATCATGAACTGTGAAGGAAACTTCTCTCTCGTACAAAAGGTAGCGTTGCGGCTGCTTCAATCTCCCGGCAAGGAGACGGAAGAATCCTTGCAACGACTATTTAATTTTGCGGCAAACGTGAAAGAAGATTCTTTGAAAGTTGCGCTTTACGAGGTTATTATTGAATACTCCAGAGGACATGGCGTTATGGTCTTCTTGGCCAAAGGATTGTTACAGAAATATTTGATAGAACGGCTTGATTTTAAACGGCTGGAACAAACGTATCAAGAAGGGCAAGAGATACTATATTACACGGATTTTTTATCCAGAGAGGAAAAAATAACTTTTTATTTTAGAATGGGTTTACATGCTCATAATACAAAGAAATATACGGACTGTATTAAACATTGCATTACAGGTATTAACTTAGAAGATAGAGAAACTGAGCTAAAAGCTAGAGCTTATCTTGCTATGATTAATTCATACTCACAATTAAAGCACTATGATTTGGTAGAAACATGTTTAGATGTATTCGAAAGGTTTGAGTATGATTTTGTTGCCGAAGCAGCCAAAATTACTCGTGCTATAACCAAAGCAAGAAAAAAAGAATATGATATTGCCATTCCGCTGTTGCGAAGCTACATGAATGAACTAAGCAATAAATACAAAATAAGCATTGCAACCGAGCTTATTGAAATCTATCTGCAAACTAAAGATATAAAATCGATCGCCGAATTGCTGGAAAAAGAACGAGAATTTTTGCCCGACAATCCCGAAGGTCCGCATACATGTTCTGTCATTGGATTGTATTACCGTCAAAAAGGAGCCTACCAGCTCGAAATTGGAATGGTTTACGAGGGGATACAAAGCTTTGTTCTTGGCATGCACGCTTTTGGGAAAATTAATGGGACTAAAGAGAGAGATGAGTGCATGAATCAAATTTTTACCTATTTTTTGAATGCAAATACACAATTTGATTTACAGTATGTAAGCATGTTGAAGGAGGTGTATAATATATAATAATGCCAAATTAACCCCTAATTTGGAGGTGAGTGATATGAAGAAGCTCGTCTTGATGGCAGTTCTGTCTTTCATTTTTATTGGAACTGTTCCTTATTTTCCTCCTGAGCCATACCCCGTTACTGTTGTTCAAAATTCAGATGTTGAACCTGGACATTAGCTGCTCAATAAATTGGGATTCGAAATATAAAAGGATATTGAATGTTCGGAAACAGGCATGATTTTTGATGTCTGTTTTTTTCTGTGAAATTTCACAGGTTTCAACATCACCGGCGTATGCACAGAGTTACTATGTTAAGCCGGTTTCTCAACAAGCACAAGTAACGGAACTTAATGATTTTTTGCTTTTAATTCCTTATTTACAATTTATAAGCAACAAATGTTAGTTTACAGTTAGCAAAATTTTGAAAGGAGAGCAAGTATGACGCAATTAGAAGCGACTGGAAAGGAGGCCGCCGCTTTACCGGAACTCCATAATTTAAACGATGAAGCCTTGCAAAGCGAGATGAAGAGCATCCTGACCCAAATGGAAGACGCAGTGAAGCAAGGGGAAAGCTTAACGTGTGGCCGTGTTGTTGCGTTGAGTCAACGATTAGACAAGTATATTGTGGTTGCTCAAATCAGGAGCATGCCTCCAAAGCGTTGAGGCTTTCGAGAGTGCAGTTCAAATCATTGCTGTCAATTGAATTTGGATTTGAGGTGAATGTTAGTTGCGTATGGGGATTGTTCGTGAGTTAGATCGACTCGGAAGAATCGTGATTCCTATTGAGGTAAGACGGCTGATGAATATAACGGAGAATCAATCTTTAGAGGTTTTGTTCGATGAAGAGAAAAAAATGATTGCGTATCGGAAGTATCGTGCAGCAGAATGTTTGTTTTGTAATGGGACCCAGCAACTTAAGGTCTTTAAGGGATACTATGTATGCCAGGGGTGTATTGATAATCTTCCCGTACCACAAATTAAAGAGCAGCAGATAGAAATCAATACTTCGTGTAGTGACCATTCGACGGTGAACAAATCTAACCCGAGACTTAGTGCTACATTGAAGCGTTTGCGAAAAGCCATGAAGGAAAATCCAACAGCTTCTCAAGCAAAATTGGCCCGAATGCTAGGCACTTCTCAGACCCGCATAAGTCAATTAATCAGGAATTATATGCAGTCTTAGGTTTATTGCCCCCCCCCATGATATTCATGGGAGGGTTTCTTACAATGTCAACTCTTGCGGCCCTTCAGCAGAAACAGGATGGCGAATTGGGGAAGCACCAATTGCCGTCTCCAGCGGGACGGCTGCCGCAGCAGGCGGTACAGCCATTCCAGATTCAGCTTTTGCCAGACGACCGGGGCTCGCTTGACCTTGCCCGCGATGACATCCAGACTGCCGCCGACGCCCATCGCGAGCTTGGCGGATAACTGGCCTTTGTATTTGAAAATCCATTTTTCCGCCCGCGGCGCGCCCATGGCTACGACGAGAAGGTCGGGCTTGGCGCTTGCGATCTGCTCGACGAGCTTCGGTTCGTCGTCAGCGGTAAAGAAGCCGTTATGCCGGCCGGCGACCTTGAGGCCCGGGTATTGATTCATGATGATGTCGACGGCTTTCTTGCTCGTTTCTTCGTCGGCCCCCAAGAAGTAGAACGACCAGCCATGCTCATGGCCGAGCGCTAATAGCCGGAGAAGCATCTCGTAGCCGGTTACGCGCTCGGGCACCGGCTCGCCCTTGAAACGCGAAGCCAAGACGATGCCGATCCCGTCGGGCGTAATCATGTCGGCCTGCTCGACAATGTGCCGCAGCTCGCTATCTTTTCTTGCATTCATCACAATTTCGGGATTAGCCGTAATCAAGTGAAACAGCCGCGGATCGTTCCGGTCCAGCCGGCGGTGCAGCTCGTTTACGGTTTCGTCTAAGGATAATTTGGAAAATGGTACGCCTAAAATGGAAACGGTTTGCATCGGTATCTCCTCTACGTTCATTTCCTCCATCTTACCACAGAATCGCGGGGGAGGAGAACCTCCGCAAGGGACCGAAGCGGCTTCTCCCGACAAACCGGCAGACCGCAGGGTTCTCCCTCTAGTGCCGGATTAACCCGTTTCGCGCCAAAAACTCGCCGTTAAACGTAATAGGCACGCCCACCCCATTGCGCTCCGCGTGGATATGAAGATGCGGCTCCGACGTATTTCCCGAATTGCCGACAAGGCCGATCGGCGTGTTCACATCAACGGTATCGCCTACTTTCACCTTCACGCTGCCTTTCTGCATATGCGCGACGTACACTTTGGCGTCCAGGCAGCCGATGGCAACATGGTTGCCGGCGGGCGGCACGCCTTCCGGCAGCTTTTCCGACAGGGTGGGCGCTACATCCTCGAACCCGTCGACCGCTTCCAGCACTTTCCCGTTGCACGGGCTGTACAGCGTATCGCCGTAGATGGCATAGGCTTGCAGCTCGCTTGGGTAAATCCCTTTCGTTCTCCAGCCTCCGGCATTCAGCTTTACGATATCCAGCGCGTACTGCTGCGGCAAGTAATCGTGGTGGTAGTTTACGATCGTCCGGCTGCCGCCGTGAGCGACGTGATAAGTACCGCCGCGCAGCGGAAAACGCAGATCGACCGCCTGTTCGGACGTTTGATGTCCGGTGAGCGCATAAGCTCCCAGAATAACAAATAATGCGGCGAAGACTGCGGATAGCGCAGGGCCTATCCACGAAACGAAAGAGCGCGGCGGCCACAGCGGCACGTCCCGGTTATTTCTTACGGCGCGCACGATGGAATAAAGCCAGAACGCGATGAGCGCGTAGCGGAAATAATAACCGACCCAATCCCACCTCCCGACGTTAAAAATGTAGAGCAAATAAGAACCGGAAATAAGAAACCAGGCGAAGCACGCCAGCTTGCTCGTTCGTTTCCGCCCAAGCTCGATCATGAAATAGACGGGGAAAATCAAGGTTGATACAAACAGCAACGCAACGTCGAACCACATCGGTATCCTCTCCTTTCGTTCAAGTATAAGTAGCCGGATTTACTCCTGGTGAAACAGCAGCTTACCGCAACCTTAATTTTTTCGTTAAGGCTCCGTTAAGATTCCGTTCCTTTGCGGGTAAACACGGTGTGGTATGATAAGTGAAGCGATAGGCCGGGGAGGAAGGATATGGAATGCAGGCGAACGAAGCAACGGTTTTACTGGTCGATGACGAGCCGACCATTGTCCGCATGTTGAAGAAGGTATTGGAAAAAGAAGGATTCGTTCATATCGATACGGCGGCGACGGGCGAAGAAGCGCTCGCGGCATGCGACCGCAGGTCTTACGATTATATTGTGCTCGACGTGATGCTGCCGGGTCAAAGCGGGTTCGAGATCTGCCCGAAGCTCCGGCAGCGCACCGATGCGCCGATCTTGTTCTTGACAGCGCGCTCTTCCGATCTGGACAAGCTTAGCGGCTTCGCCTTGGGCGGGGACGATTATGTGACCAAGCCGTTCAATCCGCTCGAAGTGGCTGCCCGGATTAAGGCGAAGCTCCGAAGGGTTGCCAAATCCGCGGAAAGCCACGCGACGCAGGGAGTCTACGATTTCGGGCGGTTTCGGCTGAATGAGCTGTCGGGAGAGCTCACGGTCGAAGACAGGCGGATTCCTTGCCCGGCTCAAGTGTTTCAGCTGCTTTTGTTTTTTTGCAAGCATCCGAACCGGATCTTCAACAAGCAAGAGCTGTACGAGCGGGTGTGGGGCGGCTCCGGTTGCAGCGACGACAACACTGTTATGGTCCATATTTACCGCATCCGGGAACGCATCGAACGCAATCCTGCAGAGCCGGAATTGCTGGTAACCGTCCGGGGGCTGGGCTATAAGCTGGTGAGGGGCGGGAACGATGACGTTTAGGCGGGCAGGGGGAGCGAATGGCGGGAAACAAGGGGACGGTGCGGCTTCCGCTTCCGTCCCGTCGCCCGTGCCGGACGGAGGCAAGCGGGTCATCAGGCGGCTTATCGCCGATTTCAGCCTGCGGCTGATCGTGGCCGGCATCCTGCTCGTCGTGTTGGCGGTCCTGATCTTGTACTGGATGCAGCTGAAGCTGCTGGATCTCGACGCGGGCCGCAGCTTTGCGCAGGCCGGCATGCTGAAGCTGATCGACACGATGGAAGTGGATGAATCGGGGACGCCTCATTTTGACGAGGAGCTGCTGGACCTTGTAAGAAGCGAAGGCGGCTGGGTTCAAATGCTCGACGATCAAGGGAGAGCAACCTATTCGGTGTATACGCCCGAGGACGTTCCGACCGCTTATAAGCCGGGGGAATTTGTCGCTTACTGGAAAAAAAAGGAGCCGTTTCCGTATGATTTGGCCGTATGGATCCGGCAGAGAGGCGGCGTAACCTATACGCTGCTCTATGGCGTCATCCCGGAGGAGAAGCGTCTGCTGCAGATGGTCATGGAAACGGCCGGCGCGCCGGGGCCAGGCTTGACGCTGCCTCCCGGCTTAGAGGACCGGCTCAAGGAGGCGGATGCCGCGGTGCAGCTGCTGGACCCGTCCGGGCGGCAGGTTGCTTCGTTCGGCAGCGCAGGGAAGGTGCTGGCGGAATACTCTCTTCAGGAGCTTGCACTCCGGTCGGTTTACGGCAACAGATACGACCTCAAGCTGGCCTCTCATTACGATTCCCGCACCCAGTATACTTGGGTTGTGACCATCCCGTTTCATGAGAAAGGGGTTCTTGCGGGAGTTCTGAAAAACGAGATCGGCGTCATGCTCGTTGCGCTTGCCGGCTTGCTGCTGACGACGCTGCTCTTGTTCCTGCTGCTGTCGCTCTGGTACGCCAACCGCTTCGGCGGGCCGGTGCTCCACATGATCGACTGGCTTCAGCAGCTCGGGCGCGGACAGTTCCGCGAGCCGCACGGACATCGGGGGCCCCGCAGCCTGGACCGCAAGGGCCGGCTGCAGCGCCGGTACCGTTTGTTCGCTGACGTGTTCCTCTCGCTAAGGCGGCTTACCGGCATTTTGAGCCGCAACGAGGAGATGCGGGCCAAGCTGGAACAGACGAGAGAGGAGTGGATCACCGGAGTCTCCCACGATTTGAAAACGCCGCTCACGTCGATTAAAGGCTACTCGCATATGCTGGAAGCGCCGAAGTACGGCTGGTCGGCCGACGAAATCCGGGAATTTGCCGGTGTGATCCGCGAGAAGGCGGAATATATGGAGCTGCTGATCGACGATCTCAGCCTGACTTACCGCTTGCAGAACGAAGCGCTGCCGCTGGAGCTGCGGGAGACCGAGCTGAACGATCTGACGGAGATCGTCATTCGCCGTTTTCGGACGAATCCGAGATTTGCGGACGCGCGGATCGTGTTCAAGCCGGCGTCTTCCCCGCTCTTTTCCCAGATAGACGAACGATGGCTCAGCCGGGCGATCGAGAATTTGCTGGCAAACGCCGTTCTGCATAATCCCGCAGGAACGGACGTAGAAGTAAGCGTCGCGGGGGACGGAGAAGCCGAAAGCTTCGTGCGTTTGGAGATCCGCGATAACGGCGGCGGAATGGATGAGGAAACGGTCGGCCGGCTGTTCGAACGGTATTACCGCGGCACGAATACCGAAGGAGGGTCGGACGGAACGGGGCTCGGGATGGCGATTGCCCGGCAGATCGTCCTGGCCCATCACGGGAATATCCGGGTGGGAAGCGAGCTTGGTCGAGGCACGGTTGTGACGATATGGCTCCGGCAGGCTTCGCCACCGGTTGAGGCTATGCAGGAGGATCAGGTATAATTTGCCTTATCGGGAGCAGGGGAGGAAGACAAGGTTGATGGACGAGACGTTGAGGATCGCCCGGGAGGTTGCCTGCGAAGCGGCCGCGGCCGCAGGAAAGCTGGCGAAGGAGCATTTTGACCGGGATAAAGAAGTGATGGCCAAAGGAAATCAAGGGGACTTGGTGACCGCGATCGATCATTTGGCCGAGAAGGAAATTTTGAACCGGCTGCAGGAGCGCTTCCCGGAGCATCGGATTCGCAGCGAGGAGAGCGGCTGGTCCGGAGCGGAGAGTGATTGGCTTTGGCTGGTCGATCCGCTGGACGGCACGAACAATTACGCGATCGGGCTGCCGGCGTACGGCGTTTCGCTGACGCTGATCTACCGTGGGGAACCGCGGCTGGGGGTCATCTACGATTCGCATCTGGAAAATTTGTACGTCGCCGAGCAGGGAAAGGGGGCTTGGTGCAACGGGCTGCCGATCCGCGTCAAAGCGTCGTCAGCCGCCGGGCGGATGACCTTGGGCTGGATTCAAGGGCATGACGTCGGCAAGGGCGGACAGGCCACGTCGCTGAAGCACCATCTCGACGCGCACAGCAAACGGGTCCTGTCGCTATGGGCGCCAACACTGCTGTGGAGCATGCTTGCGCGCGGCGATTTGGACGGCATCGTGCTGTACAATTCGGAAGGCGAGGACCTGTATTCCGGCCTGCTGCTGGCGAAGGAAGCGGGCGCGGCGGTCGTCGACTTCGACGGCCGGCCGTTCGAAGGCTTGAACCCCGAGCCATACATCGTCGCCTGCCCTCCCGACCGTCTGGAGGGTCTGCTTTCCATGGTTCGGGCGGGACTTGGCGGACGGGAGTAATCCATCGGGGAGAGGAAACGGGAGGAGGAACAACGAAGTGACTTATCCAATACGGGTTCGCGCCTGCGCGCTTATACTTCGGGACGACAGCGCGCTGTTGATCGAATTCACGGACGAAAACGGGCTTCATTACAATCTGCCTGCCGGAGGCGTCGAAGCCGGAGAATCGGTCATCGAAGCGGTGATCCGGGAGGCACGGGAGGAAGCGGCCGCAGACGTCGAGGTCGGACAACTGGCCTTCGTCTACGAATACGCCCCGCATCTAAGCGATCACGTGTATGGCCCCACGCACAGCATCCACTTTATTTTCGATTGCAAGCTTAAAGAAGGATCGGCGCCTGCCATGCCGGCGAACCCCGATCCGAATCAAACGGGCGTGCGGTGGATTCCGCTGTCCGAACTGGACAATATCGTGCTGTATCCCAATATAAGAAAGCAGATTGCCGATTATGCCGCCAAACGTAGCGGCACGCCAGTATTCATCGAGGAGCATCAGCTCGACAAATACCCGCTTCCCTCTGCCTGAAACAACGAAAACCTGACGGCGCACAGCCCCTAGCCGGGCCGGCCGTCAGGTTTTTCATTTTCCCCGCTTCGTTACCAAATGCTTGGCAGCACCTTGATTTCACGATCCAGCTTGGGCAGGAACGAATAATTCGGATTGAAGGTGAAAATCCGTTTCATCTGGCAGGACAGCATCACGACGGCCGTCATCGCTTCGCTCAGCGAGAATCGGTAGTTCGGAAAATCGATAATGAGCCGCTTCGATTCCTGCTCCAGCTCCGGCGTTCCCGGCACGATCGTCAGCACGCCCTGCTGGACCGCTTTTTCCATCGTGTTCAAGAAAAACTGGGCATCCGAGTAATCAAAATGATTGCGCAGCCACTGGTGCGTTTCGAAGATGACATAGTTCGTCGTAGCCAAATGCCGATCCATATCGTCCAGATCGAAGAACATCGACCGAGCCTTCAAATAATACGGGTCCTCCGGATTCATAAACGCCATCAGGGCGGACTGCTCCAGAAAGACCGCCTGCTGCAAAGCGGCGGAATCATGCACGATCATAGCTACTATGTACCTCCTCGCCCGTATACCGTTCCTTCCGTTTCGTCAAGCTGTCAAGCTGCAGCAGCGGATTTCTTTCCTTCTGCTCCACGGTCGCTTGAAACGTCATTTCATGGGACCGCACGGCAAAATATTGATCGATCATATAATGAACCACCGCGCTGACGGTCGTCTGTTCGGCTTCGGCCATTCGTCTGCACTTATCGTAAACCTCGGGCTCCAGCTCGATGGCGGCGGTTTCGACGGCTTCTCCCTCCGTCGAAATGAGCTGGGATGCGGCGGATTTCCATTTCCTCAGCTGGCTTTGCATGAATTCCTTGGAACTGCTCACGGGCGTCACCTTCCACAACACAATTTTATGCGGGCTTGAATGCGCAAGCCGACTTCCTATACTGTTCGACAAAAACCGTTGTTTTTAGGGGATTTTCACCATTTTCGGAGCGCGCTCATGGTTTGAACACAGTTATTTAACCGTTTGGTCGGATTTTGAACACAATTTGCTCAAATTTTTCGTGTAACGTTAAGGAGTACGGCCCCTTTTTCGGACAATCCCCCCGCAAAATAAGGGGGGCGGGAGAATGCTATAGTATCTTCACCGGCAAAAGGAGCATTGTCTGCATGAATTCTTGGAAAGTACTGGTGGCCGACGATGACCCGAACGTCAGGGAGATCATCCGGCTTTATTTTGAAAAGCAGCACATCAGCATGATTGAGGCGCAGGACGGCGAGGAGGCGCTTGAGCTTGTCGAGAAGGAAGCGCCGGACATCGTGATTCTCGACGTCATGATGCCGAAAATGGACGGCTTCGAAGCATGCCGCCAAATTTTGAAAAGGTTCGATATTCCCGTCATCATGCTGACGGCGAAGCGGGAAGAATTCGACCGGGTGCTGGGGCTGGAGCTCGGCGCCGACGATTACGTCACGAAGCCGTTCAGTCCGCGGGAGCTCGTGGCGCGGATCAAAGCGATCTTCCGCAGGATGCAGCGCCGCAAATCGCCGGGGGAGCCGGGTGAACCGGTCGCCATCACGTTCGAGGGGCTCTCGATCAACACGGAGCGCCGCGAGGTGCTGGCCGGGGAGGAGCGAATCGTTCTCCGCCCGAAGGAGTTCGATCTGCTGACCCATCTGGCCCGGTCGCCGGGGACGGTGTACACGCGGGAGCAGCTGCTGGAGCAGGTGTGGGGCTACGAGTTTATCGGGGATATCCGCACAGTCGACGTGCACGTGAAGAAATTGAGGGAGAAGCTGCTCCCGTACCGGAGCGACTGTATTCATACGGTGTGGGGCGTGGGGTATAAATTCGAGGTTCAGGACTAATGCTTGGCATCGGCAAAAGCATTTTCCGCCGGCTGCTGTTCGGCCATATGTTCACCATGCTGCTGGGCTTGTGCGTCGTTGGGTTTCTGCTTTCGTTTCTGACCAAGCAGTATATCGTCGATTCGCAAAAGGAAGAGCTGCTGCGCAAGGCGAAGCGGGTCAATCTGGCGGTTCAAACCGTCGTCGTGCCGGACGATCGGGTCAAGGAGCTGCTGCTGTTCTTCGACCAAACGTTCGATGCGCGCATCTGGCTGTTCGACCGGGGCGGCAAAATCGCCGCCACCTCCAGCAAGGACGAGGTGTACGTCGGCAAATCCGTCGATCCTGCCGTCGTCCGCATGGTCTTGAACGGCGAAGAGGCGCTGCTGAACGAGCCGCGGTTCGAGGGGCTCAAGGAGCCGGTGCTGTCCGTCGTCGTCCCATGGGGCAAGGACAATGAGGTATACGGAGGAATCGTGGTGCACGCCTCGGTCGCCGGAATGAACGAAACGATCACGTTAATGCGGGAAACGATCCTGTGGGTCACGCTCGTGGGCGTCCTGCTCTCGGCGGCGACCGCGTCGTATTTGTCGTGGTCTATCTCCCGGCCGCTGCGGCGGATCGACAAGCTGGCGCTGCGCATCGGGCATGGGGATTACGGCGAGCGGATCGACATTTCGTCGAACGACGAGATCGGGGAGCTGGCCGCCACGATCAATCAGATGGCGGACAAGCTGCAGCGGACGGACGAAGACAAGCGCAAGCAGGAGCAAATCCGTCAGGACTTCCTGGCGAACGTATCCCACGAGCTGCGGACGCCGCTGACGGCCATGCAAGGCTTTCTGGAGGCGCTGCAGGACGATCTGATCGACGATGCGGCCAAGCCGAAATATTACGACATCATCTACAAAGAAACGCTTCACATGAACCGTTTGGTGGACGATATCGCCGATCTGATCAAGCTGGAAAACGACGAGATCGTCTTGTCCCGCAGCCCGGTGGATGTGCGGCAGTTATTTGCGCACGTGGCCGCCATGTTCGGGCCGGAAGCCGCAGAGCGCAACACGTCGATCGAAATGCGGACGGAAGAAGGACTGCCGGACGCGTATGCGGACCGGGACCGCTTCGAGCAAATCATGAAAAATTTGGTGAAAAATGCCGTGAAATTTACGGAAAACGGCAAAATTTTGCTGGACGCCCGCGCGGAAAGCGAGCTGCTTGTCATTCGCGTGGCGGATACCGGCATCGGCATTTCCCCGGACGATCAGGAGATGATCTGGGAGCGCTTTTTCAAGGTGGACCGCGGCCGGAGCAAAAAAAGCAGCGGCACCGGGCTCGGACTGGCTATTGTCCGGGAGCTGGTAGAGCTGCACGGCGGGACGATTACCGTCCGCAGCGAAGTCGGCCAAGGAACCGTATTCGAGTTCCGGCTGCCGGCGGCTCAGAACGCAATACACGAAGGAGGAAGACAACATGTTAAAGCGGTTTGATACGCTGTACGGCATTGATTTGGGAACTTCGAATACGGTGATTTACCAGCACGGAAAAGGGATCGTGCTGCGGGAGCCGTCCGTGGTGGCGATCCGGCAGGATTCGGGCGAGATGGTGGCGGCCGGTACGGAAGCGCAGGCCATGATCGGGCGGACCCCCGGCAATATCGACATCATTTATCCGCTGATGGATGGAGTTATCGCCAACTTTGACATTACGAGCGCGATGCTTCAGCATTTTATTAAAAAAATTCAAGGCCGGGCCCCCTGGTTCCGCAGCTCGCAAGTGTACATTTCCGTGCCATGCGGCATCACGAACGTGCAGAAGCGCGCCGTCGAAGAGACGATGGTGCATAAAGGCGCCAAGAAGGCGGTCGCCGTGGAAGAGCCGCTGGCGGCGGCGCTGGGGGCCGGGCTTCCCGTCGACCAGCCGATCGGCAGTCTGGTGCTCGATATCGGCGGAGGAGCGAGTCAAGTGGCGGTGCTGTCGCTCGGGGGCATCGTCGTCAGCCATACGGTGCGGCGCGCAGGGATGTCGATCGATCAAGACATTATCGAATACGTCAAAAAAACCTATAACCTCGCCATCGGCGAACGGACCGCGGAGGAGATCAAGAAGCAGATCGGGTCGGTTGTCGAGCGGCAGAAGGACAAAGCCATCGATATTAAAGGCCGGGATCTGATCGACGGTCTGCCCCGGTCGCTTCGCTTGACCTCCGGGGAAATATTCGGATTGATGGACGATTTTCTGGCGACCATTTTGGATGCGATCCGGGTGACGCTGGAGCACTGCCCGCCGGAGCTGGCCGGGGATGTGGTGGAGCGGGGCATTCTTCTGTGCGGAGGCGGCTCGCTGCTTCACGGACTGGACGAGCGGATTCAGGCGGAAACCGGCGTCCCCGTCCATCTCGCGGCGGAGCCGCAGGATTGCACGGCGCTCGGAGCGGGCATGATGATCGATTTCAAGCGGGAGGGCTGGAGCCGCGGGAATGCCGTTGCAGGCAGAAACGCCATGCAGGGGGAAGAGGAGCTTCTTCGGCAGGACGCTTAGAGGATCGCTGCGCGGTCTAAACAAGCCGTTGACCGTTCACGGAATTGCCGCTAAGCTAGGAGAAAAGCTTGGGCTCACAGGAGGCGGTTGTCATGACGGTCAAGCGGCTGGGCTGCTTGCATGCGCATCATTCGAACATCCGGTATTTGGAGGAGGGCCTGGACCGCGAGACGTTCACCTGCGTCCACTTTGTCGATCCTGGCGCGATCCAATGGTTGACCCGTGCTGCGGCGTCTGAAGCGGCGACCCGGCAGGTGCAGGCGAAGCTGCGCGGCCAGCTGGAATGGATCGCAGGCTGCGGGGTTGACGCCATCGTCATCACGTGCACGAATTATATTGCCGCGCTGTCGCCCTTGGAGCAAGCGCTCGACACGACGGGCGGCGTTCCGGTCATCGCGATCGACGAGCCGTGGTTCGACGAGCTGCTGACGCTCGGCGATGAGGCGGTCGTCGCTTTCACCAATCCGGCCACCGTAGAAGGAACGATGGAACGGCTGTATGCTCACGCCAAGCTGCAGGGCAGAGCGTTCAAGGCGCGGACGGCGGTATCCGGCCCGGGCTGCTTCGAGCTGCTGCTGCAAGGACGGGAAGCGGCGTATGCGGAGCAGGCCGAAGCGTTCCTGCTGGGCTTGATCCGAAGCTCGTCTGCCCCGGTCGCAGCCGCCCAATTGTCGATGACGGACGCGGCCATACGGGCCGAAGCGGCGTCGGGCGCCCGGATACTGTCGCCGATGCAGGCGCTTCGCGGCAGGCTGGAGGGGCTTCGGTAACGCATCCGGGTTTCGTCCGGTCTTGTCATAGTTATGTAATAAATGCATGGTACATTTTTCTCGCAACACTACATACGACAACAAGTTGTGGGAGGAAATGACCATGAAGATGAACAAGCTCGTAACGGCCGGTATTGCCTGCGTCATGCTGCTCGGCGGGGCGGTAGCCGCAAGCGCTGCGCCGGCTGCCGCGCAGAATCCGAGCCGGACCGCCGTCAAGGAAGCCAAGGCGCAGGTTAAGCAAGCCAAGGCGTCGCTGCAGGCCGAGCAGCTTGCGAAGCTGCAAAAGGCGGCATCGGGTCTCGGGATCGCGACCGACGGCAAAACGGCGAAGGAGCTGAAGACGGCCATCCAGGAGAAGCGCAAGGCGCTCGCCGGGCAGAAGCGCGCCGACACGCTGGCCAAGCGGAAAGCGGAGGCGGAGAAGCTTGGCATTTCCGCCCAAGGCAAAACCGCCCAAGAGCTCGCCAAGGAGATTCAAGCGAAGAAGCAGGAGCAGAAGGCAAGCAAGCAGGCAAAGAAGCAAGCGCAAAAGGCGGGCAAGCAAACGAAGAAGAGCAGCCCGTCTCAAGCCGCAAGTTAGAAGCCCGCAAAGATCTGCCCGTGCCATCTCAAGATGGAGGCGGTGCAGATCTTTTTTCTGCCGTATAGCAAGTGCTGGTTCCTATTTGACACCGGCCCTCTCGTTCAGGCATGATGATAGAAGCAAGCTGAGGAAAGGAGCCGCGCCCATCGTGAAACGGGTACTGCAAGGAGGCGTACGCTTTTACCGCAAATGGATCTCGCCGTTGAAACCGCCGACCTGCCGGTTTTACCCGACCTGCTCCGCCTACGCGCTTGAAGCGCTGGAGAAGCATGGCGCGGCCCGCGGCTCGTGGCTTACCGTGAAACGGATCTGTAAATGCCATCCGTTCCATCCCGGAGGAGTGGATCACGTCCCTTGACACGGACGGTTCATTTTCGATATATTTGGCTTAAACATCCCATGAACGGATAAGTACTTTGCCGGAAGCCGCACAGAGAGCCGGAGTCGCTGAGAACCGGTCGGCCGATGCTGAGGAAGATGGTCCGGGAGGATATGGGAGCGAGCCATGCTCGCGGCCGAAGCCGGCCGCAGGCGGTAAGCTTTCATCGTAGCTCCGGCGTTAACGGATGGTCAGCGATTGACCGTTAAGCCTCGAACGGCGCTTGGTTTCGCCATGCGTCCGAACGGGGGAAGTTGGGTGGTACCGCGTGAGTTTGAAGCTCTCGTCCCATAGGGATGAGAGCTTTTTTGCATTTTCAATCCCATAGGAGGTCATTAGAACATGTCTGAAACCAACAAAAGCTTTTACATTACGACGCCGATTTATTACCCGAGCGACAAGCTGCACATCGGCCACGCCTATTCGACGGTGGCGGGCGACGTCATGGCCCGGTACAAGCGGCTGCGCGGGTACAATGTCATGTACTTGACGGGCACCGACGAGCACGGGCAGAAGATCGAGCGCAAAGCGCAGGAGGCGGGCAAGACGCCGCAGCAGTTCGTGGACGATATCGTCGCGGGGATCAAGGACCTGTGGAACAAGCTCGACATCTCGTACGACGATTTCATCCGGACGACCGACGCGCGCCACAAGCAGGCTGTTGAGAAAATTTTCACGAAGCTCATGGAGCAGGACGATATTTACCTCGGCCATTACGAAGGCTGGTACTGTACGCCGTGCGAGTCGTTTTACCTCGAAAACAAGCTGGTCGACGGCAAATGTCCGGACTGCGGACGGCCGGTGGAATGGGTGAAGGAAGAAAGCTACTTCTTCCGGCTCAGCAAATATGCCGACCGGCTGATTGAGCATTACGAGAAGCATCCGGAGTTCATTTACCCGGAATCCCGCCGCAACGAGATGATCAACAACTTCATCAAGCCCGGTCTGGAGGATTTGGCCGTCTCCCGGACGACATTCGACTGGGGCATCCGCGTGCCGGGCAATCCGAAGCACGTGATCTACGTCTGGATCGACGCGCTCTCGAACTATATTACCGCGCTTGGCTACGGCAGCGAGGATGACAGCCGCTATCGGACGTACTGGCCGGCGGACGTCCACCTGATGAGCAAGGAGATCGTGCGCTTCCATACGATTATCTGGCCGGCGATGCTGATGGCGCTCGGTCTTCCGCTGCCGAAGAAGGTGATCGGTCACGGCTGGCTGCTGATGAAGGACGGCAAAATGTCCAAATCCAAAGGCAACGTCGTGGACCCGGTCACCTTGATCGACCGCTACGGCCTTGACGCGCTCCGCTATTACTTGATGCGGGAAGTGCCATTCGGCTCCGACGGGACGTTTACGCCGGAAAGTTTCGTGGAGCGGATCAACTTCGATCTGGCGAACGACCTCGGCAATCTGCTCAGCCGGACCGTAGCGATGATCGACAAATATTTCGGCGGTGAGGTGCAGCCGTATGCTGCCGGAGCGACCGAGTTCGACGCCGCCGTGCTGGAGACGGCCGAAGCGACGGTCGCCAAAGTCGAGGAAGCGATGGAAAAAATGGAGTTTTCCGTAGCGCTTGCTGCGATCTGGCAGCTCGTCAGCCGCACGAACAAATACATCGACGAGACGCAGCCTTGGAACCTGGCGAAGGACGAGACGAAGCGGGAGACGCTCGGGTCCGTGCTGTACGTGCTGGCCGAATCGCTGCGCATCTCGTCGGTACTGCTGCAGCCGTTTATGACCGAGACGCCGCGCCGGATGTGGCAGCAGCTTGGCGTCGAAGCCGGCCCGCTTACCGGATGGGATACGGCGCATGCGTTCGGAACGCTGCCCGCCGGCACGCGCGTGGCGAAGAGCGAAGCGATGTTCCCGCGCCTCGAGGCGGACAAGGAGATCGCGTTCATCGCGGAATCGATGAACGGCGGAACGGCTCCTGCGGCGGAGGCCGCGTCCGAAGAGCCGAAGGCGGCGGACGCGAAAGCGGAGACGGCCGCCGTACCGGCACCGGAGGCTTCGCCTGAAATCTCGATCGACGACTTCTTCAAGGTCGATCTGCGGGTCGCCGAGGTTATCGCCGCCGAGCCGGTGAAGAACGCCGACAAGCTGCTGAAGCTGCAGCTCGATCTCGGCTACGAGCAGCGCCAGGTTGTATCCGGTATCGCCAAATACTACACGCCGGAGCAAATGGTCGGGCGCAAAGTCATCTGCGTCACGAACCTGAAACCGGTCAAGCTGCGCGGCGAATTGTCGCAGGGCATGATTCTGGCCGCATCGCAAGGAGACCGTCTGACCCTCGCGACAGTTTCCGATTCAATTCCGAACGGATCTGTGGTAAAATGAGGATTGTTCACGTGAACAATCGATAGATACCATAGTGGGAGGCTTCTTGTATGCAGAGGAACGACGGAATGAATTACGCGCCGCAGGGGAAACCGAATCCGGTCGTGAAGCCGGGCGAGTTTGCTTTTGCCGCGATAGGGCTGGATCACGGCCATATTAACGGTATGTGCAATGGCCTTATTGAAGCGGGAGCCGACTTGGTTGCCGTCTACGACCCGGACCCGGCGAAAGTCGAAGCGTTCGTCAAGCGGTTTCCGCAAGCCAAGGCTGCCGCTTCGGAGGAAGAAATCCTGCGCGACCCGAGGATTAAGCTCGTAGCGGCGGCGGCCGTCCCTTCGGAGCGCGGAGCGCTTGGGATTCGCGTCATGAGCGCGGGAAAAGACTACTTTACCGACAAGACGCCGTTCACCGCGTTACCGCAGCTTGAAGCCGCCCGTGCGAAAGTGAAGGAAACGGGCCGGAAGTACATGGTCTATTACAGCGAACGGCTGCATGTGGAAAGCGCCGTGTTCGCCGGCGAGTTGATTCAGCAAGGCGCGATCGGGCGCGTCGTTAACGTGATGGGCTGGGGTCCGCACCGGCTGAACGCGCCGACCCGTCCGCAGTGGTTTTTCGAGCGGGAGAAATACGGCGGCATCCTGTGCGACATCGGCAGCCATCAGATCGAACAGTTCCTGTTCTATTCCGGCGCCAAAGACGCCACCGTCGTCAGCAGCCGGGTAGCCAACTATAACAACAAGCAGTATCCGGAGCTGGAAGACTTCGGGGACGCCGCGCTGACCGGCGATAACGGGGCAACCTTCTACTTCCGCGTCGACTGGCTGACGCCGGACGGCCTCGGCACCTGGGGCGACGGCCGGACGCTCATCGTCGGAACGGACGGGTACATCGAGCTGCGCAAGTATATCGATATCGCCCGGGATAAGCAGGGAGACCACGTTTACTTGGTGAACAAGGAAGGCGAGCGGCATTTCTCCGTTCACGGCGAAGTCGGCTATCCGTTCTTCGGGCAGTTGATCCTCGACTGCATCCACCGGACGGAGAATGCAATGACGCAGGAGCATGCCTTCAAAGCGGCCGAATTGTGCTTGAAAGCCCAGCAGCAGGCCGTCCGCGTCGAGTAGCTTACAACCGAATGGAGCAAAATACCCCTTTGCCAGCATCAGGCGCAAAGGGGTATTTTTGGCTTTATCGTAATTTCTACATTTACCGTTGACAAGCGGATGGGCGGGGCGTATAATCGTCGTTGTTAATGAAAATAATTACGATTTACGTCTCGGAGGTATCATCTCATGAAGCGAACATTCATCCAACGGGCCATCCTTCCCGTGATCTTGGTTCTACTGCTCTCTACACTGCTGTCCGCTTGCGGAGGACGCTCGCAGCCTGCGCTGGTGAACGGCAAGATCAATATCGTAGCCAGCTTTTATCCGCTATATGATTTTGCCTCCAAAATCGGCGGCGATCATGTCAATGTCGTCAATCTGGTGCCGGCCGGCGTCGAGCCACACGATTGGTCGCCGAAGAGCCGTGACATCCAGAATTTGACTAAATCCGATCTGTTCGTCTATTTGGGCGCCGGGTTCGAGGGTTGGGTACATGACACGCTCGACAGCTTGAAAAAGGACAGCAAAACCGTTGTGGTGGAAGCAAGCCGCGGTATCGAGCTGCTTCCCGGCACCGAAGAGGAGCACGGGGATGAGCACGGCCATAACGAGAAGAAAGATGACCACGGCCACGACGAGAAGAAAGAAGAAGGCAAAGACGAGCACGGCCACGACCACGGCAATACGGACCCGCACGTATGGCTGAGCCCGGCCAATGCCAAGCAGCTGGCTGTTAACATCAAGGACGCGCTGATCCAAGTCGACACAGCGCATAAAGCCGATTACGAAGCGAATTTCAAGAAGCTCGCCGACCGGCTGGAGCAATTAGACGGCAAATATAAGAGCGAGCTGGCCAAGACGTCCAAGAAGGACATTGTCGTGACGCACCAATCGTTCGGCTATTTGGCCAAAGCTTACGGACTGAACCAGAAGGCGATTATGGGGCTCGCTCCGGATGCCGAGCCGACGTCCAAGGATATGAAAAACATTTTGCAATTCATTAAAGACAATCAAGTCAAATATATATTCTTTGAGGAGCTTGTATCCGACAAATTGGCCAAGACGCTTGCCAAGGACGCCGGAGTTGAAACGCTTGTCCTGAGCCCGATCGAAGGGTTGACCGAAGAGCAGGCGAAAAAGGGTGACGATTATGTGTCCCTGATGGAAAACAATTTGAATAATTTATTAAAAGCATTACAATAGAAGGGAGACCTTCCGTATAAGGAGCTTTGCCATGCAAACCAATGCTCGCTTTGGATGTCATCAACAGATCGTCACGATCGATGACATCTTTTTTTCTTATGAAAATAAACCCGTGATCAGCGGCTTGAATTTCTCAATCCTGGAGCGCGATTTCGTCGGATTGGTCGGCTCCAACGGCGCAGGCAAGACGACGCTGCTGAAGATGATCGTCGGGCTGCTGAAGCCGGCCCGCGGCGAAATCCGTCTCTTCGGCCAGCCGATCGAGCAGTTCCGCGACTGGGAGCGCGTCGGATACGTGCCGCAAAAAAATGCGTTGAATCCGCTGTTTCCGGCTACCGTCCGCGAAGTCGTGACCTCCGGGCTGTTCGGCAAAAAAAATATGTTCCGCCGTCTGAGCAAGCAGGAGCGCAGCAAGGCGGACGACGCGCTCTACGCGATGCGGATCGAAGATCTGGCGGACCGGCGAATCGGCCAATTGTCCGGCGGACAGCAGCAGCGGGTATTCCTCGCCCGGGCGTTAATCAACAACCCGGAGCTGCTTATTCTGGACGAGCCTACCGTCGGCATCGACGCCGAGACGCAGGCCGGCTTTTTCCGGATGATCCGCCATATGCACCAGCATCACCACATCACGTTTATCATGGTCTCGCACGATATGGATATGATACAATCGTATCTCGGGGAAGACTCGGTGCAGAAGAGCGGCGGCTTATCGTTCTACGTCAAGCATACGCACGAGCCGGAAAATTGCCGCGAAACCGATCTGACCCACTCGATGCAGCAGCTTAGAGAGACGATTGAAGTATAACCCTGACCGTACAACGACGGCAGGATGCAGCGGGTAGATAGGAGAGAACTGGCTTTGGATATCTTTACCGAATACTTTTTTCAGCGGGCGCTGATCGGCGGCTTGTTAATCGGCTTGACCGCTCCGCTCATGGGCGTATTTCTCGTGCTGCGCCGCTTGTCGATGATCGGGGACACGCTCGCGCACGTATCGATCGCGGGGGTCGCGCTCGGATTTTTGATCAACGTTTACCCGATCGGCGTCGGGCTGCTGTTCGCCTTGCTGGCCTCGTTCGGCATCGAGCGGCTGCGCAAAGCGTACAAGACTTATGCCGAGCTATCGATCGCGATTATTATGTCGGGCGGCGTGGCGCTAGCCACCTTGCTGTTCACAATCGGCAAAGGCTTCAACATTAACGTTATGAGCTACTTCTTCGGCAGCATTTACACGCTGGACAATACCGACCTCTGGGTCGTCGGCGGCGTGGCGGCCATCGTCGTGGCTTTCGTGCTGATCAATTACAAAGAAATGTTCCTGCTCTTCTTCGACGAAGACGCGGCCGGCGTGAGCGGCCTGCCGCTGCGCTTCTATAATATTATGATCACGATGCTGACGGCGCTGGTCATCAGCGTCTCGATCAAAATCGTCGGAGCGCTGCTCGTGTCCTCGCTGCTGACGATTCCGGTCGCCTGCAGCCTGCTCGTCTCCCGCAGCTTCAAGCATTCGATCTTCTGGTCGATCCTGTTCTCCGAGCTTGCGGTTATTGCCGGACTTGTCTCTGCAGGCGTGTGGGACTTGGCGCCGGGAGCGACGGTCGTGCTGGTGCTGATCGCGATGCTCATCGGCATTTTGACGGTAAAACGGGGACTTCGCTTGTAAGGAACAAAGAGGTAAAGGAGTGAATGGTAGCCGTGGAACTTAACATTTGGATCGCGCTGTGGGCAGGCTTCGTTTCTTTCATATCGCCCTGCTGCTTGCCGCTGTATCCTTCGTATTTGTCCTACATAACCGGCGTTTCCGTCGGGAAGCTCAAGGACGAGCAGAGTGCCAAAGAAGTCCGGTTCAAGCTGATTACCCATACGCTCAGCTTCATTCTCGGGTTCTCTATCATCTTCTATACGCTGGGACTCGGGGCCAACGTCATCGCCAACGCTTTCCTGGACTACCGCGACTTGCTCCGGCAAATTTCGGCGATCATGATCTTTGTGATGGGACTGTTTCTGCTCGGCATTTTCCAGCCGCAGTGGCTCATGCGCGAGCGCAAGCTGCAGATCAAGTCGAGGCCTGCCGGGTACCTCGGCTCGCTGCTGATCGGCATCGGCTTCGCTGCAGGGTGGTCTCCCTGCATCGGCCCGATTCTGTCCGCGATGCTGATGCTGGCGGCAACCGAACCGAATTCCTGGCTGCCGCTCATTTCCGCGTATTCGCTTGGCTTCGCGATCCCGTTCTTCATTCTTGCGTTCTTCATCGGATCAACCAAATGGATCTTGAAATATTCCGCTACCATGATGAAAGTAGGCGGAGGCGTGATGCTCGTCGTAGCCGTGCTGCTGTACACGGATCAAATGACCCGGATCACGATCTGGCTGCAGGGAATTACGCCTTCCTGGATCGGCTGACGCTCAGGTGAAATAATCGATCTTCGCCTTCGGAAAATGGGTGAAGATGCGTTCGCTGATGAATTCGCGCAGCGCCGCGGCCTGCTCGTCAGGGTAGACGTACTTGCCTTGACCCCATCGGCCCCATTTGTATTTCCGTTTGGCTTCGTCCATTTCCAGCTTCGTCTTCGGATAGCGCTGGTGGATAATATTTTTGGCCGTTTTCGTAAACCGGTGTTGAATCAATTCGAACGTCAAGTCAGAGGTCGCTTCCGGCGGAAGGGCCTCTTTCAATTTGTGCAGCAGTTCGCCGTAGCCTTCCTCCCAGCCTTCGTGCCAGATAATGGGGGCGATGATGAAGCCAAGCGGATATCCGGCTTTGGCTACTTTGCCGGCCGCCTCGATGCGCTCGTAGAAGCTGGAGGTCGCCGGTTCGAAGTTTTTGATGACATAATCGGCATTGACGCTGAACCGGAACCGGGTATGACCGTTATGCTTGGCATCCAGCAGCGGTTCCACATGGTGAAATTTCGTTACGAAACGAAGCCGGCCCAGCGGTTCCCGCCCCATAAATTCAATGTACTCCTTCAGCGAGCCCGAGATATGCTCAAGCCCGACCGGGTCCGACGTACAGGCCGCTTCGAACCGGGTAATTTCCGGAGCTCTTTCTTCAATATACTGCTTGGCCTGCTTCAGAATATCGTCGGTATTGACATAGACCCGGATATAAGGCTTCGCCCCGAGTGTCGTTTGCAGATAGCAGTAATGGCAGTGCGCCATACAGCCTGTCGCGATCGGTATGGCATATTCGGCAGACGGCTTGGACGTATCGAATTTCAGCGTTTTGCGGATGCCGACGACCAGCGTCCGCTTGGCGATCCGGTATTTCTCCAGATCGCTTTCGCCCGGAAGATTCGTGATCCGGTTATGAGACGTCGTCATGCGGATCGGAAGTCCTTCCTTCAGCGCCCATTCATGGATTCGCTTGCCTTTGGGGTAGTCCAGGGCGTCGGGCTCAAAATAGACGAGCTCCGGGACAAACACCTGCGTCTGGCGGATCGGGGGCGCGAGCAGCTCGGTGGCCATGTGCGTGATCCCTCCTGGTGGTACGAATCGGTTCAGACTTGCTTACGGAATGCGGCTGTGATATAGTTAAGAACGCTTGTAACGACCTTAGGATGCTTCATTCACTCGGTGCGCACACATGGGAATTTGCTGTGCTGCACATGAGGTTTTTGTCTTTCACAGCAAAGGCTTGCTTTGCATAAATCAATCAGTGTATCATAAAATTACCGAGATTCGTCTTTGGAACACGGGAGGAACGCGGAATGGCTACGCCCAGTATGGAAGATTATTTGGAACGAATTTATAAATTAATCGATGAGAAAGGGTACGCGCGCGTTTCCGATATCGCCGAAGGATTAGAAGTGCATCCGTCTTCGGTGACGAAAATGATTCAGAAGCTCGACAAAGACAACTACTTAATTTACGAAAAATACCGCGGTCTTGTACTGACGTCCAAAGGGCAGAAGGTCGGAAAACGGTTGGTGGACCGTCATCATCTGCTGGAAGAGTTCCTGACGACAATCGGCGTTTCGGAAGAAAATATTTATAAGGACGTCGAAGGCATCGAACATCACTTGAGCTGGGACTCCATCACCTGCATCGAGACGCTGCTTGAATATTTCAAACGTGACACTACCCGCGGCGAAGAGCTGCTGCGCCTGAAGAAAGAGCTGGAAGAATCGTAAGTCTCCGAGAATCGGGGGCTTTTTTCTTTTGCAGGCATAAGGACAAAGCGTCGCCTCATACATACTCTTGGAGAGATTTTGCGGGGAAGAGGGGATGCGGGGTGAGAATCAATGCCGTGTTCGAAGGCGGAGGCGTGAAGGGAATCGCGCTTGCAGGGGCCGTGTCGGCGGTGGAGCAGCTCGGACATTCGTTTCATCAGGTGGCGGGCACGTCCTCCGGGGCGATCGTCGCCTCGTTGGTCGCGGCGGGATACCGTGCGGACGAAATGAAGGAGGTTATCGAAGCGACGCCTTTTCGCGCGTTCCTGCAGCGCTCCCGAATCTTCGACACGAAGCTGGTCGGTCCGATGGCCCGTTTGTTTATCAAGAAAGGCCTGTATTCCGGAGAGGCGCTGGAGCATTGGGTCCATAAGCTGCTGTTGGCCAAGGGCATTCGCACGTTCGGAGATCTGAAGCCGAATCAGCTTCGCATTATCGCCTCCGACATCTCCAGCCGCAAATTGCTCGTCCTGCCGGACGACATCGCTCATTACGGCATCGATCCCCGCCGGTTCATGATCGCGAAAGCCGTTCGGATGAGTACGGCGATTCCTTATTTCTTCGATCCGGTGATCATCCGCAAATCGTTCGAGCACCGTCTCCCGGGAGAAAAATTCATCGACCAGTTCGTGTACATCGTGGACGGAGGCTTGCTGAGCAACTTTCCGCTGTGGATCTTCGATTCGACGGAAGCGCCGCCGATCGATCAGATGATCCCGACCATCGGCTTCCAGATGGTGGGCCGCGGCACAGGGCAGCCGAACGCCATTCACGGTCCGGTCAGCATGATGCGGGCCTTGTTCTCGACCATGCTGGAGGCGCACGACGACCGGTATATCCAAGAAAGCAACCGGTTCCGTACGGTCAAAATTCCGACGCTCGGCGTCAGCATCACCGACTTTGACATATCGACCGAGCAAAGCCTGAAGCTGTTCGAATCCGGGCAGCGGGCGACGCATGCCTTTTTCGCGCATTGGAAGATGACCGAGTACAAGCACAACTATTTGACTCACGTCTGCCGGGTTCCGAACCGCTTTTCCAAGAAGGCTTGAAAAAACAACAAAGCGGCAAGCGCTCTTGGAAAGAGGCTGCCGCTTTTTTAAGGTTGCGAACAAATCAATGGTATTTGGGCGGTTCATCCGAGCCGTCCTTATTGCCTTGAATGACGCGGAACGTGGCATTGCGCCGCTTTCCTTTTTGAAACCGGGAGGAGGACGGCCGTTTCGGTTGTCTCCATCGGTTCGGCGGGAACTTGTACAGGAAGAAAATCACGCCGAATACGAGAATCGGGATGATAAACGTGCCCGGATTGGAGAGAATACTAGCCAGTATCCCGATGGCGATCAAGCCGAAAATCACGTAAGCGACCGTGCTGTTGCGGTTTCTCATGCAGGACCCCTCCTTGTCTAAGGTTAAATTTGCCGGTCGAGCTCCCGCATCCGGTTGAAGGAGGCAATGGATACTTCCACTTGGGAATCGTCCGGTTCTTTTGTCGTGAGCAATTGCAGCCACAGGCCGGGATAGCCGAGGAAACGAAGCACCGGAATGTCCCGCAGGCTGTTGGTGAACCGCAATACTTCATAAGACACGCCGATCACAAGCGGAAGCAGCACGATCCGTTGAATGATCCGCTCCAGGAACGAATCGTATTGAAAGAACGAGTAGATGACGACGCCGACGATGACGGTAAAGACGATGAAGCTGCTGCCGCACCGGTAATGCAGCGTGCTGAACTTCTGCACGTTCTGGACGGTCAGCTCCAGGCCGGCTTCGTATGCGCTAATGACTTTATGTTCGGCTCCGTGGTATTGAAATAAACGTTTGATCATCGGCGTAAGCGAAATAAAATAAATATACCCGACAAGCAGGATAATCTTGATCAAGCCTTCAATCAGGTTATGACCGATCTGGTTCTCGAACAAACTTCCGAACAGCATCTGCTCGATCGTCGGCGGAACAAGCGTGAACACGAACTTTCCGAACAAAAAGGATAAAATCCCGACGACTGCCACCCCGAGAATCATGGAGATTTTGCCGGTCAGCGATTCCTTCTTCTCTTCCTTAACCACACCTTCTTCCTCGGCAAACACCTCCGCCGAAAAATTCAAGTGCTGCGCCCCTTTGGCGCTTGCTTCCACAATCCCGACAATCCCCCGGATCAGCGGAATTTTCTTCAACGTCTGGACCCAGCCGATTTCTTTTCTGGGTACCTCAAGATAATGGATGGAATTATCTTTTCGGCGCACCGCCGTAACGTTCACCTTCTGGCCGGCAAACATGACGCCTTCAATCACGGCTTGGCCGCCGTAAATGGCATTTGGCTGATTCTTTTCCGACAATACGATACACCTTCTTCTACTATGAATAAATAACGATAAATGATGCCATATCTGTATTTTAGCGAATCCGCCGTCATATTGCCACTTGTTTATCGGTGGAACTTTTGCACATACTAGTGGATATCCGAAATCGAGGAGGGATTTGGGCATGAATCGCCGACGCGATGCGAAGCCTCGTACGAATCGATGGAGATTCGCGGTACATATCGGCTTTTTCGCCGGGTTGATCTGGGGCGGGGTTCAAATGCTGGCCAACTATTTTCATTTTACTTCGCTATCGCCGGGATTTTTGATCGAGCCCTTGTACAAGCATTCTTACTTGATGACATGGCGGGGATATATGCTGGGATGGCTGGCGTTTATCGCCCTGTCCGTCGTTGCCGCTTTATTGTATACGCTCATGCTCGCTAAGGCGATCGGTCCGTGGTACGGAATCGGGTACGGCGTCGCCTGGTGGGCGTTCTTGTTCCTGCTGGTCGGACCGATCACCGGGATGATGGATTGGATCGCCTATCTGGATCTAAATACGGTTCTGACTCAAGCATGCCTGTTTGTGCTCTGGGGATTGTTTATCGGCTACTCCATCAGCTTCGAGTTTACGGACGAGCGGGAACGGGAGCCGTTTGCCAGAAGCCGGGACGAACCCGAGCTAACCTAAAATTCACCCGGCCTGCAGACGGTCGCCACAATGTGCGCTATCGGTTCTTTCACGCTTTGATGAACAATTCGGATTACCTAAACATTGGTAAAACCGCTTTATTTGGCCGCCTGAGCCCGCAAAAAAAAGTTCTCAAACCGGGGAAGGTTATGGTAAAATGGCTAAGTGTGTGCGGATTTATCAGGTTGGGAGGTTTCACGGATGAAGCACATTTTGTTGTTGAACGGACCGAATTTGAACATGCTTGGCATCCGGGAGCCCGGCGTCTACGGCAGTCTGTCGCTTCAATCGATAACGGACAGGCTGGCCAAGCTGGCGGAGGAGCTCGGGGTCGGATTGGAATGCTATCAATCGAATCATGAGGGCGATCTGATCGACCGCATTCATGCCGCCTATGGGCAGAAAGCCGGCATCTTGTTCAATCCGGGCGCGTTCACGCATTACAGCTATGCGATCCGCGATGCCATCAGCGCTGTAGGCATCCCGACGGTTGAGGTACATATTTCGAACATTCATAAAAGGGAAGCCTTCCGCCACGTATCGGTCATCGCCCCGGTAGCCGTGGGCCAAATCGCGGGCTTCGGCGCGAACAGCTACGAGCTGGGCTTGCGTGCGCTGGTCCAGTATATTGATAGCGCGGAGGGATAGCAAATGCAGCAACAGCGAATCGGACGGCTGCGCAGCCTCTTGGAACAAAAAGGCTTGCCGGCGCTGCTCATCACGAATGCGACGAACCGGAAATATATGACGGGCTTCACCGGATCGGCAGGCTACGTGCTTCTTACGGCCGATCGGGCCGTACTGCTGACCGACTTTCGTTACGTAACACAGGCATCGGAGCAAGCGGCAGGCTACGAGATCATCGAGCACGGGCCCAAGGTCGCGGAATCGGTCCACGATCTGCTTCGCAAATGGGGAATTACCAAGCTCGGCTTCGAACAAACCGACCTCAGCTACGGCACTTACAGCAGCTACGCCGAAACGCTCGGCGGGATTGAATTCGTGCCTACGGGCGGATTGGTCGAGTCGCTCCGCATGATCAAGGACGATGAGGAGATCGCCGTCATGCAGCAGGCGGCCGATCTGGCGGACCGCACGTTCGTCCACATTCTCGGGCTGTTGAAGTCCGGGGTCAAAGAGCTGGACATTTCACTGGAAATCGAAATGTTCGTACGCAAGCATGGCGCGGCTTCGACTTCGTTCGAAACGATCGTTGCCTCCGGCGAACGCTCTGCGCTGCCGCACGGCAAAGCCAGCGACAAAATCATTGGAACCGGCGAATTTGTCACGCTCGATTTCGGAGCCTATTACAAAAGCTACTGTTCCGACATTACCCGTACAGTCATCGTCGGTACGCCGACGGATAAGCACCGCGACATCTATAAGATCGTTCTGGAAGCGCAGATGGAAGCGCTCGAGCGAATCAAGCCGGGAATGACCGGCAAGGAAGCGGATGCCGTCGCACGCGATATCATCAAGCGTTACGGCTACGGCGATCATTTCGGCCACGGCACCGGACACGGGCTCGGGATGGAAGTTCACGAAGCGCCGCGGCTGTCGGTGCAGGGCGATGTTGTACTGACTCCGGGCATGGTGGTTACCGTGGAGCCCGGCATTTATTTGCCAGGCTTCGGCGGCGTCCGGATCGAGGACGATATCGTCATCACGGAAACGGGCAATCGGAGGTTAACACAATCCAGCAAAGACTTGATTGTGATACCATAACTTTACTGCAACTTGGTAGCGGCATAAACCAAGGCGAAGGCAAGGATAGGTCCGGACGATCCGGGAACTGATTCTTACAAGGCTTGAGGCACTGTCGTCTGCTCACATTTTAGGGAGGTTTTTGTAGTGATTTCAGTTAACGATTTTAAAACAGGCTTGACCATTGAAGTAGACGGCGACTTGTTCACCGTTATCGATTTCCAGCACGTTAAACCGGGTAAAGGCGCTGCCTTCGTCCGCTCCAAGCTGAAAAACCTGCGCAACGGCAACACCGTTGAGCGTACGTTCCGTGCGGGTGAGAACGTGAGCCGCGCTCACATCGAAAACCGTCAAATGCAGTACCTGTACGCCAGCGGTAAAGAGCATACGTTCATGGATACCGAAACGTTCGATCAAATCAACCTGGAAGAAAAACAAATCAAGTGGGAACTGAACTTCCTCAAAGAAAACATGAACATCAACATCATGAGCTACCAAGGCGAGATCCTCGGGATCAACCTGCCGAACAGCGTCGAGCTGAAGGTTATCGAAACCGAGCCGGGCGTCAAAGGCAACACGGCGCAAGGCGCGACCAAGAACGCGAAAGTCGAAACCGGCTTGAACGTTCAAGTGCCGCTCTTCATCAACGAAGGCGACGTGCTCTTGATCGACACCCGCGAGGGCCAATACATCTCCCGCGCTTAATTGAGCGGCGGAAAATCCTTACCTTTCTTCGGAGAGGTGAGGATTTTTTTTGTTGGGCTGGGTTCTCCTGAAATATGGTAATATTGATTTGACCGGCACGAAAGTGGAGTTTACATATGAGAGTTGATAACCCAACAATGGATGATTTCGAGCGAGAAATAATGGAGTAGCCACGGCGCTGCTAAGGCATGTTTTGAGACTTATTGATGTGACGGGCAGAAGTAACCGTCATTACATTTAATGAAGATATTCCGGATGGGAGACCTGCAAGAAGATTGTATCAAAGTTTGGCCCGATTATTGAAACGGTACCAATAAAAGATTATAAGCGCGGTCTTAGTAAGATCGGGCAGATTCAGTTAGCCGTCGCCATGGATTTGGCAGAGAAGAGGCTAAACCATTGATATTGACGAATATGAGTGGAGTATAGCGCATGACGAACCAAATGAATAAAGAGTATTATTTTAAACACTTAGAGGCGGTTATAACGGACATAATTTCTATCGGAAATTCAGAACAAGATTTGAATGAAGAGACGATTAATAATATGTGGCGTATCTCATTAGACTTGGAATTGGTAAAAACTATAAAGTTGGTGACTATAGAGAATTCTTTTTTAAAGTAATCCAAAACAGACAGGAGCAAGTATTTCGTTCGCCTCGGAATCATGGAATGATATTTTATTTATGGTTTGATCCGTTGGCTTGCCAGCTAAGGTTCAATTTAATATCGGCTTTGCATGGGCGTCTACCGTTTCAATGTAATCTTGAATTTGTTGAAAACATGGATGAAATAATAATAGATTTTTTAAATTCCCCTTTTCATAACGGTTTACCGCTTCAAGGTTATTAAAGATCTACAAAAGAATCCTAAATAAAGCATTGTGTTTGTAGGATGATGAAGCGCAATGCAATACAGTAAGCTCTTGGAGGTCAAAGCCAATTTGCGAAGATGACATATGAAATCTGTGCTGTCTGTCAGAGGCATCAGTCGTCTATATATTTAAAAGAACAGTTATCCGACGGTTTAACCGCCGGACAAGATTCTGCTCAAAGAAACTCCGTCTTTTAGGCCTTGCTCGTACATGATCGATTCAGCAAGTCCTTGCAGGATATTGGATTTGTATTCATATTCGTATAGCAACATTTTGGAGTCGTCTGGCAGTTGATTGTAAATATCTTTAAATAGCTTAATGCAATAGGTATTCAATTCGTTGTACTTCCCTAATTCTTTTAAAGAAGTTTTACCAATAACATCGGTACGATTCGTTATAAATTGATTAAAAGCTAAGTTAAATTCGAGCATAGCACAAACCTCCATCATTTATAATAATGAATAAATGTTTAATTTGTTGAATATAACTTTATCATATTGAATTTTATTGTCAAGAGAACACGAAAATAATTTTGATTAACTAAATTTTAATCGCTATAATTGAAGAAAAGTTTAGTCTATTGAAAGGGATGCAGTGATGATAAGCTATAAACCGTTACAAAAATTACTGATCGATCGAGACATAAAGAAGCAAGAATTAATGAAGAGGACAGGAATTTCGTCTGCGACTATGGCGAAATTGAATACCAACGAGTATGTGTCATTAGAGGTCATTGATAAGATTTGTGCAGCATTGAATTGTCAGCCCGGAGAGTTGCTGGAATATATAGGTGACGAGGTAAAGTAATAAAAAGAGTGTTTTCGGAGCTCAGCCTACGGACCTTACGCCGGGGACAGCATGGATATTTTCGAGGAGGTCAATCTCAAGATGAATGAAGACATTTTGCGGTATCCGATCGGCCAGTTTACGCCAAGGGCTGTTACGTCAGAGGAAGAACGTAACAATTACACGAAAGAAATAGGGGAACTTGTTCCTTCTCTTCGCAAGATTGTGCGAGACCTCAATGAGGATCAGCTTCAAACTCCGTATCGGTCTGGTGGCTGGACGGTGCGACAGGTCGTTCATCACATGGCCGATAACGATATCAATGCCTACCTGAGATTAAAGAGAGGATTAACCGAAGAAGAACCTATGGCCAGTTCTTATCGTCCCAATGTATGGGCCGAGCTTAACGATTATAAGGAGACCCCGATCGAAATTTCCCTGGTCCTTCTAGAGTCGCTTCATCATCGGCTCATCCATGTGATTTATGGTTTGAAGCCGGCCGACTATAATCGAAGATTCAATACGGAAGTCCTGGGTTGGATTACGGTGGATGTGGCGATTCAAAGACTTATTTGGCATAACAAGCATCACACATCCCACATTCAATCTTTAGCAGAACGCATGAACTGGTAAGGATTGGGGTGGGGATGACTCTATGCAGGATGTTCAATTTTTGAAAATCGGATACATTTTCACAACTACCCCTTCCAGGCATCCCGTATATACCCCACTGGCAGTGTCGCTTCGGAAGATATTTCTGAAATTTTGAATACCAGATTCCCTCCCGAAGTTAGATTGAAGAGCGACGAAGTCCTTTTTGTCTCGGCCATTCATAAAGAAACCCTGGAAAGGTTTGCGAAAAGCAATAAGATCCCTATTGTTTCGAGGGTGGATACTTGGGGCTTCATCTGTGAGGAGTTTCTGGATACCGAGTTCTCGGACGAGGATATGGAACAAGTGTATCAGCTCTTAGAACATGAAGGATTAGATCGAGACTTTGAGAGAAATAGGTAAAATAGAGTCTTATTACATAAATCATATCCAGGAGAGGAAAGCAGCATATGTCTAACCAACCATCGCATCGACTTGGTCCGGCTTATCTTGAGGGAGTAACCGTAGCTGAAAAACCGGAAAATTGGGTGGAACAAGAATGGACAGGTAAATTGCAGACAAAAGAAGGCCGAACCCAGTTTCGCCTGTATTATTACGGAGAGCTGATCGATGATCTGATTGTGGCCACCGATTTCGCTCCCCAACTGGTTGTGGCCGAGGATCCGATTGATGGTGAACGGTACCTTCTGTTCGACGGCTGCAAACACGGCTATAACGCCATGCTGTGCGATACTTATACGGCTGAGCAGCAAAACAACCGGACGCCCTTATTGCCCTACCTGAGTAAAGAGGGTGAGGATACTTTTGAGGTTTACATCACGGCCTTCTATAACGTCGATTGGGATGAAGAATTTTCGGACGATGTGGACGAAGACGGGCAGCTTGAATTAATAAGCGGCGAACGAGTCGATTTCGACGTGGCGAAGCGCAACGGGTATGATGCGCTCGGTATAGACATCGTGAATAACAAAGGAGAAAAAATCGAAATCGTGCAGGAAGAGCTTGCCTGAATGCACTAAGGAATAAGCTCTCTGAACGCAGCACGCTGGCTGGCCCAATTTTCATGAAATTGGGCCATTTCCATTTCGTTGCCAAGCTGGCGACTATCCACAAAAAGTGTGCTAGAATAGGAGAAAAAGATTTTGGAAAGGTTTTGAAGATAACCCTGCACCTTGCCCGACCTAACGTGCTTAGCATTGATACTCGGGGAGTTGACGATCATTAAGATTAGAATTATTGGTTCTTGCGGCAGCGGCAAGTCCTCGTTAGCCAGAGAGATTTCAAAACAGTATGGTATACCCTGTTTCGAGCTAGACAATATGATCTGGGATCGAAGTGCGGAAAATCTTAAATATCCGGAAGAAATTCGCAATAAAACATTCCAGGAGATCATTCATAAGGAATCTTGGATTATTGAAGGGGTTCAGTACAGTGCTTGGACCATGGAAAGCTTTATCCAATCCGATATGATTATTATTCTTAATCCCAGTGTGTATATAAGAGACTACAGAATCATAAAAAGATTTATCAAATCAAGAACAGGGATTGAACCATGGAATTATAAGCAATCGATCGGCAATTTAATCAAGATGATTGTTCAATGGAATCACGGTTACCAACTCGAAAAACTTCTAGAAGTAACCAATGCATTTCAACATAAGAGATATATCGTAAGGAACAGACAAGAGACATTAAAGATCCTTCAAGACCACTTTTTAGTAGGACAGGAAAAGTCATAACCTAAAATAAGAGAAGAGAAAAAGTATGAAATTAATCTTTTTGGACATCGACGGAGTACTGGTTACTTCCAGACATATGGTGCAAAGTAAGAAATATTTTGGACATGAGTTTGATCCGGAATGCGTCAGGAATTTACAAGAGGTACTGGAAATAACTGAAGCTAAGATTGTCGTCAGCTCGTCTTGGAGAGAAGGCAGGACCTTAAAGCAATTACAATCTATTTTTGAAATCAACGGAATAAAGAATGTAATTGGAATGACTCCCATAATTGAAGGGGCCATACGGGGCAAAGAAATTATGGAGTTTTTAATCCACAGTTTGAATAGTGGTTGGGAGGTCGATAGGTTTGTGATTATTGACGATGAAGAAGAGATGGGGGAGTTAGACGCTCACCTGGTGGAAACAAGTTTTGAGACCGGGATTAGCAAGACAGTAAAGGACAAGGTTATTCATTCTTTAGTTCATAAGACAGAGGTGTAAACTATGGGGATGACAGGAAACTTATTGCAAATATCGGTAGAAAGATTAGATAGAATAAAATCCGGGGAAGAGAACTTAATGGATATCATTTTTACTGAAGATCGTGAGGTGGATTTGTTAGATATAGATAAAGCTTGGCATGCGATTCATTTTATTTTAAATGGCAGCGCATGGGAAGGGGAGTTACCGTTGGTCAATACGATATTAGGAGGAACGGAAATCGGAGAGGATATAGGGTTTGGACCCGTGAGATATTTAACAAACGAAGAGGTGAGATGCGTTGCATTGAGTCTATCCAATCTAAGCGAGAAAGAACTGAAGAATCGATTCGATCCCGATAAGATGAACGAACTGGAAATTTACCCAGCCTTGGATTGGAACAATCAAGGTGATCCGGAATATGTTTTTACTTATTTGGAACAGGTAATCAACTACTATCTCGATGCATCGCGTAAAAATAATGCCATGCTATTATATATGACATAAACCGATTTTGCAGTGCGCAGCTCAGGGGAGGTTCCAAAGGGGCTTAAAAACAGAAGTGGTGGATGAAAAACTCATTGGATGAAGAATGACGTATGTGCAGGAACTTGGAAAATCAGTCATACAAGCGCTACATGAGAACGAATAGCATGTGCGCGTATAACTTTCAAATCGTCAGCCGAGATCTACGCGTCTGGCGATTTTGCGTTATGCCGGTCCGTATGCCTTGACAAAAAGTGTATAGGTGCTATATACTTTTTGGAGCGAGGCGGTGATCGAAGTTGGAGATGGATGAGTTACGCAAAACAGAAATCAGCTACAACTTTTTAGGTGCGGCATACGCGTATGTTGAGTATGAAAAAAACACGCACTTTTTAAAAACCAAAGACGGAAAACAAATCTATTATACGGAAATTCATATTGTTTCCGAGATTAAGGAAAACGAAGGGATTCATATTACCGCTTTGGCGGATAAGCTTGGCGTGACTGTTGGAGCCGTTTCACAAATTGTAATTAAACTCGAAAAAAAAGGTCTGATCAAAAAAGAAAAGGACATTAAGAATCAGTCCAGATTTTTATTAAAGCTGACTCCGGAGGGGGAAGTCGTCCATCAGAACCATTTAAAGTTTCATGAAGAACTGGATCATCTGGTGTACGAACTATTAAAGGATGAATCTGAGGAGAAGGTTTTGTTCCTCAAGGATTTTTTAACCAGCTTACAAGGTAAATTGAGCGAGAAAGCGGGACAATAATTTTTTTGCCCTATCATTATAGCAGCTATAGACTTATTCCACCGTTAGCGGTGGAATAAGTCTATAGCTCTTCAATTGAGAATGATTATTATAATCAACCAAGGGGCAGAGTTACAGAAAAGCTAAATGCAAGCAAGCGATATGCTTTGGAAGGATCCCAAAGAAAGGAACGAAACGCGCATTGATTACTTATCTCCGAAAGCGATTGATTGGTCTTCTCGTTGTGTTGACCGGCGTCACGATCCTGTCCTTTTTGCTATCGAGTTTCACGTCGGTCGATCCGGCTGAAGCTTTGGCACGTCGAAGCCTGTTGAATCCAACACCTGAACAGATCGAAGAGCTCCGATGGAAGATGGGGCTTCATCTGCCGATACATCAACAATATTTTCATTGGTTGGGCAACGTTGTGAAGGGCGATCTGGGCATATCTCTTCTGACCAAAAATGCGGTCAGTTCCGATATTGCGCAGAAGCTGCCCGAGACGCTAAAGCTTGCAGGAATGGCGCTGGTTTGGATTATATTGTTGACCCTGCCCATAAGCGTCATTTCCGCTGTCAGACAAAATCGGTTCTTCGATCATGTGGTAAGAGGGATAACCATTTTGGGCATCTCAATTCCTAATTTCTGGATGGGGTTTTTGCTGCTTTTGGTATTTGCCATAGCAGTACCGGTTTTTAAAGTCATTGATTATGGAAATATGAAAAGCCTGATTCTTCCGTCGGTGGTTCTTGCCATACCTGTCGCAGCCACGTTCATTCGTTTATTTCGGGCAACCATCCTGTCTAACCTGAACAAAGATTATGTCGTTTATGCCAAGGCAAGAGGGATTAGCACCAAGCGAATTATAGGGGTGCACGTCTTAAGAAATTCACTTCCTCCCATGGTGACGCTGTTTTGTCAATATCTCGGGCTTATGGTGGCCGGAAGCGCGGTGGTTGAAAGTGTTTTTTCGATCCAAGGAATCGGAATGCACTTGGTCCATGCGATTCTGAGCCGCGATTTACCGACCGTCCATGGGTGTGTATTGGTCATCGCCTTTATTTTTGTCATCGGCAGAGCGCTTGCGGATATTGTCAATTGCTTATTGGATCCTCGGATGGTGGATCGTG
Source organism: Paenibacillus ehimensis NBRC 15659 (assembly GCF_004000785.1). GTDB lineage: Bacteria > Bacillota > Bacilli > Paenibacillales > NBRC-103111 > Paenibacillus_G > Paenibacillus_G ehimensis. Next base: position 70,169 of record NZ_BILX01000017.1, on the reverse strand, counting down.
GAGAGGTTCCTTTATGATCAAAGAAACGCTTAGAAACAAGCAGGCGCTGACGGGCCTTATATTAATTGCATTTGTATCGATCATTGCCGTACTGGCTCCGATCATCGCACCTAATGATCCGAACAAAATTGATCTATATAACAGGTTCCAGGCTGCGAACGCACAGTACCCGTTGGGGACGGATCAGTTAGGCCGATGCGTATTGTCCCGGCTGCTCATGGGTGCCAGTTATTCGATCGGGATTGCCGTGCCGATAATTCTCGTGCTGGGAACCGTCGGGATGACGGTCGGAGCGGCAGCGGCTTATGCAAGCAGGCGGTTGGAGCAGGTTTTTCTGATCATTTGCGATATGTTCATGGCTTTCCCGCCGCTAGTCCTTGTATTGTCGCTTATCGGGTCGCTCGGACAAGGGATGGTCAGTATTTTTGCGGCAATCTTTGTCTCGATGTGGGCTTGGTTTACCAAGGTGGTATGGACCTATGCGCGCATGGAAAAAGGCAAGGACTACATACTCGCGTCTCACATTGCCGGCTGCAGCGGGAGCAGGATCGTTTTCTGCCATATCATCCCCAATATTCTGCCGCAGATGGTTGTCTATGTAAGTACGGGGGCAGCTTCATTTATTCTCATGATCTCCGGATTTTCTTTTCTTGGGCTAGGGTTTGCGGCAGGAACGCCGGAATGGGGCGCGATGCTTAGCGAAGCAAGATCGCATTTTTATTCGCATCCGACGCTGGTCGTTTACCCGGGCCTATGCATTCTGCTTGCGGCAGCAGGGTTCAATCTGTTCGGGGAAGCGCTTAGAGATATCCTCTCTCCGGAGGAGGTGAGTGAATGAACAAATTGTTAGAAGTCAGCGGCTTGTGTGTTGCTCTCAAGCGTACAGCCCAGCCTATTGTCAACAACGTAAGCTTTACGCTTCGGGCAGGTACGGCGCTGGCTATTGTCGGTGAAAGTGGAAGCGGTAAGACTATGACGTGCAAGGCCATAATGCAGCTTCTCGATGCGAGCAGGTTTCGGGTATCCGGAAATATGCAATACGGAGAGGAAAAACCAATCTCAATGGATGATAAACGGATTCGGGCGTTATGCGGAACCAAAATCGCCATGATTGTGCAAAACCCGATGACGGCGTTTGATCCGACGGCCAAAATCGGGGCGCAAATCGTGGAAACGATAAGGGCTCATCAACAAATAAGCAGGCGGGACGCTTACGCTTCCGGGGTCCTCGCCCTTGAAAACATGAATCTGCCCCGCTGCGAGCAGTTGATGAACAGCTACCCGTATGAGTTGAGCGGGGGCATGCTGCAAAGGATTATGATTGCGCTGTCCCTGATTAACGGGCCGGAAATCATTATCGCAGACGAAGCCACCACCGCATTGGATGTCAACAATCAAAGCATTATTCTGAACGAACTCGAAAAAATGAAGAGAAGCGGCATCGGGCTGCTTCTTGTTACCCATGATTTTGGCGTTGCGGCAAAGCTCGCGGACGAAATGATCGTCATGCGGAAGGGGGAAATTATCGAAAGCGGTACCGTGTATGACATTTTTGCCGCCCCCCGGGAACCGTATACGAAGGAGCTGCTGGCGGCCAGTATTCTGGCAAGGGAGGATCGCCATGATTGAGATGGACAATGTATCCAAACGATATATGGCCAAAGACAAGCGCGGGAATAAAATACCGGTCGATGCCTTAAAGCAGGTATCCCTGTCGCTTGACCGCCATACAAGCTACGCCCTCGTAGGGGAAAGCGGCAGCGGCAAAAGCACGCTGGCCCGGATGTTGGTAGGTGTCGAACGGCCGACAAGCGGAGAGATCCGGTTCGATGGAAAAAACGTTGCTGCCATGCGCCCCAAAGAACTTCGCTTGAAAAGAGCGAAAATTCAGTTGGTGCTGCAAAACGCCCAAGGTGCGCTTGACCCTCGGCGCAGGGTCTATGATTCGATAGCGGAGCCCATCCGATGCTTGACGGATCTGAACAGATTTGAAGAGCGCAGCAAGGTCTTGGAATTAGCGGACCAAGTGCAGCTATCTGCGGCGCAGCTGGAGCGATTGCCTCATGAATTAAGCGGCGGGCAGTTGAAGAGAGTCTGCATCGCCAGGGCGATGAGCGTTTCCCCGAAATTCATCGTATTTGACGAGTCGGTAAGCGGGCTGGATGTGACGGTTAGAAAGCAGATCCTTGATTTGATTTTAGGGCTAAAAAAAGCGGGCTTGGGTGCGTTTTTGTTTATTACCCACGACATCGATGCGGCGCTCTATATGGCGGATAACATCTTCGTGATGAAAGAGGGCGCGATCGTCGAGCACATTGAGAATGCCGCTTCATATGCCGATTTCCGCCATGCTTATTCCAGGCTGCTGATTGACTCGCTTCCGCCGAAATCACCGGTTCATCCTATCGGAAAGGAGAAGGACGATCGTGAAGAAAACTGTTACGGTACTAGTGACTGCCGCGCTGCTGCTGACGGCCCTGGCCGCTTGCTCTCGGTCCGATCGTAATGATACGGCCCGTGAAATAACCGTGAGCGAGGGGTGGAATTTTGCGGGCGGTTTTTATCCGATTGAGACGTTCGTAGTGAACACCAATTACGGACCTGCGTTCTACATGTACAATTTCTACGAAACCCTTGTCAATTACAAGGACGGCGAGTTTGTTCCCGGCCTTGCGGAAAGCTGGGATATATCGAATGACGGGTTGGCGTATACGTTTCATTTGCGGAAGAATGTAAAGTTTTCCGACGGAACGGTGTTTGATGCCGAAGCGGTCAAGAGAAATCTGGAGGTCATCCCTCAAAATCTGGGGAAAGCCAATGGCAGTTATGGAACTGTGACTACCTTGTTCAAGCGGATCGTCGTTGTGGACCCGCATACGATAGAAGTGCATTTGACCGCTCCGTATTATGGGGTGCTGAAGGATTTTACATTGATCCATCCGATGGCTATGGTATCCCCGCATGCGTTCCATGAGGACGGGACCGTTAAGGACGACTTGAAAACATCCACTCTGGGCACGGGTCCCTACATGTATAAAGGAGATACGGACGGGACGACGTACACCTTTGTCAAAAATCCGCACTATTGGGGAAAGGAGCCTGAGACGGATCGCTTTCATGTCAAGGTGATTCCCGACAATGATGCAAGACTGCTGGCCTTGCGTAACGGAGAAGTGGATCTCATCGTGGGAACCAGGCAAATCACTTACGACGGATTGAACGAGATGAAGGCAAGCGGCTACGGGACACTTGTCTCCGAAGGGATTAACTACACTCGATACTTTGGGTTTAACGTTTCCAAAGCGCCTTTTAACGACCGGAATGTTCGTCTGGCGGCGAGCTATGCTCTTGATAAGCAGCGGATTTCCGAAAGCATACTATCAGGAATCGAAGCCAAAGCGGACAGCATCTTTGATCCGGCGCTGCCTTATTGCGACGTGAAACTCGAGCCTTACGGCCATGACAAGCAAAAAGCAATCGCATTGTTGGAGGAGGCAGGTTGGGTTGATTCCAACGGCGATGGGGTCCGGGAAAAGGACGGCGTTTCCTTGAAGGGCGAAATTCTTTATTCGAAGGACAATACCATGGTTGACGATCTTATGCTCGCCGTGGCCGCACAGTGGAAAGAGATCGGGATGGATATTAGGCTGAACGGTATGGAGATGACGGCTTATTATTCCGAATTGCAAAACAACAATTTTACAATAGCATACGGCATGACATACGGGAGTGCTTGGGATCCGTATACGTCCATAACCAACATGAAGCCTGGCCAAAAGTCCAACTATGCGGCAGCTCAAGCGCTTGAACTGGTCGAGGATGGAAGCAAGATCATCAATGCGCTGAACGTCACTGTCGACCGGAATGAAATCCGGAAAACCTATGATTTTATCCTGCGCGAGATTCACGATAACGCCATACTGCTTCCGCTTTCCTACACGAAAGAAGTGGCTGTGTACAACAAGTCTAAAATCAAGGACTATACCTTCAACGGGCAGCTTGCCTATATTGACATTGCCGCGATTTCGTTGAAATAAGGCACAAGGTTGGAGGTGACGGGGCAGTATGCTCCAAGTGTATAGCAGCTATAGTCTTTTTTGCGGGTAAGATAGAAGCAGAAATTTTGGGCAAGGTGCTTGAAGCACCGGAAGGGAGAAATCATGAACAATGAAAGTGTACCACACGAAAAGCGCAAGCTTCCGGCGTCAGAAGACCGTTCCGGTCCGTTCGCCGGAGAAGAAGACCAACGTCTCGTGCGTTCCGACGCGCTGGCGCGTTTGCTGCGGCCGGTTCGTACCCAGCTGTTTGTCTGCGCCCTGCTCTCGGCCATTGGCGCCGCTGCCGGCTTTGCTCCATACATTGCCGTTGCGGAGATCGCTCGGGTTCTGCTCACCGCCCCGGCTGCCGGTGCAGCCGCCACCGTGTGGACTTGGGTCGGCATCGGGATGGGCGGTGCGTGCTTGCGCCTGGTGATGGTGTTTGCGTCATCGCGGTTGGGTCATTACGCAGACGCGGCATTGCTGCACGACATCCGGGTGCGGATTATACGGCAACTAGGCGTTCTGCCGCTGGGCTGGATTCGCGCGAGCGGTTCCGGTGCCGTAAAGAAGCGGATGACCAATGACCTTGAAGAGATGCATGAGCTGATCGCGCATGCGCTCGGACAGGTGGTCGGCGCGGTCATAGCGATCGTTGTCGGCTTCACCTATCTGGTGTTTGTAGACTGGAGGATGGCGTTGATCACCATGGCCGTGCTGCTGCTCATGGGAATTTGTTACCAAATCGCGATGCGCTCGATAAGCACGCACATGGCCCGTCTGCTTGCTGCGGAAAGGCGTATCAGCGCCGCGAGCGTGGAATATGCGGACGGTATTCCCGTTGTCAAAGCGTTCGGCACCGGCGGACGAATCATGGACCGGTTTGCCGCTGCGGTACATGAGCATACTGTCGCGATGCGCATCTGGGTGACCGAAACCCGGTACAGCTCGGCGGCATCGCGGTTGCTGTCTTCCGAGATGACAGTGCTAGGTGCGGTCATGGTCGCCGGACTGTGGTTCGTGAGCAAGGACTGGCTCACAATGGCGGATCTGCTGCCGTTCCTCGTCGTCGGAATCGGCCTGCCTACGTCCATTATGCCGGCGATTCAAGGCTCGCAAGGCGTGCGAAAAGGGCGGCTCGCCGCGAGCCACATCGAGGATCTTCTCTCCCGCGAGCCACTTCCTGAGCCTGCTCAGCCCAAGCAGCCCGCGGGGCACAGGATTGAGCTGGATCACGTCTTCTTTTCGTACGACGGTGTCACCAACGCACTAACCGACATCAGTGCGGTCTGCGAGCCTGGAACCGTCACGGCACTCGTCGGCCCGTCCGGAGCCGGCAAGTCCACGCTGGCCAACCTGCTGCCGCGGTTCTACGATGTGACCGGCGGCGCGATCCGCATCGGCGGCGCCGATGTACGGGACATCTCCTCGGAGACGCTGCTGTCGTCGATGTCGCTTGTTTTTCAGGACGTCGTCCTGCTGCGCGATACGGTGACTGAGAATATCCGCATCGGGCGTCCCGGAGCAAGTGACGAGGAAGTGCGCGAGGCTGCCCGTGCGGCCCATATCCATCATGTCATTGAACGCCTCCCCCGCGGTTACGATACGATTCTCGGTGCAGGAGGCGGCGGATTGTCAGGCGGGGAGAGGCAGCGGTTGACGATCGCTCGTGCCATCCTATCCGGAGCGCCTATCATCGTGCTGGACGAGGCCACCGCCTCGCTCGATCCCGACGGCGAGACAGCCGTTCAGGACGCGCTGGCCGAACTCGCGGTCGGCAAGACCGTGATCGTCATCGCACACCGGCTCCACACGATCAAGAACGCCGACCAGATCCTTGTTCTGGACGACGGCCATCTCGTCGAGCGCGGCACTCACGACGAGCTTCTCGCCCGCGACGGACTGTACGCACGCATGTGGCGGGCTCAACAGAAAGGAGAATCTTTATGATCCGCAACCTCTATCGGCTATGGCCCAATCCGAAGCTGTTCATGCGCATGGGAGCGCTGCAGACCGTCCTCGCGATCCTGCAAGGACTTCTCCTCGGGCTGCTGGTACCGATCCTGACAGCGCTGCTGCAACCCAAACCCGACTTCGCGGCAGCAAGCCCGTGGTTGATCGTCGGTGCGATCGGTCTCATCGTCTATTGGGTGCTCACTGTCATCGCGACACCCGTCGGGTTCGATGCCAGCATAGACCTGGCTGCCGGGCTTCGCCACCATGTAATGAGACATATCGTAACCCTGCCGCTGGGCTGGTTCACTTCCGAACGCAAGTCCCGTCTCGCCCGTGCAGTCACGGCGGATGTAGGCATGGCCGCACATTTGGGGATAACGATCGGGCTGCCCGCGATCACCTCTGCGCTTGTTCCGATCACGATCATCGCGGTTGCCTTTACAATTGAATGGCGTATGGCCCTGGTGTTCCTCGCGATTATTCCGTTTGCGCTTCTCACTTTACGTCGTGCGGGCCGTATCGCTGGCATCGCGGACGCCGAGCTGGAAGAAGCAAACAGGGAGATCGCCGGACGCGCTATCGAGCTTGGTCAGGCTCAATCGGTATTGCGAGCAGCAGGGCAGGGCCGCACGGGCAGTATGCGGATGCGGGAGGCGTTGGACGAACACCGTCTGGTTTACCGTCGTGGGCTCAGCCGTTCCATGCTGCCCGACCTGTCCTTTATCGCTGTCGTGATGGGAGGCTTCATCGCCATCATTGTCGTCGGCGTGCACTTGTTCCTGAGCGGAACGCTTTCTGTTCCGAAAACGATTGCCTTGCTTGTACTTGCGGTGCGGTTTATGGAGCCTCTCGGCAATCTCATCGAGCTTATCGGAGCGCTGCACGCGATGCAGAACGCCGTCGGACGCATCCAGTCCATCCTGGATACCCCCGCGCTCCCGGTTAGCGCAAAACCCGTGAACCAACTTAGGCATGCTGGCGTAGAGTTCAAAGACGTGACCTTCTCCTACGGCGACACGCCCGCTTTATCCCATGTGACGTTTCATTGTCGTCCCGGCAGTACCACGGCGCTGGTCGGGCCATCGGGCTCAGGCAAGACTACCGTGACGCGGCTCATCGCCCGGTTCTTCGATGCCGATGCCGGAAGCGTATGCGTCGGCGGGGTTGACGTTCGCGAGCTCGACCACAGCGTCTTGTTGAACGACATTGCTGTCGTGTTTCAGGACGTCTACCTCTTCGATGATACCATCGAAGAGAACCTGCGGATTGCCCGGCCGGACGCCACACGCGAGGAACTTACCGAGGCAGCCCGCTCTGCCCGTCTTGAAGAGGTCATCGACCGTCTGCCTCATGGGTGGAACACCCGTGTCGGTGAAGCTGGCGGTCAATTGTCCGGCGGCGAACGTCAACGTGTGTCTATTGCGCGCGCCTTTCTCAAGAAAGCCCGCATCGTACTCATCGACGAAGCGGCATCCGCGCTCGATCCTGCGAACGAGCGCGCCATTGCCGAAGCCATCGCGGGCTTGGCGCGGGATCCGAACCGGACCGTAATCGTCATCGCCCACCGTCCATCGACGCTTGCTGCCGCCGATCACGTGATCGCGCTCGACGGGGGACGGGTCGCCGAAACCGGGACGCCGGCGGAGCTTCGTCAGGCAGGCGGTATCTTTGCCCGTCTCTATGGCCAGTATGAGCGCGCCCGAAGCTGGCATATCACGAAAGCGGGCATGACTGAACAAGACAGGCGGTCCTGAACGGTGAAGTTCTGCTGGAGATAGATGTGGATGAGCGAGGTCGGGCGGGGCGACTGCTTGCCATGCAGTATTCGGCTGCTCCAGCAGACAGCACTGTTCTTTTGTAAATGTTTGGAGCATCAGCTTTGTGCTTTGTCCACATGAAGTGTATCGGTAGAGGTTTTTGGCTTTGCAATCGAGAATACAAGAAAGAAGCGGTTTGCCGAATCGTTGTTAAATGCAAGCAAACCGATGCAAGGGAGGAATCAACTTGAATTCCAAAACGATAATAAGCTTAATTCATTTAGACGATGAGTTGAGGAAAGAATACAACCTGTCTCTTGGGTATTATATCGGCATTGATATTTGCAGGGAAGAAGGATCTAACTACAACTGTACGCCAAAAGATGCTATAGTTTTTGCTTTCACTGGCATGGGCGGCGACCATTTTGCCTTTGATACGAAGAACGGCACTATTAAAGACTTGGACAAGGCTCCGGTCTTATTTATTCAACCGATGATGTTTGATCATCCTGTAAAGCTGGTTGCGGAGCATATTCGAGATCTTTTTTCGATCTTTCTGACGCTTAAAGAATTTTATATTTTGGAGAGGTTCGATAGGTATCAAAAGGAGTCCGATATGGTGGAAGATCTCGAGAAACATTATAAAGACAGCATTGTCTCAAGACAGCATGAGATTCATTTTATTTCGGAACGGTTACAAGAGCGATTAAACATAACGCCAATTCCAAATTTGTTTCAGTACATAACCAAAATAAACGGTAAGGGTAATTTATGAAAGATAAACGAGAGCTAAAGTATATTTACCATGACGCTGTGATTACCGCATTAGAACTTCGAGACGAAAGTACGGTTTATTTGCACATAATTTTAAGTACCTTATTCTACAAAGAAACAAATAATAAAGTTATATTGGAATTGCATCAGATTTTAAACTATGAAGATTTCTTGGAGTACTTATGTGATCATAAATCGATTTCATTTCACTTGGATCAAAATATTGCTGCATAAGACCAAGAAAGGCAATGCATGGGTTTTGCCCGGCGGAAGAGGAGAGATTAACGAGGAGACGGGCAAAACGGCTATTCGGGAATTTACCGAAGAATTAGGGTTGAACGTCAAAGTTGCCCGGGCGGAAATAACGATTCCCGGCGAGGAATTTATTGAACCGGAGCAGCTTTTACCAAAAATTTCGGAAGACCATGAAATTAAACATATCATAAATACCGAACAATTATCGGAATAACACAAGGTCGGCAGCTTCCGGGAATACCGTCTTATACTTAGAAAAACGTTCCGGTTGCCGCCGCTTGATGTTAAACCCTGCTCGCCGGATTATTCCCGATAGTGAGAGGTGTCGCCGTACAATTCGACTTTGGGTATATCGTCATTCATCCTTATTTTGCACAGGGCAGTCGGGTGGATGTCGGACATGCCTCCAATCTCATGCAGCTGCTTCCCCATAAAATAACTCATCACGACTTTTAAAGTGATCCGGTGAGTTACAACAAGCACTTGCTTGCCTTTATGCTCTGCAAGGATATGGTTAAGTGTGGGGATCGTCCTTTCGAGCAATTCCGAATAGGTTTCTCCACGACCTGTGGGACGGTACAAATGCGGCGCATTGAAAAAATGATCGTATTCATTGGGAAATTGTTGTTGAATATGGTCAACTTGTTGACCTTCCCATAGCCCCATATGAATTTCTTTGAGCGAATCGAGCGTTGAGATTTGTACCGGGCGATTTCCCGAGAGAATTCGAGCCGTGCTGAATGCCCTGGGGCTGGAGCTGGAATAAATGGCGTCGAAATGGACATTCTCCAAACGCTCCTTCAACCATTCCGCTTGCTGCATACCGTATTCGGTAAGAGGAGAATCCAGATGGCCTTGCATTTGCTTTTTCAAATTCCATTCCGTTTGACCGTGCCGGGTTAAATATACAGTCGTTTGCATTATTTTAATTGCCTCCTCATGGTGTATATTGCCGCGGGTCTGGATGCGGGATTATTTCCACATGCTTCCCTGGAACAGGCGAATATGCTTCCTGCCAGCTTCGCAGCTGACCGCTGCCATAGGCAGGCGGAGCCGGTCCGAGCGGATATATCCGCGTTGAGAGAGAAGCCACATCAATGGAGCGGGAGTCGGCTCCGAGAACAGAAATTGAACAAGCGGCAGCAGCTGGTGAAACAACTGATGGGACTCCTCTATTTTTCCTGCCCGGAAAAGCTCGTACACCTGCACAAACTGCTCGCTATCCAGGTTGGCGCTTGCCAGAATTCCTCCTTTAGCTCCACAGCACAGGGAAGCAAAAAAAAGCTCATCCTCCCCGCATAAGACCGGCTTGGACATGCTTCGAGCCAGTCGGAACATACGCCGTATGTTGCCTGAACCCTCTTTTAGTCCAATCACATGCTCCATTCCCATAATGACTCTTACCGTTTCCTCATCCAGCGCGCCCCCGGTACGACGAGGGGGATCGCACAAAATCATGGGCAGATCCGCTTCCGCTAAAGCTTGAAAATGCCGGATGACGGCTTGCTGCGATGTAAGATTGGAATCGGGCGCGGCAACAAGAGCGGCATCGGCTCCAAGTGAGTTGGCTTGCGCCATCCTTCGAACGGTCGCTGACGTGTTGCTTGCATCTATTCCTACAATAAGCGGGATGGCTCGCGATGCTGCGATTGCTTGGCGCGCAGCTGCGATCAGGATTTCAAGCTCGCTGGATTCGATCATCGGGGATTCCCCAGCCGTTCCATTGACAATAAGACCGTGAATTCCCTTGCTCATCAAACGCCGAATCAGTTCTTCAAACGATTGGATATCCAGCTCCCCGCTGCGATCAAAAGGCGTAACGACAGGAACCATCACACCGTGTAATGTATCTTCTGAAAGCACAGCGTTCCACCTCCGTTCTCCCCGCGATGCGATGCCTGCTAATGAATGTAAACCATTTCTCCCCAAAAGTAACCATCCAATTGGCTAAGTCATATACCAATCCGTTTCGCTCGCTGAAGCGGTTGGTGCAGAAAAAAGTGGAATGGATGGTTACGGGCCGAAGCCCAGCCGTTATATTCGTGGTTGATCTACAGGACAAAACGTAACTGAAAGGAAGGATGGCATGGATCATCACAGAACACCGTTGTTCACGGCACTGATGCAGCACGCCGCAAACGATCCGCTGCAATTCCACATTCCGGGCCACAAGAAAGGGAGGGGGGCAGACCCGGAATTTCGGGCTTTTGTGGGTGACAACACTTTGTCCATTGACCTGATCAATATTGTTCCGCTCGACGATCTTCACCAGCCCGCAGGAGCGATTCGCGAGGCTGAGCGATTGGCCGCGGATGCTTTTGGAGCGGACCATACGCTGTTTTCCGTTCAAGGGACCACCGGGGCCATCATGACGATGATTATGTCCGTCTGCTCCCCCGGCGACACCATCATCCTTCCACGAAACGCGCATAAATCCATTTTGTCCGCCGTCATCTTTGCGGGGGCGGTTCCCGTATGGGTGGAGCCGGAGAAGGATGAACGGCTCGGCATTGAGCATGGGGTTACAACAGAGTCGATTCGGGAAGCCATCGAAAGGAACCCGCATGTAAAAGCCGTGCTTCTCATCAACCCGACGTATTACGGGACCAGCATAGATTTGTGTCAGATGGTCGAGCTTGTTCACAGCTACAACATCCCGGTGCTGGTCGACGAGGCGCACGGGACGCTGCTTCATTTTCACGAGCAATTGCCTGTGTCCGCAATGCAAGCGGGTGCGGATATGGCTGCAACCAGCGTGCATAAGCTTGGCGCTTCGATGACGCAGAGCTCGATTCTGAATGTCAAGGGCAACCGGGTGAGCATCAAGCGAATTCGTACGGTCATGAGCATGCTTACGACAACTTCGACCTCTTACCTGCTGCTGGCTTCGCTTGATACTTCCAGAAGACAGCTGGCTCTGCATGGGCAAGCCCTGACGGGGCAAACCATTCGATTGGCTCAGGAAGCCCGGCGTCTAATCAATGAGATTCCCGGACTGTACTGCTACGGGGAGGAAATATGCGAAAAGCGCGGTGTATTTCGTTATGACCCGACGAAGCTTTGCATTCATCTGGAACAGCTGAATCTGACCGGGTACGCGGCGGAGCAATGGCTAAGGGAAACGTACAAGCTTGAGGTTGAGCTGAGCGATTTAACGAATATTTTGTGCCTGATCACACTGGGCGATACGGAGCAGGAAGTCCGCCGGCTGCTTCAGGCTTTGCGGCAATTGTCGGACGCATTCCGCGGCGAAGGAAAATGTAACAAACGTGTTTCGGACGCCGTCGTTCCTGCTGCTTCACGTTTTTTGTTAGCGCCCAGAGAAGCTTTTTATGCTCCTGCGGAAGAGGCATGGCTGGAACAAGCCTGCGGGCGTATTATTTCTGAATTCGTATACGTGTATCCTCCGGGAATTCCGATCCTGATGCCCGGACAGGTCATCACGCAGGAAATCGTAGATTATATTAAGCGGCATGTGGAAGCAGGTCTGCCGGTAAAGGGGCCGGAAGATCCGGACATCCAAAAGGTCAGAGTTGTCGCTGCTCCCCGGCAACAAGACAAGGCGCCGGGGAGGCGTTCCGGCTACATCATTCCGGATTGAGACGGATCGCGGGGACGACTTTCGGCCATTCATGTGGCGAGGAGGAGGATGGAATGAAAAATCATCAGGTGAACGTAGCGGTGATTCAGGCGGCGCCCATGTTGTTCGATAAGCAATCGGCCATGGACAAGATTGCAAGCATGACGAGAGAGGCAGCCGGGCTAGGGGCAAATTTGATTGTTTTTCCCGAAGTATTCTTGCCGGGGTATCCGCGAGGCTTAAGCTTCGGTACACGGGTAGGAAGCCGCAATGCCGACGGGAGAAAGGACTGGGAGCGGTATTGGGCAAGCGCCATCGACATCCCGGGAGCCGAAACCGGAATTTTTGGCGAATTGGCGAAGGAGCTGGGGGTTTATCTGGTCATTGGCGCAGTCGAGCGCGACCGGGAATTTAGCACCGGAACGTTATACAATTCCATGGTATACATCGGACCGGACGGTGGGCTTCTAGGGAAGCACCGCAAGCTTGTTCCGACGGGCTCCGAACGTCTCCTATGGGGACAAGGGGACGGCAGCACGCTTACCGTCATCGATACTCCTTTCGGGCGAATCGGCGGCTTGATCTGCTGGGAAAATTATATGCCGCTTGCCCGTATGGCCATGTACGCGCAGGGCATCGACATTTATTTGGCTCCTACGGCAGACGCCCGCGATACGTGGCAGGCGACGATAAGGCATATCGCTTGTGAAGGCCGCTGCTTTGTCATTTCGTGCAATCAGTTTGCGACCAAGGCCTCTTATCCGACGGATTTGGCTTGCTGCGAAGATATCAAGGACGACGCCGACATTTTGAGCAGAGGCGGCAGCGCCGTTGTCGGACCGCTTGGCGAATATGTCGTTGAGCCGCTCTATAACCAGGAAGGAATCCTCATGGCAACGCTGGATCTTTCCCAGGTCGCACAGAGCCGCTATGATTTTGATGTTACAGGCCATTACAGCCGCCCGGATGTGTTTCAATTGATCGTTAACGATAAAAAGCAAGAAATCGTACGAACCGTTGGGCCGTGAAAATACCGCAAAGTCTAATCAACTTTCTGCTAGTGTCAATCAACGTATTCGGCGCGGCCGGGGATTCGCGGAGGTAAAAGGAACAAGGGAGCCAAGGAACATGGATTTTGCCGTTTCAAGGAAAGCAACGACGATTGCATACGCGATTGCCATGTGGATGTAGAAAGTGAAAAGACAGTACAAATAGATGCTCGTCTTCCTGGCGCTGGCTTTCGTCTGGATTGGCTTATGCTTGAATGCCGGATACCAACAACTTGCTGTTATCCCGCCTATTCTGGTCGTTGCGTACGAGTCGCTTCAAAAACCGATGTACGGCGGAAAGATATGGTCTTAATATCGTTGGTCGCCTGTTTGTTGATGTTTGGTTTCGTGCCGCTGTATAAAACATATGAAATGAAGCGGGCGATATGGCCGTCTGCTCATGGAAGCATCGAATCGTACAAAGCTGGGCTCTTCCTAAGATTAGGGAGAGCTTTTTTTATGGAGAAACGATGTCGTATTTGTTTCATTTTGTTGAACATGGCCGGTTTTTTGACTTGGTTAGTGGATGGTGACACCTCTATCGATCCCCTTTAAAGTAAGGCGTGATCATAATCACGCAATGCGATAGGAGATGAGAAACATGAAGACACCCAAAGCGCTCCGCTGGTTTGCGTCCGTATCCATGCTGGCGCTGCTGCTCTTGACGACCACCGGGTGTGCGGAAAAGATGATCGTGCTCGATCCCAAAGGGCCGATTGCCGAACAGCAGCGGGATTTAATGGTGATTTCAACGCTGTTGACTTCCATTATTATCGTGCCTGTCCTCGTTCTCACGGCAATCATCGTTTGGCGTTACCGGGACAAGAAAGGCAGAAAAGCGAAATATACGCCGGACTGGGAGCACAGCACGAAGCTGGAAACGATCTGGTGGGGGATTCCGATCGTGATCATTACCATTCTGGGCATTATTACCATAAAAAGCACGTACGCCCTGGAGCCGTCCAAGCCGCTCGAATCGGATCAACAACCGCTGACCGTTCAAGTCACCTCGCTGGACTGGAAATGGTTATTCCAATATCCTGAGCAAGGAATCGCGACCGTGAACCATGTCCGGATCCCGAAGGGCGTACCGGTCCGCTTCGAGATTACGGCCGATTCGCCGATGAATTCGTTCTGGATTCCGCAGCTCGGCGGGCAGATGTACGCGATGTCCGGCATGGCGATGACGCTTTATTTGCAAGCGGACGAGCGCGGACAATATTGGGGGTCCGGCGCGAACTTCACCGGAAAAGATTTTGCCAAGATGTTCTTTGATGTGAAATCCACTTCGCAGGAAGAGTTTGACCAATGGGTACGCGAGGTCAAAGCATCGTCGCCGGCGCTGACGCTGGAAGGCTATCAGCAGCTGGCGAAGCCTTCCGCTTCGGACGTGAAGACGTTCTCTGCGTTTCCTGAGGGATTGTTCAATATGACGGTTACAAAGTACGCTTCCTCGCACAATCACGGCTTGTCCTGGAAGGACATTCAGAAGATCAAGATCCAAGAGTAGCGGGCTTCGAATCGAAATGTAAGGAGAGAGTGATCCATGTGGGAGAAAGTATCAAGCTTTGCCTCGGAATTTTTTGTGACGGGCGATCCATTGATTTACGGCGCGGATGTCGCTATCGTGATCACCATTATCGGCATTGTATTCGGATTGACCTATTTAAAAAAATGGCGCTGGCTGTGGCGTGAATGGTTGACGACCGTCGATCATAAAAAAATCGGCATCCTGTATATATTCGCCGCTTTTCTGATGCTGTTCCGCGGCGGCGTGGATGCGCTCCTGATGCGGGCGCAGCTGGCCATGCCGGAGCTGAACTTCCTGGCGCCCGATCATTACAATCAGATCTTTACCACGCATGGCGTGATTATGATTTTGTTCATGGCGATGCCGTTCATGTTCGGATTGTTTAATGTGGTGGTGCCGCTGCAGATCGGGGCGCGCGATGTTGCTTATCCTTTCCTGAATGCGCTAAGCTTCTGGTTATTTTTCGCGGGCGCGATGCTGTTTAACTTGTCCTTTGTCATC
The DNA here is from genome assembly GCF_004000785.1 of Paenibacillus ehimensis NBRC 15659. Classification (GTDB taxonomy): domain Bacteria; phylum Bacillota; class Bacilli; order Paenibacillales; family NBRC-103111; genus Paenibacillus_G; species Paenibacillus_G ehimensis. Next base: position 54,729 of record NZ_BILX01000017.1, on the reverse strand, counting down.
GGAGGATCGCCGGATTCGGGATGGCTCGCTTACCCGCCTTATTCGGAACGCATGTTCAATCCGGGGGTCGGTCAAGATTTCTATATCTGGGGAATCCAGATTTCGGGGATTGGCAGCTTGATGACCGGCATCAACTTTATCGTGACCATTCTGAAAATGCGTGCACCCGGCATGAAGCTGATGAAAATGCCCATGTTCCCTTGGTCGGTGCTGTCGAGCTGTATCGCGATTATATTTTCGTTTCCGATTTTGACGGCCACCTTGGCGCTGCTCTTTCTGGACCGCTATTTGGGTGCGCATTTTTTTACGCTCGACGGCGGCGGCAATCCGATGATGTATATCAATCTGATCTGGATGTGGGGGCACCCCGAAGTATATATCATCATTCTGCCGGCCTTCGGCATTTTCTCGGAGATCGTATCCACCTTTGCGAAGAAAAAGCTGTTCGGCTACAAATCGATGGTGTACGCCATGATGATCATCAGTATTTTATCGTTTCTCGTATGGGCGCATCACTTCTTTACGATGGGCTCCGGCGCGGATGTCAATTCCTTTTTTGCCCTTACGACGATGCTGATCGCCATCCCGACCGGCGTTAAAGTGTTCAATTGGCTGTTCACGATGTTCCGGGGCAAAATTACCTTCGAGACGCCCATGCTGTGGACGATCGGCTTTATCGTTTGCTTTGTTGTCGGCGGGATGACCGGGGTGCTTCTGTCGGTCGCTCCGGCGGATTTTCAATTCCATAACAGTTATTTCCTGATCGCGCATTTTCACAATACGATCATTGGCGGCGTCGTGTTCGGTTATTTCGCCGGTTTGTATTATTGGTGGCCCAAGCTGTTCGGCTTCAAGCTGAACGAACGTATAGGGAAATGGGCGTTCGGGTTCTGGAATATCGGATTTTACGTCTGCTTCATGCCGCAATATGTGCTCGGGTTGATGGGGATGACACGGCGCCTTGTGACGTACGGATGGGATAAGGGTTGGTGGGAGTTGAACCTGGTGTCCACCGTCGGAGCGGCTTTGATGGGCTTGGCCTTCCTGTTTCAAGTCTGGCAAATCGTGTACAGCCTCAAGCATTATCAAAAAGACGCATCGGGCGACCCCTGGAACGGACGCACCTTGGAATGGTCGATTCCTTCTCCGGCGCCGCACTATAATTTTGCCACGCTGCCGCAGGTAGCTTCGCAGGATGAATGGTGGGAGGAGAAGCAGCGCAGAGCGCGCGGGCAGCTTGCTCCGGCCCCGGCGAAGCTGGAGCCGATTCATATGCCCAACAATTCGGGGATTCCTTTTGTGATGTCGATGTTCTGGTTTGCGGCCGGATTCGGGTTTGTATTCGACTGGCTCTGGCTGACGGTATCCGGTCTGGCGGGGGTAGCCTTGTGCATGCTTGTTCATTCCTTCAACTACAAAACCGATCACTATATCCCTGTTGAGGAAATTAAACGCACGGAAGCTGCGATGAGGGGGTAACGAACGAATGGCTCAAGTAAACGGACATGCCCACGTATTAAGTTCGGAGCATCACGACCATCCGGATCTGGAGGAAATGCGCACCTTCGGATTTTGGATCTATCTAATGACGGATGTGATTATTTTCGGCACCTTGTTTGCCGCCTATATCGTCCTGCAGGGCAACCGAAACGGCGGGCCCGGACCGGCAGAGCTGTTTCAGCTAGGCGGGATTATGGCCAGCACGTTTATTCTGCTCACGAGCAGCTATACAAGCGGTCTTGCCGTGCTTGCGATGCACAAAGGCAAGCTGCAAGCCCTTATGGGATGGCTCGGGGTGACGGTATTGCTCGGTGCGGCTTTCATTGTGCTGGAGGTCAATGAATTTATTCATCTGGTGCACGAGGGAGCAAGCATTAGCACGAGCGCGTTTTTATCGGCTTTCTTTACCTTGGTCGGGACTCATGGGCTTCACGTCTCCTTGGGATTGGTCTGGATGATTGCATTGATCATTCAGCTGGCCAAACACGGCATTACGCCGGTAACCAAGCGCAAAGTGAACGTGATCAGCCTGTTCTGGCATTTCCTTGATGTCGTCTGGATTTTCGTATTTACGATTGTTTATTTGATGGGGGTGAGATAGATGGCAGCGCATGACCTGACCAATCCGCATGACGCCGGGAGCCATGGCTCTTTGAAGTCGTATACGACCGGCTTCCTGTTCTCCATCGTATTGACGATCATTCCTATTGCCGTCGTCCTGTCCGGCTGGCTTCAGGGGGTGGCGAACACCCTCGTTCTGATGGCGGCGGCCGTGCTCCAGTTCGTCGTTCAGCTGATTTATTTCATGCATCTGCGGGAGGAGAAAAAGCCTCGTTACAACCTGGTGAGCCTGATTTTGGGCTTGATCATTTTGCTGCTGGTCGTCTTCGGCTCCATGTGGATCATGCTGTACAATATGGTGGCCACATGAGCAGGTCGTCCGCAAATGCAGCAGCGTTGGTGAAGAAAGCGGTCTTCTATATCATAGTGGGATTCATTCTTGTCGCGGTCTCCGCATGCGGCAGCGGCAAGTCCAAACCGCTTCGTTACGAGGTTAAGCCTTTCGAGGCCGTCAACCAAGACGGGAAGCCAGTGTCCTTGTCCGATTTGAAGGGCAAGGTCTGGATCGCGGACTTTATGTTCACGTATTGCGCAACGGTATGTCCGACGATGACGGCCAACATGGCGGAATTGCAAAAGCGGCTGAAATCGGCGGGCGTGAAGGCGGAGCTGGTCTCCTTCTCCGTTGATCCGGAGCGCGACAATCCGGAAGCGTTAAAAGCTTATCTCCAGAAATTTGACGCGGATTTCTCGAATTGGCATGCGTTAACCGGATATCCATTCGACAAGATCAAAACCTTTGTCCTGGGTTCGTTTAATACGGTTGTGGCAAAAGATACATCCTCCGATCAAGTCATTCACGGTACCTCGTTTTTTTTGGTCAACCCGGAGGGCACGGTCATTGCCAAGTACGACGGAATGACGGATACGCCATACGACCAAATATTGCAAGATATTCAAGCGCTGCAGCGGTAGGATTCTGGCGGGGGAGGAGCTGATCGGATGGAGAGAGCTGCACGCCTATCTTGGACGCGGGCACTCATGCTTGTCCTTATCCTGTTTGCCGTCGGCTATGCGGTATTCCAAGCACTGGCGGGCAACCGTGAAGAGGTAGAGGTCGGCAAGAAGGCGCCGGATTTCACATTAACGAATTTACAGGGGCAGACGGTGCAATTATCCGATTATGACGGGACAGGCGTTCTTCTGAACTTCTGGGCCTCCTGGTGCGACCCGTGCGTCAATGAAATGCCGTTGTTGAACGAAGCCTACGGACGGATGCCAGGCGTTGAAATCCTTGCGGTCAATATGGGAGAAACGAAGGAAAAAGCAAGCCAATTTGCCGACCGTCATCGCTTGAAGCTCCCTATCCTGCTTGATTCAAACGGCGATGTGAAAAAACGGTATAAAATCGGCGGCTTGCCTACAACGTATCTGATTGACGACAAGGGGCGAATCATGCAGAAGTTCTCAGGGGAGCTAACCCGCTCCGAGTTCATCCATTTCATGGAACGCATTCAGCCTAAGTCCGGACGCAAATAGCTTGCGAATCAAAATGCCTTAAAAGAGGAGATGCTGCTCATGCCTACACCGTTCGGAATTGGAACAAGTATTATTTTGCGGTTAGAGTACGATCAAGGAGTCGTTAACTTTGGTGCTATCGCATCGGCATTAAGCGATTCCGGAGGCGACATCGTAGCGATCGATACCAACCGGGTAAGCCCTGCAAAAACCGTAAGAGATATTACGGTCAATCTGAACGATCCGCACGATGTTAACCGCGTGGTTTCCTCGGTTCAACAGCTTCCCGGGGTGAAGCTGATCAACGTATCGGACCAGACCTTCCTCATGCATTTGGGCGGCAAAATCGAAATGCATCCCAAGGTGCCGATTAAAAATCGGGATGATTTGTCCCGTGTCTACACGCCGGGGGTAGCCCGGATTTGTATGGCGATCCATGAAGATCCCTCCCGGGCCCATACGCTGACGATCAAGCGAAATACGGTAGCCGTCGTCTCTGACGGCTCTGCCGTTCTCGGACTTGGGAATATCGGCCCGGAAGCCGCCATGCCTGTCATGGAAGGCAAAGCCGTGCTGTTTAAGCAGATGGCCGGCGTTGATGCCTTCCCGATCTGTCTGAACACGCAGGATACGGATGAAATTGTCAGCATTGTCAAAGCGATTGCTCCGTCATTTGGCGGGATCAATCTCGAAGATATTTCGGCTCCCCGCTGCTTCGAGATTGAAGAATGGCTTCAGAAAGAGCTGGATATCCCGGTATTTCATGACGATCAGCATGGAACCGCCGTCGTCATCCTCGCCGCTTTATTAAATGCCTTGAAGGTTGTCGGCAAAAAGCTGGAGCAGTGCCGGGTTGTCGTATGCGGAATCGGGGCGGCAGGAATGGCTTGCTCCAAAATATTACTGGCCTCCGGGGTTAAGGATCTGATCGGCGTTGACCGTCAGGGAGCGATCGTTCGAGGACACGTTTATCCGCATCAGGTCTGGAATGGGTTTGCCGAGCATACGAATCCGTTCATGGTTCGGGGCAGCCTCTCGGAGGTGATCGAAGGAGCGGACGTATTTATCGGATTGTCCGGTCCGGGAGTACTGAAGATCGAAGATGTGAAACGGATGGCGGCGGACCCGATCGTCTTTGCCATGGCCAATCCGAACCCGGAAATTATGCCGGAGGAAGCCGAGCCCTATGTGCGTGTCATGGCTACGGGGCGCTCGGATTATCCGAATCAGATCAATAACGTCTTATGCTTTCCCGGTATGTTTCGCGGCGTGTTGGATTGCCGGGCTTCGCAAATTACGGAAACGATGAAGCTTGCCGCCGCCCATGCGATTGCCTCCGTGGTTAGCGACGAAGAATTAAATGCGCAATATATTATTCCAAGCGTATTTAATCATCAGGTGGCGGATAAAGTCAGCAAGGCGGTTATAGCGGCAGCCTGCGATGCCGGGGTAGCGCGCCGCAGCCGGGATTCCCGCGACAACTAGCGCGTGTTAGCTTAAATAAAGAGTAAAAAGGTGAATGAAAAGACTTGTATTTTGAATACAAAGCTTTCATTCACCTTTTTAATTGGATTGGCCAAGAACGGCCCGAAGCGATGCGGCAAATTTGGCAATGCCCGGAACGATTTCATCTGTTTTAGGCCGTGCGAAAGTGAACCGTACATACCCGGAATCCGAACCATAGACGCTGCCGGGAACAAAGACGATTCCATGGCGGATTGCTTCTTCAAACAGCTTGTTGTCGCTCACCTCGGGGATGATTTTACACCACAGATGCAGCCCTCCTTGCGGAATCGAGAAGCTGACCAGGTCCGGCAGCTCTTTCCGAAGCGCGCCGATCACCAAATCCCGCTTGTAAAGCAGATGCATCCGCAAACGGTCCAGATGAGGCTGGACATACGGAGATTTCAGGAACTGCGCGGCCATCTGCTGAGGAACGACGCTAAGCCCGAAATCCATCTGCTGCCTGGCATCCGCCAGCCGCTCGACAACGGAATGGGGAGCGACCATCCACCCGACGCGCAGTCCGGGCGCTGCGATTTTGGAGAAGGAGCCGATATAGAGGACCGAGCCGATCGGATCCATGGATTTGAGCGGCTTAGGCGGCGTCCCGTCATAAGCCGTCAAGCTGAAGGGATCGTCCTCGACGATCGGGAGTCCCAGCTCGCTCGCAACATCAAGCAGCTCGATACGGCGTTCGGCATCGAGGGCAGCGCCTGTCGGGTTTTGATAATTCGGATTGATGAACACCATTTTGATCCGGTGCTTTTTGTAAAGGGTGCGAACATCCTCGGGCCGGATTCCTTTCGCGTCGACCGGGAGACGGAACAAGCGGAGCCCGGCCGATTGAAACATAGGCAGTGAATAGCAGTAAGAAGGATCTTCGATGGCGACCGCATCCCCAGGGGCCAGTAAACACTGGGTAATTAAGTACAAAGATTGCTGGGAACCCGATGTGATCAGGATCGACGATTCGGTCGTCTGAATCTCCCGGTATTGACTTAAATACGTGACGAGCGCTTCGCGGAGAGGCACAAATCCTTGCGGATTGTCGTATCCGAGATAGGCCGTATAGTGGTTTTCGTCCATAAGCATATTAATCTCTTCTACCGGGGAGATGTCCGCGCCAAGCTCGCCGCTGGCAAAATCAATCAACGTGCTGTCTTGTTGAAGAGCTTCCCGGATCCGGCGCAAAAAAGGCAGGTTCGGCAGGAAGCTTCCGCCTTCGACATACCGGTGCCAATTCGGGGTATGCTTCGGCGTTGCTCCCCATTTATACTTGCTCACCCGGGTTCCGCTTCCCGTACGGCTTTCCACGATTCCAAGCGCGCGCAGCTCCGCATAGGCGAGGATCACGGTGCTTCGATTGACGCCCAATTGCTCGGCTAATTTTCGTTCGGAAGGCAGCAGACTGCCCGGCGGAAACTCGCCGTATGAAATTCGCCGTTCGATGTCATCGGCGATTTGCTGATACAGTGGCTGGTTGCTGTGACGATCGGGCTGTCGCACGAGGTTCATCTCCTCTCGTGGTGATTTTGATCACAGATCATGTTCATCATACCATCGGACTTGTAAATAAAGAGCCGATGTTTTCATCAAAAACATGACGAATCTATAGCAATCTATTGAACATGGATGGTCATTTTGTCTATGAATTGGATGGTTTCGCTATCGGGCGGACGGACAAGGGCTTCGGACGATGGGGCTTGGTCAGCAGGTGTCGGAATGTTCGAAAAGACGGCATCTTGAATGCCGATTCTATGCTGTATCCATATCCTACTGCATTCATGCATGGAAAATAGATTTTTGGTTAAGCCGTGAACAACAGGCTCCCGATCGTTTTCGGAAATTTTCTATTCCTATATATCCAAAAGTGTGTGAGAATTTACATTAACTAGAATATGGGGATGTCCGATATAATTAAGATAAGGAATTAGTTGTAGGAAGCTGGAAGTAGTTAGCCAAAAGGGAGATATGCAGTATGAGTATATTGTTGAGAGTTGAACGAGAATCCGGTGGTCGGCTGATTGAGCTTGTCAATGGACAAATTACTGGCTATAGCTATCTCAATACAAGCCCGGCAGATTTTTTTGCCAAAGCCTATAATGCGGTGCATTCGCTTCAGATATGGGGTGAGATTCCACTTCGATTACTCCCCCCTGTGGAACAAGATACAGATAACTCCAATACGCTATTTGCATGGGCACTTACCGAGTATAGGCCGAACAATTATTATTATCGAACCGTTATCGTCCGAATCGTGAGACATGAGAAGACAATTCGAGAGGTCAAGTTTACACACGCATACGTTCATAAGTATCATGAGCAGGTTAATGGCTTAAAAGGAGTATTAGAGTTTGAACTTGTTGTAAGACAAAGGCGAGACCAATTGGACAGCATTCAGTTTGGTTCGAATGAAAATCAAAAGAACGAAGCAGGCTTAAGTACAAAAAAACAAAAGACATTATTAATGCATGATAAAGAACAAAAGTCAAGGACCGAAAAAAGATTGCATATTGCTTCTGCTTCCGAGGTTGAGAGCTTCAAGAATTCTTGGGGCGAAAGTTATGCGAACCCATTTAAAGACCGCGATCCGAATGGACCAATGGAACAAATAGATCATCATGCGTATCGACTTTATACAAAAAAAGATAAAGAAGAGCTGGCGCTTTATTACGATGCATTTACTAGGGCTAAAAATGCATCTGAGAAACAGGCGGCACATGACGCAGCAAATGGGGTAAGGTTAAAATACGTAGATTCTGTTACCCGAAGAGATTTTATTAATGGAGGAGAGTCGACAATATATAAGACAAAAAATGGTGGAATAGGAGATACAAAATCTGGAATAGTTGTAGAACCATATGTAAAAGGCCAGTTTGCCATATCACTCGTTGGAAGTGTTGGGTTACAAGCGAAAATACAAAGCGGAGAGTTATCAGTTAGCTTAATCAAAGGTATTAATGGTGAAGTGGGTGCTCAATTAACAGCTTCGGCAGGAATATCAATAAACAATGGTGGTAACTTAGAACATTATGTGAAGCAAGGACAGGGGAAGGGAATGGGAAGGTTTTATTTTGTTGAAGGAGAAGTAGCTGTTGATCTGGAAGATGCAGATTATGAAGCAGTTTTAGGTGCGGGTATTGGCATCCGTGGCGGATATGCACTTATACCGACATTAGGCACAGCTTATGAACATGAAATTAAACTGTATGTAAGACGGTTGGGCGATTCAAGTTATCCTCTAACGTATCAAGATTGGGTAAACCATCTTAAATAAAAAAGGAGTGTTTAAAAAAGAATGGGTGGTAAAATAGTTTTTTCAGCTTTTTTATTTTTTATGATGGCATGGGGACTTTTTACTGTTTTCAAGCCAGAATTTAATTTGAAATATAATTTAGGGAATATTTTCAAAAATGCCAAAAATACAAAATTTTTACTTTTAAACAGCAGACTGTCGGGAGTTGTTTCAATTTTGCTAAGTGTATATTTACTTTACCGGATTTGGTCTGGTTAAGATTTTGAAGAGGAGTACGTAAATGATAAGAAAAATGATTTTATTCGGTATTATCCTTTTGTTTTTCCTCAACCCTAAATTATCATATTCGGAATCGTCCGAGATTCCCGTTACAGTCACTATGGACTACGATTTCTTGAGTTTCGAGGAATCGTCGCCGAAGATTATTTCGGGAGTCACTCTTGTTCCAGTCCGGCCTTTGTTAGAGAAGCTTGGCTACAACCTCGAATGGTATGGCGAGGGTTTGACCGTTCGGGCGACTAAAAGTGGAACGTCCATTTTAATGAAAATTAATGAACCAAACGCGCAAGTAAACGAGAAAAGCTTAAACTTAGAAGTCCCGCCTCAAATACTCAATAATGTTACCTATGTTCCATTAAGATTCATCTCGGAAATTAGTGGAGCCGATGTATATTGGAACCCTAAAAACAATAACACCTCCGACCACTCCATAGAAATCCTAATAGACGCAAACGCTAAGCTTTATAGAGCGATCATTATCAAAGACAAGCAAGCCGTCAGCAAACTCTTACTTCAAGGGGCTAACCCCAATGCCAGGACCCATACCGGGAAGACGTTGTTAGAAACGGCAGTTATTTTTTATAAAGATGTAGACATTGTAAAATTATTGCTGGAAGCAGGGGGCGACCCTAATCAAACAAGCAGCTTTCCTAATGGAGGCTCTTTACTTCATACTGCAGCGAGTGGAACAACGCCCGAATTAGTTAAACTATTACTCGAGTATGGCGCAAAGAAAGACATTAAAGATGGAGAAGGGAACACTCCACTGCAAATCGCAAGATCGCAATATGAGAATCCGTATATACGACAATGGGCGAAGGACATATACAAAGAAATAATTGATATTTTAGAAGAGAGATAATTGTTTTGTAGGATGTGATCATTTCCATGCCCGCACACCGATAGTCCGACCTCCCCATAAAAGAAAATAAAATCCGGTACGGATGTGAGATCATATGCTGCGGCGGTGCCAGTCAACAATTACAGCTATTCTTTTACGGCGATTGGCCGAAGTGCGTGAAGAAAATCCGTTTTACATCATAGATGATCCGTTTCTTGGTGGTTGCCGTTCCTTTTTTCTCCTACCATGTAGAAAGCAAGTATTGCAAAAAGGATCTTGCGAAGGGAGAAAGATGTGAAGATGGCACGAGTACGATTCAGCATTTTTTTCAGTGTTTTTGTCGCGATGGTCGGTTTGATGATCATCGCGCCCGTGATGCCTCCGCTTATACGGGAATTAGGGTTAAGTGAAACTCATTCGGGGTTGATTATTTCGCTGGGATCCGTTGCGATGGCGGCAATGGCGCCCGTATGGGGGGGCCTGAGCGATGCCAAAGGAAGAAAGCCTGTCATCGTGATCGGCTTCTTGGGCATGTTTGTGAGCTACGTGCTGTTCACCTTCACGATGTATGCCGGACTGACGCGGCTCATCAGCGGCGGACTGTTGGTCGTATTGCTCATTGTGGCACGCGCTTTAGTCGGTTTGTTCATTCCCGCCGTTCCGTCGTCGGCGCAGGCGTATATGGCGGACGTAACGGATGAAAAGGGCCGGTCGGCAGGGATGGCCTTGATCGGCGCAGCGAACGGAATGGGCCTCGTGCTCGGACCTGCCATTGCCGGGGCGTTCGCGCTCATCGGTCTGATCTGGCCGCTTTATATCGGCGCGCTGCTGCCGATCGTCGCACTGGTCTTCGTCCTGCTGCTAGTCCCGGCTCATAAACCGGTTATTCAGGCGAAGCCTCCGAAGGTAAGCCCGTTTCAGAAAGGCGTCCGCCTTTATTTGTTCGCCGGGCTGGCAACGATGCTTAGTATTGTCACCTTGCAAGTGGTCGGCGGCTTTTATTTTCAGGATCAGTTGTCCCTGACTACCCAGGAAACCGCGCGGATGATTTCTTTCGGCTTGATGCTTAGCGGCGTGGCGATGATCGTCACGCAAGGGCTGCAAATGAAAAAGCCGAAATGGCAGCCCACTCCGTTGATCCTCGTCGGATCGCTGCTTCTGATAATCAGCATGGCTCTCTTTCTGTTCGCCGTCGGCTTTGTCGGTTTTTACGCGGCCTTCTTCCTATTTGGCATCGGAGCCGGGCTGATGATGCCGGGCTTTATGGCCGGTGCTTCCCTGGCGGTTGCCCGCGAGCAGCAAGGAGGCGTGGCCGGTCTTGTGGGATCGGTGCAAGGCATATCCGCCGTGATCGCCCCGATTCTCAGCACGAGTCTTTATCGGCTGGATAAGCAGCTTCCCTTTGCGGTCGTTGCCGGGGTTGTGCTGCTGATGGCGATTACGCTGCTTTCCGTGAAAAACAAGCCTGCCCGAAGCCAACTATTTACGAATAAGAAAGATTAGACTGGCACAAGAAATCAAACAGAGGCGGACCAAGACTGAAAAATAAAGTCTTAGACTGCCGCTGTTATCATTCGACTATCGTTCCCCGTTAGAGTAATGTTGTATATGACCAATGCTGTTACCGATCAGGAAACATTCCAATATGTCTTAGCAACAAGATATCATTTACGCACGCTAGCGTATACCGAATCGAGATATACTATCGCAGCTTGCTCAGCTTCTTCCTTGCGTATCAGTCCTTCGGTATCTTGACGCAATCTTCTATAGATCTTTATAGAGGCCTTCAGCGCATGGTAACAGCTTGAGGCGTTGTGGAGCGGAAGCGTCTCTTTAAGCTCTTCCATTTCGTGAGCGGCATATTGCTCCAGCCTACGTACTCCAGACGGAATATGCCCGTTATTCATAAGAATTAGGGGCCCAAGCACGGCACTTCGTATATAAGAGAGTAAATCAATGAACTCGAATAATTCGCCTCTGCCTAACTTCGTTGCTCCATAATGCACCCATACCCAGAATCGATCCTCCATCCATTGAGGATTAGGAGTAGGGTACGAAGGTGATGTCTCGTTGATGATTGAACGTAGCGAATTGTCGCGATCCCAAAGCACGAGCGGATTCTCGACTCGTACTGCCAGCTCCGATGAGGAGATGAACTTCAAGTCGACATGGAGCGGCTGAGGTCCATACAGACAGATTACCAACCGAGGTTCACCGACATGCTCGCCGGTGAAGGCCGAGAGCAGGTTGCCAAACGAATTGGCGATTCGAATGCGTTGCTCCATTATCTCTTCCTTGAATGCAATATCATATACAACGATCAAATCTAGATCGCTGTATGCATCCACTGTCCCGCGAATGACGGAACCACCGACAAGTAGCCCCGTGAGGCGACTATCCTGACGGATTCTTTCCATAGCTTGATTAATGAATTCCTGGTGAATAGGTAACATATGGTTTATCACCTCTCGAAAATAGACCCATGCGAATGGGTATTACGCCAATATACACCTTTAAAAATAAGGTGTCAAAAATTTTTTAATAAAATCACCCCTCAATGCAACTCCTCCCATGAGAAAGTAACATTTAAGACGCATTATTGAGACTAATAGTTGAGTTAAACTGCCCGTTCGTTTAATGCCACCGTCAGTCTAAGACTTTATTTTCTTTGGACACACCGCCTTCTAAGGAAGGCGGTGAGCATATATCTCCGTTCAAGATAAAATTAAAACTGTACACTAAACCCTTTAAATTTATGAACTCCCGTTCCAAACTTTACGAGGTCCTTTTCTTTAAGTTCTTTAACTGCCTTTTTAAGTTCTTGTAAGATGCTTGGTTCAAGACCTAATGTATGATGTGAACCATAAACTTTTGTGACATCCGGAATATTTGATATTTTTTCCCAAGAATTAACTAAATCAGTGGGGTTAGTCGAAGGATAAAAAGCATATACAGGTGTTTCATCATAAAGCAAATCACCAGTAAACAAATAACCTTTTGTTTGGTCAAAAACACATATATGGCCTGGAGAATGCCCAGGAGTATGATGAATAATTAACTCTCTGTTTCCTATATCAATCACTTCGCCATCCTGTAATAATCCAGTAGGGTTTCCTTGATAGGGTTTATACGTTTCTGGATTAAATGTTTTTGGAGTTGGAATTGTAATATCTCTACTAATATCTCTTCGTATCTGTTCTAGGGTCTTTCCTTTAATGCCGTTTATTAACCAATCTGAGTCAGCTGCATGAACATAAACATTCTCAAATTCCCCATGACTTCCAATATGATCAAAATGCACATGAGTAGTTAAAACAACAATCGGTAAATCAGTCAATTGATCCGTTATGCGTTTAATATTATCAATCCCAAGACCCGTATCAATAAGAACGGCTTTCTCTTTGCCAACTAATAAAAATGAATGCACTTTCTCCCAATGTCCATATTCACTAATTGCGAATGTTTTATTATCGATTTCCTGAATCGTAAACCACGAGTCCTTAACCATAACAATACCCCCAAAATAGAGTACGACTATCGATATTTACTTTACGAATTGAAATTATCCTGAATTTCGAAAGCCCATAAAGTGGCAAGAAACTAGAGCAATGGCCTACCAAGATGTAAGAATGTGGAGCTTTACCTGTGTTCTATGGAGAGGAGAACCCGTCAGGGTACTCTTTCCCCTTCCCCACTGAAGAGGCCGTTCAATTTTCCAGGTGAAAATTTGGCAAATTGTCATTCCAATCGCGCCACGTGGGCTTCGATTCGTTTCCAAACATGCTGGCCGGCGAAGTTGTTCATCAGCTTCAACACGACCGATCGGTCATGCCGAATCAGCGTCGCAGCGCACTGGAAGAATTCCAGCCGGAATCTTGCAATCGTGTAGCCTTGATGCACGGGCTCGCAACAGTCTCGTTTGAAGCGCTCGAACAAATTGTAGGCGAGCAGCTTGATCAGCAAGTCCAACTCAGTGGCTTTAAAATCTCCTGTGGCGATACGGTCGATGGTGAAGCCGTTCTTGGCCTCCTTGATATAGTTTTCCATACAGCAGCGCTGATTGTAGAAGCGCCACAAATCGATCGGCTCTCATTCCAGGATGTCGCTTTGTAAATTAAGCTAATGCCTTCGATAATCCAGTCTTCGTCGACATAGCGCGTCCAATAGCGGCAGGCTTGGACTTCTTTTGGCCAATCGTTTTTGTCCACTTTAGTTTACCGACATAGCCAATGTGTTTCTGCTTCCACAAGCCGTAGAACTGGGGCCAAATGCTGCTGCAACTCTCGTTTTTCTTTCCGGAGCGAATTGGCCAGCATCTGCCGTAAGGGTCAATGCCCCCTCGGGAGCATTTCTTAAAAAGAGTTTACACAAAATTATTGATAGACCCATTTCCCCCGCAATACCCATGCAATTCTTTTCAGGTTACGTTTAAGCCCTTTCCATGCAAATACTCCGTCATGCCGCTGAGCGGCAATTGCAATTTGAGCAGGTCGATATGACTTCGCGACCAGCCGGCGTCGCGGTTATTCTCGCTGCGGGTTTGGTAGTAGCGTCTCATATCATGATCGTACGCTTCGATTCGTTCCCGCAAATCGCTTTCGGATGGGTAACTATTTTCGAAGTAAACGGCTTCTAGCGGAAGGCGGGGCTTAATCTCAGGCTGCTGGTCGGGTACGCCAACAGCGATGCCGAAGAGCGGGGCGACATATTCCGGCAGTGCAAGCATCTGGTCAAGCCGCCGAATATCTTTGGAGACTGATCCCATAATAACGGCGCCAAGCCCTAGAGATTCTGCAGCCAGTACGGCGTTCTGAGCGGCAAGCGCTGTGTCGGTGACAGCGATTTGATAAAAAACAGAGCTTTCCAGCATCATTCGCATATCCTGCTTCTCTTGCTCGGTACCCATAACCGTGAGTCGTTTTAAATCCGCGCAGAAAATGAACAGGTGTCCGTTCTCCTCAATATACGGCGTCTTTGTGATTTCGCTTAACTCCCGCTTCAGGGCGGGATCGGTAAGCCCGATAATCGAGTAGGCTTGCATGAAACTGGAGGACGAGGCCATCTGGGCGGCCCGAACGATGATTTCGATCTGGGATGGTGTCAGCTTTTCGTTTTTGAATTTGCGGATCGAGCGATGACTCATGATAGCTGCCAGCACTTCATTAAAGGTTTTATTCATGGCAAGGCACTCCTTATTCACTCACTTTTGTTTCCTGGAAACAATATAACAGAAGGGATTGCGGGTGTCAATATTGTTTCTAGGAAACATTATTTACGAATCTTGATTTAATTTGTTATACTGAGGACAATGTTACGGTGAAAAGGAAAGGAACAAAGGAAACATGAATCAGCCTCACGATGAACGGTTGCTCCGGGAAGTGTTTGAGGTATTTACACGATTTGCAAAAAAAATACAGGAAGAGGACGATGAGGAAAAGGCTTGGATGTTGGCGCAAACCTCGGATCAGCAAGTGCAGTCCATATTGAGCGAGATGACATTTATGATGTTTCATGTGTTGGATGGAATCGGCAAGCTCGGCCGGACGAATGGAAGCACGCTGTCTAGCCGATTCGGCATTCCTAAGGGAACCGTTTCTAAACTAACGAAACGTCTTGAGGTGCTCGGCTTGATCGCGTTCGAGACTATTCCGGGCAATAAAAAGGAACTGTATTTTGTGCTTACACCGCAGGGAGAGACGATCTATAAGCTACACGAGCGGCTGGATGAACGCATCCAGGCCGCTGCGGCCCACTTGATGGCCGAGTATACAAAGGAACAGCTGGAGTTTATCAGGGATTTCATGAACAAGCTGACGTCCCACTCTTTTCTTCAGCTTGACGAAGAACAAGCACAAGAGTCAAATTTTTGACGCTGCTTAAATGGTTATCGGATTTCGCCGGCTTTATGCTGGATGAAAGGCTGTCCCAAAAGTAACTATTTTAGAATCTGTGCAGATGGTAAAACAGGTGAATAGTTGAATGAAAAAAGGAGCTAAGCGACTTGTCTGTGCTTAGCTCCTTTATTTTTGGCGTCAATTGCTACATTCTTTAGCAGGTTATGGGCAAGCGAAAGCCACCCGACCTCCAGTCTTACTTTGGGTAAGCTTCGAAGCAGCTATCTTTTGAGTCCACGGTAGTTCTTGATATCCCGAAACACAGGCTCCAGTTCACTCATACGCCTGACGCGAGTATATACCTTCTTCGCTGCAGAGCTTTTTACGTGACTGATTTTTTAATCGCAGATACTTCATACTTTAGAAAAAATGAAATCGTTCATCGGAAGGCATTTCCTACTGTACCTGTAACTGTAGAATATTCCTTAACAGAAAAAGGGAAAGATTTTCAAACCATTCTAAAAAGAAATGCGTGATTGGGGCCAAAAATGGGCGCAACAAAATAAAGCCAGCCATTCTTCTAAATAAGAATCGATTGATAGCCCGCGTTGATCAAACGGATTCGAACTTTATCTCCTTGCTTAACAGGAGCTGATGTCCAGAGAAAAATAGGATTTATAGTAAAGTGACATAGTACGAAAGCGAAAAAAGGGTCCTTAAAACAAGGTAATACCAAGTTATGGATTAAGCTGGTGCTTCTGCGAGTTCGACTTGATACCCCATTTTCATTCATGGTGGTGGCCGCGAGGCCATATGGGATTAGACTGAAATAAAAAAGTATTAGACCCGGCTAACGGGCAGTCATGAGGAAAATTTGTATGACGAGCACGAGTCGTCAAAAAATAATATGAACCACGCTCGGCTCTTAATATTAGGAAACCAATTCTAATAGCTCACATAGCCGGTACAAATAACGTACACCTTTCATTTGAAGTTGATTGATTCGATCCAAGTGGTTCTGATAATCCAACGAGATTTTTTTGATTTTATCGGCATCATTAAAATCAAGTCCTTGAATAATCTCTTTGATACCATTCAGGGAGTAGGTATAAACATAAGGGGACGTTTTAAGAGCATGAACGACTCGGATCTGGCGAATATGGTCTTGATCAAACATCCGGTAGTTATTGTCACTACTCCGAGGGATCGATAGAAGCCCAACCTTTTCCCAATACCGAATGGTTGTCGTTGGAATTCCCGTTTCTTTCGCAATGTCTTTCATCGTTAGATTCCTTCTCTGTGCTTCCGGGGGAGTTTCCCTGATCATTTTTATTGTTTCCTCAAAAACGATCTTTTCTTTGTGCAACGATGATTGAGCCTCGTTAACGACCCAAAAAGCCAAACCTACCTGATTGGCTTGCAAGTTCTTAAGTACTTCCGCCGTTAATAGGAGCCCGAAACCGTCCGCCATAGCACGAATGCATTCGAAATAAGCGACATGCAGATCGGTATAGATCCGGTAACCATTGCTTGAGCGCTCGACAGGCGGGATGAGTCCCCACTCCTCATAATGCCGTAACGAGCTTGTGCTAATGTTGAGTTTGCGAGCGATATCAGCTGGTCTTAATGCCAATTCATCCACCTCCGGTTCAGATGGAAAGATTATACCTGATTCTAGAGTAGAAATCATTTTACTGCTTTAACATAGGATGTCTATGCCAAAACTTTAGCTCTAGCTTATATGTAGTAAGATAAGCTTGAATCTAAAATGAAAGGGTGTAATACAGTGGAAATCAATTCAACCGCTTTGTCCTTAACCGTTACCGATGTGGAAGCATCAAGCCGATTTTTAAAGACACACTTTAAATTTCAAGAAAAGTGGAGTGCAGACGGCTTTGCATATCTCACGCATCACGGGTTAAACATGCCTCTAATTTTCCTGGAATCGGGGAAGGATGTTCTTCCCGAAGCCATTCGCAATGACAAGGTATCGGGTGTAATTGTGGCTTTTGTCGTCGACGAACTCGAGGTAGAATATGAACGCCTTAAAAACGAGGGTGTCACGATCACGGAACCTATTCGAGAGGACCCTTGGGGTGAACGTTTGTTTCAGGTTACTGATCCCAATGGTGTCGTCATTCAACTTGTACAGTGGGTTATACCAAGTGATAGCCAATTTACTGAGAATCATTCAGGCAGTCAGCCGTGGTAACGAAAAATCTCCCCTTACGCTTACGGGTACGAAAGTTCAATGAGGCAGTCTAGAACTTTATTATTCAATTTTCTTCTAAACCAACCGGCCTCGAACCTATAGATTCAAAAAAATAGCGGGGAAAGCCGCTTGTCGGCGGGGATGTATTCGCATATCGCGGTTTTTCAGGGCGAAACGTTTTCCTCAATATGGTATTTTGGCGAAGTCTCGGCTTCGCTTTTTTGCGTTGGCAAGCAGGGGATACTTGGAAGTCCAGGCATCGTATGCCATATTGGAGGTACCGGAGTATTTAGTTTAATCGTCGGGAAGACGATGTAAATAAGAGGAGAATATCATTGCTGACTGCGCAATAAAAGGATGGTGAACGATGTTCGAGCTTGAAGTGAAGGATGTTTTCAAGATCACAGGTCGAGGGTATGTGCTTGCGGGAGAAATAACCGAAAGCGGCTCGATTTTGGGAAACGGAGACACTTTAGTGAATAAAGAAGACAGAGAGCAAAAAATTTATGTAACCTCCATTGAAATGTTAAACTATGGATCGGTGGCAAGAAAGATAAACCATATTGGTATTTTGACCGAGATTTCGGACGAAGCGGCAAAAGCCTTGGTCGGAAAAAGACTGTGTAAAGTATAAAAGATTATGCTGCATTCGCGCAGCGGATCTAGGAAGCTGCTTCAAGTCGAACAAGGAGAGGACAAATGGAAATCCATCAAACCGTCATACGAAGATTACTGCCTGATGATAAAGAGCTAATAAATGCATCCGCTGATGAAATTATGGATCACGTCGGTATAAAAAGGTACAGCGAAGAAAACATTCAACTGAAGGACGAAGCGGTCTTCTATAAGCTTCCGGCTTTACTTCGGGACATCGTGCTGCTCATCGATTTCGATACCGAATTGAATATGAACGGCATCCTGGGATTTTTGGAAAACTCGACCGGAAAATATCTTAACGAGACAATCGAAGCGCTGGAACGTATCGGAGCGGTTCATGATGCGAACGCTTTGAAGGACATCAAACGGATTCTGGAAAAATACCATTTGAGCACCGGGCAGTTAAATCGTGATTTGCAGGGCTTGGAGCTGTATGAAATCAATCATTTTAGGCAAATCCATGGCATTGCAGATGATGAATTTTTCGAAGAAATCCAGCTTGCGGCCGAAAAATTAACGATCAACTCTCAGGAAGAAAATATATTCGATCATTTACTTACCTACATTGAGGCTAATAAAATGAGCTTCGTTGAAGACGTGCAGGCTGTGCTCTCCGAAAATAAAGCTTGAAGGTGACGTGACGTAACCGGATATAATCGCCTTAGGGTTCATATGAGTTACGGAGGGGGTCAATGTGAAAAGCGGCGACTATGCAACGACAGGGCAAATTGCCAAAAGGACAGGGATCACGCTGCGAACGCTGCGGTACTACGACCAGATCGGGCTGCTGTCTCCTTCCCAGCACAGTCAGGCGTCAGTGAGACTGTACAGTAAAGAGGATCTGGTCCGGCTGCAGAAGATTCAGACGTTAAAGTATATCGGCTTGACCCTTCAAGAAATCAAGGAAGTGATCCGCGAAGAGTCGCTGTCCGGACATGATCTCCGAAGCTCGTTAACGGCGCAAAAAGAGACGCTCCGGCAGAAGCTCGCGCATATGGAGGTTGTGGTTAAAGCGATAAATCAAGCAATGGGCATCCTAAAGAACGAGCCGCAGGACGTGGAGTGGAGCAGTCTGATCGAGCTTATCCATGCGGTCCATTCGGAAAAGGATTGGGTGGAGCAGTACCATACCGCGACGCGTCTGCAAACAAGAATCCAGCTCTACGATAAATGCAGCGTCAATCCGACCGGTTGGCATCGCTGGCTGTTCGGGCATTTGATCGAGCAGACCGGATGCACGGTGCTGGAGGTCGGCTGCGGCGACGGCGCTTTATGGGCCCGGAACATGGACCGCGTTCCCGAAGCTTGGAGGGTAACGCTCTCGGATTTTTCGCATGGTATGCTTGAGGAAGCGCGAAGCAGCTTAGGGGAACGGAAAGCGCAATTCAAGTTTGTGCTGGCCGATGTACAGGATATTCCTTTCCATGACGAACAGTTCGATATTGTTATTGCCAACAATATGCTATACCATGTCCCGGACATTCCCAAAGCGCTCTCCGAAATTCATCGCGTCTTAAAGCCCGGAGGATGCTTGTTTGCTTCGACGATGAGCAAGCGGCATTTGCAGGAAGTCGAGCAGCTCGCTGCAGCGTTTGATCCCGAGATCCGTGTGCTGGACCCTGTCATCGAGCGTTTTAATTTGGACAACGGTGAGCAGCTTTTGTCCCCGTGGTTTTCCGAGGTTCGACTGTATTCTTACGACGATCATCTGATCGTGAGCGAAGTCCGGCCGCTGCTGGAATACATCACCTCGACGCCAATGAACGCCCGACAGCGGTTGACGGGAGCTGCGCTGCATCATTTTGAACGTTTTTTAAATTCCATGATCGAACGTGAAGGGAAGATCCGGATTTCGAAGGATTCCGGATTTTTCTTAGGGAGGAAGCGATCCATATGACAAGACAAGGCAACCCAAGAGTGCGAATCCTGAAAGAGGAGATGTTATCGGACAACTGGTACGTCTTGAAGAAATTGACCTTCGAGTATCAAAAAAAGGACGACACGTGGGAAACCCAAGCGCGTGAAGTGTATGACCGCGGCAATGGGGCGACGATCCTGCTTTATAACCGGGCGAAGCAGACGGTTGTCCTGACCAAGCAGTTTCGGATGCCGACCTACGTGAACGGAAACGACACGGGAATGCTTATCGAAACGTGTGCGGGCTTGCTGGACCGGGAAACCCCGGAAGCGAGCATTGTACGCGAGACGGAGGAGGAGACGGGGTATCGCGTGAGCGAGATTGTCAAGGTCGGCGAGGCTTATATGTCTCCCGGCTCCGTGACCGAGATTTTGCATTTTTATACGGCCGAATACAGTCCGGGCATGCTGACGGGGAATGGCGGAGGGCTGGAAGAAGAGCAGGAGCATATCGAGGTTCTTGAACTCCCGTTTACCCGGGCGCTCGAAATGGTCCGAACCGGCGAAATCTGCGATGCCAAAACGATCCTGCTGCTGCAGCACGCGCAAATTCACGGACTTCTTGGGCTGGAGGTCAAGCCGCTGCATATTCTTATCGCCGGACCGTATCGCTCGGGAACCGGGGACGATCCTGAGCTTCTGGAACAAAACGTCCGCTTTATGAACGAAATCGCTTTGCACGTATACGAAGCAGGACATTTGCCTGTTCTAGGCGAGTGGTATGCGCTCCCGTTGATCGCAACAGCAGGTTCGAAGACTATCGGAGACGATGTGTTCAATCGCATTTTCCATCCGTCATCGATTCGGTTGCTGGATTGCTGCGATGCGGTGCTCCGGGTTGGAGGACCGTCTCAGGGAGCGGACGAGATGGTCAGAGTGGCCGAGCAAAAAGGCAAGATGGTTTATCGGCAGCTCGACGAATTACCGGTCCTCGGGTGCATATGAAGAGAAGGAAGCCGGAGAAAACCTTAAGGAGTTACCGATGAAACGGTTGATTTCTCAATATTTGTTTTTAATATTGGGCGGCGCCATCATCGTTGTAGGGATGGTGGTTGCAATAGTTAATTTCTGGAGTCATAATCCTTTGAGCAACAGAGTCATGATAAGCGCTCCCGCCACAAAGGACATGTTCTTAACATCGGGGAAACATCATTTGTTCTACGAATTCGATTCGAAACAGCTTGATTTGGGAGCGCTCCAGCTAAAAAAGGAAGAGAAATTCAATAATATATCCAGTCTGGTCTCGGTCAAGATAGTTAAAGTGTCGGACAATACGGAAATTCTTTTGGTGAAGGATTCTTCCATGAATTTTACATTGAACGATACGAGAGGCGAGTCGCTGTACAGCTTCGAGATCGTTGAAGAAGGAAATTACAGGATTGAAGTCAGTCCTACTGTCGAATTGCCGAAGTCGGTTACTTTTAGTATCGTGAATGATTTTTCTAACAGTCTGCTTGGCATTTTTAAGCACGCGGGGATAGGCGTGTTGATATCGATTCCATTTCTGCTGATCGGGTGGTACCTGTATGCCAGAGAAGCGAGGAAGAATTATGTAACACCTTAAGCCGGTTATCGATTATAATTATGACCGAAACTAGCAATTGGCGCTAAAAAACATCAGGATCTCGAATACGAGTATTTCCGTGATGTTTTTTATTGCGTGGAGGTTTGATCATGGAAGAGATAAAGCTGCAAACGACTACCGTCAAGGTATTCCAAGGAGATATTACAAAAGTAGCCCCGGATGTCATCGTGAATGCCGCCAATACAAGCCTGCTCGGCGGGGGCGGGGTTGACGGGGCGATCCACAGAGCCGGCGGCAAGCGGATTTTGGAGGAATGCAGGAAGATTCGAGAGCAGCAGGGCGGCTGCCAGGTAGGCGAGGCCGTTGTGACGACAGCGGGAAATTTACCGGCGTCCTTTGTGATTCACACCGTAGGGCCGGTCTGGAATGGCGGAACGAACGGCGAGGAACAGAAATTAATGAACTGCTATGCAAACACATTGCATTTAGCCAGCAAAAATCAAGCCCGCAGCATCGCTTTTCCCAATATTAGCACCGGCATTTATCGATTTCCGAAGGCTCTGGCCGCCAAAACTGCTTTAGAGGCGGTGTCCACTTTTATCCGCTGCAATCCAGAGTCAGGGCTCGAACAGATTTGGTTCGTTTGCTTCGATGAGGAGAATTACCGGATTTATCAGGAGCGTTTGCGCGAAGGCCTTGAGATAGAGTAACGGAGGCGTATGAGTGAAAATCAGATGTGATTGCGGCGGTATTATTGTCGACCAAACCGATTATTTGCCTTATAAGGGACATCTGATATCGGATCAAGATTGGTTTGATTTTTTGGATGCGATAGATCGAGCTATCGAGAAATCGGGACCGGCGGATAAAGATAAAGAAAGAGCGGCAATGGGCATACGCAGAATGGCGGCACATTTGACTAAATTAATTTATCAATGCACCTGCTGCGGACGGTTGTACGTTTCGAATGAAGAGGAGAATCTTGAAACATTTGTAAAGCCTGAACCGTTTGAAGGGAAAAGCATACTTGCTTCTTCGCTTGGAGGAAACTGGAAGCGTCCTCTCATTGGAGACTGGGACGATTCGCGAAAAGGCTCGATTAAGGGATACCTTTGGTGTATGGATCTGAAAGAAGGTGAAGGCAGCTTTGATAGTTGGGGAAATTTGGAGGAAACATACTACGATACGCTGCTTGATTTAAAAGAGAAAAATATTCTCCGATCGGCCCATCTGAAAAAAAATAGTGAAATTGTTCATCGATGGAGTATGGAAGATGATACATAGGCAGGGGAACGGACGGAAGCATTACCGGAAAGCAAGGAGGAAACAAACAAAAAAACGAAGGAAGGACTGATTCCTGTGGAGAAGCTAAAGTTTCATTGTGAAATCGCTACCAAAGAGGTTCAATTGGTCGGTCAAAGTATTACGGCGAATTTCCCGCAGCATTTTCCGGATGCCGCGCTGCAGATTCAAACTCAATTTGTAGAGCGAAGGCATGAAGTCATTAATGCGAAAAATCAGGAAGTGCTGTTTTCCCCCTATATGTGCAACGGGATATTTGCTACGTACTTTGCCTGCCTGGAAGTAGAGGATTTATCGATCATTCCAGAGGGAATGATCGGTTTTAAGCTGCCGTCCACAACGTATGCCAAAATCAATTGTACAACGAAATCGATTGGTGAAGCGTACCCTAAACTGTTTCATTGGATGCAGGAAAATGGATATCAGCAGAAATTTTTAGATCATACGTGTCCGATGGAAATCTATTATTTTGAAGAAAATGTAGAGGAAGAACAGGTTGAACTATGGATTCCGATCAAGGAAAAGTGCGAAAATTCATAAATAAGGGAGCTGAAAGACTTTGAAAATCGCCCTATTAATTGTGGATATGCAGACCGTCTTTCTGAAGGACAAAGAACAATCGAATATCGGAAAAGCATGCGAATACATTAATTACACGGCAGACCTGCTTCGGTCAAAGGGGCATCTTATTGTCCATATTCAAGACATTGAGAGCCGGCAAGAATCCAATAAGGAGCTATTCGAGATCATACCCGAAATTAGAGTGGAAGAGCATGAGAAGCGAATCACCAAGGTATTCCCCAATGCGTTTTGGAAAACGGATCTGGAACAGCTCTTATTGGAGAACGAAGTCGGTCTGGTGATCGTATCGGGATTTGCCGCAGAGCACTGCGTCCTGTTCACGTACAATGGGGCGAAGGAGAGAGGCTTTAAGACGGTCATCTTGCAAAACGGAATCGTCGGAGAGCGGGATGCCGCGGTAGAAGCAACGTACCGGGATCGAAATATCATCTCATATCCGGTCATCGAATCTTTCGTAGGGAGCTGAAGTCATGCAAAACGATAAGCAAATCATTTTCAGGAATCCGCAGTCGATGCCGCCTGCAAAAGGCTATACCCAAGTTGTGGAAGTACGAAACGGAAGAACGATTTATGTTTCCGGGCAGGTTGCCGTTAACCAACACGGAGAATTGGTAGGTCCGGGAGATCTGGCCGCACAAACCAGGCAGGTATTCGAAAACATCAAGTCTGCGCTGGAGGCTTCCGGCGTTAGCTTCAACGATGTTGTAAAGTTGACCTTCTTTGTGACGGACATCGCCCAAATGCAGACCGTGCGGGACATTCGGGATAGCTATGTCAATACGAAAAATCCGCCTGCCAGTTCGGCGGTTGAAGTAAGTAAACTGGTGAATGATCAGTTCTTGATTGAAATCGAAGCCATAGCCGTAGGCGAATAGTCTTTGAACAAGCCGAGCATGAAAGCCCTCATCTTGGACAAAGATGGGGGCTATTTGACGCTTTACACAGCGATCAATCATACTTCCTTTAGGCCGTATTCTTTTTCAACTCGACAGATTCTTGTTATATAATTTTCGTACCAGATCGTTTTCCCCTTATCCTGTGCCGCCAAATGCTCTTCGTTTGCTTTCCAATTCCGAATGGCATCCAAGGAATCCCAGTATGAAACGGTTATCCCGAAACCATGACCGTCCCGAACGCTTTCTACTCCCAAAAAGCCTGGTTGGTTGGATGCCAAGGATACCATTTTTTCTGCCATTTTCCCGTAACCGTGATCCCCTTCCGAACGCTGACTTGAAAAAATAACGGCGTAATAAGGCGGCTGTGGTGTTTTTGCAAATAGTGTCATTTTTACGTTCTCCTTTTCTAACATAAAAAGTTTCATTCATGAAAAGTATACATTTGTCGTTAAAATAAATAAAATGAATCGAATAGACTTCCAGACAAAACATCTCTCCTGCGGCTAAAAGTTTTCTCCCTTCTGGGGTCTCATTTGAGCCGCAGCAATTCTCATGATCACACCTCCGCTTTCGCTGTTTTTACCCAGGATTGGACACAATCTAATTGGCCAGGCCATTGTGATAATTTTGAAAGTGTTGGCAATTTGCGGTATGGAGTAATGAAGGAATATTAGTCGGGGAACTGGACGATACGAATGAAGGAATCATTATTTATGATACGGCAACATGAGAAATAACGAAATTTTGAATTCGACGCGAAAAAACCGCCTTTGAGGGCGGTTTGCTTTATTTTAATGCATCGAGATTGGAAATAATTAGTAATTTATCCGTGGGGCATACTCTATCATCAGAATAACTCATCGGAAAGAAAAAGTCTATTCTTTTTTTGCCGGATCTTTTATATTCTATATACCGCTTTTGCAGGGCACGCAAGCTCTGCTTAGGCGAATGATTCAGAAGGAGGCTGCACGGATGTTTAATAGTACGGAAGCGGAAGAGAGACGATATCTTGAAGTTATCCTAGCCAAGCTCCATCAAGCCCTGAAGGAGATGGACGATAAAGTATCGTCCACTTACGAAGCGGTCATTGAAGCCAAGAAATATCTTTGGGACAATGCGGCTGTATTGGACCCGGCGGAACGGGCGGCGAACCGGGTGGACGTGTCGCTAACCATTGATCTGGGGGAGAAAGCGATCGCCAAGCGCAGGCGGGTTCAGAAGTTGCTGCAATCCCCCTACTTTGGGAGAGTGGACTTCAAGGAGGGGCAGCAACCAAAAGCGGACTCGTTCTATATCGGAGTGCATTCCTTCACCGAAGAAAACGGCCACGATAATTTAATCTACGATTGGCGCTCTCCCGTAGCCAGCCTGTTTTATGATTTTGAGGTGGGCCAAGCGTTCTATTCGGCGCCCATCGGAGAGGTGCATGGCGAGATCGGTTTGAAGAGACAGTATAAGATTAATCAAGGCGCGATGGAATATATGATCGAAAGCTCGATGACGATCCATGACGATGTCCTTCAAAAGGAGCTTAGCGGTTCTTCGAACGAAAGAATGAAAAATATCGTGGCGACGATCCAAAAAGAACAGAACGCCATCATCCGAAATGAAGCGGCTCACGAACTGATCATTCAGGGCGTTGCCGGTTCGGGGAAAACGTCGGTCGCTTTGCACAGAGTCGCCTTTTTACTGTATCGGCACAAGGAAACGTTAAGCTCCCGGAATGTCCTGATCATTTCTCCCAATAAAGTGTTCTCCGATTATATCTCGAACGTGCTGCCCGAGCTGGGTGAAGAAAAAATCATGGAAGTGAGCCTGGAGGAGCTGGCTGCCAAGGAGCTGTCGGGCATCGGCAAGTTTCAGACGTTTTACGAGCAGGTGTCGGAGCTGCTGGGCGATACTGGCGACGAAACGGACGAATCCGTAATCGAACGGATCAAGTTTAAAGCTGCCGCCGAGTTTGTCGGTCAAATGGATGCGTTTATCCAATATGCGGAGGAACAATATTTCTCGCCTGAGGATATTACGATCGATAAAGTGACGATTTCGAAAGAGGCTGTGCTCAGCAGCTATGAGGCTTCCGGAAGGTTGCCTGTCAAATCGAGGCTGGAGAAGACGGCGGCCCATGTCACAGCCAATTACAAAGACGTAGACGGAAACCGGGTCGCCGCATCAGCTTCCAAAAAGATCAAGACAGCCGTCAAAAAAATGTTCAAATGCCAAGACGTTCTCTCCTTGTACAAGGAATTTTACCGCTATTTGGGCAGGCCTGACCTGTTCAAGCTAAAGCAGGGCAAGAAGCTGGAATACTCGGATGTGTTTCCGCTCATTTATTTGAAAATTTATTTTGAGGGAGTGACGCCGTTCGATCTCGTCAAGCATCTGCTGGTGGATGAGATGCAGGATTATACGCCGATTCAATACGCGGTTTTATCGAAATGGTTCAAATGCAAGAAAACGATTCTGGGCGACAGCAGCCAATCCGTGAATCCTTATTCCTCGTCATCGTTAGCCGAAATTAAAAAGGTGTTCCCCGGGGCGGACACGGTCGAGCTGCTTAAAAGCTACCGTTCGACCGTTGAAATTACAACTTTTGCCCAGAAGCTGAAGCAGAACAGTAAACTAATCCCGATCGAACGGCATGGCGAGGAGCCGCTTGTCCTGCCGTGTCCCAGTCCAAGGGATGAAATGGATACGCTAAGGAGGCTGACCGGCGATTTCTTGGCGTCCGGGCATCATTCGCTCGGGATCATCTGCAAGACGCATGCCCAAGCCGAAGAAGTGTACGCGAAGCTGAAGGAAATGGGGCATAAGATTCATTTGCTGGATTTCAACAGCGAGCAGTTCCACGAGGGCATCGTCGTTACCTATGCGCATTTGGCCAAAGGCTTGGAGTTCGATCAAGTCATCGTGCCGTTCGCCGATGCCTCAACGTACCGGACGGAGCTGGATAAAAGCCTGCTCTATATCGCCTGCTCCCGGGCCATGCACAAATTGATCGTGACTTGCGCCGGGGAGATCACTCCTTTTCTGAAACCATAGGTTATATCTATGGTTTTTATATAAACAATTGAATTGATTGAGGGGAGAAGCGGGATTATACTCTAATCATGCAGCAAGGTGAAAGTCGAGGTGAGCTTACAATGAGACAGGTAGAGATCCTTTCGCTGAATACCGGCAAACCGATAGAAGTGCAGTTTAACAATAAGGACGTCTCCACCGGCATATACAAGACACCGGTCGACGAGGAGTTGTTTTTATCGTGGGTGAATTTCGAGGGGGACGGACAGGCGGATCTTGTTCATCACGGAGGCAGGGAGAAGGCGGTTTGCGTCTATCCTTACGAGCACTATCCGTTCTGGGAGAAACAATTGCAGAGAACATTGGAATACGGCGCATTCGGGGAAAATCTGACGGTCCGGGGGCTGCTGGAGGAGGAGGTTTGCATCGGCGATACGTTTAAGCTTGGCGAAGCGATCGTTCAGGTCAGTCAACCGCGTCAGCCCTGTTACAAGCTGTCCGTACGCTACGGATTGCCCGACATGCCGCTGAAGGTTCAGGAAACAGGATATACCGGCTTTTATTTTCGCGTGCTGAAAGAAGGCGTCGTATCCCGGCGTGACGGGCTGATCCGCATTTTTTCCCATCCCAAGGCCATTACCGTGTCCTACGCCAACCGGATCATGCACCGTGAGAAGGATCATATCGAAGGCATCAAGAAGATTCTGGAAGTGGAAGAATTGTCCGTGAACTGGAGGAGGACATTTCTGAAGCGTCTGGACGGGATCGAAGCGGATACGAAGGAAAGACTGACCGGCAATACATGATACCTTGAAAAGGAGGCGCTACAGGGATTGGAGAGCGCTTGGAAAGACTGGATTTCTGTGATAAAGCCGAGAATCATGACCTCCAATCTGTTTGGCGTGTTTGCCGGTTATTGTCTTGCTTCGCGGTGGAATTTTGAATTCGCTGGCTTGTTCTTCATGCTGGTGGGTACGACGTTAACCATGGCGGCTGCCTCAATCGGGAATAATTACTTGGACCGGTTCCGGGATGTGCACATGGAAAGGACAAGAAACCGGCCGCTGCCCGGCGGTCGGCTGAACCCTCGGATCGTTTTGGCGGTCGGAATCGCAGCGGGTTTAGCAGGATTAGCTCTTTTATACGTTTATGTGAATTCGCTTAGCATGGTTCTGGGCTTCGTCGGCATCTTTGTCTATGTGGTGATCTATACGGCATGGTTGAAGCCGACATCGACTTGGAGCACCTCCGTCGGAGGGATTTCCGGAGCGATGCCGCCCATGATCGGCTACTGCAGCTTTTCCAATGAGTTGAATCTGGGAGCATGGCTATTATTTCTCGTCATGTTTTTATGGCAGCCGCCGCATTTTTGGGCGCTTGGGATCTTGAAGAAGGACGAGTACCGGGCGGCGGGCTATCCGCTGCTCCCCGTCGTAAAAGGCGTCCGCCGTACCAAATGGCAAATGCTGCCCTATGTCGCAGCTTTATTTCCGGTTACTTATTGGCTGTATGTCGACGACTGGGTCGGTATCGGTTATTTAATCATCTCTACCGTTCTTCTCGGCATTTGGTTTTTGAAATGCTTAAGCGGGTTATTTACGAAGGACGACCGGGAATGGGCGAAAGCCAGCTTCAAATTTTCGCTCTACTATTTAACCCTGTCGTTTTTGACCATCATCGTTGAAACGGCTCTGCGCTAATATCGGGGATTTCCCGGGCGGCGTTAGCTTCGACACTGCCTCTTGGCCGGTGTCTTTTTTCAATTTTGAGCAAGGGAAGGTCGCGTTTGTCCATTGTCGGGCAGCTTATAAGAAAATCGAGATGGCGCTGTACAGCAGCAACAACCCCATGACGATATGAAAGGGCCGTTCGTAGTTGGACAGAAACTTTTGAAACAACGAACCGAACACCGCCCACATGAAAGTGGACAAAAATCCCACAAACGCAAGCAGTACGGAAAAAAGCAGCAAGCTCAGGCCGGACTTGTAGAACGGAATGACGAAGGTAGAAATGGCCGTGATCCCGTACAAGATTCCCTTGGGGTTAACAAATTGCAGAATGAATCCCGTAAAGAACGAGTTTAACGTGTCGTTAACTTGTTCTTTATTTTGCGGTTTATTTACTCTCATAATTTTGAAGGCGAGATAGGCCATGTACAGACTCCCCAGCAGGTTCATCACGAACGTAATCCGCGGGATATAATGATATAACATCAGATTGAAAAAGCTGGACAAGAGCATGATGGCAAAAAATCCGACGGTGACGCCAAAAATAAACCGGAATGTTTTTCTTAGCCCGTGTTTGTTCGCGTTGGACATCGCCATGATGTTATTGGGACCGGGCGTGAAGCTCGTCGCTATGATGTACGACAAGAAAGGAAGGATAAGCATAGTTCGCACCTCTATGTATGTTATAGTAAAACAAACGTATGTTATGACATATAATCGTGCGTTATGATTATACAATAAGGATGGTATATTGCACAACCGTCATTTCAAGCGAGCAGCTTGCGTTTTTTCACAGGACATGCTATTTTTTAGTTAAATTTATTTATTCAAATTTGAATAAAAGGAGTGACTGCGGTGATCCGCTTAATTGTGCTGGGCATGCTGGCTAAACAATCGATGCACGGCTACGATCTGATTCAGCAGCTCGAGAAAGACCGGGTCGACTTATGGTCGAATGTGCTGCCCGGGTCGATCTATCATGCTCTGCGGCAGCTCGCCAAGGAAGGCTGCGTGCAAATCCGGGATACGGAGAGAAGCGGCAACAAGACGAGAGCGGTGTACGAGATCACGCCGCAAGGCACCGAGCTGCTGATGAGCTTAATCGCGGAAGCGATGAGCGTCCCGTCCACTGAATTCCCTTCGGCTTTGTATGCCGCTCTGTTCATGATGGGCCGGCTTCCGAAGAAGGAAGTGATCCGGTGCCTCGAGCAGCAGATTGCCGGGCTGGAGCACAAAATTGCGCTTTGGAACAAGGGCGAGCCGGGCAAGGCGGAGCTGTCCGGCAATCCCCGGCTTGTCCGGCAGGTGTTTGCCAACGGCGTCGCCCATATGGAGCTGGATCTGCAGTTATTGAAGCAAATTAAACAGGACTTGGAGGAGTCATGATGGAACCGGTATGGAGCATCGGGCAGGCGCCGAACAGGATCGACGGAACTTTGGAACTGGGGATTCGGCATTTAACCCCGGGGCAAAAGATTACGCTGGAAGCATTCGCGCAAGACGATCTGGGGAAAGTGTGGCGTTCCTTCGGCATATATCGGGGCGACGATCAGGGGACGGTGGATACGGCAGGGACGGCTCCCGAGGAGGGTACTTACGGCGGAATCGATGCGAACGGCTTGCTCTGGTCGATGCGTCCGGGCGGTTCCGATCCTGTTTACTTTATGAAAAGCGGCAGTGCGCCGCAAGCGGTCACCTTCCGGTTATCCTCGGATGGCGTGTTGCTTGGAGAACGTACCGTTGACCTTCATTTTGTATCCGACGATGTCCGGGTAACGGAAATGACGGAGCCGTTCGCGGGCAAATATTTTTGCCCCGATGCTTCGGGACGCGGTTCGCTTCCTGCCGTGCTGGTGCTGGGAGGATCCGCCGGCGGCTTGCTCTGGTCCGAGCAGATGGCCGCTCTCTTGAGCTCGCACGGCTTCGCGGCGCTGGCGGTGGCCTATTTCGACTGGCAGGGCCGCTCAGGCCTGCCGAACCGGCTTGCGGAGGTGCCGATTGAGGGGGTCGACCGCGCGATGCGCTGGCTGCAGGAGCAGCCGGGGATCGACGCCGCCAGAGCCGGAGTCATGGGCCTTTCCAAAGGAAGCGAGCTGGCGCTGCTGTACGCTTCCTTGTACCCGCAAGCCGTCCGGGCGGTCGTCGGCTATTCGCCCGCGTCTCATGTATTTGAAGGCATCGCTATCGCGCCTGCCAGCCGCCGATCCTCATGGACGCACGAAGGCCGGCCGCTGCCGTATCTTCCATACCCTGGCGGGCCGAAAAGCTGGACCGCCGCCGAGCTTGCCCAATTGCGCAAGCTTCACGAGCAAGCGCTGCAGACTTCGTCGGACGAGCAGCTGGAGGCGGCCCGTATCCGGGTGGAAGCGATGCGCGCCCCGGCGCTGCTGATGACCGGCGCGCATGACGCGACCTGGCCGTCCGCCGGGATGGCGGAAGGAGTGCTGCAAACGCTGAAGAAGTGCGGATACCGCTGGGAAGTGTGTCACGCGCATTTTCCCGAAGCGGGCCATCTCATTGACATTCCGAATCTGCCGGTGACCGCGGAGCAGGGAGTCCGGGCCGGGGCTGCGGCTGCTGCGGCCCGCGAAGCGTGGCAGACGGCGCTGGCCTTTTTGCAAAGGAACCTTGCTCTTTCTTATTCGTACTCGCGTCCCAGCTGATAGGCGCGTTCCAGCAAACTCGCAATGTGCTCCTTGGATTCGGAAAGAGTGTCGTATAACAGCTCAACCCTGGATTCCTTCACTCGGGCGTAGCCGGCCACCGCCACATTGAGATAATGCGTCAGCATCTCCTCGCGGTTGTATTTTGACAAGTGCTTTCGATCCCCGCCGGCCAGGCAGATCCACAGCACTTTTTTCGAAGCCATTTCTTCGAGCAGCCCCATGTTCCATACTTTGTCCAAGTACCCCTTGAGCATGGAGGGCACGCTGTACCACCATAACGGGAACACGAAAACAAGCGCGTTCGCCGCAGCGATCCGGTGCATTTCCTTGCGGATCTCGGGAGAGTAACTTTTGGCCGGATTTATCCAATCCTTCTCATCTTCAGCGGTATACACAGGATTGAAGCCGTCGCGGTCCAAGTCCAGCAGATCGACTTCGTGGTTGTTTTGCTTCAGGCCTTCGACAAAACGATTCATTACAGCGTACGTCAGAGAGTTTTTGCGGGGGTGCGTGACGGTGACAAGAGCTTTCATGGGTTAACGACCTTCTTTCGTGTCATATTCCCGGCGGCTTCTTGGGAGAACGGTTCGACGCGGTAGTCAATGGCCGGTTACAGATGGTATTATGGATGATATAAACTATCATGTGAAGTACGCACTTCAAAGTGCACTAGATACTTTCAAGTACTATAGTATCATTTTTATACTGAAAAGAAGATCCTCTCGGGAAGGCAGGGGAGTGGTACCTTGAAGAAATACCGCAATGGGGTAGAGGTCACGCTGGAGGTCATCGGGGGAAAGTGGAAGAGCATCATCCTGTACCATCTGACAACCGGCAAAAAGCGCACAAACGAGCTGAAAAAATTAATTCCCGACATCACCCCAAAAATGCTCACGCAGCAGCTTCGCGAGCTCGAAAAGGATGGGATCATTCACCGGACCGTTTACCATGAAATTCCGCCCAGAGTGGAGTATGAGCTTAGCGAATACGGTTTGACCTTGAAAACGGTTCTGGACAGCTTTTGCTTTTGGGGAGAAAAGCATTTGGACAAAGTTTACGGAGACAGATCGGCCGTCTTGGAAGAATGGCCGGACCATGCCTATGAGCAGATTTAACGAGAGGTCCGCGCGGCGGCGGAGAGCGAGGGTCGCCTATATCGCGGCCGTATTCGCCGCCATAGCTTTGGGCTTAGGGTCCAGAGCGTTCGCCGACCGGCTGCCTGTTTTTGTTGCTGAGCATTTTGGCGATGCCTTGTGGGCCTGCATGGTCTACTTCGGCTTTCGCGCTTGCTTTGCGCATTGGAAGGTCTCGTTCGCGCTGTGGTGCAGCCTCGTGTTTTGCTTTGCGATCGAGTTCAGCCAGCTGTATCAGGCCGATTGGATCAATCGGATCCGGGAGACAACCCTTGGGGCGTTGGTATTGGGAAAAGGCTTTTTGACGGCGGACCTCGTACGATATAGCGCGGGAATTGCCGTCTCTTCACTGATCGATGCTGCTTGGCCTAGGCGCAAACGCCCGTAATTTTGGCGGATGTCCGATTTATTCAATCTTTTGGCTGCCGGGTGATTTACAATACCGGTATGGCTTGCTTAAGCCGAGATGCCAACCGAAAGGAGAATGCGATACTTGATGACGGTGCTGCCTTCCAAAACATTAAGCATTTCCATTGAGCGCCGGCCCGAAGAGGTGTACGCTTATGTGGCGAATCCCGAGAATTTTCCGGAATGGGTGACGTCCTTTGTAAAATCGGTCCGGAGATCGGGAGAGGAGTGGATCGCGGAAACGACGGAAGCTCCGATCACGCTCAAGTTCGTAGACAAGAACGATTACGGCATCGCGGATCATTGGGTAACCGTCGCCACCGGACAAACGATCCTGAATCCGATGCGGGTCGTTCCCAACGGCTCCGGCTGCGAGGTGGTCTTTACGGCGTTCCGGCAGCCCGGGATGTCGGACGAAAGCTTCGCCAACGACACGGGGATGATCGAGAGCGATCTGCGAACGTTAAAGCGAATCATGGAAAAGTAATTTTTGGGTCAGCAATAAAGCAAGGAAGCGGGGAGGCTCTTTGACAGGGTTGAAGAGCTTTCTTTTTTGCTTTATACTCAAATTTAACTAGTGATAATAATTCTCAATTGGAGAAGGTCGACCTGCAGGGACAAGCGGGAGAACGAACGGCGGACCAGGCGGCCGGCCCGCTTTATCATATCAAGTGACGGCTATTCGTTATCGCGCCGGCGCTTCGGAGGGGCGCGTCCTCCAATTGACGGGGGTTACGAGGGCGATGTTTTCACTTGGATGAACTGCGGCGTCATCTCTCACGGCAAAAGGTTGACGATGTGCTGCGGGTGCTGGCTTAAAATGAAACGGGAAGCGGGGAAATTCATGCGAGACGACCGCAAATGCAAAGGCATTATTTTCGATATGGACAATACGCTGCTGCAATCCCGCATCGATTTTGCGGCGATGAAGGAAGATATTTGCCAGCACTTGATCGAACAAGGCATTTTGACGGAGCGGTTCCCGCTCCATGAACATACGGCATCCACCATGCTCGAATACGCCAAGCAAGCCGGCATGGGCCACACCCTGTACCTCTCTTGCCTGAAGATCGCGGAAAGGCATGAAGTGCGCGGGATGGAAGGCGCAGGGCTGGAGAAAGGCGTACCGGAGCTGATCGAATCGTTATACGGCAAGTTCGTGTTGGTCGTGGTCACGAACAACTCGCTTTCCGCCGCCCTTAAGGCGCTCGAAGTAACGGGAATCAATTCGTATTTCGACTCCATTATCGGCAGAGAGCAGATGGAGGCGCTGAAGCCGTCCCCTTCCGGATTTACTTATGCCTTGAATCAATTCCGCACCATGGCGGCTGACGAATGGATATCGGTGGGCGATTCATGGATGGACGGCCAAGCGTCCGCCGGGGCCGGAATCCCGTTTATCAGCTACAGGACGAGCATGGAAGCGATGAGGGATAAAGGGGTACGGCCGATTGCAAGAATCGAGCATATTTTGGAGGTTAAGGATTGGATATACGGATGAACATGATGCTGAGTATAGCGGAAGTGACCGAAGAGACGCAGGAGCAGGCGAGAAGAATCGTTTGCGCGGGGCTGGAGGAAAGGTTCGGAGAATTGGACCCGTCCTACAACAAGGACCTCGACCATATCGTGAATTGGTATTCCGGTCAGGGGCATCTCTTCTTGACGGGCGCGCTTGAAGGGCAAATCGTCTGTACGGGAGCCCTTATCCAAGAGGGGCGCGACGTGGGAAGAATCGCGAGAATGTCCGTGTGGAAGCCGTACCGGAGAAGAGGCATCGCTCGCTGCATGCTGGAGGAGCTGGAACGGAGGGCAAGGCACAAGGGCTATGGGAAGCTCGTGCTGGAAACGACAGCGTCTTGGCTCGACGCCGTTCAATTTTATCAAGCCAACGGCTACATGGAAATTCAAAGAGATGAAGAGGAGGTCCATCTGGAAAAAGTGTTATCGCATCATGCGCGCTAACGATAGTTTCTTCCTATGCAAACGATAGAAAAATCGCAATTGATGCGGACGGCGGGAGTTTCTATACTAAATATGTAGCAATGCTACATAAAAGAAGAGGAGCTGATTGAAATGGCAAAAGCGGTATTTTATCATGCAGGGTGCAAGGTTTGTGTAAGCGCGGAGCAGATGGTGCTGGACAATCTCGATCCATCCAAGGCGGCTGTCGAGATTGTGCATTTGGGCGAGCAGCGGAACCGCATTGCGGAAGCGGAAGGAGCGGGCGTCCAGTCGGTGCCGGCGCTGGTGATTGACGGGAACGTGTTTCACATTAACTTCGGCGCAAGCCTGGAAGACGTTAAAAAAGGATGAATCAAAGTGCGGGGTGCGGAACAGACGCCCCGCACTTTTTACGTAAGCTTTATATTCGCGGGACTAGCGGTTACAATGGAGGATAAGGCTAGAAAGGAATGGAAGGAAGAATCCAATGCGCTACGATCCCCAGCAGCGGAAGGAAAACCGGGCTGCCCGTGTCAGCATGGCGCTTGTTCGCATGGCTCAGGCGGTCAAGAAGATCGGCCAGATGGAGAGCGACGATACGGGATTGTCTCCCGTGCAAATCCAGTCGCTATTGTTTACGGCCCATACGCGCGGCGATGTGGCATCCGTCGGAAGCCTCGCGGATCATCTCGGGACCACCCATGTCACGGCCGTCAAAATCGTCAACGGCCTGGTGATCAAAGGGTTGATCGCCAAGTATGCGAAGCCCGGGGATCGCCGGATCACGCTGCTTCAATTGACTTCGCAAGGAGAAGAAGCCGTAGCCAAGCTTGACCGATGGGGGGAGGCCTTGGAGGAAGCCGTCCAAAGCTTGCCGGAGGAAGCGCTGGCTTCGTTGGAAACGGGCCTCGGAGCGGTTCTATCCGCGCTTCAACGCAGGGGCCACCTTGTCGTGGCGGAGCCGTGCTTGGGCTGTATACATTTCAGACCGAACACGGGTCAGGACGAGACGCCGCATTATTGCAATTTGATCCGCAAATATTTGACCCACGAAGCTACGCTCAAGCAATGCCCGGAGCACAAGCCTTCGTTCCTTGCGCCGTAGCGGACGGTTGGCGGGGGCCCGAAATGAAGCAAAAGCGAACGGAGGAAGAAGCATGCATCCTATTTTGACCGAACGTACGAAACCGTTTTCCCGAACGAATCGGCTTCGGGACGATATCCGGAGCTTTCTGAGCTTGAACGGATGCGAGAAGACGGCGGAGCACTGTATGGACGTCGGGACGGAGGCGCGGCGTATCGCGCTGCGGTTCGGAGCCGATCCCGAGGCGGCGGAGACGGCCGGCTGGCTGCACGACATCAGCGCGGTCATCCCGAACGGAGATCGAATTGCGGTTTCGCGGGAGCTTGGCATCGAGGTGCTGCCGGAAGAAGAAGCGTTCCCGATGATCGTTCATCAAAAGCTGTCGGCGGTGATGGCGGAGCAGCTGTTTGGCGTAACCGATGCGGCGATCCTGGATGCGGTCGGCTGCCATACGACCTTGCGGGCAGGCTCCACCTTGCTCGATCAAGTGCTGTTCGTAGCGGACAAAATCGCATGGGATCAGCCCGGAACACCGCCGTATATCCGCGAGCTGCAGGAGCAGTTGAACCGTTCCCTTATGCATGGGGCGTTCGCTTATATCGATTACCTGTGGGAGCGGAAGCATACCTTGAAGGTCGTGCACCCATGGCTGAAGGAAGCTTACGAAGAGCTTCGGCACCGGGTATAGAAATGCTGCGAGTTGACGGTGAGCGCAGGACTGGGACATAATACGAAATAAGGCTGCGTACGAATCATTTTTAGCTTTTTGAACAAGCAATACCTATTTTGCAGGTACAAGGAGTTCGGACGGAATGGCGCGAAACAAAGGAGCCAAAGGGCAAGAAAGCCGGGCGAGATTGCTGGCTGCGGCGGCGGAGCAGTTTGCCGGACTCGGCTTTTACGAGACGAAGATCAGCTCGATTGTCGCTCAGGCCGGGCTGACCCAGCCGTCGTTTTATCTTTATTTTGAAAGCAAGGAAGCGGTGTTCGAGGAACTGGTCGGCCACTTCCGGTCCCGGCTGCAGGAGCTGGCCAGGTCGAGCCGTTTGGAAGCCGGGCTGCAGCCGGGCGAAGTGAACGCGCGGGTGCTTGGCGTGCTGGAGACGCTTTTTCGCTTTTTCACGGAAGACCCGCACTTGACGCGCATCGGGTTGTTTCAGGCCCCGGAGGCCGTGAGCATTAAAGCGGAGCTGGCCGCTCTGATTCGGGACAACCTGCTCGAAGAGCAGCGGTCCGGCTACTTTCGTTCGACCCTGGATATGGACGTCGTGGCGCAGTGCTTCGTAGGTACGATAGAGCGCTTAACCTTTGCGTATTTGTCGGAAGGCTCGGGGAGTCCAGAGCAGCTGGCCGCTCAAGTGGTCGAGCTGTTCATGCGCGGCATGCTGCCCGGGGAGTAAAAATGGCATGTGAAGGAGGGCCGGATGAAAAAACTGCATTCTGGAAAGTTTGTTCTCTCCATGGGACTGTTGTCCCTGATCTGCACTCTGCTTTACTATGCATTCCGCAATAAAACGTATTTCGATTTCCTGCTGTGGAATTTGTTCCTGGCTTGGATTCCGCTGCTGCTTGCCGTCGCCTCAACGTGGCTCGGAAAGCGGCTGGCTTCCGGGTGGGTCCGTTCCGCCGTCGCGGCTGCTCTCGGGGCGGCTTGGCTGCTGTTTTTTCCGAATGCGCCCTATATCGTGACGGACCTCATTCATCTCACGCTTCAAAAAGCTTGGTATGTCGAGGCCGGACGATGGACGTTCCGCTACTGGTATGATTTGCTGGTCATGCTGCTGATCTCGTGGAATGGATGCTTGCTTGGCTTCGGCTCCGCCTATTTGGTTCAGTACCAGGTCATGCGAAGGTTCGGGAGCGGCGTTTCGTGGCTGTTTGTGGTTGTGGTGTCCATGCTGGGCGGGTACGGAATTTTGCTCGGACGCGAATACCGGCTGAACAGCTGGGATGCGCTGACCGATGCGAAAGCGCTCGTGAGTCTCATCGGGGAAAGCTTGAACGGGCCGTCCGTGCTGTTCTGCTTATTGTTCGGTTTGGTCATTCTGCTCGTTCATGCAACGTTCTATTTTGTCATGAATGGCGGCTGGCATGCGGAAGACCGCGACTACCCGTCGACCTACCGCTTATAATACCGGCTTGCTGCGGCAAGGCGGTTTTTTGCTTCGCGGCGAAGAAGCCGGACGATGCCGTCCGGCTATAGCTCGCGGATACAAATTCGAAGTCGTTATGCCAAAGGGTTAGACGGCTGCCCGGCCGTCTCTTCAAGCGGCACCTCCCACTCCAGCCGGTTCCACAGGCTGTCGGCATTCAGGAGCAGGTTGCGGACATAGCCCGCCATTTCCTGCGCGCTCGCCGCCGTGGGCTGCGCCCACCAAAATTGTCTTCCGGCCAAATAGCCGGTCCCGTATTCGCGCCAGCCGGAATAGGCTTGTTGAGCAACCGCAACAATCGGCTGTACCAGCTCCAGCGATTTTTCCTTGGTGATGAAGCCCATGACAGCGCCTTTTCGGCATAAAAATGCATATCGGCCTAAATCCCACGCCGCAATCCCCGCAGCCGGCAGCCGGTTCATATAAGCTTTGACAAGCTGATGCTCCCGGTACCGCTGCGTCGTTTTCGGGATCGATTCGATATATTTCGTTTGTTCGGCTTCGGACAATGCGGACAGAAAAGAGCGTATCTTATTGAACGACTCGCGATGCCCCTCTTCGGCCAGCCATTGAAGATTTCTCATCAAATCGTCCTTGTTCTCGATCCCCCAGTCCCGTTGAAAGGACTGCTTATGCCTTTCGATATTTTTTTGGACGGACTCCGCTTCGTTGTCATCGCCGGGATCGAACCCGTTCATCTCGTATAATACGGCGCATAACGCGATACACCATAGTTCGGTCAAGTTGGAGCCGCTTTGACTGTCCCTACTCATCTTCGTCCTCCCCATCCTCGTCTTCGTCTTCCTCTTCATCCAGCATAAAATGCAGGTCGAGTACGTCGCCCACATCCTGATGCTTCAGGAAAAGCGTCTCCGGAATATGGCGGGAAGACTTCTTTTTGATGCCGAGCAGCCCCCAAAGCGATTTTTTATCCGTCGGATCCTGGAGCTGGTTATAAAATAAGCGGTACTCCTCGTTATCCGGATCTTCCTGACAAGCCTGCAAGGCGTAGGACAACGCTTCCGCCATCCGTTCCTGCTTGACGTGCGCCATGCTTAAGTAGATGCTGGCGCTTTTTCTCTCCCCAAGCTCATGCGCGCGCTTTAAGCTTTCGATGCTTTCCGCATATTTTCCCTCATGGTAATAAGCTACCCCGGAGTACAGCCAAATCAAGGAATCATAAGACGGGTCGTCGCTGAAGCGCACAAAATAATTCTTCACCATATTGGGGATGTACTCCCATGACTTCGTGTTGACGACGAACTTGAATCGTTCGAGCTGCACCCAAGTATTGTCCGGCCAGCCATCGGCAAGCCGGCGGATAAAGGAAGCCATTTGCTTGTACTTCTCCGGATTCCATTCCTTCAGGAGGTAGTACAAGGCCACCTGAGTCGGGTAGTATTCGTCCTCAAACAATTCCGCCGCCTTGAAATAGATTTCCTTCGCCTTGGCTTCATCCCCCATGGCACGATAAATATCGCCCTCGATCACATAGCCGCTTGAATCGTCGGGAAAAGCCAGTTTAAATTTGCGGATCGCCTCAAGAGCGGCCTTGTAATCGCGATTCAGAAAACACGCGCCGGCAACATAATAGTAGGAATACTTGTCGTTATTCCAAGCCATCTCGGTTTCAAAGCATGTAATGGCCTCGGGATATTGGCCCAGACGCAAATGCAGCATCCCTTTCCGGAACCACGCTTCGTCAAAATCAAACTCGTGCTCCACCACGACGGCATGGTCGTGAAGAGCTTCTCTGTTGTTGTTCAAATTATAGTGGCAGAGGCCTCTGACGGAATAAAAATACCAGTTGGACGGATCGATGGAAATCGCGCGATCGGCAAACCCGATCCCTTCGTGCCACTGCTTTTCGTTCAGACAGGCGGTCGCCAAATGGCCGAGAACGGCAGCGTCATACTCGTTCATCCGCAGCGCCGCAGACAGGTCGCGGACCGCAAGCTTCGTGTTCCCCGCTTTCAGGTAAGCCATTCCCCGATGCACGAGAATTTCGTAGCCGTTGACGCCTTCCGTCTGTGCTGCGGTCCATGCCTTTCCGAATAGCTCGAAGGCCTTGTTCTTCGATCCCCGCTGAAATAACGCGCGCGCCCACAGCAAATACATGTCGGAGTTCAAGGCGGTCAAAGACTGAAGGTTGTCAAACGCCTTGCAGCAGGGGTCAAACTGTTCCAAATCAAAATAAATTTGGGCCAGCGCAAACTGCAGCTCGACCTGCTCGGGCGAAAAAGTCAACTCCGTACGCAGTTTGCCGGCAAGCTGCTTGTTCACATCCATTAGCCGGATGCGCGAATCGAGGTCGAACGGATACTGTGCGATGATGAGCTCGAGCAGCGATTTGGCTTCAGCTAACTTGTCATAGGCTATGTAACAGCGTGCCAGTCCGCTGAGGGCCTGCAGATCGTCAGACGTATGCGACAAAATATGCTGGTAATCGGAGAACGCCTGTCGCAGATTCCCCGCTTCCAGCGACAGGGCGGCGCGGTGGATAAATCCGTCAAGATCTGCCGGGTGGATATCGATCAAGCGGCTGTAAGTTTGGAGCGCATGCTCCAGGTCGCCTGTGCGAACGTAAAAATTGCCGATCAATCGGAGCAGGTCCGGATCATCCGCAAACAAGTCCCGGGCCGCAGCCAGATACGGCTCGGCCGCCTCCAGATCGTTGTGCATCAGCGCATGCTGGGCAGCGTCCCGGTAGCCGATAAACGCCTCATAATCGATCGTTTCCGGAATAAACTCGTAGCGCAGCTCCCAGGGTTTGGTTATTTCCATCAACAAATAATCGACGAAATCTTCCGGGTAACGCTTGTATAATTCCCTTTCTTGGCTTGACCACAAGAAATGCTCGTCCAGCAGCGCCCAAACCGGCTTAGGCAGGTGGCCATGCTCGGACAGAAACGCTAACAGCCGTTCGTTCAAAGCGGCCTTGACATTCATATTCCAGAGCTCTTCTTGAGCGAGCAGCTCTCTCCATAAGCCTGCATCGGTCCTCGTCGGCAGTTTGTCATATAAAGCTTCGATTTGCTGCATCGTCTCTTCGACAAACGAGTGGGAGGGAGAGGGAGTTGCGGGAGCGGAATCAAGCCATGAAGCCGGTTCGCGATTCGGCGCGTCAGGTTGAACCGGTTCGGCATGCGGACCGGTTGCCGGCTCCACGTAGCTTGACTGAATCGGCTGCTGCGCTTCCTTGAGATACTTCGCTTCTTTCAGCGCCCGCTCATACGCTTCCCGCAATCGTTGGAAGCCCTCCGGATCGTCTTCGGGATGATAGACCTTTAGCTTCTTGGCATAGGCGCGTTTAATGGCGCTGACATCAAGCGTAGGTGAAATGCCTAGTAATTCCCAAATGTTCATTTCAGAGCCCCTTGACCTTTCTTGGATGTGAAGGAAACCTTCCAAATGCTTTCAGTTTTTCCTCTCCTATAATATCGGCGGCCCTATCAAATTTTTGAGGTGTTTTACAAAAAAAGTGTCCCGTGCGCCGGGACTTGTCGGGTCTGTCTTACGACCGTTTGCGGGATAAGCTGCGTTTCAGGAAAGAAACGGTCTTCTCCAGCTTTAATAAATGGGTGCCTTTGACCAGGATCGCGGTGTCCGGCTTGATTGCCCCGGCAAGCGCTTTATGAAGCCGCGGCCTGGACGCGAAGCTGCGGATGCGAGTTGCGGGGAATCCGGCTTTTCTGGCGCCCGCCGCGATGTGCCGCGCGAGCTTTCCGACGGTATAGAGCCGGGTGAGTCTTTTCCTGGCAGCATATTTTCCAACCCCGACATGGGCTCTGATGGCGTATTTTCCCATATCCTTCATATAGCCGATGATGGCAATTTTATGCTTTCTGCTAACCGAAGCGAGCGTGTCGAGAGCGGTCTTGGTCGCATCGGGATTGGAACTGAACGTATCGTCGATCAAGGTGATTCGCCTTGGCAGGTCGGTTCGGACCAATCGGCGGTACGGAATCGGATAGTTCGCCAACCCCTTGCGGATTTCATCCGCCGTGAAGCCCAAGCTGCGTGTAATGGCAATGGCATTCAGAGCATTGTACACGTTATGAACTCCCAGACACGGAATGAAAAATCGTTCCTCTTTCCCGTTCAGCCGAACCCGGAAAGCAACTCCCCGTCTTAGGGCACGGATGCCGCGCGCCTTGTAATGGGCTTTGTTGCGGATGCCGACCTTCAGCAGCCTTCCTCGAAATCCTTTGACGGACAGCAGCCTGGAATTCGCGTTATCCGCATTCAGGACGAGCGTTCCGGTCTTCCGCATGTGCCGGATCAGCTCCGACTTCGCGCTGGCGATGCCTTGGACCCGGTGTCCGACATTGCCGATATGCGCCGTTCCGACATTGGTAATGACGCCGTAGCCCGGTTTGATCAAGCGGCAATGTTCGCGAATATGGCCTTTGCGAAGCATTCCGAATTCGAGCACGGCCGCCCGGTGCCGGGCATGAATCTGCTTGGCGTGCTTGCGGGTGTTCGCGGGCAAATTCCAGTTCGACGCCGATTTGAAAATGGTCCACCGTCTCCGCAGGATGGAAGCGATCATTTCTTTCGTGGTCGTTTTTCCCGCGCTGCCTGTCACGGCGATGACGGGAATGTTCCGTTGCGGCATGTAAATCCCACCTTTTCACAGCGAATATACGCTTTAGTCTACGCCGTGAGCAACCGGATGGAGTGGGTATATAGGAAAAAATGGGCGTTTGTACGAGTCCGGCAACAGGGGATACCCATATGGTGTAAGATGACTAACCCTTTGATCTGCGAATGGAGAGTGAGACGAGTGAAATCATTGGAGCGGATGCCGAATCTGACAAGATATGAATCGATCGGCATCAATCAGCTGTTTAATGTCGCCGACGGTCATGCCCATCAGCCGCAGACTTATGCGCAGCGGCAAATTATCGGGCGGCTGCCCGACTTGTTCGATCAGGCGGAAGCGGCGAGACAAGCGGAGTTGGAAGACGAGTTCCGGCGCTTGTTCTACACCTTGGCCGGACAGCCGACCGCCGCCGGTCTGACCCGCACGCTGTTCTGTTACTCGGCTTCGTTATCGACCGATTTGATCGCTACTTTTTTGGCTTCGCGGGAAATGAGCACCGCGCTGCTGCATCCCTGCTTCGACAATCTGGCGACGCTGCTGCAAAGAAGAAACGTAGCCTTGACGCCGCTGCATGAGGAGGAGCTCAGGCTCGACCGGATGGAAGGGACGTTCGCGGATCTTGCGGCGGATGCGGTGTTCATTACGCTGCCCAACAACCCGACGGGCTTCGAGCTGTCGCAGGAAGAGTGGGAGAAGCTTGTTGCGCTGTGCGGCCTATACGGCAAGCTGCTTATCGTCGACTGCACGTTCCGATTTTTCTCGCGAAAGCCTTCATGGGATCAGTACGAGCTGCTGGAGAGGTCGAACATCAGCTATTTGATGGTGGAGGACACGGGAAAAACATGGCCAACCCAGGATCTGAAATGCAGCATCCTGGCGATGAGCCAAGATTTGGCCGAGGATATGCTTGAGCTTCACAACGATATTCTGCTGAACGTTTCGCCTTTCATTCTGCAGCTGCTGATCGAATATTTGAAGGACACAGCACGGCACGGACTGCGGTCCGTCCTGTGGGAAACGATTGACCGGAACCGCCAAACGCTGAGGGAAGCGATTCGCTCCTCCGGGCTTCTCTTGAACAATCCGGATTCGACGATCAGTGTCGAATGGCTTCGCATCGCGGACCCCAGGATACGCAGCCTCGACCTGGTGGACCGCCTGCAGCGGCTGGGGCTCGGGATTTTGCCGGGGGATCATTTTTACTGGCACGACCATGGACAGGGAGAGCGATATATCCGGGTCGCGCTTGCCCGATGTCCCGACATGTTCGCCGAGGCCTGCAACATTTTGAAATCGGCACTCCTGACGAATAGGACGGATCCGGCGTGAGGATCGTTTATCTGGATGAACCTACCTACCTGCCGGACGATTTCGTGCGGGAAATGGAGAAGCTCGGAGAGTTTGAAGTTTATGACG
Organism: Paenibacillus ehimensis NBRC 15659; assembly: GCF_004000785.1. Lineage (GTDB taxonomy): Bacteria > Bacillota > Bacilli > Paenibacillales > NBRC-103111 > Paenibacillus_G > Paenibacillus_G ehimensis. The sequence goes on along the minus strand of NZ_BILX01000017.1, from coordinate 10,188 downwards.
ACCGGCCCGACATCCCGACGGCCGTTCAACGATTGTCACAGGCAGACATTGCGATTGTGGAGTGGACGCGGCTTCGGGAAATAGCGTTCGGGAAGCTGCAGAGGCTTAAACATATCGCTCTGGTCATGACCGGATACGATCTGGTCGATATCGAGGCTGCAGGAGCCGCAGGAATCTCGGTGTCGAACTGCCCGACGTATTCGGCGCAATCGGTGGCGGAGCATGTGTTTGCCCTCCTGCTCGCGGCCAATCGGCGCATCATTCAGGCGGACCGCCTTGTCCGGCAAGGGGAGAGCCACGTGTACGGCCCGTTCCTCGCAAGCGAGCTGGCAGGCCGAACGTTAGGGCTGATCGGCACGGGCCGCATCGGGCAGGCGGTGGCGCGGATCGCCCGGGGCTTCGGGATGCATGTGATCGGCGCGAACCGGTCCGGAAGGGCCGTCCCGGGTGTGGAAGCGGCGGATATCCGCGAGGTGATGCGGCGAAGCGACGTCGTCTCGCTGCATGTGCCGTTCCATGCGAAGACGAAAGGCATGATCACCTCGGAGCTGCTAACCTCGATGAAAAGGACGGCTCTGTTCATCAACACGAGCCGGGGCGGACTGGTGGACGAAGAAGCGTTGTTCACTCTGCTTCGGGACGGAAAAATCGCCGGCGCGGGCCTTGACGACGTGACACAGGTTGCCGGCAACCCCTTATATCGGCTTGATAACGTTGTATTTACACCCGGTACGGCGTGGTATACGGATACCGCGCGGGAAGCCAATATGACGGAATTGCTCGAGACTATACGGGGATATATTAACGGAACGCCACGGAATATCGTGAATGCGGATTTTCTGGTGCCGAAGAGGCCGGAAAGCGAATGATCCCGGTTTGATTTGGCTGAACGAATCCGCCCGCCTTGCATATAGTGGAATGGAGGATTTCAGCCCAGTTATAGCGAGGACGATGGATTGTATGTCGAGAGAGATTAGGATTGCCGCCGTTGGCGACCTTTTGATGAAGCCGCTGCTGATTCGGATGATGCGCACCGGTGACAAGCAGGGCGGCTCAGCCGACAATCAAGGCGAACTTTACGATTTCGGGCAGGCGTTTGAGCCGGTTGCCCGTTATCTGCAGGATGCGCATCTGACGATAGGCAATCTCGAGACCACCTTCGCCGGAGGACCGGACGACGGCTACACGAAGCCGAGGCGCAATCCGAAGAACGGCAATCCGACCTTCAATTGTCCGGATGCCTTCGCTTCGGCGCTGAAGGCGGCCGGCTTCAATGTGCTTGCCACTGCAAATAACCACTGCATGGACTATGGCGTGCGCGGGCTTAGGCGGACGCTGGAATTGCTTGACAAGAACGGAATCGCCCATGTCGGAACCTACCGCAACCGACAAGAATCCCGGTCGCTCTGTGTTCAGGAGGTCGAGGGGGTTCGGATCGGCATTCTGTCCTATACGAGAGACACGAACGGGATACCGGTTCCGAAGAGCCAGCCGGCCGGGGTCAAGAAGCTTGTCCGCACGAGCATGAGGAAGGATCTGAAGCGGCTTCGGGCCATCTCCGATTTCATCATTGTGTGCATGCACTGCGGCTACGAATATCACCAACGTCCGGCCGTTCACCAGAAGAAGCTGGTCCGCTTTTTGTTTCGTCAGGGGGCCGATGTGGTGCTTGGTTCGCATCCGCATGTTCTTCAGCCGGCGGTGTGCCGCACGGTGAAAGACATCGGCGGCCGGACGAGAAAACGGTTTGCGGTCTACTCGCTGGGCAATTTTATTTCCACCCGGCTGCACGGCAAGGATGCCGCCTTAACCGGGTTGATCGTCCGCATCAAGCTCCGAAAAGCATCCTCCGGCTCCGTCCGGCTCGCAGGGGTCGAGTACATCCCGACATGGGTATGTATGACGAAGAACGGCACCGAAAAAAAGTGCCGGATTGTGCCGATTCGGCAGGCGCTCGCAAAGCCTGACCCTTCTTACGCCGGACAGCTGGACCGGATGAAACGGGCCTACCGCAGCGCGGTTCGCATGTATAAACTAAAGAATTAAGCCGCACCGGGCTCAATTGTCCGGTATTTCGAGATGCTCGGAAACTCCGTTTGACATCCCCCTAGAGGCACGTTACCATAAAGCAATAAACAACACAAACATTCAACAATAAACATAAAACAAGAAGGGCGGGGCGGCGGTGTCACTCACGTTCGAGGAACGCAAAAAAACGATTATGGGGCAGCTGATGCAGGACGAAAAAGTGCAGGTGCATGCGCTGGCCGAGCAATTGAACGTATCGCCGGAAACGATCCGGCGGGATTTGGACAGGCTGGAGAAGGAAGGCCTGCTCAAAAAAGTTTACGGCGGCGCGGTCAAAACCCGCATGGACAGCTGGGAGCCGCCGTTCATCCAGCGGGAGCAAATGAACAACGGCGCCAAGACGTCGATCGGCAAGCTGGCGGCTTCGCTGGTCAAAGAGGGCGAGACGATCATGATCGACAACGGGACGACGACGATGGAAATCGTCCGTTATTTGCAGCATCGGCCTGACGTGACCGTCGTAACCCATTCCGTACCGGTGCTGCTTTTGGCGATGGAGCTGTTCAAGGGCCGCATTATTTTTGCCGGGGGTGCGGTTAATGTGAATCAGCAATCGGTCGGGGGAACGCTGACCGAAGCGATGCTTCAGCAGTTCAAGGTGCACAAAGCGTTTATTTCCGTCGGCGGCATCTCGCTTGTCGAAGGGATCACGGACTATGATTTGAATGAAGCGAGCGTATCGCGCAAAATGATCGAGCGGGCCGAGGAGTCGATCGTGCTGGCCGATCATTCGAAATTCGGAAAAACGACATTTGCCCGCATTGCGGCGCTGCAGGACATTTCGATGATCATCACCGACAAGGGATGTCAAGCCGACTGGATTCATCAGCTGAAAGAGAAGGGCATCGAGATCCTTGTCGCGGAGGGCTAGAAGTAAAGGATAGAGCGAGCGGCCGGCTTGCTCTATTTTTTGTTGCGGCAACTTGTTGAACCTGCGTTATGAATGCTTAATCTGCGTTATTTCAACATCGACCGAAATCGTTTAGTCTTGAGCTATAGCGGGAACACTTAAATGATAGCGCTTACGAACGAATCCCGCCGCCAATGAACACTATAAGGGAGGTCGTATCATGAACGAAACGATGAATCGCGTGCTGAAAACCGGGCTTGTCTCCGTCCTGTCGGCAAGTTTGCTTGCCGCCTGCGGCGGCGAAACGAAGCCGGGCGAGGGCAAGGCGGGACAAAATGCGGACAAGCCTTTCGCAGGGCAAAAGCTGTCGATCGTCACCGCCAATCACCCTTGGGGAGACGCCATCAAAGAGCTGCTTCCGCAATTCGAAGCGAGCACCGGGATGAAGGTGGACGTGCAGAGCTTTTTCGAGGACCAGCTGGCGCAGAAGCTGACCGTGCAGCTGACGGCTGCGTCGGAGACGCCGGACGTATTCATGATGAGTCCGCTCCAGCAAACGCGGATGTTCGTCAAGAACGACTGGATTGCGCCGCTTGACGAGTACCTGAAGAAAGACGCCGCCTACGACTTCAACGACTTTTCCAAAGCGTCCGTCAGCTCCAATACGGTAAACGGGAAGCTGTACGGCATCCCGATTATTACGGAGCAGCACATATTATACTACCGCAAGGATCTGCTGGAAAAAGCGGGCATCCCCGTTCCCAAAACGATGGACGAGCTGCTCGCCGCCGCCCAAAAGCTTCACGATCCGAAGAACGAATTGTACGGCTTCGCCGCCCGCGGCCAGCGCTCTCCGCTCGTCTCGCAAATCTCGTCGTTCATCTACTCCGAAGGCGGCGACTTTATGAAGGACGACAAGGCGACCGTCAATACGCCAGAAGCGATCAAAGGCATGACCACTTACGCTACGCTGCTGAAAGACTTCGGTCCTCCCGGAGTGCTCAATATGTCGTGGCCGCAAGCGATCGGCGTGTTCGCGCAGGGCAAGGCCGCTTTCTTCGCGGACGCGAATTCGCTCTTCAAGAACACGACCGATCCGGAGAAATCGAAGGTCGCCGACAAGGTCGGCTTCGCCAGCTTCCCGGCAGGCAAGGAGGGCTCGAAGCCGTTCAACATCACCTCCTGGAGCCTCGCGATGAATGCCAAGTCCAAGAAAAAAGACGCCGCATGGGCCTTCATCCAATGGGCGACCAGCAAAGAGACCGTGACGGCCACCCAGAAAAAAGGAAACCCGGGAGCGCGCATGTCGGTATGGGATAGCCCGGAAGGCATCACTGCCTTCCCGAAAGAGCTTGCCGAAGTGACGAAGGAAACGCAAAAAGGCGGCGTCGATCATTCCGTGCCGGCCGTCGACAAAGTCAGCGAGGCGCGGGACATCATCGGGGCCATCGTTCAGAAGGCGATTACCGGCGAAGACATCAAAGCCGCAGCCGAGCAGGCGAACAAGGAGTTTCAAGCCCTGATCGACAAGGAAAGAGGAAAATAAGCGTGCGGAATGGAGGATGCGCCCATTTGGCGGGCGCATCCTTTTGCTTGACAAGTCCAAGCGGAAAGGATGATGCACATGCCGACGAACTGGTTCGACCGGAACCTGAAATGGATTTATACGATGCCCGCCGTTTTGTTCGTTCTGCTGATGATGGTTTTCCCTATTATATACACGTTCCGGATCAGCTTCTATGAATGGAGCATGTCGTCGGCGACGCCGCCGACATGGGTGGGGCTTGATAATTATACAGCGCTGCTTGCCGACACCCGGTTTTGGCAGGCCGTCCAAAATACGTTCGTGTTTTCGGCCGGCGCGCTGATTCTGGAGACGGTGCTCGGCGTCGCGATCGCCATGCTGCTGTACCGCGATTTTCGCGGCAAAAACTTAGTCAAAACGTTGTTTCTGCTGCCGATGGTGGCGACGCCCGTCGCCATGGGGCTCGTCTGGGTGCTGATTTACGAGCCATCCATCGGCGTCGCCAACCATTTGCTTAAGGCGCTCGGCCTGGAGCCGCAGCTCTGGATCGCATCGCCGACGCAGGCGATTCCTTCGCTCATCGTGATCGACGTCTGGGAATGGACGCCGATGATCGCGCTCATCGTGATGGCCGGGCTGTCGACGCTCCCGTCGGAGCCTTATGAAGCCGCCGATGTGGACGGGGCCACGGGCTGGCAAAAATTCGTGCACCTGACGCTGCCGATGCTTCGCCCGACGATTATGGTTGCCTTCATGCTGCGTTTGATCGACGTGCTCAAAACGTTTGACATCATTTACTCCACAACGCAGGGCGGCCCGAACATGAAATCCGAGACGCTCAACATCTACGGCTACACGCTCGGCTTTCAGTACTTCAAGCTCGGGCTGGCCTCTTCGCTGCTGGTCGTATTTTTCGCGCTCGTCATGGGCTTCACGCTGCTGATGATCTGGTTCCGCAAACGTCTGGAGGGAGCGACATGAAGAAAAAGAAACAAAAGGTCACCAACGCCGTCTTGTCGGGTCTGACGCTGCTCGTCGTGCTCGTATTCTCGTTCCCGTTCATCTGGATGCTGCTGGCTTCCTTCAAGACGCAGTCGCAGATCATGTCGACCGGCCAGTTTTTCGTCTTCCAGCCTACCGTGAAAAATTATGTAAGCGTGTTCGGACAATACGATTTCCTGATCTTCATCTGGAACAGCTTCTTCGTCGCGGCGGGCTCGACGATCGGCTCGCTAATTCTGGGGCTGCCCGCGGCATACGCCATCGCCCGCTACCGTCTCCAGGGACTGGGGCTTGTCATTCTTGTGGCGCGGATCATCCCCGGTATTACGTTTTTGATTCCGTGGTTTATCATTTTTTCGAAGCTGGGTCTCGTCGACAGCTTTACGTCGCTCATTTTAAGCCACATGTTGGTAGGACTGCCCTTTATCATCTGGATCATGATATCATTCTTTGAGGGGCTTCCGATTGAAATCGAAGAGGCCGGGCTGATCGACGGCTGCACCCGTTCCCAAGTGTTCCGGCGCGTCGTGCTCCCGATCTCGGGGCCTGGCATTATTACCTCTTCTCTGCTCTCCTTTATTTTTTCTTGGAACAATTTTATGTTCTCGATCATCTTGGCCGGCGACCGTACGAAAACGCTTCCCGTCGCCGTCTATAATTTTATGTCCTACTCCGAAATCAATTGGGGCGCCCTGATGGCCGCAGCCTGCATCATTACGCTGCCGGTGCTCATTATTGCGCTGCTTGCGCAGCGTTATATCGTTAGCGGCTTGTCGGCGGGGGCGGTGAAAGGATAGAAGACCAGGGCGGCCGAAGCGGGTCGTGGCGGACGAAAGGCGGCTTTTGCGGATCGGAATCGGATGGCTGGCGCACACTACAATTCCGCAAGGAGCGGTGACAACATGACGGGAAAGCCAACGATATTCACCAAGGTATTAGTGCTCATTGCATTGCTGCTTACGCCCGTGCTCTTTCTGTATATTTATACGAATCAAGTCAGCGTGGACGTCGTGCGGGAAGAAATGGAGTCCTCGAGCCTCAACCGGCTGTCCTTCTTCCTGCAGCAGTTTGATACGACGGTCGAACAGCTTGCGATGTTTCCCGTTATTTTGAATTCGGATCCTTATTTGCGCGAGTTTGTCGACCGCAGATCGGACAAGCCGTACGACAAGCTGAAGGAGCAGACCCGCCTGATGCAGAAAATCAGCCTGCAGAGCGTTTCCGCCGCCTGGACGAACGATTTGTCGGTCTACTTGCCCAAAGACCAGCTTGTCATTTCTTCCAATATATTCAAATCCTATGATCCTGCGGACATCGACAAGTTCGCACCGCTTAAGACTTGGACTTACGACGGGACCGTACGGGGCGATGCCAGGACGCCGGGAGCCCGCTTCACCCGCCAGATCGTCGACCCTCTGGGGGCAACCGATCCGGCTGCGATCCAAGCGATGATTCAGGTCAGCTTCCCGGTTGCCAACATCTCCGCCATGCTCGATCAGGTGAAAACGGGCGGGAAAGGCGATCCGTTTCTGTACCGGAACGGTTTCTCTCCGATCGGCAGCGCCACGATGAGCGAAGGCTCCGTGCAGGCCATCGTGTCCATGCTGGACGGACAATCGCTTCAGGAAAGCGGTCATTTTGTCGCGATGGTCGCCGGACGGCAGGTTGCCGTCTACTATGTCAAGTCCAGACAGCTGGACTGGTACCTGGTCGATTACGTGCCTGTCGACAGTATTTTGGCGCCGATCCGCAAGACGAATCTGCTGTTCTATGTGACGCTCGGCCTGCTGCTCGGCATGAGCTTTTTGGCCGCTTATTTGCTTTACCGCAACGTCCAGAAGCCGATCGGCAAGCTGCTGAACGGGGTGAGGCTGCTCAAGAAGGGGGACTTGTCCGCACGCATCCGTTACCGGCCGAATAACGAGTTTGACTTCCTGATCGACCGGTTTAACGAGATGGCCGAACAGATTCAGGACTTGGTGCAGCGGGTATATGCCGAAAAAATCCGGCTGCACGAAGCGACGCTCAAGCAGCTCCAGGCCCAGATCAATCCGCATTTTTTATATAACAGCCTTTTCTTTATCATCAATACCGCGATGCTGGAGGATACGAGGTCGGTCGTGGCGATGGCGCAAAACCTCGCCGAATATTACCGCTACACCACGCGCATGGAAAACCGGACGGCGGCGCTTGACGAAGAAATGAAGCTTGTGGCCAATTACTTGACCATTCATAACCTGCGGCTCGGACGCCTTCGCTGCGAGCTTGACGTCCCGGAGTCGATGCGGGAGCTGCCCATCCCTCGCTTGCTGCTGCAGCCGATCGTGGAGAACGCCATCGTTCACGGCATCGAGAACAAGCCGGGAGAAGGCGTCATCCGGATATCCGGAAGCGTGAGCGAAGGCTTGTGCCGGATCGTCGTGGACGACAACGGCCTCGGCATGACGGACGAGGCGATCGCCGGCATGGAGCACCAGCTTGCGCTGCCGCAGGAGGCCGCTTCGGGCTTCGGGATGTGGAACGTCCACCAGCGGCTCCGCTACGTCTTCGGCGAGGGAGCGGGGCTCAAGCTCTCGCACAGTCCGCTCGGCGGTTTGCGCGTCACGTTGACATGGGGGAGGGATTCGGAGCATGGCGCAGCTATTGATCGTGGATGACGAGGCCCACGTGGTGGAACGTCTCGCCGAGCTTGTCCCGTGGGAGCGAATCGGCATCGCCGCCGTGCATAAGGCTTATTCGGCATTCGAAGCGCTCGAGGTGCTGAATGCGCATGCGATCGACATCGTCATCTCGGACATCCGCATGCCGGGAATGTCCGGTCTTGAGCTATCCCGGCGCATCCGGGACAAACAGCCCAAAACGAAATGCATCCTGCTTTCGGGCTACGCCGAGTTCGATTATGCCAAGGAAGCCATTGCAAGCGGTACCGCAAGCTATTTGCTCAAGCCGGTAACCGACGAAGAGCTGCTGGACACGGTCTCGGGCGTGCTTGAGGCGGTTCGGGAGGAATGGAATGCGGTGATCTCCCAGGAGCGGATCGCCCGGACGCTGCGCGAAAACTTGCCGCAGCTGCGGAGCACGCTGCTCGGCGAACTGCTCCTTGGCAAACGCTATTCCGAAGCCGACCTCCGGGACAAAATGGAGATGCTGGGCGTGCCCGATTTGTTCGGAAAGCCCGTTTCGCTGCTGCTCGTCCGCCTCGAAAAGCCGTTCTACGGCTACGATCCGCGCGGCCTTGCACTGGTGGAATACGCGGTGGGCAATATCGCCGGGGAGCTGTTCGCGCCGGGCTTTAAGCTTTGGGCCGGCAAAGACACGTACGATTATCTGGTATTTGCCGTATCGTCCGAAGCCATCGAGGAAGGGGCGGAGGAGGAACGGGAGCAGGCGCTCGAACGCGCGGCCGAGCAATTGCAGGAGGCCATCCACGCCTATTTGAAGGGCGAAGCGACGATTGTCATCAGCCGGGAAGGAACGTTCCCCGGCGATGTGTCTGCGCTGTACGACGGTACGCTGTCGGCACTGAGGAGAAGGGTCGGAAGCGAGCAGGACCTGATTCTGACTGCGGCGGACGGGCTGCCCGAGCGGACGGAGCTGCGTTCCCTCGCTTCATTGTACGAGCTTCCGACGCTGGCGCAGCTGCTTGAGGCGGGCCAATGGGATGCGGCGGACCGGCGGATCGAGCGTATTTTCGGCGAGCTGCAAACGATGAGCGGCTGCATTCAGGAGCTGCTGCTGGAAGCTTATTTCGCCATCGCCTCGGCAGCGTCTTCCTATGCGCATAAGAACGGCCGGCCGCTTTCCGAGCTGATCGGGCCCGGCTATGACCAATTGCTGCAGGGCGTGCCGTACCGTTCCGTCCGGCACCTGCAGGACTGGTCGATGGCGCTTATGAACAGCCTGCGCTGCGAAACCGAAAGCGAAACGAAGCGCTCGCGGGCAAAGCTGATCGCCGACGTCCGGCAATTCGTCGAACGGCGGCTGGCGGAGGACGTTTCCTTGACGGCGATAGCCGAGCATGTGTATATGCATCCGGTCTATATTTCCAAGATTTACAAGCGGGAAACCGGAGAAAACGTGAGCGATTACGTCCATCGGCTCCGCATGGAGAAGGCGGCCCGTCTGCTGCTGCATACCCCGGGCAAAATTTACGAAATCGCGGCGGACGTCGGCTATCAGCGGGCGCATTCGTTCATCAACGTGTTCAAAAAGCATACGGGGCTGACGCCCCAGGAATACCGGGACAGGTATGCTTCCCCACAATCGGATTACGAGGTGAAACGCTATGACACATCAACCTGAACCGCTTTATCGCGAAACCCCGGCTACGCCGTATGCATTTGTTGACCTCGACACGGTCGAGCGGAATATCCGGCGAATGTCCGACAAGCTGGCACAATACGGGATCAAGCACCGGCCTCATATCAAAACCCACAAATCGCTGCGCTTCGCGGGTATGCAGCTTGCTGCCGGAGCCGTCGGCATTACCGTCGCCAAGCTTTCGGAAGCGGAAACGTTCGCGGACTTGGGCATCGACGATATTCTGATCGCCTTTCCCGTGATCGGGGAGCGCAACCTGGAACGGCTGGAACGGCTGCATCGCCGGATCACCGTAGCCGTAACCGTCGACAGCTGGGAAGGGGCGTCAGGCGTCTCGGCCGTCGGGGACCGATCCGGCAAGCCGGTGCCCGTCCTGATCGAGCTGGACGGCGGACTGCATCGC
>NZ_BILX01000016.1 GCF_004000785.1 Paenibacillus ehimensis NBRC 15659 | reverse complement strand
TCCGGTCCTTGGGACCGGCGTTTTTTGTCGGCAGGCTGGCCGATAAGCGCGGAGGCTGATTTGTGCGAAGGCGCATTTCATAGTAAGATAGAAAGGGTTGTCCGGGGGCATCGCGGAAGGGTGCGTCCGGCAGAACAAGCAATTAAAGGAGTGTACGTCCTATGGCAAAACAGGCGATTATTAAAATGACCGACGGCAACGAGATCGTGCTCGACTTATTCGAGAAGGACGCCCCGAATACGGTAGCGAACTTCGAAAAGCTTGCAAACGAAGGCTTTTACAACGGAGTCGTGTTTCACCGTGTCATTCCGGGCTTCGTAGCGCAAGGCGGCTGCCCGCATGGCACAGGCACCGGCGGCCCGGGCTATACGATCAACTGCGAGATCAACCCGAACAAGCATGAACGAGGAACGCTCGCCATGGCGCATGCCGGACGCAACACCGGCGGCAGCCAGTTCTACATTTGCTACCAGCCGCAGCCTCACCTGGACGGCCAGCACACCGTCTTCGGGAAAGTCGTCAAAGGCATGGAGCATGTCGATGCGTTCAAAGGCCGCGACAAAATGGAATCCGTTCAAGTGGTGGAAGTTTAATCCGGATTCCGTGTCTTGGCGCGTGAAAACGCCGAATCCCTGTAAAGCATAGGGATTCGGCGTTTTTTTAACGATGGTGTCTTTTTTTCTTAAAGATGATTACTTTCTTTTTGACGTCAATTGTTTTTTTCTTGGCGATATTTACGTTGGAAGCGTTGATGGCGAAGGCATTGCCTTGGCCGGCACTAGCTTTGCTGAATTGCCAGACTTTTACATTAGTGTGTTTGTCTTTTTTCTTGTCATGGTTCCACTCTTTTTTGAACGACATTGAAATCACCTCCTTTCCCGGGAGGAGAAGGACGATTATACTTTTCGCCCTATGGGCTTCTTGAATATTTTCACATTCACCGCGTTGCTGGCCAGCGCATTGCCGTTCCCTACCGACGAGATGGCTTTTTGGAAAACTTGAATGATGACGTATTGATTTTTGCCTACCTTGTGCTTAAACGTCCTTACACTTGAGCGGTTCATCGTCAAACCTCCCTTGCGTTTTATTACTAGCACTTTATGTCGGAAGTTATCAGCCAGTCCCGGCGAATGCTATAAGGCGAGCGAAAACGGGCATCCTGCCCCGAAAAAAGCAAAAAGACCGCGCTTGCAATTTTTACTTCCGGGTGGTACTATTGCAATCAATGCTAGGTATGTTTTTCTGGTAGACCACAAGTTCATACAGCTTACCTTCGGGGCAGGGTGAAATTCCCTACCGGCGGTGATGTTTCGGCTGGTTTGTTACAGGCCGAACTCAGTCCGTGACCCGTGCGGCCAGCTTCTGGTTGCCGGTGGACTCGGTGCAATTCCGAGACCGACAGTATAGTCTGGATGGGAGAAGGGAAAGCGGAATCGGCGATCGACTGTCTGCGTGCGTATGTGCGTTATTTCACATACTCAAAAATGCCACAGGTGTGTCTGTCGTGCATGTCTTCTTGTCATGTGTCTTCGGACATGGAAGCAAGGTTTATTTAAGCATGCACTGACGAGGCTAGTGTGGCATGCACGGCTCGGCATGCGGTCTTTCGCTGCAAAGGATTCCGCTGCGTTTGTTCACCGAAACGCGACGCTTCTCACAAGCCCCTTTTTGCCAGGCAAAAAGAGGGCTTTTTTGTATTTTCCGGCAAGCTAATCAGGAGAAAGGAGGCTGCGTCAATTGACCGTGAGGCTGCTGAACGACGAGTATTACATGAATCTGGCTTTGCAGTTGGCCGCTTCGGCGGCCGGACAGACGGGCATTAATCCGGTCGTCGGCTGCGTCATTGTCAAGGACGGACGCATTGTCGGCATGGGCGCTCACCTGAAGCGGGGCGAAGCGCATGCCGAAATTCATGCGCTGAACATGGCGGGAAACGAAGCGGCGGGCGCTACCGCCTATGTGACGCTGGAGCCGTGCAGCCACTTCGGCAAGACGCCGCCATGCAGCGACCGGCTGATCCGCGAGGGCGTCAAGCGGGTCGTCGTTGCGGCAACCGATCCGAATCCGCTTGTGGCCGGCAGCGGGATTGCCCGGCTTCGGGCGAGCGGCATCGAGGTGACGGAAGGGGTGCTGGAGCGGGAAGCGAACGCTCTCAACGAAGCGTTCAATACGTTCATCGTCACCCGGCGGCCGTTCGTCACCGTCAAATCGGCCAGCACGCTGGATGGCAAAATCGCCGCCAGGACGGGCGACAGCAAGTGGATTACCGGCGAGGCTTCCCGCGCCTACGTTCATACGCTGCGCCATCGCCATCAAGCGATTATGGTCGGCATCGGCACCGTGCTGGCCGACGACCCGTCCCTGACGACCCGGCTGCCTGTGCCGGGTCTGCACCCCATCCGCGTCGTCGTCGACTCGACGCTGCGGCTGCCGCACGAGGCGAAGCTCGTGCGGGACGGGGCTGCGCCAACGGTCGTGCTCACGACCGAACAGGCGCCGGCGGCGCGCCGCCGCGAGCTCGAAGCGCGCGGCGTAGAGATCGTCGACTGCGGGCCGGGCCCCGCTGTCGATCTGGACGCCGCCATGGCGCGGCTCGGCGAGCGCGAGATCGGCTCGCTGCTCGTTGAGGGCGGCGGCAAGCTGAGCGGCGCGCTGCTGGAGCGCAGGCTCGCCCACAAGCTCGTGCTCTTCCTCGCGCCCAAGATCATCGGCGGAGGCGCGCTGGCGCCGGCGAACTTCGACTTCGCCGGCTTCGGGCACATGCGCGAGGCGATTCGGCTGGAGCGCATGCAGGTCGAGACGTTCGGCGACGATCTGTGCCTGATCGGATATCCGAAGTACGCCGAACCGGACGCATAGACAAGCTGTTCTGCGATGACGGATCGCGATGAAAAGGAGGGAGTTTCCGTGTTCACTGGTATTATCGAGGAAATCGGCACACTGCGCCGCATGGCGAAGCAGGGTCAAGCGATGGTGCTGACGATCGGGGCGAAGCATATCCTGGACGATGTCAAGCTTGGCGACAGCATAGCGGTGAACGGCGTTTGCTTGACTGTCATCGCTTATGACGAGTCGTCGTTCACCGTCGATGTGATGCCGGAAACGTTCCGGCGGACGAACTTATCCCGGCTGTCGACCGCGGCTCCGGTCAACTTGGAGCGGGCGATGACGGCCGGGGGCCGCTTCGGCGGCCACATCGTGCAGGGGCACGTCGATTCGACCGGGATCATCCGGGGGCGGACACCGGAAGAAAACGCCGTCGTCTTCCGCGTAGAGCCGCGGGACCCGGGCATCTTAAAATATATCATCCCGCACGGCTCGATCACGATCGACGGGATCAGCCTGACGGTCGTCGAGCTGGGAGACACGTCGTTTACCGTATCCATCATCCCGCATACGCTGGCGGAAACGGTGCTGCAGTACAAGAAGCAAGGGGATGAAGTCAATCTCGAAGCCGACGTTCTCGGCAAATATATCGAGCGGCTGCTGACCTTCCGGACGGGAGAAGGAGCCGCAGCAGCCAAAGGGACAACCCCAAGCGGTCTGAGCGCAGCGTTTTTAACGGAGCATGGATTCCTGTAATTCGGGTCTCATTGACATCAAGGAGGAGAGAGGAATGGACGAACCGATCCGGTTTCATCCGATTGAAGAAGCGATATACGATCTGATGCTGGGCAAAGTCATTATCGTCGTGGACGACGAAGACCGCGAGAACGAAGGCGACTTCATCGCCCTGGCCGAGAAAGCGACGCCGGAGGTCATCAACTTCATGATCAAGGAGGGACGCGGCCTCGTCTGCGCCCCGATTACCGAAGAGCGGGCCCAAGAGCTGGACTTGCCGCAGATGGTATCGCGCAACACGGATTATCACGGCACGGCGTTCACGGTTTCGGTCGATCACGTCGAAACGACGACCGGCATTTCCGCTTCGGAGCGTTCCCGGACCGTGCAGGCGCTGATCGATCCGGGGACGAAGCCGCAGAGCTTCCGGCGTCCCGGCCATATTTTTCCGCTCACGGCCAAAAAAGGCGGCGTACTGCGCCGCGCCGGACATACGGAAGCGGCGGTCGACCTGGCCCGCATGTGCGGCGCTTACCCGGCTGCCGTCATCTGCGAAGTGATCAAGGAAGACGGCGAAATGGCCCGCGTCCCGGATCTGATGGAGATCAGCCGCAAGCATGATCTGAAAATCATCACGATCCAGGACCTGATCCGATACCGCAACCAGAAGGAGAAGCTGGTGCAGCGCGAGGTCGAGGTGCGGATGCCGACGGACTTCGGCGTATTTTCCGCCATCGCCTATTCGAACGACGTTGACCGCAAAGAGCATGTGGCGCTCGTCAAAGGAAAGATCGACAGCGATCGTCCGACGCTCGTGCGCGTACACTCCGAGTGCTTGACCGGCGACGTCTTTCACTCGCACCGGTGCGATTGCGGGCCGCAGCTCGCGGCGGCATTGAAGCAGATCGAAGAGGCAGGCTCCGGCGTGCTGCTGTACATGCGGCAGGAAGGCCGCGGCATCGGCTTGATCAACAAGCTGAAGGCGTATAAGCTGCAGGAGCAGGGGCTGGATACCGTCGATGCCAACCTGAAGCTGGGCTTCGCCGCCGACCTTCGGGATTACGGGATCGGCGCGCAAATCTTGAAGGACCTCGGCGTCGGACGCATCCGGCTCATGACGAACAACCCGCGCAAAATTCGCGGTCTGGAAGGCTACGGGCTTGAGGTGGTCGAGCGCGTGCCGCTGCAAATGCAAGAAAACGAGGACAATACGAACTACCTCCATACGAAGCAGGCGAAGCTGGGACATTTGCTTGATTTCACCATTTAAAAAAATATTTCATCAAATGAAGGGAAGTTGAAGGGACATGGCGAAAGTATACGAAGGACATTTGGTCTCGCAAGGATTAAAATACGGGATCGTGGTCGGACGGTTCAACGAATTTATTACGAACAAGCTGCTGGGCGGCGCGCTGGATGCGCTGAAGCGGCACGGCGTACAGGAAGACGAAGTCGAGATTGCCTGGGTTCCGGGCGCTTTCGAAATTCCGTTGATCGCCCAGAAAATGGCCGAAAGCGGCAAGTATGACGCCGTTATCACGCTTGGTGCGGTCATTCGCGGCTCCACGCCGCATTTCGACTATGTTTGCAATGAAACGGCCAAGGGCGTGGCTGCCATCTCGCTTAAAACCGGCATCCCCGTTATTTTCGGCGTGCTGACGACCGACTCGATCGAGCAGGCGGTGGAGCGCGCGGGGACTAAAGCCGGCAACAAAGGCTGGGAAGCGGCGGCGAGCGCCATCGAGATGGCCAATTTGACGAAACAGCTGACCACCTGACGAAAGCTGCATGAGGATTAAGGGGGAACGAGAGGAAAGTGAAAGTCACAGTAAAGCTGGAAACCTTTGAAGGCCCCCTTGATTTGCTGCTGCACTTGATCGATAAAGCGGAAGTCGATATTTACGACATTCCGATTAAAGAAATTACGGATCAATATATGGAATATTTGGACGCGATGCAGGAACTGGAGCTCGAAGTAACGAGCGAGTTCCTCGTCATGGCGGCGACGCTGCTTTCCATCAAGAGCAAGATGCTTCTGCCGAAGCCGCCCGTCGTGGATATGGAATTCGACGATTACATGATGGACGAGGAGTACGACCCCCGCGCCGAGCTCGTGGCGAAGCTCATCGAATACCGCAAGTATAAGGCGATTGCGGACCATCTGCGGGACAAAGAGATGGAGCGCAGCCTCATTTATACGAGAGAGCCCGAGGATTTGACCCCGTATGTGCCGACGGTGCAGGAAAACCCGGTCAAAGGGCTGCATGTGGCCGATCTGGTTAACGCTTTTCGCAAAGCGATGCGGCGGATGCAGAGCCGTCAGGCGATTGCCAAAATCCGCAAGGACGAAATCTCGGTGAAGGACCGCATGTACGAGGTGGTCGATACGCTCGAGAAGTGCGGGGGCAAAGTCATGTTTTCGAAGCTGCTGGACGACGAAGCGACGAAGGACGCGATTGTCGTTACGTTTTTGGCGCTGCTGGAGCTGATGAAAGTAAAGAGGATCGTCTGCTTCCAGCATAAGCTTTTTGACGATATTGTGATTCAGGCAAGAGAGGAAGGAACGGCGGATGGATTTTGGGCAGATGAAATCAGTTATTGAAGGCTTGCTGTTTGTGGCGGGAGACGAGGGATTGGACGCCAAACAGCTGGCCGATGTGCTGGAGCTCAGCGCCGAGTTCGTGACCGACCTTGTAAAGGATCTGCAGGAGGACCTGAAGCGTCAGGGCCGCGGGATTCAAATTGTCGAGCTGGCGGGTACTTATCAGCTTACGACCGTGCCGGAGCATGCGCCCTATCTTGAGCGGCTGGCCTACTCTCCCTCGCGGACGTCGCTCTCTCAAGCGGCGCTGGAGACGCTTGCGATTGTAGCGTACAAGCAGCCGATCACGCGGGTGGAGATCGAAGAGATTCGCGGGGTGAAGTCGGATCGCGCGCTGCAGACGCTGGTGGCCAAAGATTTGATTCAAGAGGTGGACCGCGCAGACGCGCCGGGAAGGCCGATTCTGTACGGGACGACCAAATCGTTTCTCGATTATTTTGCGCTCAGCACGATTGAGGATCTTCCGGAGACGTCGATGTTCGAAGATGACGATAATTTGGAAGAAGAGACAAGGCTGCTTTTCGAGAAGCTGGACGGAAAACAAATCACGTTCGAGGACGTGGCGGAGCCCGACGGCATGTAACACGCATGTTTTTCCAATGCTGGGCTATACTAACTCCTGAGGAAACGAAGCAGAAAGGCTTCCGGCTCAGGAGTATTTGTGCTGCCCGCAAGCGTCCGGGCCGAAGAGGAGGAACATCGCATGATATGGGCTTGGATCGCCGGAGCGGTCGCGGTCTTGATTTTCGCCGTGGCGCAAAGCAAGATCAAAATTTGCCTGTCTTTCGTACATATGGAACAAAATGACGAAATTCGAATCGATGTCCGCTCCTTATTCGGACTGATCCGCTTCAGGTACATCGTGCCGCTGCTCCGATTCCGGGGATGGCTGGAAGGGCTGGAACTGAAATCGGAGAAGACGAATCCGAACAAGGCAAATATTCAGGGCGAACCTAGACGTAAAATCGATTTCGATAAAATTAAAAAGGCGATCGATGACTTACGTATCTTGCTGCACAACTGTTTTAAGTTTAACCAGTGGTTCCGCCGGCTGCTCAGCCGTTTTCATTGCACCGAGCTGAACTGGAAGACATCGGCCGGCATCGGGGACGCGGCGGAGACCGGCGTTGTCGTTGGGACCTTATGGGGGCTCAAAACGTCGCTTCTGGGATATATTTTCCGGACGGTTCGGCTGGAAACGAAGCCGGAGCTTCAAGTGATGCCCATCTTCAATCAGAACGTGTTTATTACAGAAGGCATCATCCGCCTGCACATCCGGCTGTGGCATCTTGTCGCGGCGGCACTCCAACTGCTATTGCGGATTTTAAAAGTAAAAGGCGGGCTGCGCGCCTGGAAGAAAGTGCTGCTGCGCACTTGACGAAGCTGTCGTGAACTGCCATTGCGCAGAAGCGGCGGCTTTTCGGCATGAACGGACCGCATCCCGCATACCGTTTTTCGCTTTGGGTAATGCTAAAGAAGCAATCGAAAATTGTAGCGTACAAGCCTTTTCGAAAAGGAGGATCATCATCATGTCTGAGCATCCGATTCAAGGACTCATGAAAACGGCCATGGAAAATATTAAAGAAATGGTCGACGTCAATACGATTGTGGGCGATCCGGTCGAAACCCCGGACGGCAGCGTCATTATGCCGATCAGCAAAGTAGGATTCGGCTTTGCAGCCGGAGGCAGCGAATTTGTAACCGACGATTCCTCATCGGCCGGCATCGGCCGCAACGACGCGCATAACGCCAATGTGGCCTTGCCGTTCGGCGGCGGAAGCGGCGGCGGTGTATCCATTACGCCAATCGCTTTTCTGGTCGTTGGCAAGCTTGGCGTCAAGGTCGTGCCGCTCGATAACCAAACCCACTTGCTGGAGCGCTTGATCGATTCGGCGCCGCAGGTCGTCGACCGCATTCAAACGATGATCAAGAACGGGGTTAAACCTGGTGCGGGTTCGATGACGGAAGGGGCGGGAGCAGGGGCAACTACCGTCACGAACAACATCGAGAATCAGAACTTTATTGTCTGATTTGTCGAGGCTTGGAAAGAGTTGCTTACCTTTCCAGCAACAATCCCTTTTCACCCGCCCCATTTTTGATCATAATAAAACCTGTAGACAAAGACATAATCGATATGAAAAAGGTTAGATTGTTTCATTCGGCGAGCTGCTCTTAGGAGCAGCTTTACATATTTTTTACTGTTTTTTGATTAATTAACATCAGACATATTGCTCTTTCCCGATAGTTGCACTATAGTTATTTTGTAACCGTAGGACCGAAGACATGGGGAAAGAGGTATACGTTCATGCGGCTGTTGCCCACCAGATCGTGCGAACCGGGTATGCGCCTCGGGAAGTGCATTTATAGCGAAGAAGGCGTCATTCTATTAAATGAAGGAGTGGAATTGACGGGAGGATTAATCGGGCGTTTGGAGAGACTCGGCATCGATTATTTATACATAGCCGATAAGGCGACGGAGGACCTTAAGATTGAGGAACCGCTTGCAGATGAAACGAGAATCAGAGCGCTAACCGAAATCCGCACGCATTTCCGCAGCTTCATGGAAAACGAAAGCCGATCCAAATTTTCTAAAAATCACGTGCTCGGACGTTCATTCGGCAATGTCATGAAGATGATTATCGACGACTTGAACGAGAAGCAGGGTACCGCGATTATGCTGCTTAATATGAACGTTCTGAACAACTATTTGTATCAGCACTCGCTGAATGTTTGTATCTATGCGACCATGCTCGGTATGGTAAGCGGCTACAACAAGGATGAGCTGATGGCGCTCGGACTGGGCGCACTGCTGCATGATATCGGCAAGACCAAGATCAACCTTGAAATTATTAAGAAGCCCGGACCGCTCACGCCGGAGGAATTCGAAGAGGTAAAGAAGCATGCGGAGATCGGCTTCCGCCTGCTCAAGGACGAGCCGAACATGCCTCTGCTTTCCGCCCACTGCGCCTTTCAGCATCACGAACGGGAAAACGGCAGCGGATATCCGAGAGGGATCACGGGAAAAGACATTCACGAATACGCCAAATGGATCGCCGTCGCCGACAGCTACGACGCGATGACGACGCACCGGCCGCACCGGCTCGCGATGCTTCCGCATCAGGCGATGGAAGTGCTGTTTGCGGGCGTCGGAACGCTGTACGATCAGCGTAAAGTAGCAATGTTCCGGGATAACGTCGCCATCTATCCGCTCGGCTTGACCGTCACGCTAAGCACGGGAGAACAGGGCGTTGTCGTCAATATTAACCCGGCGGTGCCGCAGCGTCCCGTTGTCCGGGTGCTGATCGACGCCTATGGCCAAGTGCTGGGGCAGCCTTACGAGATCGATTTGGCCGAGAAACTGACGGTATTCATTGATCATGCGGACAAT
Organism: Paenibacillus ehimensis NBRC 15659; assembly: GCF_004000785.1. Lineage (GTDB taxonomy): Bacteria > Bacillota > Bacilli > Paenibacillales > NBRC-103111 > Paenibacillus_G > Paenibacillus_G ehimensis. The sequence goes on along the minus strand of NZ_BILX01000016.1, from coordinate 97,915 downwards.
ATCACTCAAGCCCGCCACGCTTGAAAGGGGGATGCTCCGGCATGTGCGGACGCTATACCATTACCGTAAGCTTCGAAGAGCTGGTGCTGTATTTTAGGCTGGACCGGCGTCCGGCACCATATCAGCCGCGCTACAATGCCGCGCCGGGCCAATGGATTCCGGCGATCATCGGGGGCGCGGGCGGGCGGGAAGAGCCGGAGGCGAACCGGCTTGGCGAGCTTCGCTGGGGCCTTGTTCCCTCCTGGGCGCAGGATGACAAATCCGGCGCGCGCATGATGAACGCACGGGCCGAATCCGCCGCCGAAAAGCCCACCTTCCGCACCCTGCTGAAACGGAAGCGCTGCCTCATTCCGGCCGACGGCTTTTACGAATGGAAACGGATCGGTTCGCAAAAGCAGCCGGTCCGATTCGTGCTGGCGGACGGAGGATTGTTCGGCATGGCCGCCTTGTATGACACATGGGTGGCGGGGGACGGCACGAAGCTGCACACTTGCACGATCCTCACGACGGCCGCGAACGATTTGGTGGCCGAGGTTCACGAACGGATGCCCGTCATTTTGCCGCGAGAGCATGAAAGCTTGTGGCTGAACCGGACCGTGCAGGACGAAAGGGAGCTGCTGCCAGTTTTGCAGCCGTATCCCGCCGAGCGGATGAGGTATTACGAGGTCGATCCGAAGGTCGGCCGTGTTTCGTACAATGAGCCTGATTGCATAGAGCCTTTAGCCTTGTAGCCTGTTGGGGACACCCGCAGCTGCAAGGCTTTTTTGTTGGATTTCTTTCCCTGCGCTTTGAAAGAGCCTGCTTGTCATGGGCCGTTCATAACCTGGAGTGACAAGCATATACATGTACAAAAGACATGGAGTTGTCCGACCGATGGGAGTCGGCCTTTCCTGTAGGATGGCGCGTGGGAGGATAAGGATGAGAAAAGGATGTCTGCTTTTGCTCGCTTTGCTGCTGGTTTATATGGGCGCGCTTCCGCCTGCGGGGGTCGGCGCCGCTCCGGGCATATCGACCGGGGCTGCGGCTGCGGCGTTGATCGACGTCGCTTCCGGGCGGCTTCTTTACAGCTCCAGAGGGGACCAACCGATGCGCATCGCCAGCCTGACCAAAATCATGACGGCAATTGTCGCGATTGAGCATGGGCGTTTGACCGACCGGGCGAAGGTCAGCAGGAACGCTTTCGGCAAAGAAGGGTCGTCCATTTATCTGAGGCTGAACGAGGAAATGAATCTCAAGGATTTGCTGTACGGCTTGATGCTCCGTTCCGGGAATGATGCGGCGATTGCGATTGCCGAGCATGTGGGCGGGAGCGTGGAAGGCTTCGTCTTCTTGATGAACGAGAAGGCGAAAGTCGTCGGGATGACGAATTCCAGCTTCAGAAATCCTTCCGGCTTGGACGAGCAAGGCCATTATTCGACTGCGAACGATATGGCTAAGCTGACCGCTTATGCGCTCAAAAACCCCGTGTTTCAGGAAATTGTGAAAACGAAAGTGAAGAAGGTGCCGAACCCGAACGAATCCTGGGATTACAGCTGGGTCAACAAAAATAAAATGCTTTCGCTTTATGACGGGGCGGATGGGGTGAAAACCGGCTATACGAAGCTGGCGAAGCGGTGCCTTGTCTCTTCGGCGACCCGCGGCGGGCAGCAGCTCGCTGTCGTGACCTTGAACGATCCCGATGATTGGATCGACCACACCCGGCTGCTCGATTTTGGCTTCAAGCATTATCCCCTGCTTTCTTTAGCCCGTAAGGGGGAGGAGATTGAGGGGACCGGGCTTGTCGCCGGAGCATCGTTCCGGTATCCGGCGGAGCAGGCGGAACGCGGACGCTTGGCGCGTCAACCGATTTTATACGATGCGGCTTCCGTCGAGACCCGGCTCGGGGAGGCGGGACGGCTGCAATTTTTGCTCGACGGCAAGCCGGTCGGTTCGGTCCCGCTGGTTGCCAAGGACAGCCCACGGCTGAAGCAGAAAGAACGGTCCGCCTATTCGTTCGCGGAATCGGAACAGCTTGGCGGCGGTTATTCGCGCAAATGGCTCTATATCTTGACCGAGCTGACCCGGGTGTTATTTACCGGGCAAGCGGATTAAGCGGAAGGGAGCGGCGGACATGGTCAACTGGATCTGGTTGTTTTTCATTGTAGCGGGGTTTGTCGTCGCTGCTTTTCAGGGCAAAATCGAATTGGTGACGGAGGCGGTATTTGACGGCGCCAAGAGCGGGGTGACGGTCTGCTTCGGCCTCATCAGCATCATGGTGTTCTGGCTCGGCATCATGCGGATCGCCGAGGACGCGGGTTTGCTGCAGAAGCTGGCGAAATGGCTTTCGCCGGTCGTGCGCGCGCTATTCCCCAGCGTGCCCAAAAATCACCCGGCGCTCGGATACATTATGTCGAACATGAGCGCCAACATCTTAGGACTGGGCAATGCCGCCACACCAATGGGGATTAAAGCGATGCAGGAGCTGCAGCTTCTGAACAAGCATAAGGACATCGCGAGCCCGGCCATGTGCACGCTCCTGGCGCTCAATACGGCCAGCATCACCTTGATTCCGACAACGCTGATCGCCATTCGAATGAATTACAATTCGGCGAATCCGGCCGAGATTGTCGGTACGACGCTGCTGGCTACCTTTATCTCGACCTTGGCGGCCATCGTGGTTGACCGGTGGTACCGCAAGCGATCAATGCCGCCCGGACAGGGGAAAGGATGAACCGGCGTGTATAACTTGGTCAATTGGATATCGGCATGGGCCATCCCTGTCGTGATCGTCTTCATCCCTCTATACGCGGCTTACCGGAAAGTTCCCGTCTACGAATCGTTCGTGGAAGGGGCGAAAGAAGGCTTCGATACGACGATCCGGATTATTCCGCATCTGGTCGGCATGATGGTGGCGATCAGCGTCTTCCGCGCATCCGGGGCGATGGATCTGATGATCGGCTGGCTGAAGCCGATATGCGAGCGGCTTGGCGTCCCGGGCGATATTATTCCGCTCGCTTTTTTGCGCCCGATTACGGGCGCCGGCTCGCTTGCCTTTACGACGGACCTGATCTCCGAGTTCGGTCCCGATTCGATGATCGGACGGATCGCTTCCACGATCCAAGGAAGCACAGATACGACGCTGTACGTCATCACGGTTTATTTCGGCGCTATCGGCATCCGCAAGGCCGGCTATGCCCTCAAGGTCGGTCTCATTTCCGACGCCGTCGGATTTATCGCGTCAATTGCGATCTGCTCGCTGGTATTTGCCTGAAAAAGACGGCGAATCCCGGGCCGCCATGCGCGCGGATCTTCTTCCGCCCGCTCCGGCTTATCCGCCGGACCACGGCTCCTCTCTCCGCATCACCCCTTATCCTCTCCGCACATATACTGTGAGCAGTCCAGCCTTAACGAGGTGAACCGCATGCAGTATTACGGCATTGTCATCCACCACTCCGCCTGCTCCTCCATTAACGGAAAAGGGTATGATTATTTCATCGCAAAAAACGGCGACATCATCCCTTCTTCCGACCAAACCGATCCGCTCTACATCCACCTGTGTCTGGAAGGGGACTTCTCCGGGCCGCGAGCCGTCCGCACTTCCGCGGAGAAGGAGCAGCTGTTTTTGATGAACAAGCTGATCCTCCGGCTGTCGGAAATGTACGGTTTTCAGCCCGATGATATTTTTCCGCATTCGATTACGTGCCCCGGGGGCGATTTTCCGTGGGCGCAACTTGTGATTTCACCCAAGGATAGGTATCATTAGCTTGAGGTGAATCCACAGATGGATAGATTGCAAAAAGTGTTGGCCGAAGCGGGTGTGGCCTCCCGCCGCAAGTGTGAAGAATTGATTACCGCAGGACGTGTGGAAGTCAATGACAAGGTAGTAACCACCCTGGGGGTGAAGGTTGATCCATCTCAGGATTTTATTAAAGTGGACGGCAAGCCGATCCGACGTCAATCGAAAGTGTATGTGATCTTCAACAAGCCGAAAGGCGTCATCACAAGCGCTCAAGACCCGGAAGGACGTAAAACGGTGACGGAGTTTTTCAAAAACATCAAGCAGCGCATCTATCCGATCGGCAGGCTCGATTACGATACGGAAGGATTGCTGCTGCTCACCAACGACGGCGAATTCGCGCATTTGCTGACCCATCCGAAGCACCACGTGCCGCGCACCTATTTGGCCACGGTCAAAGGTGTACCGCACGGAAGCTTGCTCGACAAGCTGAAGAACGGGATTGAGCTTGAGGACGGGATGACTGCGCCCGCCGAGGTGGAATACCAGGACGTTCGCCCGGAAGCCAACGAAAGCGTCGTGAAAATTACGATTTTCGAAGGACGCAACCGGCAGGTGAGGCGGATGTTCGACGCGATACATCATCCGGTGATCAAGCTGAAACGGATTCAATTCGGGCCGCTTCAGCTATCCGGCGTGCCACGGGGCAAGTTCCGCCACCTGACCCCGCAGGAGGTCAACGAGCTTCGCCAGGAAGCGCTTAAAGCGGGAGATGGCAAGTCACATAAAATTCAAAAAGGCGAATAATTACAGGGACCATTTTCGATATAATGGAAGTGTGATATTTGTCAGTCAGTCAACTCTCGTTTTAAAGGTGTGAGAATATGGGGAAACATAGACGATGGGTCCAAATTTCCATTTTTGCCGTCATTCTCGTCGTCGGCGCGCTCACGCTCGCGAGCAACCTGTTCGGGAGCGACAAGAAACCGACGCAAGGCTCGGAGGCGCCGGACTTTAAGCTGCTCAGCCTGGACGGTACCACCCGCAAGCTGTCCGATTACCGCGGCAAAGTCGTCGTCGTCAACTTCTGGGGCACGTTCTGCGAGCCTTGCCGCAACGAGATGCCGGCGCTCGAAAGACAGCGCGCCAAGTGGGCGGATAAAAATGTCGAGGTGCTTGGCCTCAATCTGGACGAGCCACGAGTCGCGGTTGAGAACTTCGTGAGCCAATATAAGGTTACGTTCCCGATCTTGCTGGATAAGAACGAGGAGACTCGCAAGCGCTACGGCGTCTCTCAGTATCCGACTACGTTCTTCATCGGCCCGGAAGGGAAGGTCGGCGTCATCCGGATCGGCGAGATGGACGAGGCGTATATCGAGAAGACCATCACATCGTTATTACCGCAAAAGCAAGGGTGGAAGTAGGACATGATTCAAAATACGAAATGCGAATGCGGGCACCAGAATCATGTCGGCTCCATTCTGTGCGAGTCCTGTGGCAAGCCGCTTTCGGACGAAGGCGGCAACGCACCGCTTGAGATGCGGTACGACGGGGTCGCCCGGCGATCCCAGCGCGCCAATCCCGGCGTGCTGGACCGGGTCTGGAATTTTTTCTCGTCCGTCAAAATCGCGGTTTATCTCATTGCGATTACGCTGCTGGGCTCGATTCTGGGGACCGTATATCCGCAGGAAAATACGTTTCTGAACATCGATCCTGCGGTGTATTATAAAGAAACGTACGGAACGATCGGGTATATTTATTATTTGCTGGGGCTGTCGCATACGTTCGAATCCTGGTGGTTCATTACGCTGCTGTTCATGATCGGCACGTCGCTCGTCGTCTGCAGTCTGGACCGCGTGCTCCCGTTGTACCGGGCGCTCAGTAAGCAGCAGATCCGCAAACATTTAAGCTTCATCACGCGTCAAAAAGTAGCCTTTACCGGACCGCTTCCGTCCGCAGTCCAAGGCGAAGCCGGCAAACAGACGCCGGAGGCTTGGACGGAACAGGCGGCGGAGGTGCTCCGCAAGCAGCGCTACCGTGTGCATACGGACGGCACGGCGCTGCTGGCGGAGAAAAACCGGTTCAGCCGCTGGGGACCTTATATCAATCATATCGGTTTGATTATTTTTCTGGCCGCCGTATTGATGCGGAGCATTCCGGGCTGGCATATGGATCAGCACATCGCTTTTCCGGAAGGGAAGCTTGTCAAAATTCCCGAGACTCCTTATTATTTGAAGAACGAAAAATTTACGCTGGAGTTTTACAAGCAGGAAGAAATGTCGGAGGGCTTCCGCTCCAAAGGGCAGGACGTACCGAAGGTGTTCGAGACGAAAGCGGTGCTCTACAAGTGTAAGGCAGACTGCGACGATCCGGCGAAGGAGCCGGTGCTGGAGGAAGTACACCGTCAGGATATTGTCGTGAACAAGCCGCTGGATTACAAAGGGTTCCTTGCCTATCAATTCGATTTCAAGCCGTCTCCGACGCTAATATCCGTCAAGCCGACGCTGAAAAACAAACAAACCGGCGAGACGTACGGAAGCTTTGAGCTGCCGATGAACAAGCCAGCGGAATCGTACACGGCAGGCCCCTACCAATTAAAGCTGAAGGCGTATTTCCCCGAATTCGCTTTGGACGCCAAGGGCGTGCCGATGACCAAGTCCAACGAACCGAAAGCTCCGGCATTCGTATTTGCCATTTCGGGACCGGGCTTGAAGCCGGAAGGGGAGCCTTACATGTACTTCCCGCGTCAGGTGGATAAAGTCAATTTCCGTCAAGACGAAATCAACGGAGCGCTTGGCGCCAAGCTGGAGCTGTCCGTTGGTTCGATGGCCGACGTAGCCATTTCGGAGTATGTCAGTTACTTGAATATCCGGGTAGACCGGGCAATGCCCTATATCTGGGTCGGCGCGGCCATTTCGATGATCGGCTTGATCATGGGCTTCTATTGGCACCATCGCCGGATCTGGCTGCGCATCGATGACGGTCAGCTCGCGCTCGGCGCTCATACGAACAAGAACTGGTACGGCATCCGGAAGGAAGTGGCCCAGCTTTTAACTAAAACGGGAATCGACATCGATCCGAAGACGCTGGAAAGAAAGGTGAATGGAACGTGAGCAGCACGTTTTTGCTGATTGCTTTTATCGTATACGCTCTGGCTCTGCTCGGCTTTGTCATAGCGGTTACCGGAAAAAAATCGGTTCAGGAGGCGGACCCCGAAGGATTCGCCAAGCGGTGGGGCTTCATCGGCTTCATCCTGACCGTGATCGGATTTTTGTGTCATGTGACGTTTTTCTTTACCCGCTGGGTCGAAGGCGGTCATATTCCGACGAGCAACATGTACGAATTCATGACGTTCCTCGGGATGATGATCGTGCTCGCGTTTATCGTCGTCTATTTGATTTATCGTACGCCTGCGCTTGGCGTATTCGCGATGCCCGTGTCGATTATCATCATCGCGTACGCTTCGGTGTTCCCGCGTGAAGTGCAGCCGCTTATTCCGGCACTGCAAAGCTATTGGCTCAAAATCCATGTGACGACCGCAGCTCTCGGAGAAGCTTTCTTCGCCGTCGGGTTTGCCGCAGGCTTGATGTACTTGCTCCAAAACGTCAACTTTGCCGGGACCTCCAAAGGGGACCGCAGAGAGCAGCGCGGCGTCGAATTTACCATTTTTACCCTGCTTATGATTATGGCGTTCGTCGTTGCCATCTTCGGCTTTAACGCATCAGGGTATAAAGCGAAATTCGTGAGCGACGTCAAAATGACCGATATCAATAATGTCGAGCAGGTTGTAAAGCAAAACGTCGAGTACGTTCTTCCGCCGATCGTAAAACCGTATCAAAGCGAGCAGCTGGAAATGAAGCCCTTTCTCGGGATGACCGAGCCGCTCTTCGAAGCTCCGTCCTGGATGGAAGGGGCGAATGCCGGACGGAAGTTCAATACCGTGATTTGGTCGGTCCTTCTGGGCGCCTTGCTGTATGCACTGATTCGTCTTGTTATCCGCAAGCCGTTAGGCCAGGCGATTCAGCCGGCGATGCGAGGGATCGATTCGGAGGATGTGGATGAGATCGGCTACCGGGCGATTGCGATCGGCTACCCGATCTTTACGCTCGGAGCGCTCATCTTCGCGATGATTTGGGCGCACGAAGCTTGGGGACGCTTCTGGGGCTGGGACCCGAAGGAAGTGTGGGCGCTGATTGTCTGGTTATTTTATGCGGTGTACCTGCATCTTCGTCTGTCCCGCGGCTGGATGGGCAAAAAATCCGCCTGGCTGTCCGTGATCGGGTTTCTCGTCGTCATGTTTACGCTCATCGGCGTAAATCTGGTGATTGCCGGCTTGCATTCGTATTCCGGCACGTAATCCGGCAAGGCGACAGCTTGCCATGCTTCAAATAACGGTCGTTAATCTCAATTGAAAAGAGGTTCAGCCATGAGCGAGACGAAGTTGAATATATTGGTCGTAGATGATGAGGAACGGATTCGCCGCCTGCTGCGGATGTATTTGGAGAAGGAAAATTACAGCATTGACGAAGCCGAGGACGGCGAATCGGCGCTTCGCAAAGCATTGGATCAGGATTACGACTTGATTCTGCTCGACGTGATGCTGCCGGGCATCGACGGCAACGAGGTGTGCGCCCGGCTGCGCCAGGTGAAATCGACGCCGGTGATTATGCTGACCGCCAAGGGCGAAGAAACGAACCGCGTCCAAGGCTTCGAGTCGGGAGCGGACGACTATGTGGTCAAGCCGTTCAGTCCCCGGGAGGTCATTTATCGCGTCAAAGCGATTTTGCGGAGGTCTTCGGTAACCGCGTACTTGTCCAAGGAAGTGAACTCGAGCAACAATATCGTGTTCCCGAATCTGGTGATCGAGCACGACGCTCACCGCGTCACGGCCGGAGGACAGGAAGTGGCGTTGACTCCGAAAGAATACGAGCTGCTTCATTATTTGGCGGTGTCGCCGGATAAGGTGTTTTCCCGGGAGGAGCTGCTCAAGGACGTATGGAACTACGAGTTTTTCGGTGATTTGCGCACGGTCGACACCCATGTGAAACGGCTGCGCGAGAAGCTGAATAAAGTGTCGCCGGACGCCGCCTCTATGATTACTACGGTTTGGGGCGTAGGCTACAAGCTCGAGGTCCCGAAATAACGTGTTTATTTTAAAAAGCGTTGTCGGTAAACTGTGGATTACGATTATCGGGCTGGTTGTTGTCGTTTTATTGACGCTCAGCCTTTTTTTGTTCCGATATATCGAAACGTCGTTCCCCAAGTCGAAGGATCAGGCGGAAACGCTCACGAGGCTGGCTGTCAAGGTGGCCAACGAAATTTCCTTGCATAAGGAAGAACGGCGGTACTTGCAGGTTGTCAATGAGCTGCTTAGCGCGCAAGGAGCGAGCATCCTGATGGTGACTGCCAATTTCGAGCAGATTGATCCGCCATTTGCGCAAGCTCAGGACAAAACGTTCCGTTATACCGATTTCTTCACAAAAGCGGATTTGCAGAAGGCGTTCGCCGGGCAGTCTGTCGATAACCGCAATACGAGTTCGGGCCTTCCGCGCGCACCTTTGAGCAATCAATACACGGCCGTAGCCGTGCCTTATATGAATGAAGGCCAGACGCAAACCGCCGGAGCGCTGATCCTGTATCAGCTCACGCAATCGGCGGAGGAAACGCAGGCTTATGTCAAAAAGCTGTTCGTCGTCGTCGGGGTCGCCGGCTTTCTGATGACGACGTTCTTCGCCTTCTTCCTGCTGACCAAAATTACACAGCCGCTGCTCCAGCTTAAGAAAGCGGCCGATCTGATCTCGATGGGCGAATACGATACGCGCGTGCCGATCACGTCTTCCGACGAGCTGGGCGAGCTGGGCAAAACGTTCAACCATATGGGAGAGAAGCTGTCGGATACGATTAAGGCGTTAAGTCACGAAAAGGAGCATTTGGCCAGCGTTCTGCGAAGCATGGGCGATGCGGTGATTACGTTCGACGCGGATGGGAAAGTCATTTTGACCAATCCTCCGGGCGATAAGGTCGTACGGGATTGGAACGAGATTCACTGGGCGGACGACTGGTCCGGTCAGGAAGAAAAACATATGCCGCGGAAGCCGGAAACGGTCCCCGAGCCCCTTCAGCCGTTATTTCAAGGGGTCATCTCCGAGGCGAAAGAGATGACGGCGAAGCTGCATGTTCAGAGTGAAGTTTGGTCCGTCGTGATGGCGCCTTTGTATTCGCATGAGCTTGTGCGAGGGGTTGTAGCCGTTATGCGGGATGTCACGGAGGAATTCCGGCTCGACAAGCTGCGCAAAGATTTTGTCGCCAACGTATCGCACGAGCTGCGCACGCCGCTTTCGATGCTGCAGGGCTACAGCGAGGCGTTGATCGACGATATCGCGGCCACACCGGAAGAGCGCAAGGATCTGGCGCAGGTCATACACGACGAGTCGCTTCGCATGGGCCGGCTGGTCAAGGATTTGCTCGACCTGGCGAAAATGGAGACAGGGAACATGGAGTTGAACTTCCGCGAGCTGGAAGTGAACACGTTCTTAAAGCGGGTACACCGTAAATTCGCGGGCTTGTCCAAGGAACACGGCATTACGATGACCTGCGTGCTTCCTGACGAAGAACTGGTGCTGTGCCATGCCGACGAAGACCGGATGGAGCAGGTGCTGACCAATCTGCTGGACAATGCGATCCGGCATACGCCCTCGCAATCGCTTATTCAACTGAGTGCGGCACGCACGCGCTATAAAGGGGAAGAGGCGGTATTGATCGAAGTGGCGGACCAAGGCTACGGCATTCCGGCGGAAGATCTGCCGTTCATCTTCGAGCGTTTCTACAAGGCGGACAAAGCCCGTACGCGCGGAGCAACCGGCGGAACGGGGCTGGGCCTGTCCATCGTGAAAAACATCATAGAAGCCCACGAGGGTACCGTCCATGTCAAAAGCCAGCCGGGGCAGGGGACGACATTTTCCATCACGCTTCCCTGCAAAGCGGTGTAAAACCAGACAAAAGCCTCCGATTCGTCATCGGAGGCTTCTTTCTTTTGTAGAACGAACGTCTTTTTTCTTGTTGTTCGTGAAACAATCGTAGAACTTACAGCGTCAGCTCGCGTGCATTGGTCAATTCCGGAAGCTGAATCAGGCGGTCGAGCACTTCCTTCGGCGTTTCTTTATCGGTTGTCAGCACCATGATCGCCGAACCGCCGACGACTTTACGGCCGACCTGCATCGTAGCGATATTGACGCCGTTATCGCCGAGCAGCGTTCCGACTTTACCGATGATGCCCGGCTTATCGTTATGCGAGATCAGAAGCAGATGGCCGGACGGCGCGATATCGACCGGATATTGATCGATTTGAACGATCCGCTCGCCGTAGCCGGAAAGCAGGGTGCCGGCAAGCACACGCTCTTCTTGCTTCGTTTTTAGCGTTACGGAAACGAGATTCGTAAAGCTCTTCGCGGCGGACGACTTTTGAACGACGACGTTGAGCCCGCGCGTTTTGGCCAGATGCATCGCATTGACGATGTTCACGCCCTCCAATTGGTTGGCGAGAATGCCTTTGACGATGTAGCGGGTAAGCGGCGTCGTATCGACGTCGGTCAAATCGCCGGAATAGTTGACCACGATTTCGCTGACCGGACCGTCGATCGTCTGTCCAAGGAAGACGCCGAGCTTCTCGCCGAGGTTGAAATAAGGCTGCAGCGCATGGAGCACGTTAGCCGGTACCGGCGGCATGTTGACGGCGTTCTTGAACGGCTGGTCGCGCAGAATGTGAAGAACTTCCTCGGATACGTCGATCGCGACGTTTTCCTGCGCTTCAACCGTCGAAGCGCCGAGGTGCGGCGTGACGACAATTTTCGGATGGTTCAGGAACGGATGATCGGCAGCCGGAGGTTCCTTCTCGAACACGTCGAACGCAGCTCCGGCGACGATGCCGGCATCGATCGCTTCGACAAGCGCCAGCTCGTCGATAATGCCGCCGCGTGCGCAGTTGATGATGCGCGCGCCTTTTTTCATCAGCTCAAATTGCGGGCGGCTGATCATATGGCGGGTTTCGTTGGTCAGCGGCGTGTGAACCGTAATGAAATCCGCTGCGGCACAAATTTCGTTCACGGAGCCGAGCTTCACGCCGAGCTTTTCCGCACGCTCTTCGGTCAGGAAAGGGTCATAGCCGATCACTTCCATGCCGAACGCCTTGGCCCGCTTGGCGACCTCGCTGCCGATGCGGCCCATGCCGAGCACGCCGAGCACCTTGTTGCGCAGCTCCACGCCGACGAACGTTTTGCGATCCCATTCGCCGCCGACGGTTTTCTTGTATGCCTGCGGAATCATGCGGGCGACGGACATCATCATGGCGAAGGTCAACTCGCAGGTGGCGATGGTGTTGCCGTCCGGCGCATTGATGACGACGATACCGCGCTTCGTTGCCGCTTCCAGATCGATATTGTCGACGCCTACGCCGGCGCGTCCGACAACTTTCAATTTGCTGCCGGCGCCCATAATGCGTTCGGTTACCTTCGTGGCGCTGCGCACCAATAAAGCGTCATAGTCTGCAATGATCGCCACCAGTTCGTCCTCGGACAAACCGTTCTTTTTGTCCACCTCGACATCCGGCGCGTCGTACAACAGTTGAATTCCCATGTCGCTGATTCCATCCATAACCAATACTTTGTACATTGTTCTCAGACCTCCATGAAGTAAATTACGTAAAAAACACAAAAAACTCCCCGCCCCGACACGACTAGCGTATACAAGGGACGAGGAGCTGATTCTCGTGGTACCACCCTACTTCGCTGTGCGCTCGCGCGCAACAGCCTCATGAGGTCTGCTATGAACAGACCGGGAAAAATAACGGTTTCCGGCCGGTTGTGCCTACTGTAAGGTTCGGCACAACAACTCAGGAGTGCTCCGCATATCGAATTCGTCCGGTTCGCACCGACCACCGGCTCTCTGGTCCATTCGGGTTATGCTTGGCTCCGTCAAAGTTTGTTGCAGGTGAAATTTTTCATTAGCGTAACATGACTATTTCGACATTGTCAATAGGGCGGAAACGGATTTGCAAATCCGAAATATTTGTGAAAAATAAATTCCCCGTGCTAAAATAAACCGTGCAACCCGTATGAGATTATCGTCTAGCGAAAGGGGCATTCATGATGTTTGAAAGCATAGAGCCCGAAGCGTTCCGGGCAAAAACGGACAACGGTGAGCTGGGAGACGCGCTGATGCTCGACGTCCGGGAACCGTCCGAATGGGACTACTATCATTGGGAACAAGCGCAGCTGATGCCGATGAACAGCATACCGGGAAGGCTGGCCGAGCTTCCGAAGGACCGGACGATTTATGTCGTCTGCGCCCACGGCGTGCGAAGCGCTAACGTGTGCTACTATTTGAAGCAGAACGGCTTCGACGATGTGATTAATGTCGAGGGCGGCATGGCTGCGCTCGCAGCCCTTCGGGGGTTCCAGTACGATTAAGGCGCACGGCAAAAAGCCACGAGTACGGGAGACCGAACATCGTGGCTTCGGAAGCCTGCCTATTAATTGGCAGTGAAAAACGGCAGCTGCGGCAGCGTTTCCTTGCCATAATATTTGTCTTTGTTGTGGATAAAATCGCTTTTGCGGACGGCATCGGTAGCCATTAGCACATCGACGACTTGCCCCACATCGTTCAAATTCATTTTTTGCGTTTGACCGGACTGGATCATTTCGTCGATCCGAATGGTCAGATCTTGCGGGGTGAACGGTTTAAACAGCTTATTGCCGAGCATCAGCTGGGCGACGTATTCGTTTTTCATATTCAGGCTCTGGCCCTTCCAATCGTTCAGGGTGAGCGGCTTGGTCACATCGACAGGCTTAAATTGCGGGTTTACCGTTGCATACCATTTATCGATCGATTCGTAGTAGCTTTTTTCAGCCTTGAGCGCAAACGTCTTCGCTTCGCCGAGATAAGGGTCCGCTTGAAGCTGCGCGATCAGCTCGGCCGCGGGAATGCCGTTTGCTTTGGCCGAATAGCTTTTCAGACCCTCGCCGAACAGCTTTAAGCTTTTCATGTAGTCCTTATGCGCTTCTTGCAGCAGAGGAGAGGTGTCCGGCATCGATTTCGCACCGAGCGTATCGTAGCTTTCCTGTGCGAGCTTGCTCAGGTCCTTGAGAATCAAGGAAGCGTCGGCCGTCCGATTCGTCAGCAGCTCGTCGGTTTTCTCAAACCACTTTTTATGAAATTCCCTGTATGGCTGATAAATGGTATGATAGAAAGACACCAAGTACTGCTGATGGTAGGCGGTAAAGCTTTTGGCCGCTTCGTTTTGCTTGTTGAGCAGATCTTCGTATTTCAGCGAAGAACGGTCCTGTCCCATTTTTAAACCGAAAAAGAAGGCCCCCATCGCCACGACAAGCATGAAAATGAAGGTAACGGCGAATAAGTAGTCCGTTCGGGTAAGCCGTTTTTCCATGATCGAGCACCTCAAATTCTTGTTCTATGCTGATAGTATAGGTGAAATTGTCGAAAAAGGGAATCAGAATGAAAAAATTTGACTTTAAACGGATCAAGCTGCGCAAAATCAATCCGGACGAAATCGACGAGCGATTTCTGCTCATGAACTTGTACGTGACTCAGCTTCTCGTCTTCCTGGCAGCGGTCGTTCTGATGCTTTTTCAGAAACCGGACCTGCGGGCGATGTTTTCCCCGGGATCGGGCTATACAATCCTGCTGTGGGGAACGGGCTTCGCCGTCGCCGTTCTGCTCGTCGATCTGCTCGTTTCCAGATGGGTGCCTCCCGAAGTGACGGACGACGGGGGCATCAATGAAATGCTGTTCAAAAACAGGCCGGTTTGGCACATTGCACTCATCTCGCTAATTGTCGCATTTTGCGAAGAACTGCTGTTCCGCGGCGCGATCCAAGCCTGGTGGGGGCCGTACTGGACCAGCATCCTGTTCGCGGCCATTCATGTCCGTTATTTGCAGCACTGGCTGATGACGGGACTTGTCTTCAGCATCAGCTACGGGCTCGGCTGGATTTATATTCGGACCGGGTCGCTGTTAACACCGATTATCGCCCATTTCCTGATTGATTTCGTCATGGGCTGCATTCTTCGTTACAGGAGAGAAGAATCATGAACAACAAGTATCTGCAACCTCCGTACCGACCGAAGGAGGAGGCCGATCATCAACCCGACCCGGTGAAGGAAGAGGGGCCCGACGATCATTATTTGCCTCCCCGCAAAACCGTGCACCCGACAGAGAAAGAAAAATGGCTGCCTTATTTTTATCGGTCGCTGCTGTGGATTTTTATACTCCTTGTTGCAGGTCTTTCCGTTTGGGGCTGGAAGCTCGTCATGCTGTAACTTCGATTTCTTCCGGATCGACGAATCCGTAGCCTTTTTCCTCAAGCTGGGTGAGCAGCTTGTCCAGCGCCTCAACCGTCCATGGCAGTTCGTGCATTAAAATGTTGCTCCCCGGGTGAAGCTGATTCAGCACGTTGCTGATCACTTGCTCGGGGCTGTTTTTCTTTACCGTCATTTCCCAATCCTTCGATCCGTTGGACCAGGTCATGAACAGCAGTCCCTCTTCCTTGGCCTTGGCCCGAACGTCGTCGCTGCCGGAGCCGAACGGCGGACGGAAGAAGACCGGCGCTTTGCCCGTCAGCTCTTTGATCGCTTTTTGCACATCTCCGATCTGTTGGTCCACCTTTTCTTTGGGCTCCTTTTTCAAATCGACATGATCCCAGGAATGATTGCCGATCGTTTGGCCGCTGGAGGCAATCAGCTTGACCAGCTCGGGCTTTTGCTTGACGCGGTAGCCGTTCAGGAAAAAGATAGCCTTCGCTTTATGCTTTTGCAGCGTATCGAGCAGCGCTTTATTCATCTCAAGGTCCTTCGGACCGTCATCGAACGTCAGCAGGACGACTTTTTTGGGCGTCCCGTTCGGATCGATCGGCACGATATCGTAGGTTTTCGGATTCATCGTGTAGCGCTTCGCCGCCGGCTGCTCTTGTTTGTTGCCGCCGTCCGCTGGCGCGGATTCTTTTCCTTCCTTGACAGGAGCCGGGGCAGGCTGATTTGCAGAGGAAGCACCGTCCGCAGTTTTCGGTTTCTCGCCTCCCGAGACCGGCTGTGAAGAAGCAGGCGGCTCCGATTTGGCCGGGTCAGGCGAAGCCTCCGGTTTGGTGCTGCAGGAAGTCAGAAGCAGAAGTGCGGCCAGCATGGCAATCCATTGTTTAGACATGTGTATTCCCCTCGTTAGGTTTGGTATGAATCTTTTGGCTTTTCCTTATTTTATCATGCATGATTCATAGGATATAGCGAAAAATAGCAACGAAATTACGAAAACAAACGGGAGGGATTGGCATGAGATGGGGCGCTTTTCTGCTTGGCGGGCTTGTCGGAGCGACCGCAGCGGTCGTGCTAACGGGCAAAAGAAGGCCGATGCTGTTCTCCGCAGTGACGAATAGCGACGTTGTTGGAAGTTTTTTGAACCAGGTCATGGATCGATCCGGAAAAAAAGAAAAGGTTTTGACGGACGCGGCGGAACCGAACGGCGATTACGGCAAGAGCGCTGCCGATGTGGCGACTTCCGTCGCGGGTTTGGGCAAGGTCCAAGAGCTGATTAATCAGGATTCGGGGCTTAAGGCCGCAGTGGACGACATTTTGGCCGGCAACGGGGAAAAATCCCAAATTCGGGCGCATTAGGCGTTCGGTTTGCGCGTAAAGACACAACTCCGCCTCCTCCAAAAGGCGGCGTATGTGTCTTTTTGTATGAAAAGGGCATTTTTTCAGGCGACAACCGTTCTTTTCTTCGCGGTTTGTGATATAATAGTCGTAGCATGGCAAACAAGCTGTACCGTTTCCGTGGGAAGTGGAGGAGGACGCAATTTCGAACGCGTTTTCGAATCCTCTATATGGCGGAACGAACACGGCTCACCTTTGTTTACCAAACTTCATAAGCTATTTATTATTAGTCGGCAAGGGAGGAATCCAGTATGAAAATGGAGCGTTTAAGTCAAGACAAGATACGGATTTTCCTCACATTCGATGACTTAACGGAGCGCGGGATTCACAAGGATGACATGTGGAGAGAAATCCCCAAGGTTCACGAGCTGTTCAGCGAGATGATGGACCAAGCCTATACCGAGCTTGGCTTCGACGCAACCGGACCGCTTGCCGTGGAAGTCCTCGCCATGCCGGCGCAAGGGATGATGGTGATCGTCACACGCGGCCGAATGAATTTCAGCCAAGGGGACGATACGCTAGAGGACGAAATGGAAGAAGTGTACGAGCTTGAAGTGACGATGGATGAGACCGACGAAATCATCTATGCTTTCCATGATTTCGAGGATTTGCTCCGGCTTGCCAAAGTCATCAATCCGCTCCTGACGGACGGAGGAACGCTGTATTCCTATAAAAATAAATGGGTCCTGCTGCTGGATGCCGTCGATATGGAAGAAAAGCGGCTTCAATCAGTCGTGGCGGTCTTGTCCGAGTTCGGAGAAGCCACATCCGTCACGCAAGCGGTTCTGGAGGAATACGGCAAGATCGTGATTGAATCCGATGCCGTGAAGGTGCTTTGTTCCAAGTTTTAATGATGCTTGTTCAGCTTAATGAATCGTAAGCATTCTCAAAAACAGTATTGTTTTTGCGGAATGCTTTTTTTGCGGGGGGGAAGAACGTCATGAGCGAAGTTCAACACATTGGCGCAGCCAAGACCGCGTTTGATTTGGAGGAGCTTGTCATCCATTACCACAAACAGCTTCGGGAAGAAGCCTATGCTTATTTGGAGCGGCGGGGCATCCATCAGGAGACGGCAGACCTTTATCGAATCGGCTTTGAGCCTGGCAAGTTCGGGTTTTACGTCAACTCGGGCAAGCTGGGGGATTTTTTTGAGAACCGCATTATTATTCCGATTACGAACGCGGATGGGGCCACGGTCGATTTAATCGGACGATCGGTCGATCAGCGCGAGCCGAAATACAAATCGCTGCTTGGCGAGGGCGATTATTTATTCAACGAACAGATTCTGGAGCAGACGGAGGATGTCATCGTGTGCGGCGGTCTGTTTGATGTGCTCAGCTTGGCTCAGGCGCATCTTCCGGCGGTATGCGTGCCGATCTGGATGTCCTTTAAAGAAATTCATGCGGACAAGCTGCGGGACAAGCGGGTGTTCATCTGTCTGGGCAACGATGAGGCGGGGCGCCGGGAAAGCGTCAGAATCCAGGCGCTGCTGCAATCGACGGCAAAGCAAACGTTCGTCATGCAGCTGCCCGAGTCGATCCGCGACGTCAACGATTTCTTCGTGCGGGTGCAAAATCCGCTGGATTCGTTCATGCGGCTGCTGAATGAAACGATGGAAGAGACGATGCTGCTTCCGATCGCTCCGGATACGAAAAATATTACCATTTATACCGAAGAGTTCATGAAGCGGCATCGCGGACAAGCATCGGGCGTCCCAACCGGGTTTGCCGCACTGGACGAAGCGTTGTTCGGCGGGCTCCGAAGCGGGCTGTATTTGCTGGCCGGAGCCGCTTCTTCGGGCAAAACGATGCTCATGAAGCAAATGGCGGACCATATCGCCTCAAACCAGACGCCGGTCGTCTATGTTTCCTGGGACATGACGGGATTCGAGCTCTGGGCACGAAGCATAGCCAGGCTCATCGGGACCGAGCCGCAAAATGTGCTCAGCGGGAAGATCGAGCCGCGGCAAGTGGCCGAAGCCAATAAACGGTATATGCCCATCAGCAATATGCTTTGGACGATCGAATGTTCCCTTGACTCCACGATCGATCGCGTCATGACCAATGTCGAGCGGATCGCGGGGATGTCCGGCCGAACGCCCGTCGTCTTCATCGACCATATTAACCGCATCCCGGCGGGCGGGCTGCCCAATCCGCCCCGCTCGTCGGCCGAGCATCAGACCATCATCGCTTATATGCTCAAGCACTGGTCCAAGGAGTGGGGAGGCCCGGTTATTGCGGCCGTTCCTTCGGATATCGGGGAAGAACGTCTGCCGGAAGGGGCGGAAGCGTCCGCCGACGTCATTATGCGGCTGAAGCCGGAGCCGGAGCCGGGCGGGCCGTCCGCTAGCGGAATTCGCTCGAGCCTTCAGCTTCTGAAACACCGCAATGGGACGCTGGCGACCATTCCGCTCCGGTTCTACGACCAGCAGGCGCGGTTTGCGGAAGAATGAAGCGCTCAATGCCGGACGATAGCGGAAGTGTAGGACAGAATCCAAGAAACGATGGAAAAAGCCATTCAAAATGTCTATAATATTCATAGGATAAAAAATATCAACAAACGCCTGCCCGTTATCACGGTCGGCATCCGCCAAGACGCGGGGGCCGGCCGTTGCCGCGAGCGGGTTTAAACCATTGTGACGGAGGGGGAGACACTTTGAGCGTCTTAACTGTCCTGACGGCGGCTATAGCGCCGGGTGTCGCTCTGCTGGCCTATTTTTATTTAAAAGACCGATATGATACGGAACCGATCTCTTTAGTGATCAAGCTGTTCTTGTTCGGCGTTCTGATCGTATTCCCGGTCATGGTGCTGCAGCGGGCTCTGGTGCAAGGGCTTGGCGAGGAACCGTTCGTTTTTTCGTTCCTCACGTCTTCGCTGCCGGAGGAATTTTTCAAATGGTTTCTGGTCTATTTCATTACTTACAAGCATGCGTCGTTTGACGAACCGTATGACGGCATCGTGTACGCGGTAGCGGTCTCGCTCGGATTCGCCACGCTGGAAAATGTTTTTTACGCGTTCTTGAACGGCTCGAGCTTTTCGTCGCTCATGATCCGGGCGTTCCTGCCGGTTTCCGGCCATGCTATGTTCGGCGTCATGATGGGTTACCATTTCGGCAAAGCCAAGTTTACGCCGGAGCATACCCGCAAGCATCTGATTCTGGCGCTGGCGCTGCCGGTATTCTGGCACGGGGTGTTCGACTATACGCTGCTCCTGAGCAAAGCGTACTGGGTATGGTTTATGGTGCCGCTCATGAGCTTTTTGTGGCTGCGCAGCCTGCGCAAAGTAAACCGGGCGAATGCCAAATCTCCGCTCAGGGTCGCCACACGGGAGGATCAGGTTAAAATTTAGCCGGAATGACCATAATGGATATGAGAAAACCATAGGTCGTAACGGAGGGATATGATGAATGTCGTTAGTCCGCGGGTGAAAGTTGCCATCCGCTGCAAGCAGTGCGGCGAGAAATTCATCTTGAAGGGCCGGAAAGAAAAGGAAAAGATCGATACCGGATTCAAGCAGTGCATTTGCAACAATGAAAAAGATTTCGATATCGAAACCCTTG
Organism: Paenibacillus ehimensis NBRC 15659; assembly: GCF_004000785.1. GTDB lineage: Bacteria > Bacillota > Bacilli > Paenibacillales > NBRC-103111 > Paenibacillus_G > Paenibacillus_G ehimensis. The sequence continues at coordinate 77,925 of NZ_BILX01000016.1, read as the reverse complement.
ATTTCTAATCCGGGAAAAAGTCGGCCAAGCGCCGGCTTTTTTCTTTTTTGGAGCGGCTCGATTGCGAAGTCCTGCGCTTCGTGAATAATCCGTCTCGCTTCAGGCGAAAACTAAGCCCAAGTTTTGCTGATGAAGGGAGATTTCTCGAACATGTACAAAAGACTGAGCATGGTCATGTTTCCGATTCTTTTGGTGGCGCTCATCGGCACCGGGGTCTGGGGCTACCTGGAGCATCAAGAGAAAAACGCCGTCTTGATCAAGGCGGAAAACCAATATCAACGGGCGTTCCACGATTTGTCGTTTCACATGGACAAGCTGCATACGGAGCTCGGCAATACGCTCGCGGTGAATTCGACATCCCAGGACGCCTACAAAAAAGGGCTGATCAACGTTTGGCGGATCACGAGCGAAGCGCAGCACGAAATCAGCCAACTGCCGCTGGCCTTGCTGCCTTTCAACAAAACCGAGGAGTTTTTGGCTAATATTTCGAATTTTGCTTACCGGGCGGCAGTCCGCGACCTGTCCAAAAACCCGCTGGACGCAAACGAGATGAAGACGCTCAATACGCTGTACGAGCGCTCGGCGGAAATTTCCAAAGACTTGCGCGGGGTTCAAGGCAAGGTCATCCAGAACAACTTGCGCTGGATGGATGTCGAGCTGGCGCTGGCTACGCAAAAGGAGCCGCAAGACAACGCCATCGTCGACGGGTTTGCTACGGTGGATAAAAAGGTGCGCGAATATCCGGAAATCAACTGGAGCCCCGCGGTCATGAGCATGTATCAGAAGCGGGACATGCACATGCTTTCCGGCCCGGAGGCGAATACCGAAGAAATTAAGCAAAAGGCCGCGCAGTTTCTTGGCATCCAGGACGCGTCCGCTCTTCAGGTCGTGGAAAACGGACCCGGGACCGAGTACCAGTCCTTTAGCGTAACGGCGCCGAAAGAAGGCACGGCGGACGGCGCTCATATGGACTATTCGAAAAAAGGCGGCCAGCTTTTATGGTTTGCGGCTTCCCGCAACGTGACCGAGAAGAAGCTCGACTTGCGGCAGGCGCGCGACATCGGGGCGCAGTTCCTGGATGAGCACGGGTATAAGAACATGACCGCTGTCAACTACGACGAATACGGCAACGTCGCCCATATGACGTTCGCACCGCGCACGAACGACGTGATCAATTACATCGAAAAGGTCGCGGTTCAGGTGGCGCTGGACAACGGCGAAGTGACGGGGCTCGAAGCGACCGATTACGTGTACGGCAAGAAGGACCGCCAAATTAAAGCGCCGAAGCTGACGGCGGAGGAAGCCCGAAAAGTGCTGAATCCCGAGTTTAAAGCGGATAGCGTCAATCAGGCGCTGATCAAGAACGATATCGACGAAGAGGTGCTCTGCTACCAATATATCGGCCGCGTCAACGGCGGCTTGTACCGGATCTACGTTAATGCCGAGACCGGGGCGGAAGAGAAGATCGACCGCTTGGGCGCCGAAGAAGCCGCCGCCGTCACGCCAACCTGATGTTTCGTATTTTTTTAGTCCTCTCCCAAAAGCCCGATGCGTTCGGGCTTTTTTGCTTTTGTATTAGGATGCGGGGGGGATGAGCCGAAGGCGAAATCGCGATTGGCGGCGAGTTTTTTGACCTAGTCCCAATTCCACAGGAAAATTGTTCCATGGGACCGGGTCAAAACGTGTCTGAGCATGAGCCAATCGCGATTTCGCCGCAGGCCGCGCCACCGTCCCTCCCATCGTCCCGCAACCCTCCAAAGAAGCAGCCAACAAAACTCCGAACGCGGATCGCGCACCCCTTCCCATATTCTCTTCACGTGCTATAATAAAGCTTGGACTTATCGAAGTTTACATTCCGGGGAGGTGAGCCGATTGCTGCCGAAAGTAAACCAGACGCTTTTTATCCAAATCAATTCGATCGATGACGAAGAGGCGAAGCAGGAATATAAATCCAGGATTGCAGACGTCTCGGATGCGTATATCAGCATGGAAGTTCCTATTCATGACAAATCGGGGAAGCTGAAGCGTTTGTACCCGGGCGACGAGCTTTCCGTTTATTTTATAACCGAGGGCGGCGTCAAGAACTACTTCAACTCATCCGTACTCGGATTTTCCGATGATGTGATCCGGCTTGTTCTGATCAAAAAACCGGATCCCGAATCGATTACGAAAGTGCAGCGCCGCAGCTTTTTGCGTGTGCCGGCCATACTCGAAATCGCCGTGAAATTCTCGGAGCAGCTGCAGTTCGTATCGCTAACCGACGATGTCGGGGGCGGAGGCATATCGTTTCTATGCGAAGGCTACGTGCCGGTCGAGTCTGGCCACACCGTCGAGTGCTGGCTGCTTGTTCCGTTTAAAAACGGCCAGATTGAGCACGTGCCGTTCAAGAGCGAAATCGTGCGCGTGAAAGAGCTGGAAACGGGCAAAAAGCAGGTCATGATGCGTTTTTCGGAGATCACGGACCGGGACCGTCAAAAAATTATCCGGTACTGCTTTGAGCGGCAGCTTGATTTCCGTAAAAGATAATACATAATCGCCTGGCGCGGCGGGCACACTATCCCCCAAATATTGGATGGGGCAGGGTGAACGCGAATGAATACAAAGAATCAAAATGAATCGGACGATAGGTACGAAGAATTATTTTTGCAGTTTGCCCAGCGGGCGGAACGGTGGATTGCCGGGGCATTGGTCGGGTGCGCCATTGCTTTGGTCGCATCCCAATTACTGCTTCTAAACCCGAGAATCCGCTATGTTTTAGTGAAGGTGGAACAGCTGGAGGGGCTTCCTTATTCCATGTCCGGGCTTCAGGCCGCGGAAGGGAAATAATGGAGGACACGCGAGTTTTGCAATCCACGGCTAAACTATGGTATAATTTTCTTCGTTCGAGGCTTCGGCCTGTTTTTTTTTCAGGCTGCTCGTCCGCTTCATTTTGTAAGGAGGCCGCATCTTGGAAAAGTTTAACATCGCAATCGACGGTCCGGCGGGAGCGGGGAAAAGTACGATCGCTCGTCTGGTCGCCGGTGCGCTCGGCTTCGTTTATGTCGATACGGGAGCCATGTACCGAGCCGTGACCTGGAAGATTTTACGGGAAGGCCTTCAAGCGGAACAGATCTCGGACATGATTGCGCTCACAGGCCGTATGGACATTCGCTTGGTACCGGGCAGCGATGGCCAAATGGTCTTTGTCGATGGCGAAGACGTAACGGGCATGATCCGCCTTGCGGAAGTGACCGGAAACGTCTCCAGAATCGCTTCCATCGCTGAAATTCGCAGTATCCTTACCGCCAAACAGCAGGAAATGGCCCGAAGCAAAGGAATTGTCATGGATGGCCGGGATATCGGCAGTCATGTGTTGCCGGACGCCGAGGTCAAGGTGTTTTTGACCGCAAGCGTCAGTGTCCGCGCCCAGCGCCGGTTCAAAGAAATTTGCGATTCGCAGCCGGATATCACGCTTGAGAGATTGGAGCGCGATATTGCGGAGCGGGACCGGATGGACGAGCAACGCGAGGCTTCACCGCTTGTGAAAGCGCCCGATGCCGTGCTGCTGGATACGACCGATATGACGATACCGCAAGTGGTGGATCGCATTTTGGAGCTTTGCAGGCTCCGGGTCGGTGGGGGGCAGTAGCATGTTGTACGTCTTTTTACGAGGGGTATTTCGCGTTTTGTTCCGCACCGTGTTTTTTTTGCGGGCGGAAGGAGTCGAGAACATTCCCGCCGAAGGCGCAGTCGTTCTGTGCGGCAACCACACCAGCAACTGGGACCCGCCGCTGATGGGCAGCCCGCTGAAGCGAAAGGTGCATTATATGGCCAAGGCCGAGTTGTTCGACGTTCCCGTTTTAGGGTATGTTTTACCGAGAATAGCGGCATTTCCCGTCAAGCGCGGTGGTGTCAGCAAAGAGTCGATCCGCTTGTCGATGCAGCTGCTTAAAGACGGGGAAATCATGGGCATTTTCCCGGAAGGGACGCGCAGCAACGCGGGAGGCATGGGTAAAAAGGGAGCGGCCAGCCTGGCATTGAAGACCGGGGCTGTAGTCATTCCGGCAGCCATCATCGGCAATTATAAGCCGTTTCGGCCAATGAAGGTCGTTTATGGTCCGCCAGTCGATTTGAGCGAATTTGAGAACAGCGGTTCGGAAGGCTTGGAACAGGCGACCGACAAAATCATGAGCACGATCCGAAGCATGGTCAAGCAGCACGAATCGAAATGATAAATTGTGGCATACTTAAGAAAATGATGAAGTAAATTTTTTATCCAAATACATTACACGTTGTCAGGTTGTTTAAGGAGGGTAATTGGACATGTCAGAAGAAACAAAATTCGATCAAGAAGTTCAATCCGCAGAGGTATCTCAGGAAGAGTCCATGGCGAATGTCAACATTATCAAAAAAGGCGACATCGTTACCGGCAAAGTCATTAAAGTGGATGCGGATCAAGCGGTTGTCGACGTAGGCTACAAATACGACGGCATCGTTCCCGTGCGCGAGCTTTCGTCCGTCCAATTGGACAATGCGGAAGAGATCGTGCAAGTCGGTCAAGACATCGAACTGAAAGTTCTTACCATCGATGACAACAAAGAAAAGCTCGTGCTTTCCAAACGCGCCATCGACAGCGAGAAATCGTGGGAGAAGCTTGCGGCCGATATGGAAAACAAAACGATCCTCGAAGCGAAAGTCGCCGAAGTGGTAAAAGGCGGTCTTGTCGTAGACGTAGGTCTGCGCGGATTCGTTCCGGCTTCCATGGTTGAGCGCACATTCGTCGAAGATTTCAGCGATTACAAAGGCCGCACGCTGCGTCTGCGCGTGAAAGAAATGGACCGCGAGAAAAACAAAGTCATTCTTTCGCAAAAAGACGTGCTGGATGAAGAGTTCGAAGCGAAGAAGCAAGAAACGATTGCCAAACTGTCTGTCGGTCAAGAGCTGACGGGTACGGTTCAACGTTTGACGCAATTCGGCGCCTTCGTCGATATCGGCGGCGTGGACGGACTCGTTCATATCTCTGAGATGGCTTGGCATCATGTCGAGCACGCGTCCGAAGTCGTGAAGGAAGGCGATCAAGTCCGCGTTCAAGTTCTGAAATTGGATCCGGCCAATGAGCGCATCTCCTTGAGCATCAAAGCAACGCAGCCGGGACCTTGGGAGTCCGTAAAAAACAAAATCAACATCGGAGATATCGTTACCGGTACGGTTAAACGGATCGTGCAATTCGGCGCGTTTATCGAAGTGGCTCCGGGCGTTGAGGGCTTGGTTCATATTTCCCAAATCGCACACCGTCACATTGCAACGCCGTTCGAAGTGCTGAAGGAAGGTCAAGAGGTTCAAGTGAAAGTATTGGACATGAACCTGGACGAGAAGCGCATTTCGCTCAGCATCAAAGAAACAGAAGAAGCGCCGGCCCGCGAACCGAGAGCTGAAAGAGAGCGTGCGCCGAAACGGGAATCCGTTTCCCACGAAGAACTCCAAGGCCTGAACCTGACGCTCGGAGAGCGTTTTGGCGACAAGCTGAGCAAATTCAAGTAAACCGCTGTCTATAGACGAAAAGAGGAATCAGGGGTGCGCATACCGCGAAAAATGGAGCATGTTCATCATGCGCTCCGGCTTGGGCAAAGCGGCGAGCAGGGCTTCCGCGATATTAAGCTGCTCCATAATTGTCTCCCCGGTATTTCTTCGGAATCCATAGCATTGCATACCCGAATCGGCGAACTCCTATTGAGCTCGCCGATTGTTATTAATGCGATGACTGGAGGAGCCCGCGAGACCGAAGAAATTAACCGGGAGCTTGCCGTCGCAGCTCGAGAGACGGGGCTGGCTATGGCCGTAGGCTCGCAGATGGCCGCGATCAAAAACCCGGAAACGGCCGCAAGCTACCGTATCGTAAGAAAGATAAACCCGCAAGGCGTCGTATTTGGCAATCTTGGCAGCGAAGCGACGCTGGAGCAAGCGCTAAGAGCGGTGGACATGCTGCAGGCCGACGGGCTTCAAATCCACCTGAATGTCATGCAGGAGCTGATCATGCCCGAAGGGGACAGAGATTTCCGGGGAATGCTCGATCGGATCCGGACGATCGTCGAACGGGCGGGTGTTCCCGTAATCGTTAAAGAGGTCGGCTTCGGGATGGTCCGGGAAAGCGCCGAGAAGCTGATCGGCTGCGGAGTTGGTTGCATCGATGTCGGCGGTGCGGGAGGCACTAATTTTGCCGCAATCGAGAATGCCCGGCGCGATCTGCCGATGGACTGGCTTAACGACTGGGGCTGCAAGACCAGCATCGCGCTGTTGGAAGTATTGGAGGCTAAGCGGCGTATGGACCGTCCGGATGTGGCGGTCGTAGCGACAGGCGGAATAACAGGCGCGCTTGAGATATGCAAAGCCTTAACGCTCGGTGCTTCGGCGGTCGGGATGGCCGGAGCGATGCTGCGAGTGCTGCGTACATCGGGAACCGAGGCGCTAATCGATCAAATCATATCATGGCATAACGAGCTCCGGCTGTTGATGACGGCGTTAGGCGCTTCCCGAATTGAAGTCCTGCACGAACTTCCGGTCGTCATTACGTCGGAAACGGCAGCATGGTGCTCGGTCCGGGGAATCGATATTTCCACTTACGCAAAGCGGTCGGGCTACGCGTAAGGATTGACTAAAACTACATAAAGAAAGCCATACTAAGGAAAAAGAGGAACAAGCTTTTTCTGCGGGTGAGAGCGAATGAATGCGGGTTACGTGTCCTTATTGCTAATCGTCGTTGCGCTGATTTTGTTCGCCAGTGGCTGGAAGAACGTCATATTAAGAGGTATAACTCCTGCGAGTCTACTTCTTTTTTTTATGCTTTGGATCTCCTTTATGCGGTGGAACACGGACTTGGGCGGGATCCGGGTATATGGCTGCACTCTGCTGCTGCTGGCTGTTTCGCTCTTGGTTATGATACGGACACCGAGCTTTTTGTACCGGTTCCATTTGCTCTCCATTGCCTTGCTGCTGGGATCGGTCTATTTCTTCCTGAAAGAGACGCTTCATTTGATGCCTGCGGTCATTTGGCTCAGCTCGGAATGGACTGTTGCCGCAAGCGTTGGTGTTTTGGCAGCGGCATTGCTGCGTTGGCCTCCGCTGCAGATCGCAGGGCTGTCGCTCGGACTTCTGATCGGCGATGCCATGTCCGCCTGCGCGCACCGGGAACAGGTGGCGATGACGCTCGGGCAAGCGGGATTTCAAGACGAGTGGTGGCTGACGGTCTTTGCAGCCCGAGGCTGGTCCCTGCTAATGGAAGGGATGGTTGCAGGGAGCAAACTGGCTTATAAGCGTGTGCGGCAAAGGATGAGGACCGGCAGAGAGCCGGAGAACGACTGACAGGATGAAGCTGTTGCCCAAGAAGGAAGGAGACGTGATCGACGTGTGGGCTTGGCTGGTGGAGCAAAAATATACCGTAGGAATCATACTGGGCGTATTGTTCGGTGTGCTGGCCCGGCTGACGATGCTGCGGACCGATTACCGGCAATACCCGACTTATCCTCACGGCAAAATCATACACCTTTCCTTGGGCGTCATTGCGGCGGGGCTCGGATCGGTGGCCGTTCCTTCGCTGCTGGATAAGAACTATACGGCGATGACCTTTTTGGCTATGGCGGCCCAGCAGTTCCGGGACGTCCGCAACATGGAGCGCCAGACGCTGAGCAAGATTGACAGCTTGGAGCTGGTGCCGCGGGGAGCGACCTATATCGAAGGGATTGCGATGGTGTTTGAAGGCCGCAACTATTTAGTCATTTTTACTGCCTTTGCCACGGCGTTCTTCGGCACCGTGTTCCCTTGGTATTGGGGGATCGTGGCCGGCATTGGGGCTATTCTGATCACCAATTTGTTCAAGACGGGCAAAACCTTGTCCCGCATTGCAAATGTGAACATCGGCCAGGTGCGGCTGGACGGGCCGAATCTGTTCGTAGACGACATTTATATTATGAACGTAGGATTAAGCGATACGCAAAACGTCATCCGGAAAAAAGCCATCGGGCTTGTGCTTACGCCCAAAAACAAAAATGCAAGAGTCACCCTGGCTAACCCGGGACAGCGGCAGGCGCTGCTGCATGACGTGTCAACGATCATGGGCGTCCATCGCGACGAAGGCGAACCGGCACTCGTTCCTTTGGCCAAGCTGGACATGAATGACGGACGGCTCGCGGTGCTGCTGCTTCCGCAGGAGCCCGATCCGGATAAGGCTCGGCATGTGGCGATGAACTCGCCGGTGTTGGAAAGTGCGGTAAGGATGCCAAGCGAAGCGGATGTGCAAACTGGCGGAAAAGCGGGAGGATAGCGCTTATGGGACAAATTATGGCGGTGGTGGCTACGGAAGCAAACCGGCAAACGGTGGCGGGCGGAGCTCCCATCTTTATCACGGATGATGTGAATCATCAGCAGCAAGTAGCCTTTAAGCTCGAAAAGATTTTGGATGCAGCAGCTCACGATCTGGAGAACGGGATCGTTATTTTAGTAAGGCATTGAGGGTTGGAAGGCCGGCCTCCAACGTATCGTTCATTTACTTGTGAATTCGATTTTGATATAATATCAGAGCTTGCAAGCCATGAAAACAGGCTTGTCTTTGTACATAATGTCCCTCGGCCGAACGGGCGGAGGGAGACATGAAGCAACATTGCGGTAGTCGAAGAAGGGAATGAAGTGCATGGCAAGACCAATCGTAGCGATTGTCGGCCGTCCGAACGTAGGCAAATCTACGGTATTTAACCGTATTATCGGCGATAAGCTGGCTATTGTGGAAGATAAACCGGGGGTCACCAGGGACCGGCTGTACGGCAGGGGAGAGTGGCTGGACACCGAGTTTAGCGTCATCGACACCGGCGGGATTGAGATTGACGGGGAAGATCAGATCCTGAAGTCCGTACGCGTTCAAGCGGAGCTCGCCATCGAGGAAGCGGACGTCATCGTGTTTATGGTGGATGCCAAAGCAGGCATTACACCGGCGGACAGCGAAGTGGCGGAAATGCTGTTCCGGGCGAAAAAGCCGGTGATCGTTGCGGTCAACAAAGTGGATAATCTGAAGCGGATGGACGATATTTACGAGTTTTACAGCCTCGGCTTCGGCGAAGTCGTCGGCATCTCCGGCTCCCACGGTACGGGAATCGGCGACTTGCTCGACGAGGTCATTAAGCATTTTCCCGACAAGAGCGAGGAAGAGTACGGCGAGGATGTCATCAAGGTCGCTTTGATCGGCCGGCCGAACGTCGGAAAATCGTCGCTCGTCAACGCCATCCTGGGAGAGGAGCGCGTCATCGTCAGCAACGTGGCCGGGACGACGCGCGATGCGATCGATACGCCTTTTGAGAAGGACGGGCAAAAGTACGTCATCATCGATACGGCGGGAATGCGCAAGCGCGGCAAAGTATACGAGACGACGGAGAAGTACAGCGTCATGCGCGCCATGAAGGCGATCGAGCGGGCCGATGTCGTGCTGGTTGTCATAGACGGCGAGGAAGGCATTATCGAGCAGGATAAGCATGTTGCCGGATATGCGCACGAGGCGGGCAAAGCAGCGATCTTTGTCGTCAACAAATGGGATATCGTGGAAAAAGACGATAAAACGATGCATCAATTTACGCAAAAAATCCGCGACCATTTTTTGTTTATGACCTATGCGCCTGTCGTGTTTTTGTCGGCCAAGACGAAGCAGCGGCTGCATAAGCTGTTCCCGGTAGTGATCAATGTGGCCGAGCAGCATGCGGCGCGCGTGGCGACGCACGTGCTGAACGATGTCGTGTCCGATGCGGTAGCTATCAACCCGCCGCCGACCGACAAAGGGAAACGTCTGCGCATCAATTATGCGACGCAGGTGGCGGTCAAGCCTCCGACCATCATTTTCTTCGTCAACGATCCGGAGCTGATGCATTTCTCCTATCAGAGATATTTGGAAAATAAAATACGCGGCGCGTTCGGTTTTGAGGGTACTCCTCTACGCATGTTCACGCGGCGCAAATCGGACGAGGAATAGGGGAGAACCGTGTTGACTAGCTTGCTCTCACTCTTGATCGGTTATTTGCTCGGCTCGATCAGCTTTAGTTATTTGGCAGGCAAACTGCTGAAAGGCATCGATATCCGCGAACACGGAAGCGGGAACGCGGGGGCTACAAATACGCTGCGGGTGCTCGGCAAAGGACCGGGCATCGCGGTGCTGCTCTTGGATGTATTGAAGGGCGTGGCGGCCGTCTGGATCGGCACGTGGCTAAGCGGGAGCGATCCGCTGTTTGAAGTGCTTGCGGGGATCAGCGTCATCGTCGGGCACAATTGGCCCGTCTTTTTCGGGTTTCGGGGAGGCAAGGGTATTGCCACGACCATTGGCGTGATGGCGACGCTTGCCTTTTGGCCTGCGCTTATCGCAGGAGTGGTTGCTATTATTTCTATCGCGATAACGCGTTACGTTTCTCTGGGATCTCTTTTGTTTACTGCACTTTTGCCGATCTTGATCTGGTTTATGGTCGATTCCCGGGAAATTTTCGCGCTCAGCCTGCTTCTGTTCGTATTCGCTTGGGTCAAGCACCGGAGCAATATCGTGAAGCTGTTAAAAGGACAAGAGAACAAGCTTGGTGCCAAAAAACAAGTCTGACGAAATAGACGGAGGTGTTCGTTCATGCCGGTTTCCGGTAAAACCGCCGTGCTGGTAGCGGGAAGTTGGGGAACGGCCATTGCCTCGGTGCTGGCGGATAACGGCCGCGACGTGCTGCTGTGGTCCCGCAATCGCGATCAGGTACGGGAGATTAACGAGGAGCACCGCAACAGCCGGTTTTTGCCCGAGGTTCCGTTATCCTCGCGGATTCGTGCAACCGATTCGATGGAAGAAGCCGTAAAGGATGCGGAAGCCGTCGTGGTTGTGGCGCCGTCATCGGCCATGCGGGATATCGCCGTTCAGCTTCAGCCGCATTTGAGCCCCGCATCGCTTCTGGTCCACGCAACCAAAGGGTTCGAAGCGGGCAGCCTAAAGCGGATGAGCGAAGTGCTGGCGGAAGAGCTTCCGTCTTACGATCCGAACCGGCTGGTCGTGCTTTCCGGGCCAAGCCATGCCGAAGAGGTTATCCGGCAATGCCCGACTACGGTCGTCGTTGCATCGCTGGATAAGGAAGCCGCCGAGCAGGCGCAGGATCTGTTGATCAACTCGTATTTTCGCGTATATACGAACCCCGACGTCATTGGCGTAGAGGTAGGCGGCGCGCTGAAAAATATTATCGCGCTGGGCGCAGGTCTCAGCGACGGGTTGGATTTTGGAGATAACGCCAAAGCGGCTCTGCTTACCCGGGGGCTGGCTGAAATCGCAAGACTTGGGACGGCGATGGGGGGGAGCGCGTTGACGTTTGCCGGATTGGCCGGAATCGGAGATTTGGTGGTAACGTGCACAAGCAAACACAGCCGGAATTGGCGGGCCGGATCGATGCTGGCGCAGGGACATTCGCTGGACGAAGTGCTCCAGCGGATGGGAATGGTCGTGGAAGGCGTCAAAACGACGCAGGCCGCCTATCAGTTGTCCCGCCAATACGAGATTTCCATGCCGATTACGGAGCAGCTCTACCACGTCCTGTTTAACGGGAAAAATCCGAAAACGGCCGTGGAGCATTTGATGGGACGGGGACCCCGGCACGAAATCGAAGAAATCGCCGACGTTTCTCAGAACGGTTGGCTTCGTTAAGGCAAACGCCTATACCGGCGGCTACTTTTCCACATATACTACCTCAGGCTTTATTGCATAACCAGTCTGAGGAGGGACAACGATGGCGGATAAAAACATGCCGAAAGACGTGCTCAATGTGGTTAAGAAAAAAACCGGCAAAAACGTTTCCGAGAAAGATATATACAAGCTTGCAAGCGGGGTAAAGCCGTCGACGCTGCAGAGCGATTCGCAGCTGCGGCAGCTGATTAAGCAAGTAGCGGGCCTTGTGAATGTTCCCGTTTCGGATCAAACGACGAATGAGCTGATCCAAGCCATCAAAAACAGCAAAGTGAGCACGAACAACTTGGAACAGCTCATGAAGATGATCATGAAAAAGTAAGGTGACATTTTTAACAGTTTTATGGCATGAGCCGCCGGTCAAGCGCGCTTATGCTTTTTTTGTGTTATGATGGAGACAATTACGTTACAAAGCTAGGGGTTGGAAAATTTATTATGTCGCCGTTGGACAAAATGTGGGCATCCTTTATTGCGATCGGTCTCATGGTTCTCGCTTCGCTGTTGATAACATTTGCGAGAAATAAAACGACGGGCATTGTCCGGTTTGTGCTGTCGCTGGTCGCATTCTTGATGTTTATCCCGATCTTTATTTATATGATCGTATCCCTATTATAAGGAGATTGGCTGCCTGCATGGTTACTTTAAAAGGACGCAGAGTAACGAAATCGATCGAACCGGTGACCGGGTTCACGATTCTGGATTTGGCGCTGAAGGCGGAAGTGGATTGGGGATTCTCCTGCATGCGGGGCACCTGCTCCCGCTGCCGCTGCCAAGTAAGCGAAGGCATGGAGTATTTGAACGCTCCGACCGACGAGGAGCTGGACAATTTGGAGCCGGAAGAGCTGGAGCAAGGATTTCGGCTGGGCTGTCAAGCGAAAGTCGTAAGCGAGGGTGCGATCGCCGTTGCGCACAAGCCTTATTTTTGACCATTTTGCTTAGCATAGGATGATAAGATGAACACTCGACAATACGACGCGGTGCCAAAACCGCTCAAAGAGATTTTTGCCGAGATCGCTGTACATACCCGGGGGTGCGAACCGATCTGGCTGGTCGGCGGCAGCACCGGACTGCTGCTGCAGGGCGTGCAGCTGGACGCGCTTCCCCGCGATTTGGATTTGTATGCTGACCGGCGGCATGCGGAGGCACTGCATATGGCGCTCCGGCGGTTCGCGATCGACGACCAGACGGAGAGCGAAACGTCCATTTACCGGTCGACTCTCAGCCATTATGAGATGAGAGGCGTGAAGGTGGAGCTGGTCGGAGCTTTCGAGGTACGGGCGATGGATAGCGAATATCGCGTGGAAGCCGACTATTTGGCGCGAACGCATGCGCCTGTTGTTCCATATGGCGGAGAGGAGGCCGTCCGGTTAATGCCGCTGGCCCATGAACTGGTGTTTAACGTGCTGAGGGACCGCCCGGACCGTTTTGAAGCGATTGCCAAAGTATGCCGAGTTCAAGAACCGGAGCGTCACAGGCTGGCTCTCGATGATTTGATTTCCCGCAACCGCTTTAGCGGGGAGCTTGCCGACAGGCTGCATACGCTGCTCGACTCGAGAGCGACTATTTAGCGGAAGGAGAGCGCGTATGGCCGCGAAAGTTACTTTTTTACCTGACAACAAGACATTCGAAGCAAGAACAGGCACGACGCTTCTGGACGCGTCACGGCGCGCCCGCGTGCATATCCGTACCCGGTGCGGGGGCAAGGCGGCCTGTCTGATGTGCAAAGTTCGCGTGACGGAGAATGCCGGCACGGGGCTGGCCGAGCCGAACCGCAACGAGGCATTGAAGCTTGGCGGCTTGCAGCAGGACGGCTATCGTCTCGCTTGTCAAGCGAAAATTACCGGGCCTGTCACGGTGATTGTGCCGGAGGATCCGTTGAAGAGCGCCATACGTAAACAGTTGGAAAAGCAGGAGGAGGAATGGTAATGAAGCGTTGGCTGCAGGCGGCCTCTTTGCTGCTGGTCTGCACGCTGCTCGGCGGCTGCATGTATCCGAAGGAGATGCGCAAGGAGAACCAGATCGCAAGCGGGGAGTATGTGATCGTCGTTCAGAATGCGGTCGATCAATATAAGGCGAAAACCGGCGTGCTGCCGATCAAAAACTTCGAGGCGACCACGCCGATATATGAACAGAATCCGATTGATTTCAAAAAGCTGAAAGGGCGGTATATCAGCGAAGTGCCGGCCAATGCGTTCGAGAACGGCGGAACGGCGACCTACGTCCTGATCGATGCGGAGACGAAGCCGACGGTCAAGATGATGGATCTGCCTTCGTTCCAGCTGGCCGTCGAACTGCAGCAGGAGGTGGACCGTTACAAATCGAAAACGGGCACGCTGCCGGCAGGAGAATCGGTGGCCCCCGGCTTTTTCGCCATCGATTACGACAAGCTGAACCGAAAGCCGGTGGAGGCCAACAGCATGTACACCCGCTCGGTAAAGCTTCCGTTCCTCATGAGCGAGTCGGGGCAGGTCGCCATCGATTACGCGCCTGAAATTATGCGGCTTATCGATAAGAAGCAGCTTCAAGGCAAGCTTGATGCCAAGCAGGATCTGCGCGCGCTGCTCGTTCAGGAATCTTATTTTGTCCCGGCGCGCTCGTTCGCTTACATGTGGAAAGACAATAAGCCGGTTCCCGTTCCGGATTCGTTCTAACCGAGCCTCTATCAACCTTCTATTCAAGGTGATAGAGGTTTTTTTCTTGCCATAGCTAGAATAATCGTAGAATCTCCTACATATATTTGTCAGGGATGAAGTTAAGGACGCAAGCGGCGAACACGGTAAAGCCGGATTTCCGGTGAAAATTATTTCTGCGCCTGTCATCATATTTTGAACCGCCGTACATATATTTGTACTAGTCCAAAGCGTGTACGAGTTTCGTCTTAAACAACCTGTAGGAGGGATTCTCATTGGAAAAAGTGGATATCTTTAAGGACATTGCAGAGCGTACTGGCGGGGATATTTACCTGGGGGTCGTTGGAGCGGTCCGTACGGGAAAATCAACGTTCATCAAGCGCTTTATGGAGTCGATCGTGCTGCCGAACATCCAGAATGAAGCGGACCGGATCCGGGCAACCGACGAATTGCCGCAAAGCGCTGCCGGACGGACGATTATGACGACGGAGCCGAAATTCGTACCGAACAATGCCGTGCAGCTGCATGTTGCTGAAGGACTGAATGTGAACGTTCGATTGGTTGACTGCGTCGGGTATGTTGTCGAAGGCGCCAAAGGGTATGAGGATGAGCACGGTCCGAGGATGATCAACACGCCGTGGTTCGATGAAGCGATTCCGTTCCAGGAAGCCGCGGAGATCGGGACGCGCAAGGTCATCCAAGAGCATGCGACGCTTGGCGTCGTTATTACGACGGACGGCTCGATCGCCGAAATACCGCGCGCCTCCTACGTGGATGCGGAAGAACGCATCATCAACGAGCTGAAGGAAGTCGGAAAGCCGTTCATCGTCATTGTAAACTCCACCCGCCCGCAGAGCGATGCCGTGGTTGAGCTGCGGAACGAGCTGCAGGCGAAGCACGACGTGCCGGTCGTGGCGATGAGCGTTGCCAATATGAATGAAGACGACATGATGTCCGTGCTTCGCGAAGTGCTGTACGAATTCCCGGTTCACGAGGTCAATGTGAATCTGCCCAGCTGGGTTATGGTGCTGGAAGAAAACCACTGGCTCCGCTCCAGCTTCGAGAACTCCGTCCGCGAGACGGTACAGGACATTCGCAGGCTCCGCGATGTGGATCGGGTCGTCAGTCATTTCGAGGAATACGAATTTATCGATAAAGCGGCGTTGGCCGGAATGAATATGGGGCAAGGGGTCGCGGAGATCGATCTATACGCGCCCGACGAGCTGTATGACCGCATTCTTATGGAGGTCGTCGGCGTGGAAATCCGCGGCAAGGACCACCTGCTGCAGCTTATGCAGGATTTTACGCATGCCAAGCGCGAGTACGATCACTTTGCCGAAGCGCTCGAAATGGTCAAAACAACCGGCTACGGAATTGCCCCGCCGACGCTCGCGGAGATGGCGCTCGACGAGCCGGAGCTCATCCGGCAAGGCTCCCGTTTCGGCGTCCGGCTCAAGGCGACGGCACCGTCGATTCATATGATTCGCGTTGACGTGGAGTCGGAATTCTCGCCGATCATCGGGACGGAGAAACAAAGCGAGGAGCTTGTTCGCTACTTGATGCAGGATTTCGAGGACAACCCGCTCAAAATCTGGGAATCCGATATTTTCGGACGGTCGCTGCACTCGATCGTACGCGAAGGCATTCAAGGCAAGCTGGCCATGATGCCGGACAACGCGCGCTACAAGCTCCAAGAAACGCTTGGGCGGATTATAAACGAAGGTTCCGGCGGCCTCATTGCGATTATTTTGTGAGATGCTTCTCATTTTTCGTGAAAAATGCACTCCGAAGGGTGCATTTTTTGTGTTTGCACTTGAAAATGATTAACGCGTGTATTACTATAATGTTGTTTCTTGACCTTTGCATCGTTCCGAATGTATATTTTTCGGCGAAACGGTTAACAAAGTAAGTAACAGGATTCGTTTGTTTCGGGGGGAGGTGAATCGCATGAATAAATCCGATTTGATCAATAAGGTAGCGGAATCTACGGAGCTTTCCAAAAAGGACGCTACCAAAGCGGTTGAAGCCGTATTCGAAGCTATTTCCGAAGCGCTTCAAAGCGGAGATAAGGTACAATTGGTCGGATTCGGCAACTTCGAAGTTCGTGAGCGTTCCGCCCGCAAAGGCCGCAACCCGCAAACCGGTGAAGAAATCGAAATTCCTTCCAGCAAAATCCCGGCCTTCAGACCTGGCAAAGCGCTGAGAGACGGAATCCAGTAAGCTTTTGCGGCTTTAGGCTTTCTACATAATGGAGTCGGTTCCCCGGCTTGAAAAAACGCTCGAATGTCATTCGGGCGTTTTTTCTTTTAATAATCATGCGAATACATCGCCGTCTCTCCGTAAAACCACGGATGGGAGGCGTTTTTATATGGCGCTATTTTTTAGAAAAGTGTGAGAAATTTTCAGTTGCTCCGTCTAATTAAATGCAGCCACTGAACCCGAGTAGTGGGGCGCAACGCAGAAAAAACGGAGGTGTCCGCTTCATGGGGGCATATGAGAACACGCTTGAAGGCGTCAAGTTCAATGGGATTAAAACGAAAGGAGAGCTTACGACCGCGCTGCTTTCGTTGTTACCTGGCAGTTTAAATGTAAATGACGTTGTATTCCTATGCATCGGTACGGATCGCTGCACAGGCGATTCACTGGGGCCTTTTGTCGGCACATACTTAACCAGGCTCGGATACAAAAATGTAGTCGGAACCATCGATGAACCTGCGCACGCGATCAACCTGACGGAAAAACTGGCACAGCTGCCCATCGGCAAGAAGATTATCGCAATCGACGCTACATTAGGGAAACTGGCGGATGTCGGAAGCATGTCCGTTTATAAGGGATCGATTAAGCCAGGGGGCGGTGTCAAAAGAACCGACCTTCCATACGTCGGCGATTATTGCGTCACTGGGGTTGTCAACGTTGGCGGCTGCCGGGAAATGGACGTTCTTCACACGACGCGTTTGTCTGGCGTCATGAAAATGGCGCAGGAGATTACGTCGTCCCTTGTAAAGGTATTTCCGCTTAAGCAGGTGCTGCCTTCGAAAAGGGAACGCAACCGTCTGTGCAGGGAGGAAACAACTTTGGCCCCCGAGGGAGGAACACAAATTTTGTTTGGAAAAAATTTCGCAAGGGTCCGCGGAATTGACTTGCAGGGGTGCGCGCCTATGTGCTATAATGACCTACGCTGAGAGATTACGTTGTGGTTCGCAAATCAACGAATCACTGTATCTGATAAGCATTTGCGGGCATCAGCACCGTAGTATTGTCGGGGTATGGCGCAGTCTGGTAGCGCGCACCCTTGGGGTGGGTGAGGCCGTGGGTTCGAATCCCGCTACTCCGATAGCACGTTACGATCGAATCGCTTTCTTGACGGGTAAGCCCGCCGGAGGAAGCGGTTTTTGTTTTTTCCGAATTATTCATAGATCGCGGAAATCGAAAAGGGAAACGCTCTCTTGTGTAGAAGTAATCTAGCAGATTCCGTTTGGCATAGCAGTAGTAGGCGAAGGGGGATGAAACGGTGAAGTCTGTAACAGTAGAAGATTTGGTAAAACGATTTTCGATGGAAGTACTGGCCGGGGCAACGCAGCTCCATCGAACGATCTCGAAGACAAGGGTGCACCGACCGGGATTGGAATTTGTCGGGTATTTCGATTTTTTCTCGCAGTCCCACCTGCAGGTGCTGGGCCGTAAGGAAATCACATATTTGCATACGCTCACCGAAGAGGAGCGCAATGACAGGATCGGAAACATCGTGAAGTATCATCCGCCGTGCTTTGTCGTAACCCGCAATCAGGAAGGGCTTAAATATTTGATGAAATATTGCGAGGAAGAGGGCATCCCGTTATTGCGGACGCCGCAGCCGACGACCAAATTCATCGAGCTCGTGGACACTTTTCTGACGAAATCGATGGCGCCGGAAATTGCCGTCCATGGGGTTTGCGTCAACGTTTCCGGGATCGGCATCCTGCTTCGGGGCAAATCCGGGGTGGGGAAGAGCGAGACGGCGCATACGCTTATTCGGCGGGGACACCGGCTGGTGGCTGACGACATCGTGGTGCTTAAAAAGATCAGCCCCGAGACGCTTCTCGGCACGCATAACGGGAAGACAAAAGAATTTCTTGCTCTCCGCAGCATCGGACTTATCAATGTTTCCCGCCTGTACGGCCGCAAAGCGTTTCAGGACGAGACGCGGATCGTTCTCGACATCGAGCTGACAAAGTGGCAGGACAACGCGCTTAATAACGAACTGGAGCTGACACCGAAGTTTTCGGATTACATGGACATCAAGATTCCGCACATCGAGATCCAGCTTCAACCCGGGCGGGACGTGGCTGGCTTGGTAGAAGCGGCGGCCAACAACTGGTATCTCCGGCAGCAAGGCTACAGTGCGGCAGAGGACTTTATGAAGCGTTTGCAAGAGGGATGAAAGAGGCTTGCGATTCGGTGGGAAGCATTAGCGACACGGGACAATGATCCCGTGTTTTTTAATTCTGAAGCTTTTCTTAAATGTAAAAAAATTATGAAGCAAAATCCTCGTTTTTTTGTTATACTAAGTTGACCTCATATCACGAAATGGTTGACAGCAAGCGGGTTAGGTACAGTATTTAGGGGGAGTTACCGAAAATGTCAGAAAAACTTAGACGATGGTCGAGCGGAAACGATTGGACGATGTACGGCATTCTGGCATCGATCTTTTTGGTTTGGCGGATCGGCGTGGTCGGCAATTGGAGTTTGGAATGCTGGGTCTTGCTTTTAATATGCCTGATGGGCGTTCGGAAAGATCAGATTGACGTCGATTGGAAACGTTTTTTTGTGGTAGGCATCCCACTTCTTGGCGTATTCTATTACTTCTATGGCTCCGGCAGCGGAGTATGGTGGAAAATCGCCAATTGGATGTTCGAAAACAATCGTCACCCATGGAAATGGGATGATATGATGAATAGCATTCCCTTCAACGATGCGGCATGGGCCCGGGCGATCAACCACCCGGTCTTCGACCAGATCATGGTTTGGATCTACAACTACGGCTTCGTGCTTTCGCTCTGGATTTGCATTGTCCGCAGCTATTGGACCAAGAGCGTAAAAAAAATGATGTCCTACGCCTTGTCGGGACATTTGATGCAGTTTCCGCTGATCCTGCCGTTCTACAATTTGATTTTGCTTCGCGAGGTCTGGTGGGTAAAGGGACAGCCTGACTTGCTCGGGCGCAAATTTGCCACGGAAAACGAAATGCTCGTCAATGTGATGAACTGCTTTCCGAGCATGCATACGTCGATTTCGTTCGCCATGCTGCTGCTGGCGCTTCGGGAGAAAGACCGCATCTTCAAATATATGATGGTTACGTATTGCTCCGCGATCATTTTCTCCACGATGTATCTGCAGATTCATTGGGTGCTCGATGTTATTGCGGGAATGCTGTTTGCCTACGGTGTCGTCAAGCTTGCCGATTTGATCATCCATTTGGCTTCCAAGCTCGTACCGAGCCGTTTCAAAGGCTTCTACAACAAAAAAGATCAAGCCTACGCCACAGAGAAAACGGTAGCCGCCTAAGAGGGCGGCTTTTCTCTTGAGTTGACAGCACGAGTATTTTTCTGCATGATAAAGGTAATTGGACAGATTAGCCCCGGGGGGAATCAGGATGGACGCGAGTCAGAGTGAATATTTTGTGGTAAAAGCGAAGGAAAACGGAGTACAGGTCATCGGTTTGACGAGAGGGCAGGATACCCGTTTTCATCATACGGAAAAGTTGGATAAAGGCGAAGTCATGATCGCTCAATTTACCGAACATACATCAGCTATCAAAATCCGTGGGAAAGCGGTTGTGGTCACCAAATTCGGCCTGATCGATACGGAGGAATAATTTTTCGGGTAGCGGCAGGCATAGCCTGCTTTTTTTCGTTGTACAATGTAACAGACAGGGCATCAGCCAAGCATTCGGACCCCGTCAAAAGGAGGAAGCGGTTCGGGATGAAATGGGCTCCCCGTTTGTTCATTGTTACAGCTTTATCGATTGCGGTAGCGTCGGCTTTGTCCTATTTGTCACAGCTGGATGAGAGCCTTAGCGTGTTTCGAAGCGTTAAAGCGCATCCCGTGTCCGAAAACAATATTGTCGACGTCGTCTCAAAAATGCAGCTTCACCTAAGGATTCGCCGGGTGGAGGTTAATCATGCCGTCGTATCGATCGATCTGCTGGCCGTAAAAACGAGCGGCAAAGCCGATATGCTCAGCGATATGTACGAAGTGCCGACGATGATGTTCGCTTCGTCTACGAACATCAATCAAGTGTTGGTCCGCGTGCTGGATGCCTCCGGAGACCGGGAGGGCAATCCCCAACCCATGGTTGCCGTGGACGCCAGGCGGGAGAGATGGCTTCCGAACGAAGCGGGGCTTCGTCCTAAAAACCCGGAAGAGCTGCAGCTTTATCTGGATACCCGCTTTCGAATGACATATACCTCGAAATGGCAGGAGCGTTTTACTCCGAAAAGCTGATCGGGTACATGCGAAAATAATTCGGTTATGCTATAATAGTTTAGATTGCGAGTGAAGAGATTTTTCTTATCGGTTCGGAGGCTTACATATGAACACTTATCGGATTCCGGAGATGGCCAAGAAATACACGGAGCATGACATGATTCAAAAGCATACGGATCTGCCGCTCTTTCCCGAATTCCGCACCCGGCTTCTGTATGCTTTTTTAAATAAACACAGCACATTAGCCGGCTACAGCGAGCTTTATACGCTAGTGACATCCCTTGTACAGCTCGGTCTGGATACGCATGATATGGTCAGCGTAACCAACGACGCCAAGGAGCAGAAGTCCGCCCGCTCCCGGCAGCTCAAGGTGCTTGCGGGGGACTACTTCAGCAGCCGCTTTTATTACCTGCTGTCTCATTCCGGACAGATCGATCTGATCGGAATCCTATCCGCAGCGATATGCGAAGCCAACCGCCTCAAAATGAACCTGTACCTCAAGATGAAGCAGTTGAAGCTTACGGCGGATGAATACATTCGGCAGTCGGTAGAAGTCAAGACGCAATTGTTTCTATCCTTCGCCAATCTGCTCGAAGAGCGTTTTTACGTCGTCTGGCCCGAGGTGCTTCGCCTGTTTACCCGCTGCGAGGTACTGCATCAGGAAATCGTCCGGTCCGAGTCGTCTCAGCCGTATCGGGATAGCTGGGGCTTTTGGCATGTTCTGCAGCAGGCGACGCGGGAAGAAAAGAAGCTGCTGCAAAGCGAAGAGCCGGACGCGGCAAAATGGCGCTCGCTATGGCTGAAGTACAAGGTAACCTCGCAGCTGCACCAGATGCTCGACGCCTGCTTGAAGGAGCTGCAGGACAAGCTGCAGTCGCTGGAACCGGAGAAATTAGGCAAAGAGCTCCTGTCCATCGGCGAACCGTTCCGCCGGTACTTATCGGCCCCGCGGGCGACTCAAGAAGTTTGAGGTGACATTTATGGAAATGAAATCGACCAAGGAACAGTTCGTTCATTCCGTCTTTGAAAGCATTGCGCCGAAGTACGATTTGATGAACGACATTTTGAGCTTCCGCCGGCATAAAGCCTGGAGAAGCTTTACGATGAAGAAAATGAACGTGAAGCCGGGGTCGACGGCTATCGATCTGTGCTGCGGCACGGGCGATTGGACGATCAGTCTCGCTCAAGCGAGCGGCACCGGCAAGATCGTAGGCCTCGACTTTAGCCAGAACATGCTGGATGTAGGCGGCGAAAAAATCAAGCGGCTCGGAATGGACAAACAGATCGAGCTTGTGCAAGGCAACGCCATGGCCCTCCCGTTCGAGGATCATTCGTTCGATTATGCGACGATCGGCTTTGCGCTCCGCAATGTGCCCGATTTGGTCAAAGTCATCGAGGAAATGCAGCGGGTCGTGAAGCCCGGGGGCATGGTCGTCTCGCTTGAACTGTCCAAGCCGACCTGGCAGCCGTTCAAATCGATTTATTATTTTTATTTTCAAAAGGTTCTGCCGCTGCTCGGCAAACTGATCGTTAAACGGTACGAGCAGTATAAATGGCTGCCGGAATCGCTTAAGAATTTTCCGGACCATAAGGAGCTTGCCGACATTTTCCGAAAGACCGGTTTGACCCGCGTCGAGGCTTATCCACTGACCGGCGGGATCGCGGCGCTTCACATCGGCATTAAGCCGCAAGCGGCAAATGGATCTAAGGGAGATGTCTGACAACATGGTATGGAGAAAGACCAAAATCTTTTTGGAAATGATCAAAATCGAGCATACGCTCTTCGCGCTTCCGTTTGCTTTCATGGGAGCGCTTCTCGGTTCGGTCGTGACCTTTAACCATCTGCCGTCATGGGGGCAGATCGGCTGGATCCTGCTGGCGATGATCGGGGCGCGGAGCGCAGCCATGGGGCTGAATCGGGTAATCGACAAAGTGTTCGATGCCAAAAATCCGCGCACGGCGATGCGGGCGATACCGGCCGGCTTGATTTCTTCGAAAGAAGCCATCATTTTTATTATTATTTCGTTCGTATGTTTGTTCTGGGCGGCCTATCATTTAAGCCCGCTGGCGGTAAAGCTGCTGCCGGTCGCCGTATTTTTTCTGGTGTTCTATTCTTACACGAAACGTTTCACGTGGGCATGCCACTTGATTCTGGGGATGACGGTCGCGCTCGCGCCGCTGGGTGGCTGGATTGCCGTGACCGGTGAGTTTTCACTGGCGGCGCTCGTATTTTATGTCGCCATCGTCTTTTGGCTGGCCGGCTTCGATACCATCTATGCGACGCAGGACGTCGAATTTGACAGGGAAGAAGGGCTGCATTCGATTCCGGCCCGGTTCGGGATTCCCAAAGCGCTGCTTATCGCTCGCTGGTTTCATATCGTCACTGCGGCAGGTTTGATCAGCCTGTTTTTTTTAACGGATTTGAGCTGGGTCTACCTGATCGGGGTGCTTGTCTCCTACGCTCTGCTGATGTATGAGCATCTGATTGTAAAGCCGACGGACCTCACCAAATTGAATACGGCATTTTTTACGATGAACAGCACGCTCAGCATCTCGTTGTTCGTGTTCACCTTGATTGACTTGGTGGTGTTTACCGGGTGAAAAAACCGTGGGTAGTGGGCATTACCGGTGCGAGCGGCGCGGCGTACGGCGTGCGGCTTTGCCGCTTTTTGCTGTCGGCAGGGGAAGACGTTCATCTGATTGTAACGGATGCGGGCTGGCGCGTGCTTAAGGAAGAGCTCGGCTGGGACGCCACGAGGCGGCAGGAAAGCGTTCGTCTGCACTTTGCGGCGGACAACCAGCCGGGGAAGCTCGAATACGTGCCTGTGCAGGATATCGGGGCCAAGACGGCCAGCGGCTCCTTCCGGACGCAGGGCATGGTGGTCGTGCCGTGCTCGATGGGAACCCTATCCGGCATCGCAAACGGCGCCTCGGACAACCTGCTTGAGCGAACCGCGGACGTGATGCTGAAAGAAGGGCGCAAGCTGATTGTCGTGCCGCGGGAAACACCGCTGCATGCGATTCATCTCGAAAACATGCTGAAGCTGGCCAGGCTTGGGGTTCGTATTCTGCCGGCGATGCCGGCATTTTATCAAGGTCCGCAGACCTTAGACGATATGATCGATTTTGTGGTCGGCAAAATATTGGACTGCATGGAGATCGAACATCAATTGTATAAAAGATGGGGTATGCCAAATGACTAACAACCAGGCGTCCGTGCGCATCGGCCGTATCGACTTCACCAATGTATGGCCGCTCTTTTATTACTTTCCATTCTCTTCCTTCGGCAGCGATCTGGAGGTTACTCAACAGGTGCCGTCCGGATTGAATCGTGCCATGGCCGAAGGACGAATCGATATCGGAGCTATTTCGTCATTTGCGTACGGAGAACATTTTGACGAGTATTTAGTATTTCCCGATATGTCGGTCAGCGCTTTCGGACAGGTTAATTCCATTCTTCTGTTTCACCGGAAGCCGCTGGAGGAGCTGGGGGACGCCAAGATTGCGCTGCCGACGACTTCCGCCACCTCCATCAATCTGCTGAAAATTATTTTAACCAAGTTTTACGGGCTTCAGCCGAAGTACGAGTACGCGGCTCCGGAGCTTGAACCGATGATGAAGAGCGCAGATGCCGCGCTGTTGATTGGCGATCATGCGATTCGGGCAAGCTGGGAAAATAACGGATATCTCGTTACCGATCTCGCGACGGAATGGACACGCTTAACCGGCCAGTGGATGACGTTTGCCGTCTGCACCATTCGGAAGCAAACCGTGGAGCAGTACCCGGAGCTTATCAGCCGCATCTATGAGGCCTTTCTCGAGAGCAAGAACAAGTCGCTTGCCGATCCGGCGGCGTTGGTTCGTGACGCGCAAAAGCTGATTGGCGGGACCGAGGCCTATTGGCAGCGTTATTTCTCCGAACTGTGCTACGAATTCGGTCCGAAGCAGTGGGCCGGGCTTTCGTTATATTATCAGTATGCCGCAGAGCTCGGTTTTCTTGAGCGGAACGTTCCTCTGCAAATATGGAAAGACAATTCTGTAGTACGGGTGACGGAATGAAACTGTTGGATTTATATACTAAATTAAAAAAAGATATCAATTTGATTGAGAAAGAGCTGGAGCGAAGCATCGATGTCGATCATCCGGTGCTTCGCGAAGCTTCCCTGCACTTGCTGAAAGCAGGCGGTAAGCGGATTCGTCCGGTATTCGTGCTGCTTGGCGCCAAGTTCGGCCAGTACGATCTGCAGCGGATCAAATTCGTAGCCGTGCCTTTGGAGCTGATTCACATGGCTTCACTGGTGCACGACGACGTCATCGACGATGCGAACACGCGGCGCGGTCAATTGACGGTTCGCTCCAAATGGGACAATCGGGTAGCGATGTACGCTGGAGATTATATTTTTGCCAAAGCGCTCAGCATTGTCACCCAACTGCCGGACCCGTCCATCCATCGGATCATGTCCAATGCTCTGGTCGAGATGTCGATCGGAGAAATGGAACAAATCCGCTTCTTTTTCCATACGGGCCAGACCGTGCGCGACTACATGCTGCGCATTAAGCGCAAGACCGCGCTGCTCCTTGCGATCAGCTGCCAATTGGGAGCGATTGCGGCAGGCGCTCCTGAGCGGACGGCCAAGCGGCTGTACGATTTCGGGTATTATACCGGCATGGCGTTCCAAATTCGGGACGATCTTCTCGACTTGTGCGGAACGGAGAAGGAGATCGGCAAGCCGCCTGGCAGCGACATCAAGCAGGGGAATATAACGATCCCCGTCATCTTTGCGCTTCAGAATCCGCAGCATCGTCCGGCTCTCTTGGAGGAAATCTCGCGTATCGAGGCCTGTGACGGGCAAACCGACATCACTCCGTTTTTGAATATGATCCGGCGCAGCGAGGGAATCTCCCGCGCCGAAGCGATGGCGTCGGCATACATAGATAAGGCGATTCGTTCCCTGGAGGGCTTGCCCGATATTCAGGCGAAAAAAGATTTGATCAGTATTGCTCATTTTGTGGGGAACCGTTCTTATTAGGAGATTGGTTTTACACCTCCACTGTATTTGCAACGGCGGCTTTGGTTGTAAAGATATTGCTGCTCCACCGCTCTTGAAATTCAAGTTGTATTCAATATACCTTGCGGTAACAACTTGATTTCAAAGGCGGCCGTAAACTTTCCGCAGCAATACCTTTACCCTGTCGCCTGTTGAAAAAGCATCAAAGCAAAACCAAACTCCCAATAAACTTTATTATAGGGTAGGAGGAGTAAAACATGGAAAAAACGTTTTTGATGGTCAAGCCTGACGGGGTGCAGAGAGGGCTCATCGGGGAGATCGTGCGCCGCTTTGAACAAAAAGGGCTGCAATTGGTTGCGGCCAAGCTGGTGCAGGTCAGCCGCGAGCAAGCGGAAAGGCATTATGCGGAGCATGTGGGCAAGCCGTTTTTCGATAACTTGATCAAGTTCATCACCTCGGGGCCCGTCTTCGCGATGGTTTGGCAGGGGGATCAGGTGATTGCGCTGTCCCGGACCATGATCGGAAAGACGAATTCTTTGGAAGCGCTGCCCGGTACGATTCGCGGCGACTATGCGGTCCATACGAATTTGAACTTGATTCACGGTTCCGATTCTCCGGAAAGCGCCGAACGGGAAATTGCAAACTTTTTCCGTCCCGAAGAAGTGCTCGATTACAGCAAAGCGATACAAACTTGGATCTGATAAGGCGGGGATGGCGGCATGGAGGATAAAGATTTCCTGTTATTCATCAAGAAAGTCAAGGACTACACGTCCATCGACTTGTCCCAGTATAAGGAAGCGCAGATGAAACGCCGTCTGACTACGCTGCGGATGAAAAAAGGGTATTCGACGTTCGCTTCGTTTTTTGAGGCGATGACGAAGGACAAAGAGCTGTTTTACGAGTTTTTGGATCGGATGACGATCAACGTCTCCGAGTTTTGGCGCAATCCGAACCGCTGGGAAGTGCTGGAGCAAAAGTTTTTGCCGGACATGCTCCGCAAATCGCGCAAGGTCAAATGCTGGAGCGCCGCATGCTCCACAGGGGAAGAGCCTTATACGCTGGCGATGATTTTGGCGGAATTGAACGCGCAGGACAGCGTGGTGCTGGCGACCGACATCGATGAAGGCGCTTTGGAAAAAGCAAAGAAGGCGGTTTATTCGGACCGTTCGGTGCGGGACGTGCCGGCCAAATATTTGCAGAAATATTACCGTCAGGAAAATTTGACTTACCACATTGCGGATTCGCTTAAAAAGTCGATCCGTTTTCAAAAGCAAAACCTGCTGGTCGATACGTTCGATACGGGATTTGATTTAATCGTGTGCCGCAATGTGATGATCTATTTTACGGAAGAAGCCAAGCACTTATTGTATCATAAATTTGCCAATGCCTTGAAGCCGGGGGGCATCTTGTTCGTTGGCAGCACCGAGCAGATTTTCAGTCCCGCCCAGTATGGACTGGAATCCGCCGAAACGTTTTTTTACCGTAAAACGGAAGTGTAATGAATAAACGTTTCCATACGATCCCATACTATGAATAAAATGTAGACAGATCCTTGATGCCCGAAAAGCTGCAGGAGGAATCGCATGGACAAACGTAAAGTCATCAACGCTTACCGTCGGGGCTTCATCTCGGTGCAGGAATGCGCCCAAATTCTCGGGATCGATTCGCTGCAAATTATGGGGTTAGTTCATGATCCGCAGATTCAGGATCGTCCTCAAGGGTTAAAAAAACAACCGGCCGGAGGCTGACGTACCTTCGTCCGAAACGGAAAGAAGCGCAGTCATCGGCTACATGCCTTTGGCCGGCGCTTCTTTTTGTTCTGCATATTCTTGTCAAAGCCGCGGGCCTATACTATAATTAGCACATGACTCAGCACATAAAAGCGCTAAAGCGTTTTGAAAGAAATAAAGCTTACGCTTTTCATGGGATAGGATGAAAGGAGACAAATCAGGTGAGATATTTAACCGCAGGGGAAACGCACGGACCACAATTGACAGCTATTATTGAGGGATTTCCAAGCAATGTAACGATCGATTTTGAAGCGGTGAACGAACAGCTCGCCAGACGGCAGAAAGGCTACGGGCGGGGACGCCGCATGCAGATTGAGAAGGATACCGTCAACATTGTCGGCGGCGTTCGTCATGGCAAAACGACCGGCGCTCCGATCGCGCTTGTAGTGGAGAACAACGATTGGAAGCATTGGACTTCCATCATGAACATCGAGCCGATCGAAGGCAATGACGAGTCGAAGCGCCGGGTGAACCGCCCGCGTCCGGGTCATGCCGATCTGAACGGCGGTTTGAAATACAACCAGCGCGATTTGCGCAACATTCTTGAGCGCTCCAGCGCGCGGGAAACGACGATGCGCGTAGCTGTCGGCGGGATGGCCCGCGAGCTGCTGAAGGAGTTCGGCATCAAGGTGGCCGGCCAGGTCATTCGCATCGGGGAAGTGGAAGTACAGCGGCAGGAGCTGCCTATCGACGAATTGATCCGCATCACGGAGGAATCGCCGGTCCGGGTGACGGATAAAGACGCGGAAGCGAGAATGATTGCGGCCATCGATGCGGCCAAGGAAGACGGGGATACGCTTGGCGGGGTCGTGGAGTGCATCATCGAAGGCGTGCCTACGGGTCTCGGCAGCCATGTGCAATGGGACCGCAAGCTTGACGGACGCATTGCGCAGGCGGTGCTGTCGATTCAAGCGTTCAAGGGCGTGGAATTCGGCATCGGGTTCGAAGCGGCCAAGCGCAGAGGCTCGTCCGTCCACGACGAAATCATGCACGACGAGGAGCGCGGCTTTTATCGTGCGACCAACCGCGCAGGCGGATTCGAGGGCGGAATGACCACAGGCGAGCCGATCGTCGTACGCGGTGTCATGAAGCCGATCTCGACCCTCTATAAAGCGCTGCAAAGCGTAGATATCGACACGAAGGAAGCGTTCACGGCGCAGGTGGAGCGCTCCGATACTTGCGCGGTGCCGGCGGCCGGCGTCATCATGGAGAACGTCATTGCTTGGGAAGTGGCGAAAGCGTTTATGGAAAAATTCGGCGGCGACTCGCTTGAGGAAATCCGCAGAAATTACGACAGCTACTTGGAGCAAATCAAATCTTACTAAGCGGGAGAGCCGGATTTATGGTCAGAGAGCTAACGGTAGACCTTGGTACGAGGTCCTATCCGATTTATATCGGGGAGGGCCTGCTCGCGGATATCGCCGCGTACTTCGAGAAGCACGGGATTAGCAAAGCCTCGCCGCTGCTTATCGTAACCGACGATCATGTGGCGAAGCATCACCTGAGCCTGGCTCTGGACCGGCTGGCGGAGGGCGGCTTTACGGCGGTGTCCTACACCGTTGCGGCAGGCGAAAAGTCCAAGTCGCTCGCGGTGCTGGAAGACGTCATCGGTGCCTGCTTGCAGGCGGGACTGGACCGCAAATCGACGGTCGTTGCGCTCGGCGGAGGCGTTGTCGGCGATTTGGCCGGGTTTGTGGCGGCCAGTTATATGCGCGGCGTCCGGTTTGTGCAAATCCCGACGACAATCCTGGCTCACGACAGCAGCGTGGGCGGCAAGGTTGCCGTCAACCATCCGCTGGCGAAGAACATCATCGGCGCGTTCCATCAGCCGGAGCTGGTGTTATACGATACGTCTACGCTGCTGACTTTGCCGGATCGGGATGTGCGCGCGGGATTGTCGGAAATGATCAAGCACGGGCTGATCTGGGATGCGGAATTTACCGCATGGTGCGAAGCGAATGCGGAGAAGCTCATCGGGCTGGACCCGGAAGCGCTCCAGTACGGTTTGTACAAAGGCTGCGCCGTCAAGGCGGCGGTCGTGTCGCGGGACGAGCGGGAGAACGATCTTCGCGCGATCCTGAACCTTGGACATACGATCGGTCATGCGCTAGAGGCGGTGGCCGGCTACAATGAGCTGCTGCATGGCGAAGCGATCTCCATCGGCATGGTCGGTGCGGCGATGCTGTCGGTGCGTATGGGCAATCCGGAAGAAATTCTTACGGTGACCGAACGCATTTTCAAGAAATTTGGCCTTCCTACGCGGATTCCGGCGCACTTCGATACCGAGGCCATCATGCGTGCGATGATGCATGACAAGAAATTCAGCGAAGGCCGCATGGTGTACATCGTTCCAACGGCCATCGGCAAAGTCGAAATTAACAAGAACGTATCCGCGGAATGGGTCAGAGAGATCGTGGATCGGTTAAAACGGGAGGACTGACGGATGTTCGTAAGAGGAATCCGCGGAGCAACGACCGTGGAGCGCAACGAAGAGAATGACATTTTATCGGCAACAACCGCGCTGCTCAATCAAATTATCATCGAAAACGGGATCATTCCGGAGGAAATTGCCAGCGTATTCGTTACAGTGACGCCGGATTTGACGGCGACGTTTCCTGCGCGGGCAATCCGCCAGATGCCGGGCTGGGACTTGGTCCCGTTGATGTGCTCGCTCGAAATTCCGGTGGAGGGCGGATTGCCCCGCTGTATTCGTTTAATGGTGATGGTCAATACGGACAAACAGCAAAATGAAATCATTCATGTTTATCAAAGAGAAGCGATGCGGCTTCGTCCCGATTTGTCCAAATTGACAAAAGCATAATTGAGGTAGTATAGTTAATTACAACGAGTTAAGCAGATAAGAGTGAGTTAGTAGTAACAGAGCAGAGTAGAGAGTGAGCCTAGTTCAGTTTGAGATGAGAAGAGAGAAGATTTACACGTTCCGGGAAAGAACGTCAGGATGCGTGCGGCGCACTATCGGCAGGTTTATTTTAACCTACCCTAGGGCTGTTTAACGTACTTTGGAGATGCTTTCCGTTTGAACGAATCCTTCATCCGCTGAATACCGCCTCTACGATGCGTAGAGGCTTTTTTACGTTTGCAGAGCTAAGTTATTTTTTGAGTTGAGAAGAGGAGAGATGACGATGCACACACCGGAAGCAAAGGAAGTCGTTCGGCTTGCCCGCGAGTATAACCTGATCCCCGTCGTCCGCCATCTGATGGCCGATACGGAGACGCCGATCCGCGTATTTCAACATTTTTACGAAGAGAAGCGTGCTTTCTTGCTGGAAAGCGTCGAGGGCGGGATCAAATGGGCCCGATATTCTTTTATCGGAACAGACCCGTTTATGTTTATTCAGGCAAAAAACGGTGTGACTCGCATCGAAGGTCCGGAAGGAACGACGATCTCGAAGGAAAAACCGGTGGATGTGCTTAAAGCGCATTTAAGTGCGTATACGAGCCCTTCGCTGCCGGATTTGCCGCGCTTTACGGGCGGTGCCGTCGGATTTTTCGGTTATGATCTGCTGCAGTATTATGAGAAGCTGCCGGCCCACCGGCAGGACGATCTGCAGATGAACGATTTGGACTTTATGTTTTGCGATCAAGTGATCGTGTTCGACCACTTTAAGCAGCAACTGAAAGTTATCGCCAACGTGCATGTGCCTCCCCACGGTACGGAAGCGGACATCGTCGCCGCCTACGAAAAAACATGCGCCAAAATCGATACGACGATCGAACGTCTGAAGCGCCCGCTTCCGGCGCTGACGATGAACCATCAATCCATCCCCGACGACGTCGAATTGGGGGAAGTCCGCTCGAACGTGACGAAAGAGCAGTTTTTGGCAAACGTCGATCAAGCGAAGGAGTATATCCGGGCGGGCGATATTTTTCAAGTGGTCCTGTCCCAGCGCTTCGAGATCGAAACGGACATTTCGCCGCTGCATGTGTACCGTATACTCAGAACGATGAATCCGTCGCCTTACATGTACTGCCTCAAAATGGATGAGGAGGTCATCGTCGGCACATCCCCCGAGCTGCTCGTCCGGGTGGAAGACGAGAAGGTGGAGACCCGGCCGATCGCCGGTACCCGTCCCCGCGGGCGGACGACTGAAGAAGACCTCGCGCTCGAACAAGAGCTGCTGGCAGACGAGAAAGAGCGTGCCGAGCACTTGATGCTTGTCGATCTGGGCCGCAACGACCTCGGGCGCGTCTCTGAATTCGGCACGGTGAAATGCGACACGTTCATGCAAATCGAGCGGTACTCCCATGTCATGCATATCGTGTCCAACGTTTCCGGCAAGCTGGCGAAGGACAAAGATTTCTTCGACGCGTTTATTTCGTGCCTGCCCGCCGGTACGGTTTCGGGCGCTCCGAAGCTCAGAGCGATGGAAATTATCGCCGAGCTGGAAAACGAAGCGCGCGGTCCTTACGCCGGAGCCATCGGTTATTTCGGCTTCTCGGGCAACCTCGATACGTGCATTACGATCCGCACCATCGTATTCAAGAATGGCAAAGCTTATGTCCAAGCAGGCGCCGGGATCGTCTGGGATTCCGTTCCGGAGAACGAGTACCAGGAGACGATCAACAAAGCGAAGGGCATGCTGAAATCGATCCGCATGGCGGAAGCCGTTTTTGCATCGAAACCGCCGGAGTATGCATTGATCAATCACGATTATTATCAGTAATACATCGGGATAAGGGGAGGCACGGAAGATGGAACAAACGACGTTGACGGTTCAACAGGCGATCGGGAAAATCATCGGGCTGCAGCACTTGACACGGTCCGAGGCGCGCGAAGTGATGTCCGACATTATGGATGGCGGAGCAACGCCTTCGCAGATCGGAGCTTTGCTTGCGGGACTCCGCATGAAAGGGGAAACGATCGAGGAAATTGCCGGCTTTGCCGAGACGATGCGGTTGAAAGCAAGCCGGGTCAGCACCAGGCAGACGAATCTGCTCGACACGTGCGGCACCGGCGGCGATGGCGCAGATACGTTCAACATATCGACGACGGCGGCCATCGTAGCGGCAGCGGGCGGTATCCGCGTGGCAAAGCATGGGAACCGGGCGATGTCCAGCAAAAGCGGCAGCGCCGACGTGCTCGAAGCGCTTGGCGTCAATATTCAATTGAATCAGCAGCAGGCAGCGCGCTGCCTGGAGCAGGTCGGAATCTGCTTCATGTTTGCGCAGCTGTATCATCAGTCGATGCGGCACGTTGCCGCCCCGCGCAAGGAGCTCGGCGTCCGCACCGTGTTTAACCTGCTGGGCCCGCTCACGAACCCAGCCGGAGCCGATCGCCAGGTGCTCGGCATTTTCGACCGCGGCAAAACGGAAACGATCGCCCATGTGATGCAGGCGCTCGGCGTAAAACGCGCGCTCGTGGTCGCCAGTCTCGACGGGCTGGACGAAATCAGCATCTCCGCCGGCACACAGGTAACCGAGCTGAAGGACGGGAACATTCGTACTTTTGAAATCACGCCGGATGAGCTGGGGCTTCGCACTTACAGCCTCAAGGATGTTATCGGAGGAGACGCCCATGTGAACGCGGGCATCATTCGCCGGATTTTCGCCGGGGAGACCGGCGCCTGCCGCGATATCGTGCTGGCCAATGCCGGAGCGTGCTTCTACGTCACCGGAATGGCCGGAACGCTGCAGGAAGGCGTGAAGCTTGCCGCATCGGTTATCGATTCGGGCCGGGCCCAAGCGAAGCTGGAGCAATTAGTCCAATGTACGGGAGAAGAGAGCTATGTTTCTTGATCGCATTGTTGCCACCAAACGGCAGGAAGTCGCGTCGCTTAAAGAGCAAATTACCATCGACGAAATGGAAAAAACGATCGCCGGACTGGCGCCGTGCCTCGGATTCGAGCGCGCGCTGAGCGCAGGACGGAAGCGGCCGATGGGACTGATTGCGGAGGTGAAGAAGGCCTCGCCTTCCAAGGGCTTGATCCGGGAAGATTTCGAGCCCGTCCGGTTGGCGAAGGCTTACGAGGAGGCCGGAGCGGATTGCCTTTCGGTGCTCACCGACGCGCCGTATTTTCAGGGCTCCAATGATTATTTGAGCCGGGTGAGGCAGGCCGTTGGCGTGCCGCTTCTGCGCAAAGATTTTACGATCGATCCGCATCAAATCTATGAGGCGCGCTGTATCGGAGCCGACGCGATTCTGCTGATCGCGGCTATCCTGACGACCGAGCAGATGCGTCAATTCCAATCGATCGCCCAAAGCATCGGTCTGGATGTGCTGATTGAAGTGCACGATCAGGAGGAGCTGGCCCGCGTGCTGGAGCTGAACCCGACGATGATCGGCATCAACAACCGTAATCTGCAAACGTTTGTGACCGATCTTCGCACGACGGAACAGCTTGTAGGCTCCATCCCGAAAGGGACGACCGTCGTCAGCGAAAGCGGCATCTCGAAGCCGGAGGAGATCGAATGGCTCCGATCGGTTGGAGCTCATGCAGTGCTCGTAGGCGAGCATTTCATGCGTCAGCCGGACGTTTCCGTAGCTGTGCATACCTTGATGGGCTCTTATTCCGAAACGGGCGCCGGCAAGGAGTGAGCAGCGGATGACAGCGCGGGTGAGCGTAAAAATATGCGGTCTGCGGACGGCTGAAATGGCGGAGCAGGTTGCCGCACTTCCGGTAGATTATGTCGGTTTCGTTTTCGCGCCCAGCAAGAGGCAGGTAACGCCTCAGCAGGCCGGCGAAATGATCCGCAGCATGAAGTCGGCTGCCGGGGCGAAGACGCCCGCTGCCGTCGGCGTCTTCGTTAATCCGACGATGGAAGAGCTGGAGGCGGTACTGCAAGAGGCGGCGCTGGATGTCGTGCAGCTTCACGGAAAAGAGAGCGCCGAGTTTTGTCGCGCAGTGAAGCATGCTTTTCCAGGGACGCGCGTTTTTAAAGTATTTACCGTTACAGCCGGTGAAACGATGGTTGGGGAGGAGTCCCATAGCACAGTCAGGTTGGAGCCGTACCGCCATGCCGTAGACGGCATGCTGCTGGATACATACGATCCGGTTTACGGCGGGGGCTCTGGCAAAACGTTCGCGTGGGACACGATACCGCCTTATCTCGCCTGGTGCCGGGAGGCCGGCATTCCGCTGCTTGTGGCCGGAGGGCTTCAGCCGGATAATGTGCGGGACCTGCTCGACGTGTATACGCCCGATGGCGTTGATGTGTCGAGCGGCGTTGAAACGGAAGGCGTCAAAGATATCGTGAAAATAAAAAAATTCGTCGAGAGGGTGCAGACCATTGTATAACGGACCGGATATTCACGGCCGATTCGGCAAGTTCGGCGGGCGTTACGTGCCGGAAACGCTGATGAACGCTTTGATCGAGCTGGAGGAATCGTTTAAGAAATACGCCAAAGACGCTCGTTTTCAGGAGGAGCTGAACTACTGGCTGCACCGTTATTCGGGACGTCCGACTTCTTTATATTACGCAGGACGGTTGACCGAGCATTTGGGCGGCCCCAAAATTTACTTGAAACGCGAGGATTTGAACCATACGGGAGCTCATAAAATTAACAACGCGCTCGGCCAAGGGCTTCTCGCGAAGTGGATGGGCAAAACGAAAATTATCGCCGAAACCGGTGCCGGCCAGCATGGCGTTGCTACAGCCACGGTTGCCGCGCTGCTCGGCTTTGAGTGTAAGGTGTTCATGGGCGAGGAGGACATGAAGCGGCAGCAGCTCAACGTGTTCCGGATGAACCTGCTTGGCACGGAAGTGGTTCCGGTGCTTTCCGGTACCCGGACGCTGAAGGATGCCTGCAACGAGACGCTGCGTTACTGGGTGAGCCACGTGGACGATACGTTCTACATCCTCGGTTCGGCTACAGGCCCGCATCCGTACCCGATGATGGTACGGGACTTCCAGCGCATTATCGGCGACGAATCCCGCAAACAAATTCTCGAGCTGGAAGGGCGGCTGCCGGATGCGGTGATCGCGGCCGTTGGCGGGGGAAGCAATGCGATCGGAATGTTCTATCCGTTCGTACAGGACGAGAACGTGCGTTTGATCGGCGTTGAGGCCGCCGGACGGGGCGTCGATACGGATAAGCATGCCGCGACGATGACGAAAGGCAGCCAAGGGGTGTTCCAAGGCTCGTACAGCTATTTGCTGCAGGACGAATTCGGTCAAGTCCAGGAAGCGCACTCGATATCCGCCGGACTCGATTATCCGGGCGTCGGGCCGGAGCATGCCCATTTGAAAGATACCGGCCGGGCGGAGTACGTTCCGATTACGGATAAAGAAGCGTTGGACGCGCTGCAGCTGCTGAGCCGCAAGGAAGGCATCATCCCGGCGCTGGAAAGCGCGCACGCGATCGCCGAGACGATCAAGCGGGCGCCGGCCATGAGCAAAGACGAAATCATTGTTGTCAGTCTCTCCGGACGCGGCGACAAAGATGTGGAAGCGATCATGAATTATTTGGGAGGATCTGCCGATGAATCGCATTGACCGGAAATTCGCCGAGCTGCGTGAACAAAAACAGCCGGCTTTCATCCCGTTTTTGACGATCGGGGACCCGGACGTGCGGACCTCGGTCGACATCATTAAAGAGCTTGAGAAAGCCGGAGCGGCGATGATCGAGCTTGGCGTTCCGTATTCGGACCCGCTGGCGGACGGCCCGGTCATCCAACGCTCGTCCATGCGCGCGCTCAAAGCGAACCGCATCTCGATTCTCGATTGCATCGGAGCGGCCCGCGAGGCGCGCAGCGAAGGCTGCGAAATCCCGTTTATTTTGTTTACTTATTATAATCCTGTGCTGCAAACGGGGCTTGACCGTATTTTTAAGCTTCTGCAAGAAAATGGAATTGACGGACTTATTATTCCCGATCTGCCGATGGAGGAGGATGAAGAGGTAAGGGCGCTGGCGCAGCAGCACGGCCTTCATCTCATTCCGCTTGTCGCCCCGACATCCAAAGAACGCGTCCAGCGAATCGCTTCGCGCGCCAGCGGCTTCGTTTACTGCGTATCGTCGCTCGGCGTTACGGGGACCCGGACCGAGTTCCACACGGGGATCGACGAATTTTTGACTACCGTCAAATCGTCGACCGATCTGCCGATCGCAATCGGGTTCGGCATCTCTACGCCAGAGCAGTTTGCGCGATTCGCGGGAACGTGCGACGGGATTGTGGTGGGCAGCGCTTTGGTGCGCACGGTGGAAGAAACGCTGCCGCTTCTCACGGATGAATCAACAAAATCGCAAGGGCTCTCGAAAATTCATGAATTTGTGCGACAACTGATTGGATAAAGGGAACAGCCTCGCTAAATTGACGAATTTAGCGAGGCTGTTTAGAATTTTTCGTTGTTCATTCACGAGCAGAGGCCGTGGTGGGGCGTCTGCCCTAGTTTTTTTGGATTTCCCTTCCGGCAATCGCATCCAATTTTCCGGAAACACTTCCGGAACCCGTATACGCCACATCGACATCATAAGTGGCAGGCTTCAAATAAGAGAAACTTACAAGATATGCGCCTTCGAAATCTCCCACCGTTTTATAGTTCGTACAGTTTCCGGTTGAACGGCTGCACAACCGTACCTTTAACGTTGATGCTTTGACATTAGGTTTAAGATTATACAACACTACTTCAGCCATATTGTAAGTGGAAGTGGTTTTAACGTTTCCGTCCCATTTTCCATCTCCTGTTTTGAACACATGACCATATCCTGCTTCCACTTGTGGAACCAAAGCCAATCCGAAAAATATCGCTACGACAACAACGGCAATTCCAAAGCGTTTAAACAAGTAAATCACTCCTTAAAGCAAACTATGAGTTTCCAGCTAGATTATAAGTTGAATCGCAAGACAAAACAAGGAATTCCGGCCTATTGTGTAAATAAATGGGTTATTAAATAGCAGTAAATATAAAGCTTAACATTTTCTTAGACTTGTGCGAAAATTAATGGGGAAATGATTCCGGTATTGGAGCTACTAATTCATGTGACGAGGTGACCTTTGTCGTGCAGCCTAAACAAAATATCGTTCATCTCCCGGTCTACCAGCCGGGAAAACCGATTGACGAAGTCAAGCGCGAGCTTGGTCTGACGGAAGTGATCAAGCTTGCTTCCAATGAAAATCCTTTCGGATGCTCTCCCAAAGCGAAAGAAGCGATTACCGCGATGCTCGACCAAGTCAGCATCTATCCCGACGGCGGCGCCGTCGAGCTGACGAATGCCGTTGCCGGTAAGCTGGGGGTACAGCCGAATCAAATTATTTTCGGATTAGGGTCGGACGAAGTCATCTTGATGATCGCCCGCGCGTTCTTGACCCCGGAAGATGAGACCATTACCGCCTATCCGACGTTTCCGCAGTATAAGCACAACGCCGAGATCGAAGGGGCCAAGGTGATCGAGGTCCCCGTGGATGCGAACGGAAAGCACGATCTGCAAGCGATGCTGGGCAAAATAAATTCCCGGACAAAGATTGTCTGGATCTGCAACCCGAACAACCCGACAGGGACGATGCTGAGCGAAGCGGAAATTACCGAGTTCCTGGAGGCTGTGCCGAAGAACGTTATGATCGTGCTGGACGAAGCTTACGCGGAGTACAACGTGAGCGGGCAATATCCCGACAGCGTCAAGCTGCTGGAGAAGCATAATAATGTCGTCGTGCTGCGCACGTTTTCCAAAATATACGGCTTGGCGTCTTTGCGCATCGGTTACGGCGTAGGCCATCCCGATGTCGTTCGCTCGATCAATCAAGTGCGCGAGCCGTTCAATACGACGAGTTTTGCCCAAAAAGCGGCGCTGGCGGCGGTGAACGACGATGCGTTCATCGAATCCTGCCGTGAGGCTAATGCGCAAGGAATCCGGAAGCTGACAGCGAAATTCGCCGAGATGGGACTGCCGTACTTCGATGCTCACGG
The DNA here is from genome assembly GCF_004000785.1 of Paenibacillus ehimensis NBRC 15659. Taxonomy (GTDB): domain Bacteria; phylum Bacillota; class Bacilli; order Paenibacillales; family NBRC-103111; genus Paenibacillus_G; species Paenibacillus_G ehimensis. Next base: position 39,458 of record NZ_BILX01000016.1, on the reverse strand, counting down.
CAACTTCATTATGGTTGACGTGAAGCGGGATGGAAACGCGGTATTCCAAGGGCTGCTGCGCAGAGGAATTATCGTCCGCCACGATCCGAGCTGGGGCTACCCGACCATGATCCGGGTCACGGTAGGCAGCGAGGAGCAGAACAACAAATTCCTTGGAGCGCTGGGGCAAGTTCTGAGCGAAGTGGCCGTTTTATGACAAAGGTTTCCATATTCGGAGTCGGATTGATCGGCGGCTCGCTGGCTCTGTGTTTCAAGGGGAAGCCGGGACTGACGGTCGTCGGCCATTCCAATAACCCGAAGTCCGTAGAGAAATATTTGAAGCGCGAAGTCGTGGATTATGCGACCACTTCGATTGAGGAAGCAGCAGCGGAGGCGGACTTTATTTTTTTGTGCGTCCCGGTAGGCAACCTCGAGGAATATTTGCATAAGCTGTCCGCTCTCCCGCTCAAGCCGGGCTGCGTCATTACCGACGTAGGAAGTACGAAAGCGAGCGTAACCGCCTGCGCCTCTCGCCTTAAGCTGCCGGGAGTCCATTTTATTGGAGGCCATCCGATGGCGGGGAAGGAAAAGTCGGGCGTGGAGGCGGCGAGCTCCAGATTGTTCGAGAACGCCTTTTACGTGCTCACGCCGGATGCGGGAACGCCGAAGGAAGCTTATGACCGGCTTGCGGAGCTTCTCCAGCATACCCGGGCCCATCTGGTAAAGGTCGACCCGGTGCTGCATGACGAGATTGTCGGCGCAATCAGCCACCTGCCGCATATTATTGCCGTGGCGCTCGTTAACCAGATTGCCCGATACAATGAATCGAACGAGCTGTACCAGAATTTGGCGGCTGGCGGCTTCCGCGACATCACGCGCATCGCATCCAGCGATCCGGTCATCTGGCGGGATATTCTGATCAACAACCGCGAAGTGGTCCTGAAGCTGCTTCGGGACTGGAATGACGAAATTGCCGGGTTCATCGGACGTCTGGAAGCGGAGGACGGTCTTGGCATCGAACGTGAGTTTCAGAAGGCCAACCAGTTCCGCAACGGACTGCCGGAGCGGCGCAAGGGCGTCATTCATTCGTTCTACGATATTTATGTGGACGTGCCCGACCATCCGGGCATCATCGCACAGATCACAACGCTGCTGGGCAGCCATCGGATCAACCTCAGCAACATTCAGATCATCGAAAGCCGGGAAGATGTGCCCGGGGTTTTGCGCTTATCGTTCCGGGAAGAAGCACAAATGGACAAAGCGCTCGAATTGCTTAAAAAAGACTACGCGGTCCACGTGTAGTCTTTTTTTTCTAAAAAAATCCGTAAACGTTTTCAAAAAAACCATTGACATTTTGTAAACGTATACATATAATAAAAGTACAGTATGGTTTCTCTCCACTCCTATCCGAATAATGGCACACTGTGCAACCGCCTGAATTTCAGGCGGTCTTTTTTTTGCCGGTGCGCATATACAGAAAATGGGTTCAAAAAGAGTAAAAGTGCACACCTGTTTTTGGAAAAAGTTATGAATCTTGTCGGAAAAGCAGGATTTTTGGCTTGTTACCTCGAATCTTATATGATCGTCCCCAATTCTAAAAAAAATTTTAAAATAGACCGCAACTTTTTTACTCCCCCAACAGTACAACAAAGTAGCATCGCTGGGAGTAAGCAGGAATCACAAGGAGGGTCGCACTCGCATGACCGATTCCCAGTTGATCAGAGAAATCAAGGACGGCAATGTCCAACTTTACGATGAATTAATGCGCCGCTACGAACGTAAAATATTGGCATTCATCTTTCATATGCTGAAAAGCGCACAAATGGAATCGCTGGCGGAGGACTTGTGCAACGAGACCTTCTACAAGGCCTACCGCAGCCTGCATTCGTTCCGCGAGGTAGAGGCGACCTTCTCCACTTGGCTCTACACCATTGCGCGCAATACGGTTCTTAGCGAGCTGCGTAAACATAAGAACACCCAGGTTTCATTGGAGCAAAGCGGATACACGCCTCAAACCGCAGTGGAAACATTGCCGGAGCAAACGGTGCTTCGCAACGAAAAGGTGACTATGGTTCGCGATGCGATCAACAATTTGCCTGAGAAGCAGCGTTCCGCGCTTATATTGCGAGAGTATGACCAGCTTGACTATCAAGAGATAGCGAATATCCTCGGACAAACGGTGAGTTCGGTCAAGTCTTTGTTGTTCAGAGCAAGGGCCAGTGTGAAGCTTCAACTGGAACCATACTTTCTTGAACCGATCTTTGAGGAGTATGAGGAGATGAATCGACGATGAAATGCGATGACGTTTACGATTTTTTCGGCGTATACTGGGACTTGCCGGAAGACGATCCGAACCGGCTGGCGGTGGATGAGCATATCAAAAATTGCCCGGCCTGCGCTGAAGAATTTCAAATATGGCAGGAGAGCACGGAGCTAATCCGAACGGCTGGGGTGGAAACGACGTTCGATAGCGGCGAGGTCTCCGTATCTTCCAGCGTAATGAAGCGAATCTACGCGGATGAGTCGTGGCGTGTGCCCGTCGGCGACCGTCTGTATCAATTCTCTTATAAGCTGAGGCGGAACCTGACTGCGGTTATCGCTTGCTTTGTAGCTTTGTTTGTGTTTACCCTTTACTTTTCGTTTATGAACGAGGGTCGGTACGAAGCCGGTTCTCCGCACGAATCTGCGGTTTTCGGGCGGATGAACGATCCCGTCGTTGCCGTTGCCGGGCAATCGGATTCGATGAACGTACATGCGATGCCAACAGCCGTAGCCAGCCTGCGCGGGTTCAGCGATCCGTTCATGTATCAGGTTGGACCTATTCATACGGTCAACGATTATATGCTTTTCGTTTCGTTATTCGGATTGACCGGCACGCTGCTGATCATGAACTGGTTTTTGCGCACCCGCCAGTAACGAGAAGGCCCCGTTCCGGGGCTTTTGCCTTTTGTAGCAGACAGAAAAGGAGAGTCGGCGAAGGAATGTTAACGCTTGGATTTATACGTCACGGAACAACGGAATGGAATTTGGCGGGACGCATGCAGGGGCAGATGGACACTCCCTTGGCTGAAGTAGGCCGGGTACAGGCTGAATTGCTGGCAAAGCGTCTTTCGGGAGAGGCATGGGACGGCGTTATCGCCAGCGACCTGCTGCGGGCTAAAGAAACGGCTCTTACGATATCCCGCCTTACCGGAGCTCCGCTTCTTGGATTGGATGCCAGGCTGAGGGAGCGGTCGTTCGGGGAGTTGGAAGGGACCACGCTGCAGGAGCGTATTGACCGTTGGGGCGAGCAGTGGAGAGACTTGGATCTCGGCGTGGAGAGCGACGAGAAGCTGCTTGCGCGCTGGGCGTCCTTTCTTGTCGATGTGGATCGCGAGCATCGGGGCAAACGGATTCTGCTCGTCAGCCATGGCGGATACATCGCACCGGTGCTGGCACAGTTTATCGGAAGAAAGATTGAGGAGCATCTGAGCAATACGTCGCTCACGATCATGGAGCGGACGCCGGATGGCTGGCAGTGCCGTCTGCTGAACTGTACCGTCCATCTCGCGGAGCTTGGGCAAGGGGCATGACAGATGCATCATGTTGGCCGAAATGAAGCGGTGTTGCACGCATTTCTATTTTTAGAAGTGCTTGCAGCTCCGCTTTTTTATGTTGGGCGAAAATAAACTTTTGAGCGACCGCGTTTAAATCTAGAACATTTTCCCATAATGGGTACTAGGAAAGTTTTGGAGGGAAGTTCTGGAGGGACGAACGGATGAATTTAGCCGACATGTTAAGCTATGCCGACATTCACCAGTTGAGCCGCATCGCAGGGACGTACAACTGCGAGTGCAACGGGCATTCGAAGAACGAGCTGATTCAATCGATTTTGTCAACCGTAGGACGAAGGGACATTTTCGACCGTCAGATCGGGGCGTTGTCCACCCAGGATATCCGGTTTCTCAACTCGCTGCTGTTCGACCAGCGGGGATCGTTCAGTCTGGAGGAGCTGGTCGCCCGGGTGCAGCAGAGCCGGTTCGAGAAAGAGGAAACGGATGCGGCTTGGAATCCGCGCGATACGATTACCCGCTTCAAGCAGCTAGGCTGGCTGTTTAACGGCCATTCGCAGCAGACCAAATATTTGTTTCAAGTGCCTGCGGATTTGAAGCGCCGGTTTGTCACCGCCCTGACAAAGCGATTCGAGCAGCAGCTGGACGCTGTCGAAGAGCCCCCCGTCTACCGGGATGAGCAAAAGCTGATCCTGGACGATATCGCGAACTTCCTGCTCTTTCTTCGCGATCAGGAAGTGATGCTGACGAGCGACAACGCGATGTACAAAAGAAGTCTTCAGCAGGTGCTGGATCGGCTGGCCGTGCGGGAGGAACCGGTAGGGAAGACGGCCTGGCGTTTCGGCTACGGACGGATGTTCCGCGAATATCCGAACCGCTTCTCCTTCATCTACGACTATTGCTACTATAACGATCTTATCACCGAGCATCATCAGGTGCTTGCGCTGACGGAGCAAGGGCTGGCCCGGGTCAACGAAGGAGGGAAGGAAGACCCGGTTCAGGTGTACCGTTTCTGGTTAAGGCTTTATAAAGGCCCCGTTCCACATCTGCAATCGATTGCTCAGTGGCTGAATCGTCTGTGCAAAGGCTGGGTGACGTTCGATTCCGTGAAGCGGGTGCTCGGACCGCTGATCCGTCCCTTTTATTACGATACGCCCGACTCCATCCTGGAGCAGCGTATCGTCCAAATGATGATGCATCTGGGGCTGATCCGGATCGGAGAAGAAGAACGGCACGGCCGCGTCATTCAGGTGACGAAGCTCGGCAGCAGTATTATTGAAGGCACTTACGTGCCGGATGAAGAAAATATCGTGCTGCCATTTGACAACCGGTAATCCCCTTGCTACAATCACTCCATTTAAGCCGCCTGATCCGTCCTTCCGTTTAAGACCGGACGCTTGGGCTTTACAAAGGAGTGGCGATAACTATGCTTCACAGCTATAACGGCATCACCCCTACGGTTCATCCTTCCGCTTTTCTCGCACCTGGCGTGCAGATCATCGGCGACGTCGAAATCGGCGAGGGGGCAACGATCTGGTACAATGCGGTGCTCCGTGGCGACCTGGCCCCGATCCGAATCGGAAAAAGGAGCAACATACAAGACGGCTGCATCGGTCATGTCAACACAGACCAGCCGCTCATCGTCGAAGACGAGGTTTCTGTCGGACATGGTGCGATTATTCACGGGTGCCGCGTAGGCAAAGGCACATTAATCGGCATGGGGGCGATTGTACTTAACGGGGCCGTGATCGGTGAATATGCTTTAATAGGAGCGGGTTCTCTCGTGACCGAAAACAAAACGATCCCCTCGTTTACCTTGTCGCTCGGATCTCCGGCTAAAGTAGTGCGCGAGCTGAAGGAGCCGGACCTTGCACGAATGAAACGGACCATGGAAAGCTACTGCTTGAAGGGCGAGGAATATCGGAAAGAACGTACGTAAGGGATGCTGGAATGAATCGAAATAATCATGACCCGGTTTGGAGGTAGGTTCTCATGGGCAAAATGAATGTGACGAACGAAATGATGCTGAGTTTGTTTGCTGAAATGTTGCTTGATGAAGCACTGCGTAACTACAAAGAGCAGGTTCTATATAAAGAAATCGATCAAGCTCTGGCCAAGGGAGACGAACAATCCTTCATTGCCCTAACGACCGAACTCAATGCGCTGCGCTCTCTGGGGAAATGACGATTTCAAGGCACTCCGACTACAAACGTGTCATTTTTGCGAAAAGACATATGAAGCCGTTCATATGTCTTTTTTCTATGTTAAAGTAGAGAGCGGGAAAGAAGGTGATGTATATGAAATTCAGCGACATTCAAGAAACGCAGTGGGAGGAGCTACGCCCTTACCTTGACACGTGCCTGCTGCCGGTAACGGGACTTCGGGGAACGGAAGTGCCGTGGCAGGCGGCAAGCGAGCTCGAGCGGCTGCGCGACGCTCTTGATCTATTGGAGATCCCGTTTAAAGGCCGGACGGTTACCTATCCTGCAATTCACTTCGTTCCATCGGGCCCGGGAGAAGCGTTCCTTGGAGAAACCTGCGTCAGGCTTAAGGAAGCCGGATTCCGGTATGTGGTGATCGTGACCGCCAAATCGGAGGAGGAGCTAGTTTTAAACCCGGACGAGCTGAGTGGAAAAGCGGATCTTTTGCTTCGATTTACACCGGATGAGCTTCGCCGATCCGCCTCCGACGCGAAGAGACGGGCTGCCGAAGCGGTAACGGCTTTATGGAGCGGCAGGCAAACGCTGTGAAGCATGTATGATCTGTGGCAACAATGCAAATTCTATGCAAAGAGCCCTCATTTTCAGGGTGTTCCGGCAGTTGTGACAATTTCGTTAACAGTGTTATCAGCGGCCAGAATTACACGCCGGAATGGCCTGTCTGCATTCTTGACGCACCCAGAGACGTAAGCTATTATTAGTTATGTCCTAGTATCTGGTGTAAAGTTATGTCGAACGACTGATATATGTTGCAAAAGGGGGTAGAACGAGAATGAACGATCACTCGAATCAAGAGTCGCAGCATCACGGTGAGAAGCCGGTGGCGCGTCGTGAAATGTCCAGACGCCAGTTTCTTAACTACACCCTTGGCGGAGCGGGAGCTTTCATGGGCGCCGGGATGCTGGTTCCGATGATTCGGTTTGCGGTGGATCCGGTTCTTCAGCCTAAAGCTCAGGCTCAATGGGTTAAGGTTGTAGAAGAATCGAAGGTAACGAACGAGCCGAAATCCTTTAAATTTAAAATTCATCAAGTGGACGGCTGGTACGAAAGCGAACCGGAGCTTGAGGCGTGGATTTCCAAAGGGAAGGACGGCAAAGTCTTCGCGCTCAATCCGACGTGTAAGCACCTTGGCTGTACCGTCAACTGGAACGGCAGCCCGGAATTTAAGGATCAATATTACTGTCCTTGCCACGGCGCCCACTATACGGCGGACGGCAAAAACTTGGCCGTCGCACCGCTGCCGCTCGACGAATATGAAGTGAAGATCGAACAGGGCTTTGTGTATCTGGGTCAGCTCGGTCCGAACAAACGGGTGTAATAAGGAGGCGTAACATCAGATGTTTAAAAGTGTCTATAACTGGATTGATGAACGTCTGGATATCACGCCGATGTGGAGGGACGTAGCGGACCACGAGGTACCGGAGCACGTAAACCCGGCGCACCACTTCTCCGCATTCGTCTATTGCTTTGGCGGGTTGACATTCTTTATCACAGTTATACAAATCTTGTCCGGTATGTTCCTGACCATGTATTACGTGCCGGATATTATCAATGCCTATGCGAGCGTCGATTACCTGCAGCATAAAGTGGCTTTCGGCGTTATTGTCCGCGGCATGCATCACTGGGGAGCCAGCTTAGTTATCGTGATGATGTTCTTACATACGCTCCGCGTTTTCTTTACGGGTTCTTACAAGGCGCCCCGCGAGATGAACTGGGTAGTAGGTATGCTCATCTTCTTCGTCATGTTGGGACTCGGTTTGACGGGTTATCTGTTGCCTTGGGATAACAAAGCCTATTTCGCAACAAGCGTTACGCTGAAGATCGTCGAGTCGGCGCCGTTAATCGGTCCGTATGCCAAGACGCTTCTGCAGGGCGGCGAGATCGTAGGCGCTCAGACGCTGACCAGATTCTTTGCTCTGCACGTGTTCTTCCTGCCGGGAGCTTTGCTTGCCCTGCTCGCCGGACACTTCTTCATGATCCGCAAGCAAGGGATTTCCGGTCCGTTGTAAGAACCGGTGAGGCCTGCTGAGCCGGTATTCATGAGAAAATGAGAAGGAGGGGCGAATCGTGGCTCACGGTCATAAAACTGATGAAAAAATCGTTTACGTCGGGGATTCGCGCGTACGTGCCAAGTCGTCGCGGATGATTCCCCAAGATTATTCCGCTTATCCCGGAAAATCGGAAGTATTTATTCCGAACTTTCTATTAAAAGAATGGATGGTTGGCGTTGTCGTTCTGGTCGGGATTCTGACTTTGGTTATGTCCGAAGCGGCTCCGCTTGGTTATCCGGCTGATCCGACGAACACCCAATTCATCCCGATGCCGGACTGGTACTTCCTGTTTATGTACCAGCTGCTGAAATATCCGTACACTTCGAACCAGTTTGTGGTGCTCGGTACGGTCGGTGTTCCGGGTATCCTCTTCGGTGGCCTGTTGCTGGCGCCGTTCTTGGATACGGGGAAAGAAAGACGCTTTTATAAGCGTCCGATCGCTTCCTCTCTGATGTTCTTGAGCCTGATTGCCGTCACTTATCTGACGTATACGTCTTGGCATCACTATCAATTGGAACTGAAAGAGAAAAACGTAATTCCCGAGCATATCAAGCGGGAAGAGGAAATGCATGCGAACAAGGGGAAAGCTGGCGGAGAAGGCGGCGGCGGAGCCAAGAAACCGGCTCAGCAAGCCGCAGCGATCGTCGCGCCGGACGACCCGGCTGCAGCGATTTACCAAAAATCCACTTGTCTTGCATGCCACGGCGGCGACCTGAAAGGAATGCCTTCCGCCAAAATTCCAGCACTTCGCGGAGTCGGCGACAAGCATTCGAAGGATGAGATTCTCGGCATCATCAAGAAAGGCCAAGGCAGCATGCCGGCCCAATATGATGCGAACATCTCAAAAGGTTTGACGGAAGCTGACATCGACAAGCTGGCTGACTGGCTCGCCAAACAAAAAGCAAGCAAATAATCCAACCGAACCTGACCGTTAAGCGCGGTCAGGTTTTTTTAAGATCGAGGAAGCTAAGGATCGGCGGGGTTGAACACATAAGGAGCTGGAGGGAGCCGTTTTGCTGGGAAGGAGCTTGTCGTACTGGTTTTCGCGCGAATTTTTGAGCAGCCGGTTTATGCTGTGGAGTTTGTTTTGGATTAATCTGCTTGGGACGGTATACGGCTATATATGGTACGGCAATCAGTTGGTTTATACGGCCGTTGAAATATCGCCGCTTTATTTGCCATTTGTGCCGGATAGCCCTACCGCCAGTTTGTTTTTTACTTGGGCGGTAGCATATTGGCTTCTTGACCACTATCGATCGAAGGCCGGCACTTTGAGCCCAACCAAGAAAAGCGGCTGGAGATGCTTTGTTGAAGCGTTCGCTGTCGTAACTTCGTTTAAATATGGGATTTGGGCCGTTGCGATGATTTTTGCCGGGGCTTATCAGGGAGATATTCTTGTATGGCAGGATTGGATGCTGGTGTTCTCTCATCTTGGCATGGCGGCTGAAGCGATTCTATACTTCAGATTGTACCGTTATCGTTGGCTCTCCGTTATCCTGGTCGCTTGCTGGGTATTGTGGAACGATGCGATGGATTACGGGCAAGGGGTTTATCCATGGCTGCCGAAAGTGCTGGAGGACAATCTATCTGAAATTGCCACGTTTACTTTAGCATTGAGTGTATTTAGTGTCGCTTTAGCTCTTGCGCTGTGGTTCGTTAGAGAGCTTCGGCCGGCAAGAAACCCGTCCAAATAGTCGGTCTAATCGGCGCTTTCTCTCCATAGGATGAACTTAGGAGGGGATGTCCCAATGGCCGGAAAGGCTCGAAGATGGCGCAGGTTCGGGGTTTGGCTGGCCCTATCCGTCAGCTTAATGCTGGTTGCAACCGGGTGCGGAAAGGGAGAAAGCACAAAAGAAACGTCGGCGTACAGGCCCTCGGCGGAGCAGGTGCAGAAGACAGAGCTGCTGGGCAGAACGGCGGAGGAGCTGTACCAAAAAGCAAAGCAGGGAGACGTTCCCGGAAGTCTGATGGCGCTTCAGCAGCTAAGCGATCAAATACCGAAGATACGCTTTGAAGGTCTCACGTCAATCGAAGGAATGAACGCGCTCACCCGGGCCGTTACGGATGCGAAACGGGTGTTCAACGCGGTAAGCTTTAAACCGGATGAAGGACTGGTAGCAGCCGCTAAAATTCGTCTCGCTGCGGATGCGCTCACGCACCCTCATACGCCGCTATGGCTGCAGTATGACAAGCTGCTCTCCGACGATGTGAACCTGCTCGAAAAGGCCGCAACCGATAAAAATAGAGCCGAGGTTCGAAGAGGAGCGGCCTTGCTGGAGCAGCATATCGGCATCATCCGCCCGAGCTTGTTGATCAGCCGCAGCCCTACGGACGTCGAGAAGCTCGATTCGTTTGCAACTTTCATTAAGCTTCAGGCTCAAGGGGAAGGCGAGCTGTACCGCAACGTGCTTAATGCAGTGCCTCCGCTCCGCGGCTTGCTCGATAAACTGTTTCTCAAACGGGAGACGACTGCCTATCTGCCTTACCCCGAACCGCAGAACCCGATTCTATGGATTGTGACGCTTGGTTCCGTCATCCTGGCATCGCTCGGCTTTGCCGGCTGGCGGTTATCCAAGAAAAACGGCGGCCTTGTTCCGGTCCGCCGTCCTGATCAAGAAACGCCGGGAAGTTAAAATAAGATTTAATTTGGCTTAAAGCCTTCGCCCACAACGTCGTGAACCTCCGTAATAATGAGAAATGCGAGGGGATCGATAGAACGGACGAGGTCTTTAAGCCTTTTCATTTCGCTCCGGGCGACGACGCAGTAGACGACGTTTTTGGGCTGCTTGGAATAGGCTCCGACCGCGGGGAACAGGGTGGCTCCCCGGTCCAATTCCTTCGTAATCGCCGCGGAAACCTCATCGGCGTGATCGGTGATGATCATGAACGATTTGGCGGCATACGCCCCTTCGATCAGAATGTCAATCAGCTTCGAAGCGATGAAAACGGCGACAAAGGTATATAAGATTTTTTCCTTCGGGAGAAAAAAGAGCGAGGAGCCGATGACGACTACGTCCATAATCAAGATCACTTGCCCGATGCTCCAGCCCTTCAGTTTGTGGGCGACTCTTGCCAGGATGTCCGACCCTCCGGTCGTTCCGCCATACCGGAAAACGATACCGAGACCCAGACCAAGCGTAAAGCCGGCATAGGCCGTTGCCAGAAAAAAATCGTGCTCCGTCCGGAACGGAACCAACCACCCCATCTGAATGAGCCGCTCCATGACCCATAGAAAGAACGATACGGACAAGGTGCCCAGCACCGTATAGCCCATCGACGCCTTGCCCAAAATGCGCCATCCTAAGTAGAAAAGCGGGATGTTCAGACCTAAAGTCGTCAAGGACGGCGGCAACCCGAAAATATAAGAGAGCAGCAGGGCAACTCCGGTCACGCCGCCTTCCATCAATTCGTTGGAGATCACAAAATAATGAATTCCGAACGCATAGATCGCCGTTCCGAGGATAATGGGAACAATGTTTTTCAGATGTGCTTTTAAGCGGTCCGGCATAACTCCACCTCGATTCGAAAAGATGTTTATATTAACATTCTCTTAGGTTATCGCGTTGCCCTTTTTTTCATGATAAAGGATGTGAAAAAGTTTTAGGGAGCAAAAAAAATTTGTCATTCCCCCTCGTTTTGCGTTAACATGGTACTGATACGGTTGTGTCCGCACAATCGTTAGTCATCTTGATTATAAGGTGGGTGAACATCTCCCGGTATGTCCGAGAAAACGTTAAAGGACCTCCAAGGCGAGGTGCACGAATACATATCGCAGTTTAAGGAAGGGTACTTCAAACCGCTGACGATGCTGGCCCGGATGTCGGAAGAGGTAGGGGAGCTGGCGCGGGAAGTAAATCATCGTTACGGCGAGAAGCCGAAAAAGGCCACCGAGGAGGAGAACTCCATCGAGCTTGAGCTTGGCGACATCTTGTTTATTACCATCTGTTTTGCGAATTCGCTAGGCATCGATTTGACGGAAGCGCATGATAAGGTCATGCACAAATTCCGGACGCGCGACGCGGACCGTTGGACGAAAATAAACACCGACGCCTGATTCTTTTCATATACTGTACCATCACCTTGCACTTCTCATGTCGGCTTGGAAAAGTTTGCTTCCGGCTTGGCTGAGGAAGGAGATGATGCAGTTGAAGGGCGAAGAGGCCATCAAGAAAGCGTACGAATCGATATTGAATCACGACTTCGAACAGGCCATCGCCTGGTTCGAACATGCGATTGCGACGAATCCCGAATGCGCGGCGTATCATTATAAACTGTCCATTACGTACGCACGCAGCGGCAAGCTGGATAAAGCGGAGGCACATGCAAGCCAAGCGGTCCGGCTTGAGCCGGAGGATGAACATTACACGTTGCATCTGCAGCACCTTCAGGCGCGCCAACTGACGCTTCAAGCAGAGAAGCTGTTCGAGGAGTCGGACGAACGGCTATGGCTGGCGGTGTCGCTGCTGCAGCAGGCGGTGAAGCTCGATCCGCTTTCACAGGAAGCTTTTTTACTATTGGGTATCGCGTATTCCCGGCTTGGGGAGTTCGCTCCGGCCGTGCAGGCCGTTCAGGAATTGCTCAAGCTGGATCCGCAGCATTCCATCGGCCTGCGGCTGCTCGCGGACTACCGGAAAAAATGGAAGGAATATATGAGCGTTACCCTATAAGTGCCAATGATCGACACCTAAGCGGAAAGGACAATGAATCCATATGAAACCAATCATCAAAGTAGCGGTTGCCGGAGCGGGAGGCCGCATGGGGCGCGAGGTCGTCAAGCTGGTTTTGGGCGACCCGGAGCTGGAGCTGGCCGCTGCGGTTAACCGTTCCGCTGTAGGAACGGATGCAGGCAGACTGGTCGGCTTGGATGCTTGCGGAATTGCGGTTACGAACGATCTGGAGCTTGCTCTCGCGGAAACGAAACCCGATGTGCTGGTTGATTTTACGGCTCCGCATTCGGCGGTAGCCCATACCCGACTGGCTATTCAACATAAGGTCCGCCCCGTGATGGGGACGACCGGCTTTACGCCGGAGGATATCGCCGAACTGGACAAGCAGTGCAAGGAAGCGGGGATCGGCGGATTGATCGCCCCGAACTTCTCGATCGGTGCCATTCTGATGATGAAATTCGCCGCACAAGCTGCCAAATATTTTCCTCATCTGGAGATTATCGAATATCATGGCGATCAGAAGCTGGACGCGCCTTCGGGCACTTCCGTGAAGACGGCGGAGATGATCTCCGAAGCGCGTCAGGAGCTGCGTCAGGGCAATCCCGACGAAGTGGAGACGATCGAAGGCTCCCGCGGAGGGTATTATAACGGATTCCGGATCCATAGCGTTCGGCTGCCGGGCATCTTTGCCCAGCAGGAGGTCGTATTCGGCGCTTTCGGACAAACCTTGAAAATCCGTCACGACTCGTATGACCGGGCCGGCTATATGCCTGGCGTGAAGGTGGCCGTTCAGAAAGTCATGGAATATACCGGTATGATTTACGGCTTCGAACATTTTATCGATTAAAAACGAAAGAGGACATGGGGCCGGGCCGAAGAGGACCGCTCGAGTGTCCTCGTTTTATAGGAGTTTAGAGAGGAGCAGCCATCCTATGGCAATGAAAATCGCACTTATCGCACACGACCGCAAGAAAGAAGAAATGGTAAATTTTGTTACGGCTTACGAGAATGTGTTTCAAGATCATACGTTGTATGCGACCGGAACGACAGGCACGCGCATAATGGAAAATACGAACCTGCAGGTGAATCGCTTTATGTCCGGTCCGCTCGGAGGTGACCAGCAGATCGGAGCATTGGTGGCGACCAATGAAATTGATTTGATTATCTTTTTGCGCGATCCGCTCATGGCGCAGCCGCACGAGCCCGATATTATTGCTTTGCTTCGTCTGTGCGACGTTCAAGGAATTCCTTGCGCCACCAATATCGCGACCGCGGAAATTTTGGTCAAAGCGCTTGACCGGGGAGACTTCGCTTGGCGGGAGCTGGTACATAAATACAAGCCGGGGATCGATCAATGAGCGAGTCGCTTGATCTGCTTGTTTTCGGCGCTCACCCGGACGATGCGGAAATCGGTATGGGCGGTACCATTGCGAAGCATACGGCAGCCGGACTTAAGGTCGGCATTTGCGATTTGACCTTGGCGGAAATGTCGTCTAACGGCACCGTCGAAACGCGTCAACAAGAAGCCAAGGCGGCATCGGAGACGCTCGGTCTGACCGTTCGCACCAATCTGCAGCTGCCGGACCGCGGACTTTATCTGCTGCCGGAATATGTGGAGCGAATTGCCTTGGAGATCCGCACTTGGAAGCCGCGAATCGTATTCGCACCGTATTGGGAAGACCGGCATCCGGACCATATCGCCTGCAGCAAGCTGGTGCAGGAAGCGCTGTTCAATGCGAAGCTGAGACGGTACTTGCCGGACCATCCGGCGCATACGGTTGAGGAAAGCTATTTTTATTTCATCAACGATGTAATAGAGCCCGATGTGATGGTTGACGTGACCGGCCATTATGAGAGCAAGCGCTCGTCGCTGCTTGCGTACCGGAGCCAATTCGAATCTTCGGGTTCGGGTGCCGGGAACGACATCGTGCGCACCCCGCTGAATCAAGGCTATCTTGAGCGGGTGGAGGCCCGGGACTCTCTGCTTGGGCAAAAACGGGCGGTCCGTTATGCGGAAGGCTTCATCAGCAAGCTGCCTTACTTGACAGAACTGTTCTAAAAAGCGTGACCAATTCTAGGAGCAAAAGGAGGCGGCTCGAAAACAATGAACCGGTTAAAAATCGGAATTACATGCTATCCCACGTTAGGGGGTTCGGGCGTCGTCGCCACCGAGCTCGGCAAGCTGCTTGCGGAAAAAGGGCACGAGGTTCATTTTATTACGCACAGCATGCCGTTTCGACTTGGAAAGTTCGACCGCAACATCTTCTATCACGAAGTCGAAGTCAACGACTATTACGTCTTTAAATATCCGCCTTACGATTTGTCTTTGGCGAGCAAGCTTGCGCAAGTGGTCAAGCTGGAAGAGCTGGACCTGCTGCATGTTCATTACGCCATTCCGCACGCCGTCTGCGCCCTGCTGGCTAAACAGATGGTCGGTCCGGAGCTGAAAGTGGTAACGACACTGCATGGTACCGATATTACGGTTCTGGCGCAGGACGAGTCGCTTAGCGACCTGATCCGGTATGCGATCAACCAAAGCGATGCGGTGACCGCCGTATCCCAAGACTTGATCCAGGAAACGCGGCAGCTGCTTGGCATCGAGAAGCCGATCGATCTGGCTTACAATTTTGTGGACAAACGGGTGTATTATCCTCGTGAAGTGGCGTCGCTCCGCAAGGAGTTTGCACATCCCGACGAGAAGATTTTGATTCACATTTCCAACTTCCGTCCGGTCAAACGGGTGACGGATGTTGTGGAAATTTTCGACCGGGTCCGTAAGGAAGTGCCTTCCCGCCTCCTGTTTGTAGGCGAAGGTCCGGAGCTGTCCAAGGTGCTCTGCAAGGTAAAGGAGCTCGGGCTGTTGGATCGGGTCACGTTCTGCGGCAAGCAGGACGACGTCGCCCAGTTGCTGTCGTTAGCCGACCTCATGCTGCTTCCCTCCGAGAAGGAAAGCTTCGGCTTGGTTGCGCTGGAAGCGATGGCTTGCGGCGTGCCGACGATCGCTTCGAACGCCGGCGGCATTCCCGAGTTGATCACTCATGGGGAAACCGGTTACTTGGCGGACATCGGCGATGTGGAACAAATGGCGGCGTATGCCATCTCTCTGCTGAAGGACGAAAGCTTGTACAAAAAGACGGTAGACGCCTGTTTGTATCGCGCGCGCTATACGTTTTGCAACGATTTGATTACACGGCAGTATGAGGAGTTATATTATCGGGTGCTTGGGCGGCCGGTCCCGGAGTCGATTCGGGAGAATCCGCTCAATTGCGGATAAAGGAAGCGAGATTGCATACATGAGCGATGCTTTAAAGCAGGGAGCCATGCAGATCGTCCGGCGCTTGTGCGAAGCGGGCTTTGAGGCTTATTTGGTCGGCGGTTGCGTTCGGGATGAACAGCTCGGGCGACCCGTTAAGGATTACGATATCGCCACTTCCGCTCATCCCGAGCAGGTGCAGCGGCTCTTCGAGCGCACGGTCCCTACCGGATTGCAGCATGGGACGGTTACGGTCGTTGTGGGCAAGAAGCCCTACGAAGTGACTACGTTTCGCCGCGAAGGCGGATACGAGGCCTTCCGACGCCCGACCGAGGTGGAATATATCGACAGCTTGACCGAGGATTTGCAGCGGCGCGATTTTACAATGAATGCGATGGCTATCGACCAAAACGGCCGGCTGATCGATCCATTCGATGGCATGAGGGATTTGGAACGCGGCGTACTTCGCTGCGTCGGACAAGCGGAAGAGCGGTTCGGCGAAGATGCGCTGCGGATGATGCGGTGTCTCCGTTTTGCGTCGGAGTACGGGTTGATCGTGGAACAGGCGACCTGGGACGCTTTAAACTCCGGTATTTCGCTGCTGCGTCACATCGCCATGGAACGCATCCGGGCGGAGCTGGAGCGAATGCTCGGGGGGAGCGATCCGAACCGGGCTCTGGACTTGCTCACGGGAAGCAAGGCGCTGCGTCATGTGAAGCAGGAGCTGCTGCTGTCCGGGCTGGACAAGGAAACGGCGTGGCCGCCCCTCTCACGGTTAACCGAAATGGAGCATCGGCTTGCTTTCATCTACATTCGGCTAGGAGCCGTTCCGGCCGAAGTTGAAGAGGATATGATCAAGCTAACCTTTTCCAGACATCAGATGGAGACGGTCAAGCGAATCGTCGCCGCGCACACTGCGCTTTTATCCGGACTGGATAGAGCGACGGGATGGGCCGAAGAAGCATATTTGAGACGAATATGGATCTCGGCCGCGCTCACTTACGGCGTTCCTGCACTCCGTGCGCTAAGGGAGATTTACCTGCTGGAGAATCGCCCGATCCGGACTGAAGACATCAAGGTTGGCGAGGCAGCGGATGTATGGAAAAGACTGGGCTCCGTATGGCTGGAGCAGATGCCCGTTTCGGCTCTTGCAGAGCTCGCCGTCGGAGGGAAGGATCTTATGGGACACCTGGGCGTCAAAGGCGGTCCGTGGACAGGCCGGCTGCTGCACCGGTTGCTTGAAAGCGCCGCGCTCGCCGAACTACGTAACGACAAGGAAACGCTGCTTGCGGCGGCCCGCGAGCATTACGAAAACATGCAGGAGAACGATGAATGATGACGGATCGACTGATCGGACTGTTCGAGCAATCGGACGGCAAATTTTTGTCTGGCGAACAGCTGAGCGAGGAGCTTGGAGTCAGCCGGACGGCCGTTTGGAAGCAGATCGAGCGTTTGCGGCAGCAAGGTTACCGGTTCGAAGCGGTGTCGCGCAAAGGGTATCGGCTGTTGTCAAAGCCGGACAGGCTGGATATGAGCCGTCTGCAATTGAAGCTGGAGACGGAACGGTTCGGCCGGTTTGTGAAATATTACGGCCAAGTGGAGTCGACGCAAATCGTCGCGGCGCACTGTGTCGAGGAAGGTGCGGAGGAAGGCACGCTTATTCTTGCGGAGCAGCAGACGGCCGGAAAAGGCCGGATGGGGCGCACGTGGCATTCCCCGGTCGGAAAAGGCATCTGGATGAGCCTGATTCTGAAGCCGGTTTGGATTCCTTTGTTATTTACCCCTCAGCTGACATTGCTCGTTGCCGTCGCTTTGTGCCGGGCCATCCGCAGTACGACAGGTGTGGAAGCGGGGATCAAGTGGCCTAACGACCTGCTTGTCGGCGGCAAGAAGGTCGCCGGCATCTTGCTCGAATCGAGCGCCGAGGACGAACGGCTGCAGCACATTATCGCCGGAGTCGGCATCAGCGTGAACCTGCAGTCGGACGATTTTCCGCCAGAGCTTCGGGATGCGGCCACCTCGCTTGCCATCGAAGCAGGCTGCCAGGTGGACCGAATCGAGGTGCTTAGCCGATTTTTGCTGGAGTGGGAGCAGTTGTACGAGCTTTACCGGCGGGAGGGCTTTGCCCCCATCAAGCTGTTGTGGGAAGCGCTGACCGTTTCGCTTCACCGGAATATCCGCTGCCGAACGCCGCAAGGAGAGTTCGAGGGATTTGCCGAGGGGATCGATGAGCATGGTGCCCTGCAGCTTCGCACAGCGGATGGTTCGGTAAGGAAATTGTATTCCGCGGATATTAGTTTTGGGTGACACCGGATGAAAACTTTGGTATAATGTACGGTACGAAGACGGTATCCGTATGGAACTGTACTTCAATCGTATGTTTTTTGAACAACATCATAGCTTTACCCAAGCAATATGTCGGATTCTGCTCTGAGCCTAACCGGACCGAGACAGAAGGATCATATGAGAAGGACATGTGAACCTTTTAGCCTCCGTATGGGCTGAAAGGTTTTTTTGCTCTTTGCAACAATCCGGCCGATTATCGCAATACTATCAGGAGGAAGAACGGCAGAGGGAGAGACTCCCGAGCGTGCGGAACCCTGAACCATTCCAACCGGAAGGCAAGGTGTAAATCATGGAGATGCGTAAACCGATAACGACGGCCAAACTGAGGAAAATGAAAGAAGACGGAACTCCGATCAGCGTAATGACAGCCTATGATTACCCGACGGCTATGCTGGCGGAGGAAGCCGGTATCGATGTGATTCTTGTCGGGGATTCGCTTGGCAATGTCGTGCTCGGCTACGATTCGACGCTTCCCGTCACCCTGGACGATATGATCTACCATTCCCGTGCGGTTACGCGTGCGGTTCGAACCAGCTTTGTGGTGACGGATATGCCGTTCAATACGTATCACGGCAGCATCGATGCATCGCTGCGGAATGCCGGACGGATTATGCAGGAAGGGCTGGCCAAAGCGGTGAAAATGGAGGGCGGGGCGGAGATTGCGCCGACAGTCGAAGCGCTAGTGCAAGCCGGTATTCCTGTGATGGCCCATCTTGGCCTGACGCCCCAGTCGATTCATCAAATCGGAGGATATAAAATCCAGGGCAAGACGGCCGATCAAGCGCAAAAATTACTTGATGATGCCAAAGCCTTGGAGCAGGCCGGAGCTTTCTCCATCGTGCTGGAGCTGGTAACCGATCAGGTTGCCGCACATCTGACGAGCAAGCTGTCCATTCCGACGATCGGTATTGGCGCCGGCAGAGATTGCGACGGTCAGGTGCTCGTATTTCACGACGCGCTCGGCTACGGATCGGACATACATCCGAAGCGTTTTGTGAAGACTTACGGGAATGTCGGCGAGATGATCCGCAATGGGCTGCGCCAGTATGTGGACGACGTGAAGCAGCGCAGCTTCCCGGGTCCGGAGCATTCGTTTCGTATGGACGACGAAGTGGCGGAATCGTTGTACGGCGGCGGGAAACCGGTAGCTGCACATAGAGAATAAGAAACGGGGCTTCGATAACCGATGCAAATTGTTCATCAGATTGATTCGTTACGACAGATGATTAAAGCAAAACGGGCTGCCGATCCGGCCGTACGCATCGGCTTCGTGCCGACCATGGGCTTCCTGCACCGAGGCCACGCCTCGCTGCTCGAAGCCGCGCGCAAAGAGTGCGACGTGGTGATCCTGAGCATTTTCGTCAATCCGCTGCAGTTTGGGCCGAACGAGGATTTGGACCGGTATCCGCGGGACGAGGAGCGGGATATGGCCGTTGCGCGCGAAGCCGGGACGGATATCGTATTTTTTCCACAGGTGAGCGAGATGTACCCGAAACCGACCAGAACGATCGTCTCCGTCTCCGGTGTAACCGAGCGGCTGTGCGGGGCTTCCCGGCCGGGACATTTTGACGGCGTCGCCACGGTTGTTACCAAGCTGCTGAATATCGTTCAGCCTGACAATGCTTATTTCGGGATGAAGGACGCCCAGCAGGTAGCGGTCATCGAGCAGATGGTGTATGATCTGAACATCCCCGTCACCATCGTCCCATGTCCGATCGTCCGGGAAGAAGACGGACTTGCGATGAGCTCGCGCAACGTGTATTTGAGCGAGGAAGAGAGAAGACAGGCGCTTGTCCTTTCCGCGGCTCTGGAAGAGGCGGAATCGCTTCTCACGGCTCGTAAAGAAACGATCTCTCCGGAAGAGCTGAGGCAAACGGTCGTTCGGCGTATTCAATCCGCGCCGTTGGCCGATATCGATTATGTGGAGCTGCTTTCTTATCCGGATTTGGTTGCATTGGAAAACTGGAGCAGGGAAGAGCGGGTTATTGTCGCGGTGGCCGTCCGGTTCGGATCGACTCGCCTGATCGATAATCGGATACTTCGCGCTCCTGCAGCTTCATTGAGCCACTCGTAACCCGACAGCTGAGGGCTAGTCCCGAGAGCGCAAAAACGTAGGAGGCGTCAGCCATGTTTCGTACCATGTTAAAATCGAAAATTCACCGTGCAACCGTAACGGAAGCCAATTTAAACTATGTTGGAAGCATTACGATCGATCAGGATTTGCTGGATTTGGTCGATATGCTCCCAAACGAGAAAGTTCAAATCGTCAATAATAACAACGGCGCCAGATTCGAGACGTATATTATTCCCGGACCGCGGGGCTCGGGCGTCGTCTGCTTGAACGGTGCGGCGGCAAGAATGGTCCATCCCGGAGATATTGTCATTATTTTATCGTATGTCATGTTATCGGACGAAGAAGCCCGCAAGCACACGCCGAGCATTGCCATTATGGGCGAGAACAATCAAGTCGTAGGCGTGCTGAAGGAAGAAATTCATTCCACGGTCCTTTAAACGAGAATGAAACGGGACGGGTAGACGCACAATGTAGATACGATCACAGCGGGCGCCACAGCTGCGGCGATGAAAGGTTAAAGCTGCTGTGGGAAAAGAAGCAAAGGTGGGATACGGCCGATGTTTAAACATCTTTTTGCTTCCATGAACGAAATGCTGGATGAAGTCATATTGCAATACCCGTCCTCCCAAGGCACCGCACGCAGAGAGCTGCAGGAAAAGCTGCGGGCCCTTAAGGCAATGAGCGATGCCTGCATCGAAGAATGGCTGCAGTTCGAAGAGAAATGGAGCAAGTTGATGAGTGTCGCCGGCATATCGTTGAACGGTACGGGAGCCGATCCGCTCGATCCCGAATTTTCAGGCAAACGGACCGATTTGTTTATCCGGGGACAAGGATATTACAAGCTCCATATGTTCGACCGGGCGATCGCCGAATTCGACGAATTGATCCGGCTCCAGCCCGATTTCAATTTGGCACGGATTTATTTGGCCATGTCTTACTTGCGCAAAGGGGAAGCCGGGGAAAGCTATCTGCATTTTCAATTTTTGTCCCGATTGACTGAAAACATGCAGCTCAAAGCGATCTCCTTTAATGCCATGGGTTGTATCCAAGCGCAGCTGCACAATATGGACAAAGCGTGTGAATTGTTCAACATGGCATATCGGACCGACCCGTCCAGCGTTCAGCCCTTGCTCGATTTGGGCGTTTGCTGTGAGAAAAAGGGCGGACTCCAGTTTGTGTTCGACATGTCGCGGCCTTCAGATTAACCCGAATGTTCGTTCCTGTTTTTTTGTAAAAAGGGTAAGTTTGCTATTCCCTTTTTCCCGCAGTATTGGTATGCTTATGAGAAGAGTGGGAATGAAGGGATTGACACGACTCCGATGAAATTTGCAGTTTTGGATTTTGAAACGACGGGGAGCACGGCGACGGATCGCATTATCCAAGTCGGGCTCTTTCTTATAAACGACCACGAAATGACCGACAGGTATACTTCTCTCGTAAATCCGGGCATAAGTATACCTTCTTCAATTACAACGCTTACCGGAATCGACGACGAGATGGTAAAGGATGCTCCCCCCATGGAAGAGGTTATTGCCCACATGGTTCCTCTTCTCCAAGACGCGGTTTTGGTCGGCCATAATATTGCCTTTGACTTGTCTTTTCTGCAGCGTGCGCTGGACGATAACGGTTACTTTCCGTTCGACGGACGTGTACTGGATACGATGGACGCGCTTCGCGTTTTGTTTCCCGGCTTGTCCAGCCTGCAGCTATCCATGGTTTGCCATGCCTTCGGTATCGAACACGAACGGCCGCATCAAGCGGATAGTGATGCAGAGGTCACCGCGCTGATCTGGCTCCGATGCATGGAGCGGTTTCAGTCGCTTCCGCTGCTTACTTTGCAAAGGCTGGAAATGGTATTTGCCGATTCGGCGGGAGACTTCGGCTGGTTTGTAAGCGAAATGCGACAGTATAAAGAGCTGCACCAACCGCTTGATCCGGATATGGATCGTTATTTTCGGCAATTTGCCTTGAATGTAGGAGAATGGGGAGATGAAGAACCGGTGCGGGAGGAGGAAGATATCCTGCGGCTGCCGGACGATTTTCCTTCATTCTACGATCAGTTGAAGCAAGAGCTCCGGCAGCGGTTTGCCGCTTACGAGGACAGGGAGTCGCAGGTGCAAATGCTCAGTGAGGTGGAGACGGCTTTCGAAGACGGTAAGCACCTGATGATTGAAGCGGGCACGGGCACGGGGAAGTCGCTCGGCTACCTGATTCCTTCGCTGTATTACGGGCTCAAGCAGGAGAAGAAAGTGCTGGTCAGCACGCATACCATCAATCTGCAAGAACAGCTCAGAGAACGGGATGTGCCGCTGCTGCACGAGTTGTTCCCGGTAGGCTTCCGGGCGGCCGTTCTGAAGGGACGGAGCCATTATTTATGCCTGCGCAAATTTGAGCATAAAATGAATACGCTCGATTTCGAGCATGGTAAAGAAGACCGGATTACGGCCGGGCAGATGCTTGTCTGGCTGGGAGAAACGAAGCATGGGGATGAAGAAGAGCTTCATTTCGCCAATAAAGGAAAACAGTTTTGGCAATCGGTGGAAAGCGACACGGATTCTTGTTTGAACCGCGCGTGCCCATGGTTTAAAAAATGCTTCTATCACCGCGCCCGTCATGAGGCGAACACCGCAGACGTCATCATTACCAACCACTCGCTGCTGTTCACCGATATGAAAGCGGAAAACCGGCTGCTGCCGGGCTACAAGCATTTGGTTATTGACGAAGCTCATCACTTCGAGGAAGTGGCCGGCAAGCATCTCGGGATCGAGCTGCACTATCATGGATTGTCCAACACGCTCCTCTGGCTCTATAAAGATGCGCGCTCAGGACAACTGTCCAGCTTGCGGATTCGGCTGCAGCGGTTCGAAGACGAGCGGACTCAAGGCTGGTGCGCGGCGATTGACCGGGTTGTCGAGAAGCTTCTGCAATTGAAGGAAGAATGGGATGAGCTGACAGAGCTGTTGTACCAGCTCCTGGCGTCGCGCAGCGACCCTTCCCAATCGGAAGGGAACGGACTTGTATATCGGATCAAGAAAGACGCGTTGCCTACAGGGTGGGATAAGCTGGAAGTGCTCGAAGAGAACATGCAGCTTAACTTCGGGGAAGCTCTTAAACCGCTCGACAAGCTGATCTCGGAGATCAAAGAAGTGCAGGACGAATACGATGTCCAAAGCTTAATTACGGACCTCACCGGGACCGTCAAGGAGCTGTACCGGCACAGGGATTCGCTTCATTTCTTCATGACGATGCCGGATGCCAACTACGTCTATTGGCTTGAAGCCGGGACCTACAGCAGAAACCGGTCGGTCCAGCTGTTTTGTGTGCCGATTGACGTCAGCGAGATGCTAAAGCAGCATTTCTTCGGTCCGAAGGATAGTGTTATCCTGACTTCGGCGACGTTATCCGTCGGCAAATCGTTCGATTATACGTGTGACCAACTGGGCTTGAGAGAAGACGGGGCGGACGGCAAACTGAAAACCGTTCAGCTTCCCTCGCCGTTTAATTACCGCGAGCAGGCGCTTGTGGCCATTCCAAGAGATTTTCCTACGCTTCGGGGAGCCAGCGGCGAGAAGGAGTTCATGGACCGGCTCGTGCCGTCGCTGGCCGAGGTAGCGCTGGAAACGCGAGGCCGCATGCTGGTATTGTTTACGTCCAATCGGATGCTGAAGCTGGTTCATGGCGCGTTGAAAGAGATGCTGAGCCCATTCGGTATCGGCGTGCTCGGTCAGGGCGTGGACAGCAGCAACCGGAGCAAATTGACAAGGCTGTTTCAGAATAGTCCGAACTGCGTTCTGTTGGGTACAAGCAGTTTCTGGGAAGGGGTGGATATTCCTGGAAATGCGCTGAGCTGTCTGGCGATCGTAAGGCTGCCGTTTCAACCTCCGAACCATCCGTTGATCGAAGCAAAGACCGAGATGATCAAGCAGCGAAACCAGAACCCGTTCATGAAGCTGTCGGTACCGCAAGCGGTGATCAGGTTCAAGCAAGGCTTCGGCAGGCTGGTGCGCACGGCTACGGATAAAGGCATCGTCATCATATACGATACCCGGGTTATCGACACGAATTACGGCAAATATTTCTTGTATTCGCTGCCGGGCCCAAAAATCGAGCATATGAATTCGAACCAGCTCGTACCAAGAATAAAGCAGTGGATGGGTGAGAACCAAGCATGAAGACGATGAAAATTTCCGAGGCAGTCGTGCGCCGGCTTCCGGTGTACCTCCGTTTCTTGAACGAACTCAGCAAGAAAAACGTGCAGACGGTGTCCTCTCAGGATCTCGGGCAGAAGCTGGACTTGAATCCGGCGCAAATCCGTAAAGATCTGGCTTATTTCGGGGAATTCGGCAAAAAGGGAATCGGCTACGACGTCGACTATTTGATCGAGAAAATCCGTCAAATTTTAAAGCTAGATAAAATCATTCCCGTAGCGTTGGTGGGAGCGGGAAATTTGGGCCGCGCCTTATGCAATTATAATGCGTACCTGAAAGACAACATGAAAATCGTAGCCGTCTTCGATTCGCACGAATCGAAGATCGGGGATACGATCAACAACTTGAAGGTCAAGTCTACGGGCGAAATGAAGGCAACCATCCAAGAGCTAAAGGTCCGCATCGGGATTATTACCGTTCCTGCGGCAGAGGCGCAGCAGGTGGCCAATCAGTTTGTGGAGGCCGGTATCGAGGCGATTCTAAATTTTGCTCCGATCATTATTAAAGTGCCAAGCGAAGTACGGGTGCATCATGCCGATTTTACGACGGAGCTGCAGAGCTTGGCTTATTATTTGGATTAACGAAAAAGGATAGAGCCTGACAGAACGTTGTTCTGGAGCTCTATCCTTTTTTTGCCGTTTCGCTTAGGCCTGTCCGTTCTTACCCAACAAGAGCGAACAGAATTTTATAAATGACAAAGGCAAGAATCATACTGATCGGAATTGTGATCACCCACGTCATGACCATGCGGGTAACCGTCCCCCATTTCACATCGTGAAACCGCATCACGGAGCCCGTTCCGATAATGGAAGACGAGATGACATGCGTTGTCGAGAGCGGCATGCCGAGATGCGTAGAGGTCTGAATCACGATAGACGAGTTCAAATCCGAGGCGAAGCCGTTAATCGGTTCGATTTTTAGCAGCTTTTTGCTCATCGTCTTGATAATTCTCCAGCCGCCGATCGAGGTTCCAAGTCCCATGGCGGTCGCGGCCGCCATTTTCACCCATAACGGCACATCCAAATTATTCTGGTACCCTAGTGCGACAAGACCGAAGACGATGATCCCCATCGCTTTCTGTGCATCGTTACCTCCGTGGGAGAAAGAAAGCAGGCCTGCAGAGAGCACCTGAAAGCTCTTGAATGTGCGATTCATCTTCGAACGGGATTGATTGCCGCTAACCAGGATAAGCTTGCGGATGATCCACATGATGACGAAGCCTGTGGCAAAGGCGACAATTGGCGACAGGACAAGAATCAGAACGATTTCTTTAAATCCGGACCAGTTGAGCGCCCCGACTCCCGCCCCTGCAATAACCGCTCCGGCAAGAGAACCGATCAGCGTATGGGAAGAAGACGAAGGAATACCGTAGTACCAGGTCAACAAGTTCCAGATAATGGCGGACAACAACGCAGCGATCACGATATATACGCCGTTGTCGATCGTAGCAGGATTGGCGACTTTGCCTCCGACCGTCTTGGCCACCTCCGAGGAAAAGATCGCGCCGACGAAGTTCAGTATGGCGGCGAAAAATACGGCAAAGCGCGGCGATAACGCCCGGGTTGAAATCGATGTAGCGATGGCGTTGGCCGTATCGTGGAAACCGTTAATAAAGTCGAAGAGGAGCGCCAGAGCTACGATGATGATGAGAATGGTTAACATAGTTTCCTCCTAAGCAGGCTGAGTCGTACCCATGTTCCGAATTGTAAAACGGTCCTGTTAAGAATATCGCAGGACTACGCTATCCAAAATGTTGGCTACGTCTTCGCATGCGTCGGTCGTTTGCTCCAGGCGCTCATAAAGCTCTTTTAATTTAAAATCGTGATACGGGTCCTTAGGATGGGTGAAAATCTCGCGAATGCCTTCGCGCATGAGACGGTCGGCTTCATTTTCCAAGCTGTTGATTTGTACGGTATGCTCGGTGATTTGCATGTATTTTTTCTTGGACAGCAGCTTGAAGGCGTCCAGAATGTGCTGGCAGCTTGCAACGAGCACGGCGGAAAATTCCTTCATATATTTATCGGATACGGTGATATTCAAGTAATCGAAACGGGCGATCGTGGCTTCGATCCCGTCGAGCACGTCATCCACTTTGGAGGCCAGCTCCATAATATCCTCGCGGTCCAGCGGCGTGATGAACACTTTGTTCAAGCCTTTAAAGATTTGGTGTGTGATTTGGTCTCCTTTGTTTTCGAGTTCTTTCAGCTGCGGATAAAACGTAGCCGGCGGCTCGCTACCCATGACGGCATTCCGAAACATCTGCGCGGCGTCAAGCGTATTTTCGGACGCTTTAATGAGCAGCAGCAGAAAATCGGTGTCATTCTTTTTGGTAAACAACATACGGTTTTGGCCTCCCAGGTAATTGAAAATTTACAAAAAATTAAACTAAGTAGCAAGAAATATGTAGAAAAAACGCGCCAATTCACACAAAATTAAAAATAACATAATCAAACAACGGAATGCAATTCTTAGTTTATCCATTTTACATTATGTTAATAAATCTTTTGCTATGTGACCGAATTCCCCCCCCATAGGTATAGTCAGCTTGATTTTTGTCCTCCGCAGGGTGTACATTGAAAACGAGATTGTATTTGTATTGGGAGGGGATTGTGTCCGGTGAAGAAAACAATAATCGAAAACGGAACGTTTCTAACGATGAATGAAGAGGCGCCAATCATCCAGGGGTGCATGGTCATTGAAGGAAACCGCATTACATATATCGGAGAACAGGCGCCGCTTCCTGCAGGCTCATACGACGAGCGTATCGACGGTTCAGGCAAGCTGTTCATGCCGGGGCTCGTCAATACGCACGGGCATGCCGCGATGTCGCTGCTTCGCGGTTACGGCGACGATATGGCGCTTCAAGTTTGGCTTCAGGAGAAAATGTGGCCAATGGAAGGGAAGTTCACCGCGCAGGATGTACGTGCAGGCACCCGTTTGTCCGTGCTGGAAATGCTGAAGGGCGGAACGACGACCTTCGTCGATATGTACGATCATATGAATGAAGTGGCGAATGTGGCGGTAGAGAGCGGTATCCGCGCCTGCCTTACGCGCGGCGTGATCGGGCTGTGCTCGCGGGAGATCCAGGACGCCAAGCTGACCGAAGCGATTGCTTTTGCAAAAGATTGGCACGGCCAAGCGGACGGCCGCATCACGACCATGATGTCGCCGCATTCTCCTTATACCTGCCCTCCGGATTATATCGAACGTATTGTGCAGGCGGCTCACGACTTGAATTTGCCGATCCACACCCACATGTCGGAGACGGCCAGGGAAGTGCAGGAAAACGTCGAACAATACGGATTGCGTCCGGTAGCGCATTTGGAGAAGCTCGGCGTGTTTTCCCGTCCGACTCTCGTAGCTCATGGAGTACACTTGACCGACGAAGAGATCGAAGTGCTGAAGCGGTACGACGTGCGCATTTCGCACAACCCCGGCAGCAACCTGAAGCTGGCTAGCGGCGTAGCGCGAGTGCCGGAGCTGCTCAAGGCGGGCGTACTCGTGTCCTTGGGAACGGACGGAGCCGCCAGCAATAACAATCTTGACATGCTGGAAGAGGTGCGGTTGGCGGCCTTGATCCACAAAGGCGTGTCCGGCGATCCCGTAGCGGTATCCGCTTCGGAGGCTTTGAAGCTTGGTACGCTTGACGGGGCACGTTCAATCTGGTTAAACGACGTTGGTGCGCTTAAGCAAGGAATGAAGGCCGACTTTATCGCGCTTGATATCGATCAGCCGCATTTCTACCCGCGGACGAATTTCATCTCGCACGTCGTTTATTCCGCCGTTTCCAAGGATGTGACGGACGTGTGCATCGACGGACGCTGGGTCGTCCGAAAAGGCGAATGCCTGACCATGGACGAAGAGAAGGTCAAATTCGAGGCGCAGCAAAGCTTCGAGCGATTGACGGCTCTCTAAGCGTCTCAGCACGACTAGGCAGAAAGGAGGCCGCCGGTGCGTAAGACATGGAAGATCACGATCATTGCCGGGGCCGCGGCAGTTGTGATTGTGACCGGGATGAGCATGGCTTTTAACTTCATTATGGATAAGGAATGGACCGAGCAGCGGGCTGCCGTCCTTACCGCTTACGAGAAGACGGTATTGTCCAAAGCGGTTAAGGTCGAACGGTTCGTTGCGGAGAAGCCTTATACGGTCATCACGGGGGAAGACAAAATCGGCCAACCGGTGTATGTATGGGTAGGCCAGGACGAGATCCATACGGAAATGGGCAGTGCCGGAATCGATGCGTCACAGGCTGAAGCGAAGGTGAAAGCGGCGCATCCGGAAGCGAAGGTGCTCCGGACGACCCCTGGGATCCGCAGCGGCCAGCTGGTCTGGGAGGTATTCTATAAGCTGCAGCCGGAGGGTAAGCCGGAACAGCATTTTTACGATTATTACGCCTTTAAGGACGGCCAAGCGATCGATACGCTGCGCTTGACCATTCAGTAGCACGAACCGGCGTTCAAATGCCGAAATCAGCCGCGGGAAACGCCGAACGAAGCGGCATCTTCCGCGGCTGTTCTTTATCGTTAGCTTGCAAGCGGAGTTCCAAAAAGCAGTGGAGGCGCACGCCGCCATTCATTCAATTGCCACACATTGCATCAACATTCGTATATACGATATGATATACTAACGGTATGGCTAAAACGTATAGATGGGAAACTTCGTCTGAAGCTTTTTCACATGAATTTATAGAAAGGGGGACGTATAGCTGATGAATATGAAGTTACGTCTCTTGCCTGTCGTATTGAGTGTTCTTGTGTCGGCAACGCTGCTGTTCGGCGGTTATTTTGCTTACCGGACATTGGCAATGGAAAGTCCGCTGCAAAAGGTCGTCTCCGGCATTTCCGGGGTTGAGCTGGTGTCTATGGATTTAAGCGGGCCGGATGCCCGTATGGAATTGAAACTTGCACCGGGTACGAACCTGCGTGAAGTATATAGCAAGATCCAAACCGAAGGTCGTACGACATTGGGCACCAAGGAATTAAAGCTCAAAGTCGTGAACGATCCGTCGCCGCGGTTGGAGCAATGGTGGTCTTCCGCTTTGTTCGAGGTGGCTCAGGCCATGGAAACGAAGCAGTATGCGCAAATCCCGAAAACGCTGCAGGCTCAGGGCAGCGACGGAATTAAAGCGTCCACGGAGATGGACGACAAATATGTGTACGTTACGCTATCGGACGGCACGGCGAGCAAGTATGTCATGCTGCCGAGAACGCCTGCCAAACTGGGGGTGTGGCCGAATGAGTAAGTACGGCAAAGAGATTTTGCTCGGCTTTATACCCGTTCTTGTTATCTTCCTGCTTTATATCGGAGTGAATCTGTTTCCTATCGTATTTATGGCCGCGATCTTGGGTACCTTCTTGTATATGGCGCGCGCGCGCGGAGGGCTGAACGTAGGGTCGGAACGCAAATCGCGCGGCAAAACGCCGGGCTTCCTGACGTTCGACGATATCGGCGGGCAGGATCGGGCAAAAGGCGAGCTGAAAGAGGCGCTTGATTTTCTGATCCGTTATGACGATATTAAAAAGCTCGGCATTCGTCCGCTAAAGGGCATTCTGCTGACGGGTCCTCCGGGAACCGGGAAAACGTTGATGGCGAAGGCTGCTGCGCATTACACGAACTCCGTGTTTTTGGCGGCATCCGGCAGTGAATTCGTCGAAATGTATGTCGGCGTCGGAGCGAGCCGCATCCGCGACTTGTTCAAGGAAGCCCGCTCGCGTGCCGCGAAGGAGAACAAAGAGAGCGCTATTGTGTTTATCGACGAGATCGACGTGATCGGCGGCAAGCGGGATGGCGGTCAGCATCGGGAATACGATCAGACGCTGAACCAATTGCTCACCGAGATGGACGGGATTCATACAAGCGAAACGCCCCGCGTTCTGATCATTGCGGCCACGAACCGCAAGGAAATGCTGGACGGCGCCCTGCTGCGTCCCGGACGGTTCGACCGTCATATCGAAGTCGATCTGCCGGACAAAAAGGGCCGTCTGCACATTCTGAACATCCATGCCAAAAACAAGCCGCTGGCCGAAGGAGTCGATCTGGAAGCGATCGCGCGGGAAACGTTCCATTTCTCCGGTGCACAGCTGGAAAGCGTAATGAACGAAGCGGCAATTTATGCCATGCGGGACGAATCGGATGTGATCGGACAGCAGCACTTGTCGCTGGCAGTCGATAAGGTCATGCTCGGCGAGAAGACGGACCGCGAATCGAATAAGGAAGAGCGGGAACGCGTCGCGCTTCATGAGCTTGGACATGCTATTGCCGCCGAGCTGGTGCGGCCGGGTTCTGTTTCCCAAGTGTCGCTCAGCCCTCGCGGGAAAGCGCTCGGTTTTGTGCGCCATAATCCGCAGCAAGATCAGTATTTGTACACGAAAGCGGAGATCGAGCAGCAGATTATGGTCGCACTCGGCGGTGCCGTGGCGGAGGAAATGTTCTACGGCGGACGAAGCACCGGCTCGCGCAACGATTTCGAGCAGGCGCTGAACATGGTGCGCACGATGATGGATTCGGGGCTGACAAGGCTTGGCATCATCGACCGCGAGATGGTTACGAAGCAGGAGCTTATGAAGGAAAATGCCGCGATTTTGGAAGAGTTGACGGAGGCGACCCGGCGCATGCTGGAGAGCCACAGATCCGTTTTCGAACAATCGCTTGACATTTTGATTGCCGAAGAAGTGCTTTCCGGAGACCAATTCCGCGAGCTCCTCAAGCAGTCGTCACAAGCTCAAATTGCCTGAAAATAAAAAAGAATCGAAGCCGAAGGCGACAAGCCTTCGGTTTTTTCGTATTTCCTCGTAAATTCTACGAAATTTGCCGAACGTGCAACTTTTTTGATAGAATTTAGTCTAATATATTGGTAGTTTTCGCCACGGTATTCTTTTTGTCGGCTGGGAGTCGCAACCATTTCCAGCTTCCTACATAAAGCAAAAAAATACAAGATTTTGAGGTGCAAAATGAAATTTTTAACGGCTTGGTTCACCCTGTCGATCGCGTCGCTCCTGTTGCTGCCGGCCGTAGGCTCGGCTGCCGCTCCGTCCAAATCATCTACGCCGAAGTCGTCTAAGCCGCCCGCGCCGCCAATTCAGTTGGTATTAAACGGAAAAAAGCTCGCACCGGAAGTTGCTCCGCGCAACGTGGACGGGAGCGTCATCGTGCCCGTTCGTATTATTGCAGAAGAGCTCGGCTCCAAGGTTACATGGGACGAGAAGCAGCGAAAGGTTACCGTAGTTAAAGACGAAACCAATATACAACTGTTTATTGACAAAAAGAATGCAACGGCAGGAGGGAAATCGTTTCAGCTTGAGGCGGCGCCCACGATCATCGAGGGGAATACGATGCTGCCCGTACGATTCGTTAGCGAGCAGTTAGGGGTAAAGGTATCATGGGACGAACGCAACCAATCGGTTAATTTGTCCACGCCGGAAAAGAACAAGGACGATAAGACTCCCGCGAAAACGGAGAAGCCCGGCGAAAAAGAACCGGGCAGCGTCCCGGCCGACGGCAAGCCCGCTTCCTCATTCGAGCCGGACAATACGGTGAAAGCAGGGGATAAACCTGACAGCGGAAAGAGTGCTGCTGGAAAGGAGAATGGTACCTCGCCGTTGCCTGGAGGAACCGCGCAGACGGGAGGGACATCGCCGGGGAAAAACGGTTCCGGACAGCTGCTGGCTTGCGTTCCCGCACCCGGGGGGATGCAGTCGACTAGCGGCGGCGCAACAGCTGCGGCAGGAAGTCAACAGGCGGCAAGCGGCGTGACGCAGGCGGTTAGCGGAGGCTCTCAGCCGGTGAACGGCAGCACGCCAACGGGGGCCGGCGGCGCTCAAACGCCGAACGGAGCTGCGCAAGGGGCGGTGAGCGGAACGGTACAGCCGGGAGGCGGAGTCCAGCAGACAACGGGCGGGACACAGACGCCGGCCGACGGCAAACAGGAAGCGGCCGGCGACAAAAACGCGACGAACGGCTTGGTTACCGTACAATCTATATCGCTGCAAGGCGACACGCTGACTATCAAAACGTCGGATTGCGCCAGAAAGCCGAGTATATTCCGTTTGGCCAATCCGGACCGGATCGTTCTTGACCTGTCTAACGCGCAGCTTGACCCGGCGCTCATGGCTAAGCTCAATCCGCAAGGCGAAGGAACTTTGCCGGATAAGAGCGAATTTGTCACACAAATTCGTTATTCGCTATTTTCAAAAGAAGCATCTGTCGTTAGAATGGTATTAGATTTGCCGCAGAAGGGGGAGCTTCGCTTGGCCTCCGTACAGCAAAACGGGGAAATTACCGGGAAAATATCATTCGGTAAAACCCGCTACCGGGTCTTTATCGACCCCGGACATGGCGGCAAAGATAACGGAGCCAGCTCGCTGAATAATCGGCATGAGAAAGATGCGGTGCTGTCGCTCGGCCGGAAGGTGGCGGCTCTGCTGGAGAAAGAACCGAAGATCGAAGTGACGATGACTCGCTCGGACGATACGTTCATCGAACTGGAAGACCGCCCGAGCATGGCGAACAACGCCGATGCCGATTTATTTGTCTCGATTCATGCCAATTCCGCCGGAAAAGAAACCGTCGGCGGGACGGAAACGTATTATTGGACGGAGCAAAGTCTCGATTTTGCCAAGCTGATGCACAAGCATCTTGTCGAGGCTACCGGTTTTCCGGACCGCAAAGTGAAGCAGGAGCGTTTTGTCGTCATTAAAAACTCGACCATGCCGGCTGTACTGCTGGAAATCGGCTTCTTGACGAATCGGGCGGAAGAGGAACTGATGTATCAGGATGCTTTTCAAAACAAGGTCGCCGCATCCATCGTGACTGCCATCAAGAAGCAGTTGAATCTCGACTAAGGAGTGGGTGACGATGCATAAGACATGGCAAAAAGGAATGGCTGCTGCAGCCATCGCGGCTCTGCTGTTGGCAGGCTGCGGAACGAGCAAAGCGCCGTTGCAAGGCACCGCGGAAACACCGCCCTCCAAGAGCGGACAAGCAGTGCAGCCCGGGACAGGGGGAGAGAAGACAACGACTCCGCCGGAGACGTCCGCCCCGAAGCCGGACCCGGACAAGAAAGAGTTAAAGATCAAAGCGTATTACAGCGATGCTCAGCTTGAGAAACTGGTTCCAAAAGATGTGACGATCCATATTAAGCAGGATCAGGACAAATATTTGGCCGCGCTTAACCAGTTGAAGAAAAGTCCTGACGACAATACGATTCCATTATTTAAAGGGTTCACGTACAAAAACGTCGCGTTGAAAGACGGCCAGCTGAACCTGGACGTATCCATTGCGGATGAAGGAAGGCTGGGCTCCGGCGGGGAAGAAATGCTGCTGGATGCACTGCAAAAGACGATGTTCCAGTTTTCCGAAGTCAAATCCATCGAAGTGCTGGTTGACGGAAAGCAGGTCGAAAGCTTGATGGGACATATGGATTTGCCGCATCCGATCAAACGCAGCCAAAGTTAACGTACATCATGAACGAACATAAGTCGATCGAGAGGAGCTATTTCATGAAAAGCATCAATTCCAGACAAGCACGCAGACTAGCGGCAGCCGTTTTAGCGCTGTCGCTGGCGTTCGGAAGCCCGGCCTTTGCCGCCGCGGCCGAAACCAAAAGCAATATTTCGACGGGAAGCTCCGTAAGCTCGCAGCGCTTTACCGACGTCGGGGACCAGCACTGGGCGATCAAGCATGTCACCAAGCTGGCTTCCCTCGGGGTGATTGAAGGATATGAAAAAGGGGAATATAAACCGGAAAACTCCGTATCGCAGCAGGAAGTCATCGTTATGGCACTGCGGTTTATGGGTCTTGAATCGGAGGTAGCGAAAAGCAAGACAGAAACGGCGCTGCCTTTCAGTGTTGATAAATTCTTCAAGCCATATGTCGCTTATGCGATCGATCGCGGCTTAATTAATATTCAAGAGGAAACGGCAGACGGCACGAACGCCAAAACGGCTTGGGGAGCTAAAGAAGCGTCCCGCGAATGGGTGGCCAAGCTGGTCATCCGCGCTATCGGCAAACAGGAATTAGCCACTCAGCAGGCACAATCCTCTTCGTCATTTACGGACAGCAAGGATTTCTCGTCGTGGGCGGCCGGTTATATCAACGCGGCGGTATCGCTGAAGATCGTACAAGGCTTTGAGGATAACAGCTTCAAGCCGAAAGATAAGGTGACCCGCGCCCAAATGGCGACGTTCCTCAGCCGCGCGGATAAAGAATCGACTTCCCGCTCCTCCCGGGTCGCTACCGGATATGTGATGGAGCTGACGGACCGCAAAATCAGCGTGCTGAATGCCAATGGGCAAACGACGGAATATACGCTGTCTTCCGATACGGCTTTCTATAGCGGCAAAGACGACAGCCGGATTTCGCCGTCGAACATCAAGCTGACGAACGAAGTATACTTGGTGCAAAATCAAGGCGCGGCGCTGTACATAGAACTTACCAACGATCAGCAGAAAATGGAAACCTACGAAGGGACGCTGACGGAAATATTCACCGACCGGATGATGGCCTCGATCCAGCGCAACGGAAAGAACGAGCTTTACGATTTGTTCCCGACCGTCACGGTAACGGATAAAGACGGCCGCGGCCTGAGCTTGAGCTCTTTGACGCCGGGAAGCATCGTCGAATTGAAAAAGAACACGCTGCTGAAAGAATCGAAAATTTCGCAAATCGTACTGAAGCAAACGCCGGTCAGCAAAACGTCTGAAGGTACGGTGCTTACTCTGAACAAAGATCAAAACCAAGTGACATTCTTGGAGCAGGGGACGGGGCAGAACGAATCGTTCACGCTCACTACGCGAACGGTCGTGAAGCTGCAGGACGGCTCGACGGCCGACCTCTCGAAGCTGCGCGTCGGCGACGCGGTGAGCTACGAGGTGAAAGCGAACGAGCTTCAAGTCGTTTCCGTGAAGAAGCCGGCTGATTTTAGCCAATCCGTTGAAGGAACGATGGCCAGCTTAAGCAGTGACAAGCGGATCTTGACGATTAATAAAGCGGGCGGTTCGCTCGGCGCCTATCATATCGCTGACAATGCGATTATTACGATTGACGGGTTGACGAACCCAAGCCTGTTCGACATCGAATCCGGAGATCAACTAAAGATGGATTTGATTAATGATAAAATCGTTAAAATTTCCGTTACCAGCCGTTCGGTCAAGCAATACATATACGCTACGATCCTGAGTTATGATGCCAATTCCAAGGTGGTGACGATCAGCACCGAGAGCGACGGAGTAGGGGCATACCGGCTGACGGACAATACGATCATCCGCTTTATGGGCGGCCCGATCCAGCTATCAAACTTCCAGAGCACGTTCGTAGGCAACGGTAACGATAAGAAAAAAGTAGATCTTAAAGTTTCCAAAGATAAAATCGTGCAGATCGAAACGACAATGAATGTGGAAGGCACGATCGCTCAAATCAATACCAGCAATATTACAAACGACTTGACCATACGTACCGCCGGAGGACAAAACTTAACGTTCAAAGTCAATTATGGCGCACCGGTCGAAATGTTTAACAAAACGAACGGCACCATCTCGGACCTGAAAGTAGGGGATGCGATCCGTTTGACGCTCACAGGAACTCAGGATTTCGTAACGAACCTGATGGCCAAGAAAACGGGCGTGTACAAGGTACTAGTCACCAATCCTAGTACGAGCCAAGTTACCGTGAAGGACGAGACGGGCTCACAGCTGACGTTCAAAGTCGAAAACAACGATCAAATTATTAACCCGGGCAAGCAATCTCACGCCTTCTCTGATATTTTGGTCGACGAGTACGTTAAAGCCAGCTTCAGCGGCACGAAGCTGGATAATCTCCAACTGCTCAATTCGGTGCGCGGCAAAGTGACGAATGTGGACGTAGCGGCAGGCACGCTGACCATTCAGGATTTCCAAGGCAACATTCAGGTAATCACGGTCGGACAGCAGTTCACAATCAGGCAAAATGCCAACACATCCGCCGCCTTGAATACGATTAAGCAAAATGACCGGGTGGAGATCATCCGGGACGCGAACGACAAGGCGATCATTCAAGTGGCGACTGCGACGAAACGGACAGTATCCTCTTACGATACGGTGCTGAATCAATTGCTTTTGAAGCCGACGGCCAATAACGACAAGACGTCGTATAATTTATTTGCCAAAGCGTATTTGCACAAAGGCACCCAAACCGTGGCTCCAAGTACGTTTATGGAGAACGAAGAAGTAATGGTATATGTAATCGACGATAAAATTTTCGAAATTGAAAAGCCCTAATCGGTTTATTTGAAACTTTTATCCGGTTTGAGCCGTCTGTGTAGTGAGAACTTCTTGCTGCATAGGCGGTTTTTTCGTAAAAAGTTCGCATTTTGTCGGCATTAGTCATTGATTCGACTGCGGCGTTTCGGTAAACTGTAAGAAACAGGCGAAAGAAAGGACAGGGAGCATGAATCAGACGCAAGCGAGAACCATACTGGATACGATTGCCGAAATGTTCCCGGATGCCCACTGCGAGCTGAACCACTCGAATGCGTTCGAGCTGACGATCGCCGTCCTGTTGTCGGCCCAATGTACGGACGAGACGGTCAATAAAGTAACCGCCACGTTGTTTCAGAAGTACAAAAGGCCGGAAGACTATTTGGCCGTGCCGCTCGAAGAGCTGGAGCAGGATATTCGGCGGATCGGTTTGTTCCGGAACAAAGCCAAGAATATTCAGGCTTTGTGCGCAATGCTTTTGGACAAGTATAACGGGGAAGTTCCCCGTGAACACGAGAAGCTGGTGGAATTGCCGGGCGTCGGACGAAAAACGGCGAACGTCGTCGTTTCCAATGCCTTCGACGTACCTGCTATAGCCGTCGATACGCATGTGGAACGGGTATCCAAACGGCTCGGGCTTGCCGGGGTTAACGATTCGGTGCTCGAAGTGGAAAAAAAGCTGATGAAACGGGTGCCGCGCGAAGAATGGACGCAGACGCATCATCGGCTCATTTTTTTCGGACGTTATCACTGTAAAGCGCAAAACCCAAAATGCGAGGTTTGCCCGTTGATTGATCTTTGCCGGGAAGGTAAAAAACGAATGAAATCGAACTCGAATAGGAAGCCTATACCAAAAGCGAAAGCAGCTGTCAAAGCTGCAAAAACTAAAGAAGCGTAATACGAAAGGATAGGATTAGAGATGAAATGCATATCGGTCTACACCAGCGATTTTGAACTGTTTTCGGATATTTACGAAAAGGTGCTTGAGACTCCTTTGCAGGAAAACGAAGAGAAACAAGTGGAAGGCGTCGTCGTAACGGAGTCGGGCAGCGTACCGGAAAATTACTTGAACCGTATGAAGCAGCGTCCGGAAGTGGTCGTCATGAAAGTGAAGGATAAAGACATTACGATTTTGCAGCATCGCGATGTTTTCGAAATATTTATTCCGGAGACTGAAAATATGGTACACTAAAAACCGAAGCGATTCGGTTTTTTCTTTTTGTTCGGAACACAAAAAGATAGACGACAAACGCTTGGATTTTTTAGACAGAGGAAGAACAGGGGCAGGAGAAACGATGAAAAGCGAATTGACTATAGCAAAAGAAATGTCAGTAGAGATAGGGAACGATGAGGGGCTGCAAGGCGGGACCTCGCAGGATGAAATGCTTGCCGCCGTTCAAGGGCTGCTTGCGCAGGTAGAGCAAACGGGGGACGGAGAGCACGGAAAGAAGCTGCGGCAGCTGTTGGCGAAAGCGCAGAGCGAGCGGCTTTATTTGGCATTTTGCGGACACTTCTCCGCGGGGAAGTCGAGCCTGATCAACCGGCTGTGCGGTCATATGCTGCTGCCGTCGAGTCCGATTCCGACGAGCGCGAACATTGTGAGCATCGTGAACGGGGAAGCCGGGGCAAGGGTCATCTATCGCAGCGATGAGACAAGCGATCAGGCTCAAGGAGTGGGCGAACAACGGTCCGAAACGGTACCATTGGACGAGCTGGCGGAGCATTGCCGTAACGGCGAAGCGATCGAAACGGTGGAAATCCGCTATCCGATCCCGTTTCTGGGAGAGCATGCGGCGCTGCTGGATACGCCGGGAATTGATTCGACGGACGACGCGCATCAGCTGGCAACGGAGTCGGCGCTGCATTTGGCTGACGTTGTGTTTTATGTGATGGATTATAACCACGTGCAGTCGGAAATTAATTTGGCCTTTACGAAAAAAATGACGGAGTGGGGCAAGCCGCTCTATTTGATCGTGAACATGATCGACAAGCATCGGGAGCAGGAGCTGTCGTTCGCCGCATATCAGGAAGGCGTGCGCGAAGCGTTCGCCAGCTGGGGCGTGCGTCCCGACGGTATCGTTTACACCTCGGTCAAAGTGCCGGATCATCCGTCCAGCGAATGGAGCAAGCTGGACGGACTGCTCGGCCAGTTGATCGAGCTGCGACGGCCGCTCGTGCGGCTCAGCCTCGAAAAGTCGGCGCGGGCGCTCGCGGCGGCGCATGCCGAGAAAATGGCCGAGCGCAACGAGCCGGCGAAGGATGCGATACGCGAGCAGCTGGCTGCCTCCGGCGAAGATCTGGACGCCGTCCAGGCGGAGTACGCGGAGGCGGGCGCCGAGCTGGCGCGGCTCGAATCGCTGCCGGCGGAGCTGCAGGCAGCCGTGCGCAAAGACGTGGCGGCGGTATTGGACAACGCCAACGTGATTCCGGCCGCGACGCGGGACCTCGCGCACGCGTATTTGGAGAGCCGTCGGCCCGGCTTCAAGGTCGGCTGGTTTGGCGCCGCCGCGAAGACGGCGGCGGAACGGGAGCAGCGGCTTGCTGCGCTGCATAAGGATTTTGCGTCGCAAGTGGAGACGCAGGTGGCACGACACGTGCAGCAGACGGTCAAGGCGAAGCTGGAAGGCCACGGCCTGCCCGCGGGCGCCATAACCGAGGCCGCCGACCGGATCAGCGTGGAGCTTACGCCGGAATGGCTGGCCGGTCAGGTGAACGAGGCCGCGGTGTTCGGCAACGAGTATACGCTGACCTACTCGAAGCAGATTTCCGCGGAAGCGAAAGGCTTGTACCGCAAGGAGGCGTACGCCGTCAGCGACGAGCTGATCGCGGCGCTGGGGGCCGCCCTGCAGCCGCGCCTTGCGGCGCTGCGCGCGCAGC
>NZ_BILX01000015.1 GCF_004000785.1 Paenibacillus ehimensis NBRC 15659 | reverse complement strand
GGCTCGGTTGCGCCCGACGAGACGCTGCCCGCCATCCTTCAAGGGTATGGAATCAAAGCGGTAGAGATCGTGATGACGGCGACGCTGGCGTTTATGATTTCGACCGTGTTCCGGAGCAGCTCGCTGGCGATCGGACTCTCCATCTTCCTGATGTTCGTGTCCGGCCCCATCGTGGCTATTTTGGTGCAGCTCAGATATGCCTGGGTCAAATATTTGTTGTTCGCCAATACGGATTTGACTCCATATTTCCACGGGGGCAAGCCTGTCGTCCCCGGGATGACGCTCGGCTTCTCGCTGGCCGTTCTGGCCGCTCATTGGATTCTATTCTATGCCGTTTCCTGGCTGCTATTTACGAAGAGGGACGTCGCAGGCAGCTAGCAGCGATAAAGAAACGTCATTGAGCCGACAAACCACTTGCAAACGCGACAGCCGTCTTTGTTCTTGCGAATCAAGCGTGCGGTCGCGTTTTTGGCTTGTCTGAAAAACGGAGGAGGGGGAAGCATGGTCGGATCGGTATGGCTCGTATTTGCGCTGACCTTGATCATTCATGGCGTGGAAACGCTATCTTATGCGGTAAGGCTGGCCGGCATCCGAACAGGGAAGCTGGCGGTCGCCTTGTCGCTCACCGGCATCATCTTGCTGATCTCCAGAACATCGAACATGCTTCAAGGCACGTTGTTCGGCAATCTGATCGATAAGGCGAAGCATGACCCGGACATTGCGCTCGGGGCTCAATTCCATTTGATCTTGATCGGGGCTTCCGTCGGGACGCTGGCGGCGCTTCTCGTTTTTCCGACGATGGTGTTCGTGGCCGCGCGGCTGATCGCCCGGCTCGAGGTTGTCGGGTCGCTGCCGGTCCTGATCCGGGAGTCCGTGACGATCGACAAGCTGAAATCGGTCAAGCGCGTATTTCGTCTGCCCCGTCTGGAGATGCTCAGCCGGCTGCGGGTCGGCGGGATTCCAAAGCGGCTTTTGCTGATGAACACCTTGGTCACGGGCATCTATACGGTAGGCGTTTTGTCCGCGCTGTACGCGTCTTATCTCGTTCCCGAGAATGCGACAAGCGCTGCGCAATCGTCAGGTCTGATCAACGGGATTGCCACCATCCTGCTGACCATCTTCATCGATCCGCGGGTGGCGCTGCTGTCCGATAAGGCGATGTCCGGCAAGGTGAAGCAGGCGGAGCTCCATAAAATGTTCGGTATCCTGATGCTTTCGCGGCTGGCGGGCACCTTGCTTGCCCAGCTTTTGCTCCTGCCGGGTGCGAAGGCGATTGCGTTCGTTTGCGGGTTGTTATTTTAAAATCGCAGCCGCAGCCGGTAAGAAGTGTTAAGCTTTCATTAATCTGGTCACTTGGGGCATGTCGGAAGAGGAAAACCGCGATTCATGTCGAATTAAAATCTGTCAGTTTAAATTAGTTAAAGGGGACTTTCATTAGACTATGATTGAATTCCAAAATGTGTCCAAGGTATATCCGAACGGAACCGTAGGTCTCAAAAATATTAATTTGACCATGGACAAAGGCGAATTTATTGTAATCGTCGGTCTCTCGGGAGCGGGAAAATCGACGCTGCTGCGCTCGATCAACAGACTGCATGAAATTACGGACGGCCAAATTCTCATCGACGGGCGGTCGATCACGGCGGCAAAGGGAGCCCAGCTTCGAAATCTGCGCCGCGATATCGGCATGATTTTTCAAAATTTCAATCTGGTCAAACGTTCCTCCGTTCTTCGCAACGTTCTTTCCGGCCGTGTAGGGTATCATTCGACGCTGCGGACGCTGCTCGGGCTGTTTCCGAAGAGAGACGTGGAGCTTGCGCTCCAAG
Source organism: Paenibacillus ehimensis NBRC 15659 (assembly GCF_004000785.1). Taxonomy (GTDB): domain Bacteria; phylum Bacillota; class Bacilli; order Paenibacillales; family NBRC-103111; genus Paenibacillus_G; species Paenibacillus_G ehimensis. The sequence continues at coordinate 118,771 of NZ_BILX01000015.1, read as the reverse complement.
CGCTTGAGCGCGTAAACATTCGCGAGAAGGCCTATGCCCGTGCGGACGAATTGTCGGGCGGACAGCAGCAGCGCGTCTCGATCGCCAGAGCGCTTGCCCAGGAAGCGAAAATCATTTTGGCGGACGAGCCGGTCGCCTCGCTGGACCCGTTGACGACCCGCCAGGTGATGGACGACTTGAAACGGATCAATCAGGAGCTCGGCATCACAACCGTGGTTAACCTCCACTTTATCGATTTGGCGCGGGAATACGCGACCCGTATTATCGGCTTGCGGGCAGGGGAAGTTGTATTCGACGGTCCGGTATCGGAAGCGACGGACGAGGCCTTCTCGGGCATTTACGGACGCGCGATCAAGAAGGACGAGCTTCTGGGGGTGGAGGCGGAATGACCGAACCCGAACGCCGCGACATCCTGAAAAAACCGTCGAATACGAAGTCGTATATAACGACGTTAGTCCTGATCTTTCTGTTATGGTGGAGCGCCGACAATACCGACTCCAGTATTGCCAAGCTGATTGAAGGCTTTCCGGAGATGGGCAAGCTGCTCGTTGAGATGGTTCCCCCCGACTGGAGCTATATCGATGTCGTCTGGAAGCCGATGGTGGAAACGATTCAAATGGCGGTGATCGGCACGACGCTCGGCGGGCTGGTCGCGATTCCGATCGCTTTGCTTGCAGCCGGCAACGTAACCCGCAGCCCGTGGATTTATCATCCGGCCCGCATTATTCTCAACTTGATCCGGACGATCCCCGAGCTGCTTTTTGCCGGATTGTTCGTTGCGATCTTCGGCATCGGGGCGATGCCCGGAGTGCTGGCGCTCGCCTTTTTCTCCTTCGGGTTGATCGCCAAGCTGACCTACGAATCGATCGAAGCGATCGAACCGGGCCCTCTGGAAGCGATGACGGCCGTCGGGGCCAACAAGCTGCAATGGATTCATTTTGGCGTCGTGCCGCAGGTGGCGGCGCAATATATCGCGTATTTTTTGTACACGTTCGAAGTCAACGTCCGGGCCGCCGCTGTACTCGGCCTGGTCGGCGCGGGCGGGATCGGGTTGACGCTCGACCGGACGCTGCAGCAGTTCCGTTATGACCGTTCGGCCCTTATCATCATTTTGACGCTGGCGATCGTGCTGCTGATCGATTACGTGAGCACGAAGATAAGGGAGAGGCTGTTATGAATCAGACGACGACCTGATCCGGGGACTGCTCGATACGCTCGCCATTTCCATTATCGGCACGTTTATATCGGCGTTCCTGTGTGTGCCGTTTGCCTTCTGGGCGGCGAACAACATGAGCCGTTTCCGCTGGGTATCCGGCAGCGGCAAATTCATGCTGAGCTTTATCCGGACGTTTCCGGAAATCATCATGGCGATCATTTTCATCAAAGCGGTAGGCCCGGGCGCTTATGCCGGGGTGCTGGCGCTAGGCCTCCACTCGATCGGGATGCTCGGCAAGCTGTATTCGGAGGCGATCGAAAATCTCGATCTCGGGCCGACCGAGGCGCTGACCGCCTGCGGCGCCAACCGCTTGCAGGTGCTGTGGTTTGCCGTCATTCCGCAGGTGCTGCCGCACTTCTTCTCGTTTGCGCTGTACCGTTTCGAGATCAATATCCGTTCCGCTTCCATCCTCGGTCTGATCGGGGCGGGCGGGATCGGGGCACCGCTCATTCTGGCGCTGGAAGCCCGCGCATGGAACCGCGTCGGCATTATTCTGCTGGGGATCATCGTCATGGTCACCATTATCGATATTATTTCTTCGGCTATTCGCAAACGTCTGGTTTAGCCCGCAAAGCCCGCTTTTCGGATCATTGCACCGAAAGCGGGCTTTTTTGTGCGGAAAACGTCCATACTTCTTCTTATTCGCGCTTAACCCCGGTTATCAGCTCGACAAAGGCCGCGGCTTGCCCGGATAGCGGCTCGCCTTCGCGCCAATAGACGGCAATCGGGTTCTTCACCTCAGGATGCTTCACCTTCACCCGCACAACCTCGCGTCGCTCCACGAACTCCCGCACCTCGGCAGCCGAAGCGAAGAGCACGCCGTAGCCCGCAGCGACCGCCCGCACGGCTTCGTTCATCCCGCCCAGCTCTACGCCAATATCGGGCGGGGCGAGGCTCGACATCCGGCATAGCGCGAGCAGCATGTCCCGGGTCGAGCTGCCTTCCTCCCGCATGATGAACGTTTCTTTCAGGAGATCGGCGAGCCCGACTTCCTTGGCGGCACACGGATGATCCGGCGGGACGACGAACCACATCGGGTCCTCGAACAGCACGCTGCGTTTCAGCCGGGGGGAAGCGGCAGCGCCACCTCCGATAACCGCGATATCGGCTTCGTACTGTTCCAGCCGCTCAAGCGACTGCTGGGCGTTTCCGGTATATTGCGTCAGCCGCACCCCGGCAAACCTCCGCTTGTAGGCGGCGATCCAGCCGGGCAGCAAAAAGTTGGCGGGCAGGTACGTCGCGGCGATCCGCAGCGTGCCGCTTCGCCCTGCCCGGTAATCGTCGACGAGCGTTTCAAGCTCTTGCTCCAGAGCGAATAACCGCTCCGCATGGGCGGCGAGGAACGCTCCCGCTTCCGTCAGCCAGATGCCCCTTCCTTTCGGGGCCAGCAAGACGAGGCCGAGCTCCTTCTCCAAATTGCGGATCTGCATCGTGACCGCGGGCTGGCTGATGCGCAGCGTCTCGGAGGCACGGGTGACGCTTCGGCTCCGGGCAACGACATGAAATATTTTTAACGCATGAAGGTTCATGGGCTTCGCTCCATTCATAAATTAAATTTATGATTATTTCAAATAAATATATTATACTTATATGTTTTTTCGTTTTATTCTAAAGTCGAATACAGCAAATGGCAATAGCGCAAAGGAGCGAGCGGGATGAAATTGAGCTGTACGGAGTGTGGGCAAGGACGGAGTATCACCGATCCGGTATGGCGCTGCGAATGCGGCGGGCTGCTTCAGGTCGAGCAGCGCCTTGGGGAGTTGGACGGCGAGAAGCTGCGGCGCGTCTTTGACGAGCGTCTGGCGCACCGCAATACGCCTTATGCGAGTGGGGTGTGGCGCTATAAGGAGCTGATTCATCCGGAGCTTCCGGTGGAGCGGATCGTAACGAAGTACGAGGGCAACACGGGGCTGTACGACTCCGAACCGGTCCGCCGGTTTACCGGAGTCCGGGACTTGCGGCTCAAGGCGCAGAGCGAGAATCCGAGCGGCTCCTTCAAGGATAACGGGATGACGGTCGCCGTATCGCAAGGCGCGTGGCTCGGGTATGAACGGTTTGCCTGCTCGTCGACGGGAAATACGTCTTCGTCGCTTGCGATGTATGCGGCGCTTTCCGGCAAAGCCTCGTACGTCTTTGTCCCGGAGGAAGGCGTCGCGGGCGGGAAAGTGCTGCAAACGGCGGCCTATGGGGCGCGGATGATTCGGTTCAAAGGCACCTACGACGACGGGTTACGCTTCTTGGAACGGCATGCGGCCGAGCTGGGGCTGTACGTATGCAATTCGATGAATCCGTTTCGGATCGAGGGGCAAAAGAGCATTGTCTACGAAATCGCGCAAGCTCTAAACTGGATGCTGCCGGATTGGATCGTGCTGCCCGGCGGGGCGCTGAGCAACGGTTCCGCGCTCGGCAAAGGGCTGCAGGACATGCTGGCGACAGGGCTCATTTCGCGTATGCCCCGGGTGGCGGTCGTGCAGGCGGAAGGCGCAAGTCCGTTCCACCGGATGATCGAGCGCGGCCTGAAGGAGCTGACGCCGGAGCCCCGGCCGCATACGCTGGCCAGCGCGCTGAATATCGGCAACCCGCCGAGCTGGAAAAAAGCGGCCGCCGTGCTGCAAGCGACCTGCGGGGTAACGGTTTCCGTGACCGACAAGGAGATCATGGAGGCGAAAGCAGTGATCGACCGGGCGGGCATCGGCTGCGAGCCGGCTTCTGCGGCGTCGGCGGCCGGGCTTCGAAAGCTGGTCGCGCGGGGAATCGTGGACAAGGACGAGACGGCGGTGTGCCTTTTAACCGGGCACATGTTAAAGGACACCGACGCCTTGCAGCGGTATGTGACGAGGGAGGCGGCCGATGCAGGTATGCCCGTATCTTCGGCGTTGGAGCTGGAGCAAGTCAAGGAGCGTATGTAAAGCAAAAAGGAGCGCCGCTGCGGAAGGCAGGGTGCCCCTTTTTGTTAAAAGCTTTAATTATTTCTGGCCGATGCTTTTGGAATATTCGCGAACGACGTCAAATTTCTTGTCGTCGGATTTCACGTAGCCGCGGTGGGAGTATACGTCAAAAATGATTTTTCCGCCTTCCGGATCTTTGCCGATATCGATGAACGCTTGAGCGATCTTGTCTCTCCATTCTTGATCCATGTCTTTGCGAACGGCGATCGTGTCGTTCGGAATCGGAGAAGTGAAGGCAAGCACGCGCGTTTTTTCATAGATGTCAGGATAGTCGGTTTTCATTTTGTAGCGAGCGTCTTGGAAGATCGCCGCGGCGTCAACTTGTCCGTTCAGGACGGCGATTACGCCTTTGTCGTGACCTTTGACTTCGATGCCCGTTACGTCTTTCTCGGGATCGACGCCGGCTTTTTTCATTTCGTTGGCCGGCCATACGAAGCCTGCGGAGGACGTTACGCCCTGCCAAGCGATTTTTTTGCCTTTCAGGTCTTTCAATTCTTTGATCGGGGAATCCGCTTTAACGATGATCATCGCTTTGTAGAAGTCGACCAGCTCCGTGGTGTCGGCGCCCGTCTTGTCGTCTACGCCGTAGCGTTGAGCTTGCAGCAGCAGGTCTGCGGCTTTCTTCTCGTCATGCGCCAGAACATAAGCGTTCGGAGGCAGGAATCCGATATCGACTTGCTTGGAAGCCATCGCTTCGATCACGGTGTTGTAGTTGGTCGAGACGGAGACTTTGACCGGAATGCCGAGCTTGTCGCCAAGCAGCTTCTCCAGCGGCTTCGCTTTCGCTTCCAGCGTCTCTGCGTTTTGGGAAGGAACGAACTGCACTTTTAATTCTTTAGGCGCATAGCCTTTCGCCGCAGGCGCTTCTTGCTTTTTGTCGGAAGGTGCAGGGGCTGCAGAATTATTCTCTGTTTTCGTACCGCAACCTGCTGCAATCCCTGCGGAAAGCACCAGGGACAGACTGACTGCTGCAAACTTTTTAAACATGGAAGGACCTCCTGTTAACTTGTTAGATCAAAATCCATTTCTTACTATACCACAGAATAGTACAAGCCAGAGTAAATTTTTTGTGAAAACGCCCTGAAAATGTCGAAAAATATTTTGAAGCCTGACGGATGGTTCTCCGGCGCTAAATTTGATATAGTGGATTCAATTCAAGGAAAAACGGAGTTGAATGCAAGGTGGTTCAAAAGCTGACAGTCACGATCCTGGAAACAAGCGACATTCACGGAGCGCTGCTTCCGATCCAGTATGCCAATAACAGCCCGACGGAAACGGGGCTGGCCAGAATCGCATCGATCATTCGCAGAGAGCGCCAAAAGGGCGGGCCGCTGCTGCTCATCGATAACGGGGATTTGATTCAAGGGACGCCGCTGGCGTATCATCACGCCAAACTGAACGGCGGGAAGCCGAATCCGATGATTCAGTGCCTGAATGAGCTCGGGTACGACGCGGCCGTCATCGGGAATCACGAATTCAACTATGGGATGGAGCTGCTTCGCAAAGCGGTCGGGGAATCGGGCTTTCCTTGGCTCAGCGCCAACATCGTCGATGAGGCGACCGGCGAGCCGGTATTCGGCAAGCCCTATCTGGTGAAGACGATGGAGCAGGGGCTCAAAATCGGCGTGCTGGGGCTGACGACGCCCTACATCCCGCATTGGGAGAAGCCCGAGCATATCGCGGGCCTGCGCTTCGAGGATGCCGTAGAGACGGCCAAGCGGTGGGTGAAGCATCTGCGCGAGCAAGAGGGAGCGGACGTCGTGATCGTCTCCTATCACGGAGGGTTCGAGCGGCATTTGGAATCCGGCCAGCCGACGGAGCCGTTGACGGGGGAAAATCAAGGCTATGCGCTCTGCCGCGAAGTGGAGGGCATCGATGTGCTGCTCACCGGCCATCAGCACCGGTCGATTGCGGGAACGAGCATCAACGGAGTGACGGTCGTACAGCCCGGCAGCGCAGGCGCCTGGCTCGGCAAAGTCACGCTGACGCTGGGGCTGGAAGCGGGGGGCTGGCGCGTTCTGGAAGCCATGTCCGAGCTGGTGTCCCCGCAGGGCGAAGCGCCGGATGCCGCGGTGCTGGCGATCGTGGAGCCGCATGAACGCCTCGCGCAGGTATGGCTCGATCAGCCGATCGGGCGGTTGATCGGCGACATGCGCGTAACCGATCCGATGCAGGTCCGGCTGCAGGAGCATCCGCTCATCGAGTTTATCAACCGGGTACAGATGGAGCTGTCCGGGGCTCCGATCTCGAACACCGCGCTGTTCGACAATATCTCGCCGGGATTTCCCGAGCATATCACGATGCGGGACATTGTCTCCAATTATATTTATCCGAATACATTGCAGGTCATCCGGGTGTCGGGGCAGGATATCCGTGCCGCGCTGGAGCGTTCGGCCTCGTACTTTGCCCAATACGACGGAAATGGCCCGGTGCAAGTGAGCGCGGAATTCAGCGATCCGAAGCCGCAGCATTACAATTACGACATGTGGGAGGGCATCGAATACCGCATCAACATTTCGCGTCCGGTAGGACAGCGGATCGTCGAGCTGCGCTACAATGGAAAGCCGATCGATCCGGAGGCGGAATACGACGTCGTGATGAACAATTACCGGGCGGGGGGCGGCGGAAATTACCTGATGTTCCAAGGAAAGCCGGTCGTGAAGGACATTCCGACCGATATGGCGGAGCTGCTGGCCGGCTATATTATGGAACGGGGAACGATTGAAGCGTCACTGAACCGGAATTGGGTAGTCGTTTGGGATTAAACCGTTAGGAAATATGGCAACAAAAGAAGACTGCGGTCCTGTTCGCACGCGCACAGGCCGCAGTCTATTTATACGAGGTCAGGCGGTTTTTTCGATCAGTTCGCGGCACCTTGCGGCTGCGAAGCGTCGGCCACCGACCGTTTCCGCCGGAGGTTGAAAACCAAATTCAGCACGATTGCGGTGAAGCTGCCTGCGACAATGCCGTTGCCGGTCAATATCTGCACCATCTGGGGCAGTTGATTGAACAGCGTCGGAACGACCGTCACGCCGAGGCCCATGCCGACGGAGCAGGCGATGATCAGCAGGTTCTCATGGTTGTTCAAGTCGACCTGCGAGCCAAGCATGCGGATTCCGGAGGAGACGACCATGCCGAACATGGCTACGGTCGCGCCGCCGAGCACGGGAGTCGGGATCAGCGTCGTCAGCGCGGCGACTTTCGGGATCAGGCCAAGGACGACCAAAATGCCGCCCGCGGTCATGATCACGTCGCGCGTCCGGACGCCGCTCATTTGGATCAGCCCGACGTTCTGCGAGTAGGTCGTATACGGGAAGGCGTTGAACAAGCCGCCGAGGATGATCGCGAGACCTTCCGCGCGATAGCCGCGGGTCAAATCCTCCGAGCGGATGTCGCGGTCGCATATTTTGCCGAGAGCCAGAAAAACGCCGGTCGACTCTACCAGGCTGACCGCAGCGACCAGGATCATCGTCAGCACGGAGGTGATTTCAAACGTCGGCATGCCGAAGTAGAGCGGGTGCACCATATGGAACCAGGAAGCTTCATGGAACGGAGTGAAGCTGACTTTGCCGAGCAGCGCCGCGACAAATGTTCCGGCAATCAACCCGAGCAAAATCGAAATCGCCCGCCAAAAGCCTGTGAAAAAGCGGTTCAAGACGATAATCAGCGCAAGCACGCCGAAGGAGAGCAGCAGGTTGACCGGCGCGCCGAAATTCGGATTGCCGGCTCCGCCGCCCATATCGTTCAGGGCTACGGGAATGAGCGTGAGCCCGATGATGGTGACGACCGAACCGGTGACGACCGGAGGGAAGAAGCGGATCAGCTTGCCGAACATTCCGGCGAAGACGACGACGAACAGGCCTGCAGCCAAGATGGCGCCGTAGATGGTCGAGACGCCGTGCTGGCTGCCGATGGCGATCATCGGGCCGACGGCCGTGAACGTACAGCCGAGCACGACCGGCAGGCCGATGCCGAAGAACCGGTTGCTCCACACCTGAAGCAGAGTCGCAATACCGCAGGTTAACAGGTCGATCGAAACCAGGTAGGCGAGCTGCTCCGGCGTCATCTTCAGCGCGCTGCCGACAATCAGCGGCACGATGACGGCGCCGGCGTACATGGCGAGCACGTGCTGCAGGCCGAGCGAAAACCGCCGCATCGGCGGCTGGCTGGTTGTTTTAGCATTCATAGACACAGGAAGGATCCCTCCGAGAATGGATTGTTGGGCACGGATTTATACCGGATTCGTCTGCGGCTCAGGCTTGTCCGCGAAGGTGACCCGTCCGTCCGCCAACGAGGCGACGGGCGCAAGCGACTCTACGCGGTAGCCTGCTTCCAGAAGCTTTCGGCCTCCGGGCTGAAAAGCTTTCTCGATCACGATGCCGATCCCCGCTACCACAGCGCCTGCTTTCTCGGCAATCCGGGCCAACCCGAACGCCGCTTCGCCGTTGGCGAGGAAGTCGTCGATCAGCAGCACCCGATCCCCGGTTGACAAAAACTTTTTGGAGACGGATACTTCGCTTTCTTCCTGCTTGGTGAAGGAATACACCTTCTCCGTCAGCAGATCGTCCCGAAGCGTCAGCGACTTGCGCTTGCGCGCGAAAATGAGCGGCACGCCGAGCTGCAGCGCCGTCATGACGGCGGGAGCGATGCCGGACGATTCGATGGTCAGCACCTTGGTAATGCGCTCGCCGGCGAAACGGGCGGCAAATTCTTTGCCGATCTCCATCATGAGGACCGGATCGACTTGATGGTTCAGAAACGAGTCGACCTTGAGCACCTGTTCTCCCAGCACGATTCCTTCCTGCAGCACTTTGTTTTTCAGCAGTTCCATAGCTTTTTTTCCTCCCGAACGTTAACAAGATCCTAAGCCCGACAAACACAAAAAGCCCGATTCGGCCGTTTCTAATAAGAAACGGGCAATCGAGCGATACGCAAAAGCAAGAAAAGGCGCAAAACGGCCGGCCGGGCTGCAAGCAGCGGCGGTCTTCCTATCTGCGTCCGTATGTGTACCGCCCGTAGTCCTGCCGTTGCGGAGGCAGGGTAGAGACTCGCAGGCCGATTCATCCTGCAATTATACGAGCTTTTTTATATTCGTTTCCGGCGCTTTACTGTATGCCATTATATACGATGCGGGCGGTTTGCGCCAGTTTAAAAATACGGTAAGACGGTGTTTTCTGGCATAACCTGCGTGAGGCGCAGCCGCGGACAGGATAAGGATAAAATCGTTATAAAAGTTTTCCACCTTGCGGCAGCACGGCCGATTATGAGTTAATAGGAGATGTAGCCGGCCGGCTGACGCTCAAGGAAAGGAGTGATCAGATACAATGATTACGGTAACCGAGGTGGTCTTCGCGTAAGCGGAGACGCCAGTCAAGGGGGGCCTTCGGGCCCCTTATATATTCGCGGATGGACAATACAAGAATCGATGGGTTATAATGTAAGAGGAAATTCTGTGTCTTCAAAAAAATTCAGGTGAAAGGAGTGTCGTGCAATGGTAGTAGTACTGGACACAATGAAAAAAGGAAAAGGGTTTGCTAACAAGTGAATAAGCATTTTTCTCCTTCACCGTCACCTGAACCGTCATTGAATGATACATGACATATAGAGGCATTCAGGCACGATATGGCAATCGTGTTTTTTTGTTGATAAGAACTTATAAGTCATCGCGACTTATAGCTTCGCGTCAACCTTGATAAACGAGCTTATCCTTAGACGACAAGGACGGCGTAGCCGTTTATCCTGAATTTCATGCCCCTAATGCTTGCGACGTCAGTTTTGCTCCGGCAAAACTCAGAGGAGGTGTAAAGATGAAAATGCTTATAACTTTCGAGGCTTTGGCCAACATGGCACGAAAGGAGGCTTTCATCGGTGGGGTACAAGAATGGGAAGGATATTTTGCCGCCTAGCCTGCTCAAGCAGCTGCAGGACTATATTCAGGGCGAAATCATTTATATACCGAAAAAAGAACAGACCCGCGCAGGCTGGGGTGAGAACAACGGCACCCGGCAGTCGATTATGCGTCGGAACTTCGAAATTTTCCGGCTGTATGAGAACGGTCATACGGTCACCGATCTGATCCGTCAGTTTCATCTGTCGGAGGACAGCATTCGGAAAATCATCGTGAAAACCCGCGGACTATATTCGCGGCAGCAGGAAACGGCGTCCACCAGGCACTAGCCCGAAGGATAGCGAAACATATCGCAACGGAACAAGCCAGAAGTGGACGCTTTTGGCTTTTTTCTATTGTCTTATGCGCGCAAAAACGCCGCTTCCTGCAGCGGCGTGCTTGTCTTCGGTTCCTTATTGTTCCGGTTGTCCGGAAGCTTTGCGCAGCTCGTTGGCCAACCGGTTAAACTCTTTCCGCGCCTCCTCCGAGTCGGTGCAAAAATAAGCCGCCGACAAAAAGCGGATGATCTTGTTCGCATCTTCGGGACTAAGCATGGCGCACTCTCCCCCTTCCCCCCTAAACTTCGGCTTATGGACAATTTATGCCGGTTTGTCTTTTTCGGACACGGCAGGCGTTCAAAGATAGGGCAAATCACCCGATTCCCCAAGCTTGGCTTATGGTATGATAGAAGAAAATGGTATTTGCAGTAACGGCAACCGTTGCTTGGAAACCAATTCGCCGGTTGCTTGAAGGAGGGAACCGATCTGATCCGGGTTTTCGTCTATGGAACGCTGCTGGTCGGCGAATCGAATCATCACGTGGTAGCGCCTTACGTGCTCTCGGTCCGTCCCGGACGGGTGCGCGGCGCTTTGTTCGATGCGGGAGCTTATCCCGGACTCGTCTTGTCGGGCTGCGGCGGCGAGACGGACGTCGAAGGCGAATGGCTGGTCGTGACGCAGGAAGGTCTGAATCGGATGGACGAACTGGAGGAGTATTACGGACCCGGCGCCCGGAACGATTATGAACGCGTCTGGGTGCGCGACAGCCGTCGGGAAGAGTGCGAGGGCTGGATCTACCTGTGGAAGGAGCCGCGGGGATATCCGCGCATTCACGGCGGATCCTGGCGCGAATATGCCCGCAGGAAGCAAGAGCTTGGCAGCATGCTTTGAAACTCCCCAATCAAGCCCGTCTGGCGTACGGTCTCCAGTCCTCCCGTTCCGACTTCTTGACAATCTCCGTCATCCGCAGAACGACATGATGAGAATGCTCCTCGCCGATCGCGTTGATCAGCTGCTCATAAGAAATATTGTCTTGAACCAGGCTTCGGGTGACCGTGCTGTCTTTGTACCACGCCTCGGTGATGGCAAACGAGCCTTCTTTTTTCAGCCAAACCTCATGATAATAATGCTCTTGTTCGCTTTTGGGCTGGAGTGTCAAATAAAATGCTTGCATCGGCATGCGCGGGTCAGACGAGCGCTGGCTTACCAAGGACCCGGACGAAACGGGCTGGCCGAACGAAACGTACTTGCATACTTTTTTGATCAGATGGTCCACGGGATTCATGTTGCCCTTCCTTTCAGCTAGGAAAAAATGCTCGGTAAAAGTAAAATTTTCATCAAATTTAGAAGTGTTTTTATCGTAACATAGTCCTTTTGGTTTACATATGGTTCTTAAGGACTATATGTGATTAAAAAGTTCTCTGTAACCATACGACAATCATCCGTGCTATAATGATTTTCATAGAACATGCACCATGAAGGAGCGTTCGAGGGCTTATGGCACCTTACAAAATTTTATTGGCCGACGACGAAGCGGCCTTGCGGTTCTTGTTGACGGAAACGCTGGCCGAGGAAGGCTACGAGCTTACCGAAGCGGAGGACGGGGCGCAAGCGCTCTCCTATTTGCAGGAGCAGCCGTTCGACTTAATCATCCTGGACTATATGATGCCCGAACGCACCGGAGTGGAGGTTTGCGAATGGCTGCGCGGCCATGCGAATCCGAACGCGGACACGCCGGTCATTCTTCTGACGGCCAAAGCGCTGGATAAGGACCGTGAACGAGCCAAAGCGGCCGGGGTTACGCAGTATATCGTGAAACCGTTCAGTCCGCTGCAGCTGCTGGATACCGTGGAAGAGCTGATCCGGCGCGATGCGCGTTAACCGATAGAAATTTATACCGGAGACGGGAAGTGAAGGCTTTGCATCAAACACCCTCTGACGACCGGATGAAACGAGAGGCCCGGCTGCTGAAGGAAGGCCGGAAAAAATATATTCACGAGCTGAACAAGCAGCTCCAGCAGCTGCGGTATTGGACCGAGGATGCGGAGCCGGAGGATGCGTCCGAGACGGCCCGCCGGTTTTACCGTATCGTGCATACGCTGAAAGGCAGCGCGCCGATGTTCGGTTTTATGCGTATCGGGACGCTCGCCGAGAAATTGGTCGAGCACTGGGAATGGTCGCAGGACGAGGAAGCATTGACGGAGCCGTCGGTTCGCACGCGGTTTCGGATGTGCTCGCAGGCTTCCCTTGCGCTGGTGCTCGAATTGGAATTGGAGATCGATACCACCACACGCGAGCTGGAGCTGGATGAGCAGCAGGAGCAGCTGCAGCGTACCCTCACGCCTCCGCAGGGCGAACGGCTGCTTGTGATCGACGATGACGAAGTGCTGCGGGCTTATCTGGTCCGGCGTCTGAAGCTGGACGGCTACGAGGTGGATGATGCCGCAGACGTCCAATCGGCGCAGCGGCTGATCCGGGAGCGTTCGTACGACTTGATTTCGCTCGATCTGATGATGCACCCGGACAGCGGCTACGAGCTGTTCGAATTTTTGAAGGAAGACCCGAATTTGAAGCTCGTGCCTTTGATCGTGCTGTCCGGGCGCAGCGACGTGTACGACAAGGTCCGCTGCTTCTACTTGGGCGCGGACGATTATGTGGTCAAGCCGTTTCAATATGAGGAGCTGGCCGCCCGCATCTACAGCTTGCTCAAGCGGACCAAGACGTTCGAGCAAATGGCGTTCCGCGATCCGTTAACGGGAGTGTACAACCGCCGGTATTTCGACCATCAAATTCAAGTCGAGCTGCAGCGCGTCGCACGGTATCCCGGAACGATCTCGATGGTATTCATCGATATCGACCGGTTCAAATCGATCAACGATACGTACGGGCATCCGGTCGGGGATTTGGTGCTGCAGGGCCTCGCCCATCTGCTGCAGGCGAATCTGCGCGCTACGGATCTGATCGCCCGCTTCGGGGGCGAGGAATTCGTGGTAGTGCTGCCAGGCACGTCCGCCGCCGACGCCAAAAAGACGATCGAAGGCATCCTGAGGCTCACGCATCAAGGTCCTGTGGCGCAGAACGAGGGCCAGTCGTTCCACATTACGTTCTCGGCCGGCGTTTCGGAATGGCGGCCCGACCTTGCTCTGAGCGAGTGGATCCGACGGGCGGACGATGCGATGTACGAGGCCAAGCAAAACGGCCGCAACCGGGTGATGCTGTATACCGGCGATGCGGCCGGCGCGGAGTCGGACGCGGAGGCGCGCAAGACAGTGCTGATTGCCGACGACGATAACATTTTGCGCTCGATTCTAATGGCGAAGCTCAAGCATCTGCCGATCGACTTCAAGGAGGCGGCCGATGGGGAAGAGGCTTATCTGGAGCTGCTCGGCAGCCCGGTCGATCTGTGTATTCTCGATGGCGTGATGCCGCGTCTCGACGGGTACGGCATGCTCGAACGGATGAGGGACCGCGGCACGCGGCCGCCCCATACGAAAATGCTCGTTCTTTCGGGGCGCAGCCGGGAAGAGGATACGAGCCGGGGGATGCAGCTCGGAGCGAATGCTTATATGCACAAACCGTTTTCCATGGTTGAGCTGGAGCTCAAGGTGAAGGAATTACTGGATTTAAGCTGAGACCGTGACGGCGACTTGTCACGGTTTTTTCATTTTTACCTATAAAAAATAGGACTTCCGACCGATATAATATGTGATAAAGAATATAGCTTCGACCTTAGTGAATAGGATGTGAGCTTTTTGTTATCCACGAAGCCCGATGTGTTGGCGATTAAAAACCGGATGACCTTGCCGGTGACGTTCGGAACGTATTTGTTGGCCGTGCTCGCATGCGCCTTGTTCCGATGGCTGCATGTATTTAAATCCGAGCACGATTTGCTGGCTTACGAGGTGCTGCTTAATGTGTTTTTGGGGGCTCCGCTGCTCCTGTTAGTCGTCGCTGCGCTGTTATTTTGGCGGGGGCGTCAACGTTACGTTCCGCTTTTTAATGCGCTGTCCATGACATTCACGAGCATGGCGATGATCGTCGGATCGGGCGGGATGGTCGAATTTTATTTCTCGATCTTCATGGTTATCGCGCTGATGGCCTTCTATGAAGATACGAAGCTGATTTGGATTATGACGGCTTTGTTCGCCCTGCAATACATCGCCGCTTACTGGCTGTATTCGGAGCTTGTGTTCGGCAAGGACGGGTACGAAATCGAGATGCTGGCGATTCATGCCGTGTTCCTTCTGCTGACAGCGGGAACCACCGTATGGCAAATCACCAAGAAAAAGGAAACCGTGGCGATGCTCGAAGCGGACAAGCAGGAGAAGCAGAAGCTGCTCGGCAACATTCTCAACAAGCTGACGGACAGCTCCGAGCAGCTCGTGGATTATGTCGGACGGCTCAATGAGAACACCGAGCAGACGCTGCTGGCAAACCGCCGGATCATGACCTCCATGGAAAAGATGGCGACGGGAACGGAAGAGCAGGCGCAAACCAGCAAAGACAGCGCACGTGCCATGGAAGAGATGTCGATCGGCATTCAGCGCGTGGCCGAATCGTCAGCGACCGTCTCGGAAGCGTCGCTCGGCATGGTGGAGGAAGCGGAAAAAGGCAACGACACGATCGGCCACGCGGTATCGCAGCTCGGCGCTTTGAAGAGCTCCTCGACGGAAGTGTCTGCGGCGTTACAGCGATTGGAAAAGCAGTCCGTCGAAATCGGGGAGATCGCTACGCTGATTTCCGGGGTCGCTTCCCAAACGAACCTGCTTGCGCTGAATGCTGCCATCGAAGCGGCCCGGGCGGGAGAGCACGGAGCAGGCTTCGCCGTGGTGGCGCGCGAGGTCCGGAAGCTCGCGGAGCAAGCGGAGGCGTCGGCGGGACAAATTACGCAGCTGATCGAAGAGATTCAGCAGGCGACGGTATCGGCCGTATCGGTAATGCGCGCAAGCGCCGGTCAGGTCGAAACGAGCCATACGGCGGTGAACGAAGCCGGGGATGTATTCCGCCTCATCGTAGACGAAGCGAAAAAAGTATGCGATCAAATCCAGGATATTTCGGCGGCTGCCCAGCAAATGTCGGCAGGGTCGGAGCAGGTGACGGCCGCCTTGAACGAGGTGGCGCGCATTTCCGACGACAGTGCGGCAGGGGCGAATCATGTGCTCTCCTCGTCGCAAGAGCAGCTGTCGGCGATGGAGTCGATTACCGCTTCGACGGAAGGGCTGACGCGGCTCGCCAAGGAGCTGGAGACGATCTGCCACGAGCTGCAAACGGAACGGAAAAAGCATATGTCTTCTTTATAAAGCAGATGGAATACACGAAAAAGCATCCCGCTTCGCTGCCGCAAAGGCAAAGGAAGCGGGATGCTTTCGTTAGTCGGTAAGCGTAGGGGAGCCGGCTTACAGATCGTCCCAGTTCAAGTTGGACGATTTGCTGTAGTTGGTCACCTTTTGCTCGAAAAAGTCCGTTTTCATGCTGTTCATGTTGCTGAACGTCTCGACCCACTTCATCGGATGCTCGACGACTTCGGGGTACAAAATTTCCAGGCCGAGCTTGCGCAGGCGCTCGTTGGACAAATATTTGATGTACTGGTCGATGATGTCGTTGCTCAGACCGTGAATGTTGTTGTTCGTGATGTATTGGCCCCATTCGATCTCGTGCTGGACGGCCGTCTTCATCATTTGGCGCAGGTCTTCGATCAGCTCGTCCGTGAACAGCTCCGGATTTTCCTTGCGGATTTCGCGGAAAATGTTCTGGAACAGCGCCAGATGCGTCAGCTCGTCGCGCTGGATGTATTTGATCTCCGAGACGGTGCCGAGCATCTTGCCTTGGCGTCCGAGCGCGTAGAAGAAGCTGAAGCCGCTGTAAAAATAGATGCCTTCGAGAATGTAGTTGGCCATGATGGTGCGCATCAGGTTTTCCGTCGAAGGCGTCTCGATGAACCGTTCGTACAGGTCGGTGATAAACCGGTTGCGGCGCAGCAAATGCTTGTCCTCGCGCCATTGGTTGTAGATGTCGTCGCGCACCTCCGCCGAGCAGACGCTGTCGAGGATGTACGAATAGCTCTGGCTGTGCACAGCTTCCTGGAACGTCTGCACGGTCAGGCACAGGTTGACTTCCGGAGCCGTGATGTACTCGTTGATATTCGGCAGGTTGGCCGTTTGCAGCGAATCGAGAAAGATCAGGAAGCTGATGATTTTGTCGTAGCTTTGGCGTTCCTCGGGCGAAAGGAACTTGTAGTCCTTCGCATCCTGCGCGAGCGGGATTTCTTCGGGAATCCAGAAGTTGTTCATCATCGTGCGGTACATTTTGGTGGCCCAGTCGTATTTGACGTTATTCAGCTCGATCAGGTTCGTCGTGTTGCCGCCGATCATGCGGCGCTTGCCCCAATCCCGGTCGCCGTGCTCGTTAAAAAGCTTTTTCTTTTGAAGCTCCATTGGTTGGTCTACCCCCTAAATCCCCCTGCAAGGGGGACCCCAGGGGACGCTGCCCCCTGGACCCCCAAAGCTGTCGTTGGTTCGACAACGTGCAGGTGAGTGATGTTTGATGGTGGATCGCTTTCGTACATAAGACTCTTTGCAGCTGCAAAGAGTCTTATGTACACGCTTTACGTTTAGAGCGTTGGAGTTCATTGGGCGGCGCCCTTCGCTCTGCCGCCCGCGAACTCCGGTCTTTTTCGTTGGGGAGGGGCGCTCAAGCGCGCCCGGCCCTAACGGATTGTTGGTAGTTCGTTTAAGCGCTGCAGCTTACGCAATCCTCGACTTCGAGGCTTTTGTTGCGGCAGTAGTAAACGGTTTTCAGGCCGTGCTTCCAAGCGGCCATGTACATTTCCAGAAACTCGCGCGCGGACAGCTCTGGTGTGATGTACAGGTTGAACGATTGCGACTGGTCGATATGGCGCTGACGGGCGCCGGCGGCGCGGATGCTCCAGTGCTGGTCGATCCGGTGCGCTTCCTTATAGAACCACATCGTCTCCGGGTTCAGGTTAGGCGCGGTTTGCGGGATGACGGCGTTCTTCTTCTCCTCGACGAAAAACTTGTTGAAGATCGGGTCGATTCCGGCCGTCGAGCCGGCGATGAGCGAGGTGGATGCCGTCGGCGCGATGGCGAACATCCAGCCGTTGCGGACGCCGTGCTTCGCGACCTGCTCCTTCAATTCCAGCCATTCCGGACTGTTGTAGCCGCGGGCTTCGAAGTAAGCGCCGGTCTGCCATTCGCTGCCCTCGAATACGGGATAGGCGCCTTTTTCTTTGGCGATTTCCATCGACGCTTTGATGGCGTAATAGTTCATCCACTCGTACACTTCGTCGGCTTTCTGCACATGCTCGTCGGATTCCCATTGAATTTTGAGCTGAGCCAGCATTTGATGATATCCGCTGGAGCCAAGGCCGACCGCACGGTACTTTTTATTCGTAATTTCCGCTTGCGGAATCGGGTAGTAGTTCAGGTCGATGACGTTGTCCATCATCCGCATCTGCGTCGTAACGACGCGCTCGATGTCTTCCTTCGTGTAGACGCGGCCGAGGTTGGTCGAAGACAGGTTGCAGACGACGAAATCCCCGCTTTTCATCTTCGTCGTAATGATGCCGTCCTCGTGCTCCGTTTGGATCATTTCGGTGGCGCTCATGTTTTGGCAAATTTCGGTACACAGGTTCGAGCAGTAGATCATGCCTTTGTGCTTATTCGGGTTGGCGCGGTTCACCGTATCGCGGAAGAACACGAACGGCGTGCCGGTCTCGAACGAGCTGGTCAGGATACGCTTCATGATGTCGATCGCCGGAATTTCGTCCTTCGACAGTTTGTCGTCGTTCACGCAATCCCAGTAGCGGCTTTCGAATTCCTCGCCCCAGGAATCCTCGATGGAGTAGCCTTTGACCTTGCGCACTTCGTGCGGATCGAACAAGTACCACGTGCCGCGCTCCTCGACCGTTTTCATGAACAGATCGGGGATACAGACGCCCGGAAAAATGTCATGGGCTTTCATCCGGTCGTCGCCGTTGTTCGTCTTCAGGTTCAGGAAGTCCAAAATATCCTTATGCCACACGTCGAGGTAGACGGCGACGGCTCCGGAACGGACGCCAAGCTGGTCGACGGCGATGGCCGTATTGTTGTAGTTCTTGATCCAAGGCACGACGCCGCCGGCGACGCCTTTGAATCCTCGGATGTTGGAGCCGCGGCTGCGCACTTTGCCGACATAGATGCCCATGCCGCCGCCGTGCTTGGATACCTGCGCAAAGCTTTGATCCACATTGTAAATGCCCCACAGGTTGTCCGGCACCGTATCGATAAAGCAGCTGGAGAGCTGATGCAGAGGCTTGCGGGCGTTCGCCAGCGTCGGAGTCGCCACCGTCATCTCCAGATTGCTGAGCACGTCGTAGAACTGCTTCGCCCAACGCAGCTTATCTGTTTCCTTCATGGCCAGGTGCATCGCAACGCCCATGAACAGCTCCTGCGGCAGCTCAAGCACTTCTTTGTCCAGCCCCTTGATCAGATAGCGGTCGGCGAGCGTTTTGAGGCCGATGTAGTTCAGCAGGTAATCGCGCTCCGGCTTGATGTAAGCGCCGAGCTCCTGAATTTCTTCCCGGCTGTAATGCTCCAGAATGTATTTGCCGTACAAGCCCATATCGGTCAAATAGGTAATCAACGAATACAGATCGCCATAGCCGAAATGGCCGTATTTGCGGTTTAAGCGGGCTTCCTTATAAAGATCGTAGGAAAGCAGCTTGGCGGCGACATACTGCCAGTTCGGCTGCTCGACGCTTGTTTTTTCCACGGCCACCTGAATGAGCAGGCGCTGGATTTCCTTGGTCGTAATCCCGTTGCGGAACAAGGGCAGGAGAGCGGTTTCCAGCTCGAGCGGATCGCATTCCGGATAAGCTTCGCACGCGAAGTCGATGACTTTTTTCATTTTTGCGAACACGAGTTCTTCCTTCGTGCCGTCCCGTTTTACGATGATCATGCATTCAGCTCCTTTGGAATGTTCAAAGAAAAAGCATGCCGCCGCCTTGCAGGCAGACGCATGCCGCTAACGCTTCTTCGAAGCGTCCAGGCTGTTGAGAAAGTGGTCAGATGAGATAATAGAGGTTACGATGGGGTGGGGTATCCACTTCCGACCGCTCTTGTCCTCGGGAAATTTGATTGGAAGCCGCTTAATAGCGGACATTTCCCGAAGACAAAGGCGGCCGCTATCGCTTCTCCAGTGGATACCCCACCTCCGTATGCATCTCTATTTTTGTAAACGACCACTTTCTCAACAAGCTCAACGCTTCTTCGAAGCGTCACTTGTTGGCAACAAGCAGGGTCCCGCCTCAAAGCGTCTTCCTGTCGTTCTGCCGGTTCGCCGCCGGTCAGGCTTGACGAACCGTACGGGTGCGGCTTCGTTACTTTGGCAGTTCCCTAACGAGTTTTCCACAATATGTCGTAGTTATTGATTCTTGCACCTACAATATGTAGTTGTTTTCGCGAGGCAATATCATGAATTTACCGCATCGCCGCTTCTCTGTCAATCTATTATTTCGGCCGGGAATCGCCAATTGATTAGGACAAAATCGCGAAAAAACGCCGAATTTGGTTTGTTATTGCGTTTTATGCTACATTTACTATGGGCTATGGGAAACCTGCCTTTTTTTGTGATGAAAATCGAAGTCATGGGAGGATGACGCCGGGTCTCCGGTGAACGATAGGAGGAGTTACGAATGGAATGGAGAGGGAATTGGGGAGAGTCGTACAGAAGGATCGCCTTATGGCTGCTGATCGTCGGGTTCGGCCTCCTGTTCCTGCTTGGGTCTGCGGCTCCGGCCGGAGCGCACGCGTCTCTCGTGCAGACGGTTCCGGCAAGCGGCGCGGAGCTGGAGCAGCCGCCGGAGCAGGTGGTCTTGACGTTTAACGAGCGTCTGGAGGAGGGGCTGTATTATTTAAGGGTCTACGACGGCAGCAAGCGCAAGGTGACGGATAAAGCGGCCGTGATGAACGATACCCGCACGACCTTGACCCTGGACCTGCCCGGACTTGCCAAAGGCATCTATGTGGTGACTTATCACGTCATCTCGGCGGACGGGCATCCCGTGGACGGCACTTATTTGTTCGCGGTCGGCCAAAGCTTGGACCAGCCGTCGGGCGTCAGCGGCAGTGCGCCCGCGATCGAGCATTTGCACCGCCACGACGGTCCGATAAGTACGTTTGGAGTGAAAGATGTACTGCAGTTCGGCTCGCGTATTTTGTTTTATTTGGCTTTGCTCGGCTTTACGGGCTGGCTGCTCTGGCTGCGCTGGTTCGCTCCCGGAGAACAAACGGATCCGGCCCGCGTCCGGCTGAGGCAGTGGGCGGAACGGCTGCAGCAGCTCTATTTGATCGCATATATTTTGTTCATGTGGGCGCATATGGGCGATCTGATCGGCGACGGGGGAGCGCAAGGGCTGCTGCGTTTGTTCACCCAAACGACGGTCGGCTACGCCTGGCTCGGTGGACTGCTGCTAGCGCTGCTGTCCTTTATCGTCCTGCATCGCAGCGTCTTTCTCGACTATATCTGGCTCGCGCTTGTCTGGTTCGCCAAAAGCCTGCTCGGGCACGCGGCCGCCTTCGAACCGAAAAGCGAAACGCTCGTGCTGGACTGGCTTCATCTGGCCGCCTCATCGGTGTGGGTCGGAGGCCTGCTGATGCTGCTCGTCTTGTGGCGCACGGATAAGGAGACGGGCAAACGGTTCCTTCCGCGCTTCTCCACGGCGGCGCTGATCAGCATCTTGCTGCTTACGGTCTCCGGCGTGCTGACCGTGTTCATTTTTCTCCCGGATGTGCGGTATATCGTCGAGACCGGGTGGGGCAAGCTGCTTCTGGCGAAGACCGGGCTCGTGCTGCTGGTCGTCGTGACCGCGGCGCTGATCCGCTTCTTGTTCCGCAAAAGCAGCGAACGGCGGGCAGGCCGGCTGCTCGGAGTCGATGCCGTGCTGATGACGCTTATTGTCGGAGTGGTCGGCGTATTTACTTATTTAACCCCACTTCCGGCTAACGAGCCGATGAACTGGCATGTGATGGGCGAGAAAATCCATATGACGGCCCAAATCAGTCCGAACGTGCCGGGGGTCAACGATTTTACCGTCAAAGTGTGGCTGCCCGAAAAGCTCGGCAAACCGAAGCACGTGATCATGAAGCTGCAGGCGACGGACAATCCGGAAATTGCCCCGCTCTTGGTGCCTGTCGAATATACGGAGGATGTGAGCTTCGAGGAGTCGTTCGGGTTAAAAAGACATACGTATAAAGCCCGCGGCGCATATTTGCCTTATCCCGGCCATTGGAAGGTGGAGGTACGGGTTCTTGACAGCAATGACGACGAAACGGTATATGAACAAATGTTCCGCGTGTATTGAGCGTAATTTTGATACAAAGAAATTGTAGAATTTTCTCGTTTCATGTCGGAAAACATGGGTCTTTATGACTAAAATCCTCTTGTTCTTTTGGTTCCGGGGAATTAGAATAAAAGAAAACCCTTCATAAGAGGAAGCAGAGGATCGACATGGCAAAAAAACGGAGTCCTGTAGGTTCGGGTCTGCTGCGGGAATGGTGGCATAAACTGTACCGTCACGCTGCGCTTCTGCATCTGTGGTGCGTCATGGCCGGGGTGGAAATCGTGCTGCTTTCGCTCAAACAATTGCTTGGTGTGCCTAATGACCCGCTGGACTTCATGACATCGGGCTTGACCGTGCTGTTGGTCGCGCCGATCCTGAATGCGTCCGTTCGGAAAAACAGCACCAAGCCGATTCGGGCGCTGGCTCCGGCCGTCTTTATTGTGGTGTTCGCGGAGCTGGTGGAATTGGCGGTGCGCTATGCGTCATGGGAAACCGCCGACTTGACGAGAACAACGGCCGATCTCGCGGGGCTCGCTCTGCTCACGGCGCCGATCCTTTACTTCGTGCTGACGGATATGCGCAACCGGGAGTTTACGGTACGCCAGCTTACGTACCTCGCCTATCACGATATGCTGACCGGGCTGCCGAACCGCCAGAAATTCCAGCAAAGCGTCGGCACGTCGATTCGGGCGGCAAAGCTGTCAGGGAGCAAGCTGTCCGTGATGTTCATCGATCTGGACCGGTTTAAGAACGTCAACGATACGTTCGGCCACGCGTTCGGCGATCTTCTGTTGACGGAAGCGGCGGAACGCCTCAAAAGCGGGCTGCGGGCAGGAGATTGCGTGTCGCGGCAAGGCGGGGACGAATTCACCGTGCTGATCAAGGATATGCCGCAGCCGCAAGATGCCGAGAAAGTGGCGCAGAAAATCATTCATCTGCTCAGCCAGCCCTTTGCCATAGACGGCCATGAGCTTCGTGTGGGCTGCAGTATCGGAATCGCGATGTATCCGCAGGACGGGGAAGATCCGATTACGCTGATGAAAAATGCCGATACGGCCATGTACCGGGCCAAGGAGCTCGGGAAGAACGGCTATCAGTTCTATAAGGCCGAAATGAACGATACGGTCATTCAGAAGCTGGTGATGGAAGAGTGGCTGAACAAAGCGCTGGAGCAGGAAGAGTTCGTCTTGTATTACCAACCGCAGGTCGATATTTTCACAACCCGCATGAACGGAATGGAAGCGCTCATCCGTTGGAACCATCCGCGGCTTGGCTTTATCTCGCCGGGCGAATTTATTCCGCTGGCCGAAGAGACGGGACTGATCATTCCGATCGGACAATGGGTGCTGCGGACGGCTTGTAAGCAGAACAAGGCATGGCAACTCGCCGGCTTTCCGCCTTTGAAGATGGCGGTGAATATCTCCCCGATACAATTTCACCAGCATGATTTCGTCCAAGTCGTTCTTGACGCGCTGCAGGAAAGCGGGCTGGAGCCGCAATATCTGGAGCTGGAAATTACCGAAGGCATTGCGATGTACCATGTGGATCAAGTCATTCAAAAGCTGCAAACCTTGCGCGAGCTCGGCGTACATATCTCGATGGACGACTTTGGCACGGGCTATTCGTCCCTCAATTATCTCAAGAAGTTTCCGATCGACAAGTTGAAAATTGCACAGCAGTTTGTCCGCGACATCACGGTCGATCCCGACGACGCGGCTATCGTCCAGGCGATTATGGCCATGGCGCTCAGCCTGAAGCTGGACGTTATCGCCGAAGGGGTCGAGACGGAGGAGCAGCTCTCCTTCCTGCTCGATATCAAGTGCAGGGAAATCCAAGGCTATATTTACAGCAAGCCGGTTCCGGCAAACGAATTCACCGATCTGATGCTGCGGTCTCCCGCTTAAAGGATCAAGCAAACAAACAAGCGTTCCAGCCTCGTCCAATACGAGGGCCGGAACGCTTGTTTTGGTTTCTTTTGCCGATTGCAAGGAGAGTTCTTGCTTGGCTTCCTGGAAGCCGGATTGCGGCAGCTTAGGCAATCAGCTGTTCGTTTCCTGCCAAGCCTGCGGGTGACCGTCGCCGACATACTGCGCAGCAGCGGCATTGGCGATGACCTGCTGGCGGCTTTTGCAGCCCGGAATCACCGCGCTGACCGCAGGATGTTTCAGGCACCAAGCCAGCGCCCAAGTCGCCATGTCTATGCCTTCCGGCACTTCGTGCTCGCGGATGCGCTTCACTTCCTCCAGCTTCAGCCGCGTTTGCTCCGGGTCGTGCCGATGACGGACGTCGTTCTCCGCGAATGCGGCGCCGGGCTGGTACTTGCCGCTCAGGTAGCCGCTGGCCAGCGGCACGCGCGCCAGTACGCCGAGTCCTTGCCGCTCGCAGGACGGGAAGACCCGCTCCTCCGGCTTGCGGTCGAGCCGGTTGTAAACGACTTGAATAACCTTTGAATTGACGCGTTCGGAGGCGTCCGTTTGATGGAGGTTGTCGTTGCTGGCGATGGACGTGCCGAGATGCCGTATTTTTCCCGCTTGCGCTTGTTTATCCAGCATGGTCCACAGCTCGTCCTGATCGAAGACTTCGTCTGTGCCCGAATGAAACTGATAAAGATCGATGTAGTCCGTCCGGAGCGCTTTGAGCGAGGCATCGAGCTGAGCCAGCACCGCTTGCGGCGACCATTCCTGACTCCGGTCCAGATGGGCATGAAATTGATGCCCGAACTTGGTGGCAATGACCCAATCTTCACGCCGTCCCCGGGAGATGTAGCTGCCGATGAGCGATTCGGACGTATGGTCCCCGTAGCATTCCGCCGTATCGATCAGATTGATGCCGCACGCCTTGGCTTCGTCCAGAATCGCGTCCGCTTCCTCCTGGGTAAATGGCTTGCCCCATTCGCCGCCGAACTGCCATGTGCCGACCCCGATGACGGACACCTTCAAGTTCGTTTTGCCCAGCTTCCGGTATTTCAACGATTACCCCTCCTCGAGTGAATGATTTTTGCGCTTCCCCCTGATTTTACCTAATTCGATAGCCTGCTTCAAATGCAGGACGAACGGCCGGTCGGGCGGATTTCTCATTTTAAGGTTATTTTAATACTCTTTTCCTTCGATTCCGGTATAGTTAAAAGAAACGACGTTGAGAAGGCGAGGGAGAAGCTCTTGAACCGAATGATGCGATGGGCGAAGGAATGGGTCGCGCCGCTTGGCTTGGCCGTCATCATCAGCTTTTCGTTCAACACGTACGTAGCGCAGGGGATGAAGGTGCCGACCGGTTCGATGCTGCCGACCATTCAGCTCGACGATAAAGTGTTTGTGGAAAAGCTGGTCGCGCTAACCGATTTTAAGTTCGGCGATATCGTCGTCTTTTATCCGCCCCTTAAGGGAGAAGAAGACAAGCGCTACATCAAACGGCTGATCGGTCTGCCGGGCGATACGATTGAAGTGAAGGACGGCGCACTGTACCGCAATGGCGAGAAGGTGGACGAGCCTTATGTGAAGGAGCCGATGAAATACCGGTTCGGTCCGGTTCAAGTGCCGGAAGGGAAATATTTGTTCCTTGGCGACAACCGCAACGACAGTCTGGATTCGCACCTGTGGCCGACGCCGTTCGTGGACAAAAGCAAGCTTGTCGGCAAGGCGCTGTTCCGTTATTATCCGTTCGATCAGATCGGGGAGATTAAGTAGCGGGGTGCCACTGGACAAAACGAGAGGGAACGCTTATAATAAATAAGCGCAATCCCTTTTCGCGCGGGTGTAGTTCAATGGTAGAACTCCAGCTTCCCAAGCTGGTGGCGTGGGTTCGATTCCCATCACCCGCTTACTGAGGATTTGTTGTAAAGTTTGGTTTGTGGTCAGGTTAAAACTTCATTTTTGAACGTTAACACACTAACCTTTTGGGACACTAAATTCCCATTTGGAAGGTGTGTTTTTTGTTATGTTGATTAAGTTTGCCATTAAAGAATTTATTGCTGACAAGAAATACAAAAATCTGTCATCTAATACACTAGAGGTTTATGATTCTGTTCTTAGTATGTTTCAAAACTACTGCACTTAGAACGAAATGGTCAGTATTCATGATATTTCATCACTAACGGTGAAATCATTTCTAATTGAGCTACAAAATGAAAATGGAAATAATGCGACATCAAGCAATAACAAGCTTCGTGTGTTGAAAAACTTCTACAATTGGTTACAAGAAAACGAAATTATTATCGAAAAGCAAAATGTTTGTAAAAAGGTAATTATGCCAAGGAAGATATTATAATTAAGCCTTTTTCGGACTATCATATCGAACAGATGCTTGGTAATCTACGGCGCATTAAACAAAGAGAGCGTACTTTTTACGCCATTCGTGATTATTCAATAATAGTTTTCCTCTTAGGGATTGAAATGGTTTTTATTTACTATTTTGCAATTTAGAACTTTTGATCCATACAAAAATTCGTTGCAATATTTATGATTATCGAAACGCCATTTTTTTACTTAAAAGTAATTATATTCTTAATATGGTGTTTTAATCTCATATAAAGGAGAATTCCGATGAAAAAAAGTTTTCTTAAGTCAGTTTTCACTTTAACTGCTGTATCCACCATTTGCATGTCTTCTTTTGCAAACTCAAGTTTCGCAGCAAAAGTAACTCCAGAACAAGAAGCGAAGGGTATAGTACAAAAATATTTTAATGCAATGCAGGAAAAGGATTTCACAACTGCTGCTGATCTTGTTCGTGATTTACGTTACCCTGACAAGAAAATACAACTCAAAAAATATGCTGAATATAGGGAAAATACTGATTTTAACAAAGTTCAGATTTTATCTGTTGTAAAAGAATCAGAATCCAAAGTAAGTGTTGCGACTATGGAAAATAAGTCCAATATACCTGTTGAAGCAAAAGTCAATGTAATTAGAGAAGGCGACAGTTGGAAACTGTATCTTGGTGACGGAGACGCTGCGACGATCAAGGCTCTCAATGCTCCGTTTATTTCTACTGCCGGATCGGTTGATTATTACGAGTTTTTCAATGTTAAAAAAGATACAGTGCTTTATACCACGGATGCTTTTGAAGTTACAGATAAAAATAATCATGTTACAATAAAGGGCTGGCAAAATGACGGAGGACTACTTGATCATGAAGCAAGCAATAAATACAGAGTAGTAGAAGATAAATGGTATGGTTGGAAGGAATGGGGCATTGAAGAAATTGTAAATGGTGATAGCGATAAAAATGATTCACGAACTTGGTATACTAGAACTTTCGAAGGTATCCCTAATGGGAAAGGTTTTCATATCAGAATAACAGGTAACAGCTCTCAAGGTTATGGTTCCGACGGGGCTGGAAATGTATATCAATAATAACATTAGTAGTACACACTTTACATTTTCACAAAAAAAGGGTATTCTTACCTTGTATTGAAAATGGAGGTGTAGTGAGTTGAAACGCTTTTTTGTGTTACTAAGTATACTCGTTGGTATGTTTGTGGTCTATCATGGAATTATTGCGTTTACGACTACAGCACGTGGAGAATCAATTTATTTAATGGGTATGCTTATACCAGCACAAAATAACACACTATACACATATGGATCAATTTTTACGATTGTTGGTGCTTTCTTGCTTGCTACTCCACTTATCTTTAGAAAAAATTGGAGTAAAAGACATTGAAAAATGCGCAAACAAGCAGTCCGGTTTTTGGGCTGCTTTACTTTTTGCAAAAAAGAAAACTATTAAACTGATAGGGTAATAGAAATAAAAATTCAAAATGGCCCAGAAGCGGGTTTCCACTTCTAGGCCATTGCTTGAATAACAAATTGAGTCTGCTTTCTAAACTTATGTTTCAGTCAGTTTTAGTCATTATGCTACCTTTTTGATATTCTTCGTTTTGCAAATGAAATGGATTTGGTTCATTCACATAAGCTGTTTTTAATATAATCTCTATTTTTTTGTATATCTGTTGTATGACTTTCTCCGTCAAACTCTAACGCAAATAAAGGATTCAAACTATCATTATTACATACAATAAAGTCAAAATGAGATTTAAGTGCGAAACCATATTATTCATTACTAAGACCACTTTTTGAAATGTTAAACACGTCAGCAATTCTTACCTTTGGAAAAACAGAAGCGATCTTTTCTCGGCATATATCGTCTAATCTAACTTTTTGTTATTTATTGAAGATTTCTTTAATCACTATGACTTCAACTCTCCCTCGGTGGTATCCGTAATATCATAGTATTTGTATTTGTTCTGCTATTCAAGAAGCACAAAAAAATTCAGCCGGGCTATTTGTTTGTTGATTTTTTATTTTATGCAACATGTCTTGATGCCATTTTACTTCCAGTTCATCTCATTCAGAGAGCATATTTGATATACTGAGAGAGAAATAAAATTGACGAAGCTCTTTATCAATATGGTGAGGGCTATAATTTTACATGATTTGATCACTAACCTTTTTATCATTTCTGACCACTACACAAGTCGAATGGAACCCTATATACTTTGGTTAAAGTGAAGCAAATGGTTAGTGTAGTGAACGTACAAAAGGTGTATGATCACTGAATTTTAGCCGGATTAGAAGCCGATAATTCCAATACAACTTCGCGCGGGTGTAGTTCAATGGTAGAACTCCAGCTTCCCAAGCTGGTGGCGTGGGTTCGATTCCCATCACCCGCTTATATTGAGTACAGAATAGACCGCAGCCTTTGTTGAGGCCGGTCTATTTTCTTTTGTAAAAAATAATTGCTTCCTCAAGCCGGCGCCTTTATAATAAATTCTGCACACTTAACATACATAATGGTATAAAAAGTATATTTAATCTGCGGGGGATTGCGCTTGAACCGTTCATTTTACGCTTTATTGGTCAGCCAAACGGCAACCAATCTTGGCTTTGCGCTTTATACGATGGTTGTGGTCATGCATCTTTACGCGCAGACCGGTTCGACGGCGTTGTCCGCTGCGGTGACACTTATCAGCGCGATTTCGCGAATGGTCAGCGGTGTTGTTTTGCCGTCGTTTGCCGAACGGTTTCGGCTTCCCGCGCTGCTGATCTTTTCGCAAACGACGCAGTTGGTGGTTCTCCTGTGTCTTGCGCTGATGCTGACGCAGGGCGTTTCGGCTTCGAGCTTGGTTGCCATCATGGTGCTGCTCGCGGTGATTTCTTTTTTCAACGGGTGGTTCTCGCCTGTGAAAAGCTCGCTGCTCCGGGCCGTCGTACCGGAGAATGAGCGGGTGAAGGCAATCGGCTTGCTGTCGACGGTGGATCAAACGTTCCAATTTGCCGGCTGGACTTTGGGTGGCGTCCTGCTGACCTTTTTGGGCCAAAGCACGGGGCTTGGAATTACTTTTGCTCTGCTCATCGTATCGATCGGATGTATGTTCCTGCTAAAACGATACGGGAAGCGGCATGAAACGGCAGGGCTTCGAACGGGACAAGGATTCGTGTCCGGTCTGACGGCAGGCTGGAAAATTCTTTACAGGCATGAAGGATTGCGCGTCCTCGTCATGATGGATCTGATCGAATCGTGGGTCGGCACGATCTGGATCGGAGCCGTCACGTTAACCTTTGTCAAAGAGGCTCTGCACGAAGGTGAAGCCTGGTGGGGATACATTAACGGCGGCTACTACTTAGGCACCATCGTCGGCGGTTTGATCGTCCTTCGGCTTTCCCGCCGGATGCGGGGAAGATTAACCGCAAGTATGCTGCTAGGAGCGTCTCTGTTCGGTGTGCTGACATTGCTGTACGGGTTCGTATCGAACAGCATGCTGGCGCTGCTGCTCGTCCTGTTAATGGGTCCGGCTTATCAAATCCGCGATCTGGCGCAAGAGACCATGGTTCAAAATAGCTCGGACGAGCAAACCTTGCTCAAATTGGCGGCTGCCCGGTCTACCTTGATCCAGCTCATCACGATGCTCTCCATTGCTTTGATCGGAATTGTTACGGACCTGATCGGCGTTCGTCTGGTTTACATCGCTTCCGGCTTCGTGCTGCTCGTTTCATCCGCGTACGGCTTCGTGCAGCTGCAGCTTCGGAAGAAAGGGGCTTCGCTGGAGCGCGAACATCTGTAGCGTTCCTTCTCAATCGTCGGCCTGCTCCTCGTATTGCGGGAACAGCAGCTTAAGCATCCCCAGAATACGTCGCCGGTCTTGATCGGTGAGCAAGTGGCCGTTGTATTGGAGGCCGTTAACATATTGAAGCGACTTGCCGATATCGTACAGATGCTCAAGCGTCCGGGTATCGGTTTTTTCAGCGTCCGCGCCGGTCGTTCGGAATTGCTCCGCCATGCTTTCCAATTGGCCGATGAGCTTGTAAATCTCGACCTTCGGCGGATCTTGCTGAAGCAAAGCTTGCAGCGTGTCCGGCGCAATCTCGAAATCGTCGCCGAAAAACGGGCGATACTCCTGTTCTAATCTTTTCATGGCCGCCCGGGGAATGACGGGGAGAGCTTGAACGATCCCTTCGAGGTCGATCCCGAGAATATCGAGCAGGTCTTGGAACGCCTGCCGGTACTTGTGGGTGTCGGCTAGCTTCCGGTAGCCTGCGGCCGCCATCAGGTCGGCATACTCGACGCCCAGCGGTTCGACCAGCTTCTCCAGCAGCTCGGGCGAGGGCATGTTTTTTTTCTTGCCCGTTTCGATCTGGGATAAATAAGGATTGGAGTAGCCGATCAGATCGCCCAGTTGGGTAAGCGTCAGTCCTTTGGCTTCCCTCAAGCTTTTTAAATAGGCTCCGAATTGCTGAACGTTCATCCTCGCACATCCTTTCTTGTTCTTCTAGTATACACTCTTACTTGCTATTAGTAAATATTATCGGAAATATTGTTGCCAATAGCAAGAAGATGTGATAATCTTACTAACACAAAACAAGAAATGATGCAGGGAAACCGAAAGGTGGTCGCTATGAACGAAACGCTCACGCTTGCGCAAAAAAAAGCCGTCCGCGCCGCCATGGAAGAACGGCTGGCTCTGTACCGGAGCTGCAAATACAGCGGCTTCGAACGCCGGGAAGCCCGGACTACCGCCAGCTATGACCCGCGGTACCACGGGGCGACGAATGTGGTAAGCGATCCTACTGCGCAGATCGCCGTGTACAACGTGAACGAGCAAATGCACCGCAGTTATGTGTGCGATTCCGTGGAAATCGCGCTGAGCCTGCTGCCGGACAAGCAGCGGTCGATCATCGAAACGCGATATATGCGGCAAAACACGCCGACGGATACGCAGGTATGCGACAGGCTGAGCATGTCCAAGGATACATACGACCGCCAGCGGCTTGCGGCGATGTATGAAATGGCTTTATTTTTGGAAGTGGATTGCGGGTTTGAGTTGACATAGCAAAGCAAGCAGACAACAAATAGACCGTTCCCTCATGCGGAGCGGTCTATTGCTATGAGGATTTTTTCGATAAAAAAGCCGGTGTTTCCTGCTCGAAGGAGTACCGGCCCTAAGTTTTCTTATGTAAGATTAGATCGAAAAATACGTGTCTTCGCCTTTCCAGATGCTGTGCTGCCGCTTCGGGAGACTTTTTAAATGCGCCACTTCCTGCGGTACGCCGCTGGCCGCTGCTGCTTCATAGATCGTCATCCCGCCCAGAATGAGTTCGTCGGGCATCAGCAGCTCGACGGCGAACTGATTGGCTTCACTTTCGATGCGGTCGATCGAAACGAGCGTATTCCTGCGAAGGAAGGGCGTATTCACCTTCGGGTGAAGGATCACATGCCCGAGCTCATGCGCGCACGTAAAACGCTGACCGGATTTATCCAAACCTTGGTTGATATGGATGCAGCGGATTCGTTTGTACGTGCTGAAGTAGCCGAGAATGTTGCCGAGCGGCTCAAAGAGAACTTGGATGTTTTTCTGAGATGCGATTTTGAAAGGGTTGTTCGTTCCGTATTTTTTAATCAGTTGCAAGGCTGCTTGTTTCGAATTTCGCATCTGTTTCTCTACCCCCGTACCGATTTTTATTTTCGATATTTGTTCGGGGTAAACTTCTGTTTCGCTAACTGCTTGGCAAGCCGCATCGAATTCTCCAGCGATATTCGCAGCAATTCTTTACTCTCCTCATCCAAGGTTTCGCCATGAAAAGCAAGAGCTTCTTCGGACTCGAGATCGCTGAGCATTCGTTCGAGATCCCGGGCGATGTCCTTCTCTTCTTTGGGTGTCAAGGAAGACGCGTCCCGCTTTGCCTCCATGGCCGATGCATTCGGTGAAGGCTCGTCGGACAAGCCCAGAAGATAATCCGTCGTCACTTGAAAATGGGCGGCGAGCTTGCCGGCCATATCGGCGCTCAGCCGTTTTTTTCCCCTTTCGATCTCGTAATAATATTGAGGCGTAATGTTCAACAGTTCGGCGACAACGGTCCCCGCCATATTCCTTGCTTTTCGAATGTCCCGCACCCGATTCCCCATAAGACATTTCACCTTTTCTAAACTGGCTTTTAATAGAAGAACACTTGTTTCCATTGTATCAGCTTTTAGCTTAATAATCAAGCTTAGTAAAACTTGAAATGAAGAAAATGGGAGGATAATTAAGCAAATAGTTTGTTTTATGGGTAATTTTATGCGATAATTAATCTATATGATTAAATAAAACGGTTGTCATTTTGAAGCTAATAGCTTACTATTGGTTTCGTAAAACGAACGAACTGCTGACGAATGGAGGCGCCTCGAACATGACGATTCACGTCCAAAACCTTGAACCTGCAAATGCTACTCAAACGGCTGGCCTTATGGAAGGGCGGCAGGTTGCCGACAAAACGGTAAAGAGCCGCAAAGTGGGGCTGGATTGCGGCGGGCAAGCCGGACTTGGAGAACTGCGTCCGCCGGTGACTTTGGAGATGATCCGGACGAAGCTTGCCGGATTCGTTCATGCCGGACGTCAAGCCGAAATTCGGGCGCTCCTCAGGCACTATGGCGCTGAACGGCTGCCGGACGTTCCAACAAAATATTTTGACGAGCTGCTCCAAGCGGCTGAAGCGCTCAAGTGAACGGTGCGGCAAGTTCAGGCTGTAAGTTCGATCGGACATACTTCCAGAGAATGACGAGAGGGGAACAAACCGGATGATGATGCTTAATCTCGAACAAAACTACGAACGAATCGCTATAGATCAACTGCGCGGATATAAACGGCTTGTCGGACGAATCAAGATGCTTGAGAAATACCCGGTCAGCGGCGGTCTGCGGCTCGGCACGATTGTCCAGAACGGTCAGCTGCAAGACCTGCACCGGCAATGGCGGAAGCTTCTGGCATCCGGCGCAGACGAAGAAGCGCTTCGAAGCGCGGAGGCGCAAATTAAGGCGCTGCTGGAAGGGCTGTTGGGTACCTCGGACGGCTACCAGGGAATATTGGCGCGGATCAGCGAGCTGCAGGAGCTGGGACGGCAAAAGGAGCAGATGGAGCATGCCATGGATGCTCTGGACGATTTTAAACACGAATACGCGCAAGTGCTCAAATTGCTGTATGTGGATGGAAACGAGCCGCATGACATCGCTTGCGATCTGGGGATTTCCCTATCCACCTTCTACGGATGGAGACGCAAAGCTTTAAAAGAATATGGAATCTTGATTAGCTAGAGTCGCAGCGGTCTGCGGCTCTTTTTTTGTGTTATGGCTCGGCTTGACCCGTGCGGTAGGACCCGCTTGTGCTATAATGAAGCTAATTTTCAATCAAGAGGAAGCGAGGAAGAACCGATGCTTCAGCAGGATTTGGCATTCGTCAAAAACGTGAAAATGGAAGACATCCCGTGGCAGCGCCTGATCTCCTCCTACGGACGGGCAGCGGCATTCCCGCAATGGTTTCATGCGATGGCTCATGGAGATATGGAGTCGATGAGCAATGCCGCCGAGCGTTTGGCTGAGGAGCTTGAGCATCAAAGCACACTGTGGCACGCGACGCCGTTCGGTGTGATTTTTGCGATGAGGATGCTTGGCGAAGCTGCGGGCGATTCCGTGAGGCGGGAATTAAGCGCGCAGGACCGCGAGCGTTTGAATGCGCTTCTCGTCGCGATTCTGGAGACGTGCCAGCCCATTGCGGTTGCGTGCGCAGAAACGCTTGGCCATGTTGTCGATATGGAGCCGTTACCGTCTATCACCGATCTGCTTCACGAAAGCGAGCTTTGGCCGGAAGACGAGGAAGAGGACGAGGTGCGTTGGGAGGACGATCCCGTCTCCGATCAGGCATTTTACAGCTATGTCTATTATACGGCGCAAATTTTGCTTCTATATAAGGAAGATATTCGCAGGCTTTGCGATTCGTCGTGTACGGAAGTGCGGGCTGCCGCCGGGGAGCTGCTTGAGGTGGTTGAAAGTATCGAGGTTGGGGGCTGAGTTGAACGCGATTATACTTTTCAATAATTTAGAGGGGAAGCAAAGGAATGCCCGTTTACCGCAAATTGATGTATTTGTTTTGGATTCTGACGCTGCTCTTTAGTTTTTACTGGGAACTTTCCTCTGTAGATAAAAAGACATTAGCGGGTGCAGCGTATGATGCGATCAATTTTATGATCGTCAGTGGGATGGCTCTTACTTTTTTGATTCACATGTTCATGGTCAATCTGAAGTCACACGGCATCTGGACAGCGATGCTGGTCTCTATCGTCTTCATTTATTTTTATTTTATTTGCTACAAATACTATTTCAGTCTGCATATCGTACTCTAACTTGCGCGGGCAAATCTGCCGGGATGAAAAAATGTCGGAATTTCGCCGCAAAAGCGTCGGAATAACGATGGACAACCTTTGTAACGAAGTGCGGTTTTCCCGTGCTATGATGTTAATGTAAGATAATTGTGCTAAGGGGAAAACGAACGAAAAAGAGTCGCAGCGATGCGGCTCTTTTTGCATTCGCTTCGCTCCGGGCACAAGATTAGGCTTCAGGGGGAGGGAAGATATGGAGCGGTTGCGCAGACTGGTAGTACAGTTCAAGCGGGCGATTTCCGGAGCACC
This sequence comes from Paenibacillus ehimensis NBRC 15659, assembly GCF_004000785.1. Classification (GTDB taxonomy): domain Bacteria; phylum Bacillota; class Bacilli; order Paenibacillales; family NBRC-103111; genus Paenibacillus_G; species Paenibacillus_G ehimensis. The sequence continues at coordinate 84,172 of NZ_BILX01000015.1, read as the reverse complement.
CTTTGAGGTGTGCGCCGCTGCCGGCGGAAGCGCATGCTGCGGCAATTCATGAAGCTGCTATTGAGCTTCTATTGGGGTGGTGAACGTGGAAGAAATTAAACAGGGGATCGCGAAACGGCTCAAGGAACTGTTTCCGGCCGCGAGCGTCTACACGGAACAAGTCGAGCAGGGCTTCACGAAGCCTGCTTTTTTTGTTCGGCAAACGGAAGGTGCGCAGAAGCACGGAATGAACCGGCGGTATATCCGGACCGGGACGTTCGACATCGCCTACTTTCCGGTTCCGGGCAGTCCGCAGTTGATCCGCGATTGTGAGACGGTCCGGGATACGTTGTACGAGCAGCTTGAGCTGATCCCGTGGGAAGGTCAACCGTACCGCGGCTCAAGCATGCGCTACACTTTAACGGACAACGAGCTTCATTTTTACGTAAGCTTCGAGGTTCATGTGGTGCGGCCGAAAGAGGTCGTGCCTACGATGCAAAATCTGGTACAGGAGGAACATATCCGACATGATTAAAAAAGGGACGTCGAAAGCGACAGCCATGAAGGAAGAAACGGCTGCGGCTCAGGAGAGCTTGCCGGCTTTTACGAAGCAGCAGTTTTTGGAGTCGAAGCTGTTTACGGCGCAGCAAAAAGATTTGCTGAACGCTCTGCTGCACGATGAGGAAACGTATACGACCGATCAGGTCAAACAACAAATCGAACAATATTTGAAAAAGGCGGTGGAATAGATGGCAGGCGGAACATGGACAACTCAAAACAAAGTACGCCCAGGGGTGTACATCAATTTCGAAGGTGAAGGCAAACCGGCCGGTGTAGCCGGAGAACGCGGGATTATGACAATGGCGCTGCCGCTCGGCTGGGGCGAAGCGAAAAAGGTGCTAACGATCCATGCGGGAGACGATGTGAAAACGCTCCTCGGCTACGATATCGCAGCGCCTCAGCTGCTGCTGGTTCGGGAGGCTTTGAAGCGCGCCAAAACGGTGCTGCTGTACCGTTTAAATGCCGGTACGAAGGCGGCCGCATCGGTCGGCACGCTGAAGGTGACAGCCAAGCACGGCGGCGTGCGCGGCAACGATTTGTCCGTCGTCGTTCAGGCGAATATTGACGACAGTACGAAATTCGACGTGAAGACGCTGCTGGCCGGTCAAGCCGTCGATTCCCAGACGGTGGCCAATATAGCCGAACTGAAAGCGAACGACTGGGTCGAATTCGGCGGCACGGGCGACTTGACGGCGACGTCGGGCGCTTCGCTCACCGGCGGTGCTGACGGCACCGTGACGAACCAAGACCATACCGACTATCTCGGCGCGATCGAGATGTTCGATTTCCAAACAATGGCGCTCGCATCCGGCGATGCAACGCTGAAATCCGTGTACACGGCATTCGTTAAGCGGCTTAGAGATACCGAGGGCAAGAAGGTTCAGGCCGTGCTGGAAAACTATCCGGCAGCCGACTTCGAAGGCGTCATCAGCGTCAAAAACGGCGTCGTGCTGACGGACGGCACCGTTCTGGATGCGGTGAAAGCGACGGTATGGGTAGCTGCGGCGACGGCCGGGGCGCAGGTGAACCAATCGCTCACGTACCAAGCGTATGACGATGCGGTCGACGTGGACATCCGTTACACGAATTCGCAAATCGAGTCCGCGCTGCGCGGCGGCGAGGTTGTTTTTGTGCAAAACAAAGGCCGTGCCATTATTGAGCAGGACTTGAACACGTTCAAAAGCTTCCTGCCGACCAAGGGCAAAGCGTTCTCCAAAAACCGCGTGATCCGCGTGCTTGACGGCATTGCCAACGATATTAAGCGGATTTTCGAGACGTTCTACATCGGTAAGGTGAACAACGACCACGACGGCCGCAATTTGCTGTGGAACGAGGTCGTTACTTACCTGAGAACGCTGCAGGCGAACGCGGCGATCCAAAACTTCAATTCGGAAACCGACGTGAACGTCATCCAAGGCCAGGATGCGGACAGCGTATTTGTGGAGCTGCACGTCCAGCCGGTCGATTCGATTGAAAAAATCTACATGAAAGTGACGGTGAAGTAACATGGCAGATCAAAAAGTGTTACACGCTCGCGATACGATTAGCGGTCAGGAAGGCCGTGCTTACGCAACGATTAACGGAAATGCGGAAGAAATGTTCTACGTTAAGAAGCTGGAAGCCAAGGTTGAGAAGGAAAAAGCCGAAATCAAGGCGCTTGGCCGCCGGGGAACGCAAAGCAAGGCGAAAGGCTGGAAGGGCACCGGCAGTATGACGATTTACTATATGACCACGCTTTTCCGTCAGATGATGAACGAATATATGGTCAGCGGTAAGGATACTTATTTCGATATCACGGTAACGAACGAAGATCCTTCCTCTTCGGTAGGCATGCAGACCGTTATCATTAAAAACGTCAACCTGGACAGCGTCATCATGGCGTCTCTCGACACCGGAAGCGATACGTTGGAGGAGGAAATCTCTTTCACCTTCGACGGTATTGAAATTAAAGATAAATTTCGCGCCCCTTCCATGAACTAATCACATTAACAGGAGGACATGATTCATGAGCGATTTAAGCGTATTTTTTGCCCAAAATGCAGAAACCAGCACGATTGAGGAAGTCGTTATTTCCGAACGGTTCAAGGACCGGGAGGGTGCTCCGGTGCCGTGGCGCCTCCGCAGCATGACGGAGGAGGAGAACGAAGCGGTGCGCAAAGCCGTCACGAAGCGCGTCAAAGGCAAAGGCGGCAGCTACACCACCGAAGTCGACCAGAACGAATATATCGCCAAGCTGGCCGTGAACAGCGTCGTTTTCCCGAATTTGAAGGACGCCGAATTGCAGCAATCGTACGGCGTGCTTGGCGCCGAGTCGCTGCTGCGCAAAATGCTGCTCCCCGGGGAGTACGCGAACCTGCTCCAAAAGGTGCAGGAGCTCAACGGCTTCGACAAGGATATGAACGAGCTGGTTGACGAAGTAAAAAACTGATCAACGAGGGCGCAGGCGAGGCGAATTATGCCTACTATGCCCTCCACGAGCTTCACATTTTACCGCAGGAGCTCATGGCCATGTCGCGGCACGAAAGGGCCGCGATCTATGCCATGATCGACGTGCGGGTGGAGAAGGAAAAGCGCGCCCGCGCTAAAAAAGGGCTATGAGAAGCGTCTCTTAGGAGGCGCTTCTTTTTAGGTTGTAGAAAGGAGGTAGTGGATGTGAATTTTGGTCTCCAAATATATCAAAGCGTGGCAAAGTCTTTTGGGCAGGTTCCAAGGTTAGTGCAATCCGCTCGGACAGGCATTTTGCGTATAAGCACAATGGCCTTTCTGCAATTTCAACGAGTGTCCGGAGCTGTAGGCGCATGGGTGAATAATCTGAAGAACAATATTATTCAAAAATTACGCCAGATTCGATTGCCCTCCCTAAATATACCGTCTTCGAAGATCCAGATCGTTATTAACGTAACGATTAATATGTCCGGCAATTTGTCTGCACTTCAACAGCTTCAGCGATCGCCAGGAAAAATAGCCGCAATGTTCCGCAATCTTGGGGCAACGGTTAACAAAGTATTCCAGAATATAAAGCAATTCAAATTGCCTTTTGGAGCGATTTCGTCGGGCTTCGGTAAGTTAAGAAACTATATTTCAACAGCCCTGCAGAACAGCCAGATCCGATTACCCCTCCCTAACGTAAGGCAATGGTTGAAAAATTTACTGGGAGTAGTAAAAGCAGCTGCACAAACTGTTAAAAAATCATTTCAAAAATTTGGATCTATGGTTGGTTCCGTTGTAAGCCTCGAAAATGGACAAAAGCTGTTTGATGCTACTGTAGGGGGAGCCATGGAACAGCAAAAGAGAAAAGATATGTTCAAATTCCGGGCAGGAGATGAGAAAAACAATGTTGGCGAGTCCATGTTCACAAAGTACAAAAACGAAGCGCTGGAAGCAGGGGTCGATGTAAATGACTACTTGTCTACTGCTTTAACGTTCATGCCTGTGGCGCAAAATGCGAATCAGATCAGTAAACTGAGTAAGCTTGCTCATCGTTTGGCGACATTCGATCCTGAAAACCAAGGAATCCAGGCTAATGGTTTAGCTTTAAAAGAGGCGCTTAGCGGGGATCCGACATCGATGGCCGCTTTGGCCAAACGGTTTGGCATGAGCCAAAACCAAGTGAATGAGCTCAAATTGGACGAGCTTGCCGAGAAAGGCGACAAAGAAGGATTTATTTCAGCGATGGATAAGCTTCTTGAACTGAACAATATGGGGCAGCAAGCTTATGATGAGATGCTTAACAGTCCGGTAGAAAAAGTTGGGACGTTGAAAAACTACGTTAAAAACGCTTTTGCCGAAACGGGGCAGGCAGCGTTTAAAGCACTGGAACGTATAGTTGGCGTGCTCAATAATGCTTTTAAAGACCAGAAGTTTAAGCCATTTTTCGACGGATTGCAAGCTGGATTTTATGCTATTGCTACAGGAGTCGAAGCTTTTGCTGGAATTATTATGAGTAATATCGGTCTTGTGCAAAATATTTTGCTCGCACTTGGCATCGTTCTCTTGGTGCTTGCTGGTATATGGATAATACAGTGGTTTGCAGCCTTATGGCCCGTGTTCTTAATCATCGGGGTTATCGTATTGCTTTTGGAAATACTAAGTCAATTGGGTATTACCTCGAGCCAAGTCGTCGGTTTTGTCGCTGGCTTATTTTTCAGTCTTTTCGCTGCTATTTACAACCAGATTGCTATGTTTTGGAATGTCATAGTATCCGTCGCTGAATTTTTTGCCAACGTTTGGAAAGAACCGGGGTATGCTTTTAAGAAGCTTTTTTACGATTTGTTAAAAAGTGTATCCGAAAATTTAACCACTTTTATCAATACGGCCATCACTGGGTTAAATTGGTTAATCGAGAAAGTGAATAGTATAACCGGCAGTAAATTCTCGCTCATTGGTAAATTTGAAAACGATTGGGTAGACAAGCTTAAACCGGATCCAAAGACAGGTACGGTAGATTTATCTAACATGCGCTGGGAGCAAATGGACCTAGCCGATGCTTTTAACCAAGGACAAGACTTTGCCAAGAAGGCCATGAATTTTAATATTCCCGAGGGAATGGACTTGGACAAAAAGGACAAGCCCCCGCTCCCGCCCCCGGACAATAGTCATCTTTGGAACAATACGAGAAATTTCCCTGCTGGCAAACAGCCCGGCTCCGAGCTTCCTAACATTAACCACGTGAACTCAATCGGCGAAATCGATAATACGGTCGATATCTCCAGCGAAGACTTGGAGGTTATGCGGGACTTGGCGGAAATTCAGAGCATCCAAAACTTTGTGACGCTGACACCGACCGTACAGGTGACTACAGGAGATATTCACCAACCGACCGATGCGAACGAAATGATCCGGCGCATCGAAGAAGTGATGTCGCGCGAAATCGCAAATTCCGCTCAAGGGGTGTACGCGTGATGGAAGACCATTATTTTATTTATTTGAGCTTTAATAACCAGGCCGAGGGTTGGAGGCTGCCGGTTAACCCGGAATCGATCGAAATTTCGGAAGAAGGCCAAGGGAAGACGTACAACATTGTCGGCAAAGGCGGGGGGACAGAGGAGACGCGTGCGGGCGAAATTAATGTCATTCAGAGCCCGAGGCTGAAAACGGTCAGCTTCAGCAGCTTTTTTCCCTCAAAATCGCATAACTATCCGTTTATTGTACAGGGAATCCCGGAGTTGACTCCGAACACTCCGAACTACCGGTATCTTAGCGATGGGATTCATGACCCGATGAAATACGTGAAAGATATCCGTAAATGGATGGAAACCAAGCATCCTATCCGTTTTATGTATATCGTTCGACGCGGTCGCGAAGATGGAAAACTAGATAACGCGAGCGATCGGGACCTAAATTTTCCGGCCTCAATCGAAAAGTTCGAATGGAAGGAAGTTGCCGGTTCCCCGGGGGATATCGAATATACGTTGTCGCTTAAGGAATACGTCTTTTACTCAGCAAGAAATGTTCAGCCCGTTGTGAATGCCAAAGGAGAGACTGTTCTCGTTCAACAGCAGCCTGCCCGCCCGAACGAAGGGGTCATGCCGGAGACGCATACCTTCCAAGATGGGGACAGTCTTACGAAAATATCCACAAAGTACTACGGCGACAGTGCGCGTGCCCGCGAAATTCAAGAATTAAACGGGATTTCGGATTCGGAAGTGGAAGGTATCGAAAACGGCACGGTACTGAAACTGCCGCCAAAGTAAAGGGGGACCGTCATGCTCCAGATCGAAATCGATAACAAGGACGGCTTCCTCTGGGACCTTTCGGGGATCGTCTCCGAAGCGACATTTAAAACCGCCCGGGTCGGGCAGGCTTCAAGCTTTGAAATGACCTTGATCAAGGGCGGATTCTACGAAGCGAAAGAATTCAAGTACAACCTCGGCGACATTGTCCGGGTCAGACAAGACGGCCGCAATGTGTTTTACGGCTATATTTTCTCAATCGAAAGCGGGAGAGAGGAAACCGTACAGATTACGGCCTACGATCAAATGCGTTATTTGCTTGCAAACGATTCTTACGTGCTCTCGAATGTAACGGCAACGCAAGTGGTGGAGCGCATTGGCAAAGACTTTGGGCTGAAGCTGGGCAAGCTGGACGATACGAAGCACGCCATTCCGGGGCTTAGCGAAAACAACACGAAATTGCTTGATATCATTTACAAAGCACTCGACAAGACGTTAATCGCCACGAAAAAAATTTACGTCCTGTTCGACGATTTCGGGGAGTTGACGCTTCGTGATGCTGAAACCATGGCACTGGATTTTTCGCTTGGAGATACGAGCCTTGTCTACGATTACAAGCAAAAACGCTCACTCGACAACGCCAGCAATAAGATCAAGATCGTCCGGGACAATAAAGAATCCGGAAAGCGCGAGCTCTACATTATTCAAGACAGCCGAACCATTGCCAAATGGGGGCTGCTTCAGCATTACCAAACCGTCGATGAAAAGGTGAGCGTCGAAAAAGTCAAAGAAATGCTGGACAATCTGATCCAGCTGAAAAACCGCGAGCAAAGGTCGTTTTCGATCGACGCTCTTGGGGATATCCGCGTGCGGGCCGGTTGCTATATTTCCATTAACATGGAAGAGCTTGGATTGAACCAACGTTTTTTGGTCAATGAATGCACGCATAAATTTGACGGCAGTGTCGAGCATACGATGAGCTTGGAATTGATCGACATTCGCCTTGGGGAGAGGTAGGAATGGGACTCTTAAATCTTATCAAGCAAGCCGGTCTCGATGCCGTCGAGGCGGGCAACCCCGTATCCGTATTGTACGGAACGGTAATCAGCGAAAGTCCTCTGAAGGTGAACGTTGACCCGCGTTTCACGCTAACAGAGGATTTTTTAATTGTTCCGGAGCAGCTGACAGACTACCGGGTGACAGTTGAAGGACAGGAGATCGTGATCCGGGAAGGATTGAAAACGGGTAACCGGGTCATTTTGCTTCGTATGCAGGGTGGGGAGCAGTATGTCATTGTAGATCGGGTGGTGACGGCATGATTCCGCAAGGCGGTGTGCTGGGAAACAACCGGAACGTCGAAATTGCGCAGCTTCCCAGTCGGACTTACCGGTTGGATAACGCGACGAACCGGATTGTCGGTATGACCGACGGGCTGGACGCGGTCAAGCAGGCCGCGCAGCTTATTTTGGAGACGGAGCGTTTTGAGCATTTGATCTATAGCGGGAACTATGGCCGCGAGTTCTCCGGATTGCTTGGGAGAGAGTCCGCTTTCGTACAGGCGGAGCTCTATCGGCGCATCCGGGCGGCGCTTATGCAGGACGACCGGATTCGGGATGTGCAGGACATACAGATCACGGTTATGGGGGACGAGGCTTCGGCTTCGTTCACCGTCGTATCGCAATACGGCAGTTTTGAGATGACGAAAGGAGTGGGAGCGGGTGTATGAACATCAGACGTTTCAAACGATTTTGAACCGGATGCTTTCCCGTGTGCCGGCAGACGTGGACAAGCGGGAGGGCAGCATCATCTATGACGCCCTTGCGCCGGCCGCTTTGGAGCTGACGGAGATGTATTTTCAGCTGGATACGAATCTGAACCTTTCGCTTGCGGATACGTCGAGCGGCGAATTTTTGGAACGGCGGACGGCCGAGTTCGGCGTGGAGCGCGAACAGGCCAGCAAAGCGCGCCGCAAGGGGCTGTTTTACGGGAATGCCGATGCTCCGGCGGATGTACCTGTCGGCAGTCGGTTCGGTGCCGGGGAGCTACGGTATGTGGTCGTTCGTCGTATGGCGGCCGGCGTATTCGAGCTGGAATGTGAAACAGCCGGCGCCGCCGGGAACCATTATTTCGGCACGCTGCTTCCCATCGATTATATCGCTGGACTTGTCCGTGCGGAGCTCGCCGATGTGCTTGTCCCGGGAGAAGACGAAGAGTCGGATGAGGCGCTGCGGAAGCGGTTTTTCGAAGGGCAGAAGGAGAAGCCGTTCGGAGGCAACGTGGCGGATTACAAGCAAAAGATCGGCAATATTCCCGGCGTTGGCGGGGTCAAAATCTTCCCGGCGTGGCAGGGAGGCGGTACGGTCAAATGTACCTTGCTAGGCAGCGATTTTAATCCGCCGTCCGCCGCTTTGATCGAAGAAGTCCAGACGGCCATAGACCCTACGGTGAACCAGGGTAAAGGCTGGGGACTGGCCCCGATGGGCCATACCGTCACGATTGACGGCGTTCAAAGCGTGAAGCTCGACGTGGAGACGACGATTACGCTTGCGGCCGGTGTGACCGTCGGGCAGGTACAGGGGGAGATTGAGGCCGCGATTTCGTCCTATTTGCTCGGATTGCGGCAAACCTGGGCGGAAGAATCGCAGCTGACCGTGCGGGTCAGCCAGATCGATGCGCGTATTTTGACCGTATCCGGGGTTAACGATGTAAACGGCACCCGCCTGAATGGTCAAACGGCGAACATTACTTTGTCCACGGAGAAAATCCCGCAGATGGGGACGGTGACGCTGCATGCCTAAGCTGATGGACTATTTGCCGGAGCATTTTCACGAGATCAAAGAAATGAAAGAGCTGACCCGGACCGAAGACGAGGAAATCGAGGCGATAGCGCAAGCGGTCCGGCAGTTTTTGGATAACCAGTTTGTCACGACGGCGCAGGAATGGGTGATCAAACGGCGGGAGGACATGGTCGGCATTCGTGCGGACTCGGCGGTGGAGACGCTGGAGTTCCGGCGCAACCGGCTGATTAACCGCTATTCCACGCGCCCGCCGTTCACCGTCCGCTACCTGCAAAGCCGCTTGGATTCCCTCATTGGGTCAGGTGTGGCGAAGGTGGAAGTGGACGGGCAAAATTTCATTTTAAAAATTTCGATGGGTGTGCCTGATGCGGCGTATTTCAAGGAGATCGAACATACGGTCCAAATCGTCAAGCCGGCAAACCTTGTATACAACCAGGCGACTTCTCTGGCCGACCGCGTCGGGTTGGAGGAGCACATTTGGAAAACGCCGCTTACCCGAATGACCCGGCTCTCTACGACATGGAAGCTGGGCAGCACCCCATTCGCCAATCGTGGCAAGGAGGTACAGGTGAAATGATTCCTACAACGTTTTTGAGCGAGCTGGCTCAATTTACGAATACGCAAATTGCTAAGGTAGTTTTGAACAGGAGCTATGAGATCGATACGTTCCGGATCAAAAAAGTGGATGCGGGCACCGTGGAGCTGGAGTATATGATTCCAGCCGGGTCGGTGGCCGAGGTGACTTTGATCGAGCTCCAAAGCAGTAAGGGGCAAGTGGTAAGCTCTAATGAGGCGTATGTGCCGATTACGAGCGATACGATAATTAAGCACACGGTAACCGTGAAGGAGGTGTAGGGATGGCATACGAGGCCAAGACGAACTGGCAGTTGGACGATACGGTGACCGAGCAGGATATGAACCGGATCGAGCAGGGGCTAAAGGATGCGTATGAGAATAGTTTGACAAGTCCGCCGCCTGAACAGGTGAACCTGAGGTATGGTTTGCAGGTTGTGGATGCGAAGCGGACCGCGCCGTTGGAGAATGTATGTATCAAGGGCCGGACGTTGGTGAATTTGCTGGGTAGGGACGGGAATTGTGAAAGTCTCAATCCGTTTACCTCGTCGCCGCCCAATATATACCAAGGGACGGCAGCGTTAGACTCCGCAAATAAAGTATATGGTAACAATAGTATCAAGATCAGTATTGGTAACGGATATACGCTTGCTACAATGGCAAAATCAAACATTCCATGTGAAAAAAACAAATTTTATGTCGCTATTGCGGAGGTTAAAAACGGTAACGCAACTAATGGTATTCGTGTCGTATTGAGTGGTCAGGCTTATGGACCGACTGTTCCCTATCAAACCTCAACCACAACGTTTGTTCTGTCCTTTTCAAAATTTGCTTCTGGTTCAAGCACTAGTCTACAGGTTGACATTGGAGTCAGCGGATCCGCAGGCCAGTATGCGTATGTCGATGGAATTCGTCTCTACGAGATTACTCAAGACGAGTATAACGCGATTGATAGCATGACACCGGAGCAGATCGCTGCGAAATGGCCGTACGTTGATGATATGAAAAATATCTGCTCGCCTTATATTATTAGGTATGGAGAGAATTTGTTGCCGCCGTTTACCGAATGTTCTTTAAACCCTTTAGGTATTGCAAATAGCATCATAAACGTAACATCACTGTATTCAATTACGCTTGATACGACAAAAGTCCCCAATGGACAGGAGGTAGTAGTCCAGTATCAAGATATTCCGTTAGTTCCTGAGACAACCTATACACTTGTAAACCCGTCAACAAACGGTTATATGCGCTGCAGGTTTGATTATATGGATAGATCGCCTTCGACACGCATGGTGTTTGCGCCTAACACAAGTAGAGCATTCACAACGCCTGCCAATATTAAGTCAATGGCGTTGGTAGCCGCGACAAATCTAATTGGATATACAGATGAAAATGACTCGGATACCTATACGTTTGGAGAGGTTATTTGTTCCTACAGTAATCCTGTTTTTGTCGCCGGCTCCTGGGCCAAACCGTTCAAACCACGCAATGAAGATTATCTGTTCTTCCCGAACGTCCATCTCGCGTCCAACGTCGATGGAACAATCTACGATACGTCATTTCAGTGTGACGGGAAGTACTGGAAGCAGACACGCTACAAGCCGAGGGATGTGTCTGGAGACCTTGCGTGGGATTTGTTAAGTGTTGGTACCGGAAGCAAGTCCTTATCGACAAATGGCGGTGTAATATCGGATATATTCTATGGTGCCGATAACTTAGGGATTGGTACATTCGTGAAGTACGACGGAACGATTTTACGCAAATATGATCATAATGCTGCCCTCGCGCCTGATGCCGGATGGATTGCTTCGAACGGTTCTATCCGTATCTCGGTTGCTAATGCCGATAGTGGATGGGGAGATTCGTACACACCGTCTCAGGATGAGATTAAAGCGTATTTTTTAGGTTATAAAATGTATGTGGCCGGTGGGAGCGCGGATATCAACTATAACGGGTCCGGGACAAAGGCTTGGGCGTATCAAACATCAAAGGCACATGCTTCGTTAACATGTCCTACTACATCGTATGCAGGATACACCCCTTACAAATTGCAATATCAACTTGCAACTCCAACAGTTGAAGAGATTGCAGTAGAAGGCGGAATCACATTTCATGAAGGGTTGAATCAGGTTGAAGTCGGTAACGGGATGATCGTTCGGGAGAAAACATCCCCTAATTTATATGGACCCAACAACTCGTATTACTTTAATGATATTGCAGTTGGTAGTCAATTTAAATACCGGGCTAATATTATATTAAATATTTATAAGAATGGACTAGTGGATAAGTCAGTCCTTTTGATGCCGGGTGCTCACAATGCCAATGGTTATAGCAAAGCGCGGATTAGTGCGGCGAATTACGATCAACGTGCCGCTTATTCAGCGACTTACATTGCCCTCGACCAGTATGCTTTATCTTGTAACGTTCAAAGTATTCAAGGTGAATACGCAGGTAATTTAATGAACGTTGTTGATTCGTTGGTTTCCAGCCAGACGGACTTATCTACAAGGGTCAGCATCTTGGAAGGTATGCATGCTCAGAATATGAAGGGCCAATGGATTTCGCCGACACTTGTAAACGGTTGGCTGGAATATGCCGATGGTTACGATACAGTCAGGTATATCAAAGATGGTTTTGGAGTCGTCCACCTTAAGGGGCTTTTAAAAAACGGTACGTTGGGGGCGGTAATATTTACTCTTCCCCCGGGTTACCGTCCAAAAGCGACAAAGATTTTTATGACGATTTCCGATACAAATGGAAGTGCACTAATTGGACGCGTCGATATCACTGCAAATGGAGATGTTAGACATACTTTGGGTGGCGCAGGGTATTTCTCATTAGAAGGTATTACGTTTCTGGCAGAACAATGACGGGGGTGCGCGATGAAAGAAGCGATCATTATTGATTTTAACGGATTTATGACAGACGTAACGCTTGTCGCAGATGATGCGACAGGCGTTTTTCCTTTCTATAGGACGCAGGAACCGCTGGCCCAAGAAGATATAGGGCAACAGTTGAATACGGAGATGTTGGGGTATGTGGTCGCTATTCCGGTTCCGCAAGGACTATTTAAGCCAAGATTTGATATCGAATCATGGAATGAATATATCCAACTCCAACCATTGGAATTGGATAAGGACGGAAAGTCCCCAACTGAAATGCCCGAACATTTCAGCTATAGTCCAAGGCAACAAGAGACGTTTTGGATTGAAGGGCTGATGCCAGAGGAAATTGTCGCAACTCGGAATTCGGATAATAAGTTTAAAACTGAACAAATAGGTGTCGTTTTAGAAACAAAATTCCCAAAAAAGAAACAGGCATTGATTTCTGTGTGGAACGGCTTGTGGAAAAAAATGAAATAGTCGATTGGGACAAGTACTATATCCTATTTTCGTTTATAAAAGAGTTATAGTAGTTTAGAGATTAGTTAATATTAAAACATTATTTAATTAGGGAGGTTTAGGGATGTCGTATACTGCAAAAACGAACTGGCGGCTTGACGATACGGTGACCGAACTGGACATGAACCGCATTGAGCAGGGCGTCACGGATGCTCATACGGAGCTCCGAGACGTAAAGGATACAATAGCTAGAGAAATCGAGGGAGTCAACAAGGCCGTGGATGGAGTACGTTCCAACAATACAAAAGAGCTTATCATCGAAGTTCGAGCATCAGACCCCGATTCTCCAGCTATCGGCCGCATGTGGATTCGCAGCGATCTGTAAGGAGGTCGAGTATGCCACAGATTAGATTGTTCAGAACAGAGGATGCCTGTGTAAGAGGGGACTACCCAGACGATAACTATGGAGGGGACGGAAGGTTATATGTTGAATGTTATAATGGCAGGGAGTCGTACCGGGCATATATAAAGTTTGATTTTTCCGCTATTCCCGCGAACGCAATCATTAGTAACGCAACATTGACAATTCGAACTGATACCAGCGGTTGGACGGGCACGGCAGACAATATTTATGCCGTCCCTGTAAATTCCGATTGGTCTGAATACGGAATCACATGGAGAAATAAGCCTGATGTAGGATGGTATGCGAATTACACCTACAAAACTGTCTCTCCGGGAGCAAACATTGTATACAATTGGGATGTTAAAAAAATCATTCAGGATCATGTCAATGGTAGCTATAGAACATTTGGAATTGCACTTTCAAGTGTCGGAGAGAGAGGATTAAAAACACTCCTTTCGAGAGAGGCAGATGGTGGATACGGATATATCGATATTTTCTATAATACATCGCCTAATGCTCCCGGTCTACAAACTCCAGTCCATGGTTCAATTACCAACAACCGGAACCCAGTTTTCAACTGGACATTTTCCGATCCAGACGGAGGCGATCACCAGACGGCTTGGCAAATACAAGTCAGCGCTGGCGACGGCGGCGCATTCACAAATATCGTCATGGATTCTGGGAAAAACACAACGGCTACGAACCAATGGACGTTTTATGGCCTTGGCGATAACCAATATTTTTATCGTATCCGAACATGGGATAAAGCTGACGCCGTGAGCCCTTGGTCATGGGTACCATGGTTTGGTATTGAAAATACACCGCCTGTAGCCGGAAGTATCACGGGCACGCAACATCTGAATGTGCAGCCAAACGGTACATTCAGGGTATGGGCCTATAATGTAAAGGACAACTGGTCTGGTGTCTCTGTAGTGAGATTTCCTACTGCTGGGCCCGGATATGATTTCCAGTGGAGAGACGGTGTAAAAGATGGCGGAAGTGATAATTGGTTTTGCGACATTCCAATCAATGCCTATAACAACAATGAAGGCACATATACAACCCATGTTTATGCCTACGATAACGCGGGGAATAGCGGATTTCTTGGTGAAATAAAGACAAATGTCGATAGGACACCAGCGACAATCGGCAGTGTATCTAATATTCAATATACTCAAGGCTCTTCCGCAAGAGTGTGGGCTGCTGATGTTACTGATGGGTTATCCGGTGTGGATCGGGTTACTGTGCATGTGGTGCGTCCTGATGGTTCATGGTACTTTTTGGCGAATGCTATTCGCGATGGCAGCTCAAATAATTACTTTATTGACGTTCCGTTAGAGTACGAGGGGAACTGGGGGGTAGACTTCCGAGCTTATGACAGAGCCCAGAATGAACCTGTAATGGTTCGGGCCAATGTAATAAGAGATAATTCTACTCCCAAAGTCACAGGCGTCCAAGGCTATAGCTATTCAAATCAAACTGGAGGCACACGTCGTACCTGGATTTATGGCGTCAGTGATGCGTTAAGTGGAATTGGAGCAGTTGAAGCCTATTACGTTAGAGCTGGGATGAGTTGGATCGGTCCCTACGCTGCCGGACAGTCCGGCAGCGACTATTATTTTGATGTTCCGATTTATAGTGGTGACGGTGAGTATGCCGCCCATTTCTATATACGGGATAAGGCAGGGAATCAAAGCGGACCGCATGAAGTCAAATTTTTCGTAGACAGTAAGCGTGCCAATGATCCCAATCCTTCTGTTGTTTATGGAACAAATTCGGCGACTATCTCATGGCTGCGCTTTTCGGATCCTACGCCGTCGTCTGGTTATGATCGAACAGGTATTTGGCTTGGAGAATGGAGCGGGACAGATTGGGTTGGGGGTACTCCAAACATCTATAACGCCTATGAAGTAACTAGAAGTATAGATGTGCTTGAAACAAACGTTTCAACACTAAAACCGGGAGCCCGATATCGTTATGCAGTTGCACATTATGATAAATCGGGGAATCAGAGCTCATACACATGGTTTGAATTTGTGACGAAAAAAAAGATTGGCGAATATCGAACGAAAGCCGGAGCAGCTATATTATCTTTGCCAGTATATGATCCGGCTTCCGGTGTGCTGGGGTCGAAGGCATTGCGATGCGGTACAAAATCCGGTGTTGGATGTTTCGAACTTGTGTCACCAACTGATCCATCTGCCAGCCCGTTTAGGATACAAACTCATCAAGGTATTCAAGCAATAGCGAAGTAAATTCGCCCCGATCCCATCGGGGCTATTTTTACGCCCTTTTTGGGCAGAAAGGAGGAATATATGGACAAATCCGCGATCGTCAAAACAGGCTTTGGCGTCATTGGCAGCTTCATCTCGTGGGTCGTCGGAGGGCTCGGGCTCGCCTTTACCATCCTGCTGGGACTAATGCTATTAGATTATGCAACGGGGCTCATGGCAGGATACGTCAAGAAAGAACTGAGCAGCCGTACCGGAACGAATGGCCTACTTCGAAAAACCTACATCATCATTCTTGTCGGCTGCGTGTATATGATCGAACTATCGGTCCTCAATTCAGACGGCGTAATTGGCGACGGTGTCGTTATTGCGTACAGCGTCATTGAATTTCTAAGCATCGTCGAAAATGGCGGAAAGCTCGGGGTGCCCCTCGGGCCGCTGAGCAATGTCATATCTGCGATCAAAGGAAGGGAGGAACGCCATTGACAAGGGAGCAATTTATCGCTGTGGTTGCGCCTGTTGCCGTGGAGCTGAAGAGGGAAGGTTCTCCGATCTTCCCTTCCGTTCGGATTGCTCAGGCTCTGCTGGAAACCGGCGGCAAGATTCATGAATGGAACAACCTTGTCGGTTATAAAGTCGGCAGCGGCCGGCCCAATGACTTTTGGAAAGGAAAATCGGTAAGCACCAAGACGTGGGAAGTATACGACGGCATCCGATCAGATGGCGTGCAAGCCCATTGGCGTGCCTACGACTGCCTCGAGGATTGCTTTCGGGATCAGGATTTGCTTTTTCAATGGAGTCGATACGACCGTGTACGAAGTGCCCAGTCTCCACAGGAACAGGCGGAGATGCTGCGAGTTTGCGGCTATGCAACCGATCCGGATTACTCGAAAAAGTTAAACCAACTGATCGTAAGTTACTCGCTTGAACAGTACGATAAGGAGGCGGCAGAAGCGATGCTGGATGCGGGAGTAGCCAATACGATTATCGATACATGGATGAGTCCGGCTTGGAAAGAGTCGGAAGCAAAGCGCTGCGAAGCGGAACAACAAGGAGACACGAGTGCTGCTTCCGCTCATCAACAACAGGCGGATTATATTCATTGGCTCGCAAATGAGCTTCGGAAAGCGTCCGGACAGGTTTCGCAATAATCCGGATGCGTAACGAAGGACTAAACCTATCCCTACCGGCTTCGGCTGGTAGGGATTTTTTTGTTTAATACGACAAAAGGTACCTTGAACCGGAAATTCGGCTTAGAGGGTACCTTGTTATTTGATAGCAGAACACTAACTATTTTTTCTTCAGCGCTTCAATATCGGCTTCCATACGAAGCTGGCGGCGATTCAGGATATCGACGCTATGCTCGAGAGTATTTTGTTCCGCTCGGATCTCTTTATTTGCTTTGTTCTGTTCGCCAACCATATGAATTAATTGGCCGATCATGCGTTCATTGTGATCGAAGCGGGTATGAACCTTGCGGAATTCGTCGTCAACTCTTTGGAACTTCTCAGTGAATTCCGAACGCATACTTTTGATCTCGGATTTCATGTCCGCCATTTCAGACTTCATGTCGTTCATTTCAGACTGCAGCCCGCCTACTACCGACCGCAACCCCCCAACCTCCGAGCGTAAACCGCCAACCTCCGAGCGTAAACCGCCAATTTCGGAAAGAATCAAGTCGAGTTTGTTTTCGTCCATGGGAGCACGTCCTTTTGGAGAAGAGATGATATAACTATAATACGAACATGATGCGAACGTCAAGGCGGTTTTGGCGAAAACTGTAAGAAAAAGGAGGCCGTACTCACTATACGACTATGTTTATCTTGGAACAGACCAAAAAGCTTCCCAGACCCTGCCTGGCCACATCTCCTACGAGCCCCCACAGCACCTCACATACATGCTTTTACATTGCTTCTATCCATTGGCATGACAGCAACCGAAGCCGCTTCCCCCAACGCAACGGCAAGGTAGACACGCGCGGGAGAAACATGCTATCATTACACTGTTTCCTAGCAAATGTTTTCAACAATTTCATATCATAATAGAGCAGGTGCCGATGTCCGTTCAAGACGGAATCGGCTTAAAAGGGAAGCCGGTGAAAGTCCGGCACGGTCCCGCCACTGTAAGCGAGGAGTTTTTTCCGTATCGTGTACGCCACTGTTGCCAAGTCGATGGGAAGGCTGCGGAAAAAGCGATGAGACGTAAGTCAGGAGACCTGCCCGCTCTGTTGCGGCCGTTATGTTTGACGACGGCCGGCAACAAAGTCACCACAAAACCTACGCGGATAGGGAGGTGTACGGGAGCGGTACAGGACAGGCAGCAAGGCTGGCGATCTGGCGTCACAGCGGCGCTCGTCGCATTAGTAATGCTGGCTGCACTCGTTTCAGCAACCTAAGCTCGCACTAGCATCTTCCGACAAGGGAGATGCTTTTTTTGTTGCTCTCTCAGTTTCTGGAAAAAGAAATCGGCATGAGCCGTCAGTTCGTTGAATAGGTTTATCGCATGGACAGCCGGGAGGAGTACGTTAGTTACAGGCTTCGGAAGCCTTGTACTCCATGAGGAAGCATACTTGACAGGAGGCGGCAAGGATGAAGGGGAAATTGTCAGTCATCGGGTTCGGCCCGGGCAGCTTCGATCATATTACGAAACGGGCAAGGGAAGCGATCCAGGAAAGCGACGTCGTGATCGGCTACAACACGTACGTGGATTTGATCCGGGGGCTTTTGAACGAGCAGCAGGTGGTCCGCACCGGGATGACCGAAGAGGTCAGCCGGGCGCAGGAAGCGGTACGTCAAGCCGAAGCCGGGAAAAAGGTGGCGGTCATCTCGAGCGGCGATGCAGGCGTGTACGGCATGGCTGGGCTTATTTATGAAGTGCTGATGGAAAAAGGATGGCGGCGCGAGGAGGGCGTCGAAGTGGAGGTCGTTCCCGGCATTTCGGCGATCAACTCTGTAGCTTCGCTGCTGGGCGCGCCGGTCATGCACGACGCATGCACGATCAGCTTAAGCGACCATTTGACGCCGTGGGAGATCATCATCCGTCGGGTGGAAGCGGCGGCTTCCGCCGATTTCGTGATTGCGCTGTACAATCCGCGCAGCGGCAGACGCACGCGGCAGATCGTTGAAACGCAGCGGGTGCTGCTGCAGTACCGGTCGCCGGATACGCCGGTCGGCATCGTGAAAAGCGCCTACCGCGAGCGTCAGGACGTGGTCGTGACGACGCTTGGCAAAATGCTCGAACACGACATCGGCATGCTGACGACGGTCATCATCGGCAACTCGACAACGGTCGTTTACGACGGACTCATGGTTACGCCTCGCGGATACCAACGCAAGTATACGCTGGACGCCGACGTGCAGCCGCTCCGACCTCACGAAAGGCTGCAGACGGAAGCGGAGCCTTGGTCGCTGGAAGCGCAGCAAGAGGAAGCGCTCAAGAGCAAGGGCGAGGAAAATAAAATATGGTTAGCCGAATCGCGAGCTGAAGGGCAACAGCAATCTCAAAAAGGCCCATACGTCATCGATTCGATGCTCGATCCGCTGGGCGGACCGGTTTACGGAGCGAGGGCGGAAGGCGAATCGCCGCTTGCCCTTGCGCTGGAAGCGCTGCGGCTTGTCGACGCGCACCGGGGCGTTCCCGAGCCGGATCAAGGTAAGCGTAGCGGCTACCTGTTTAAGCAGGAGCAAATCCTGGAGTTCGCCGTCAGCCCGGGGCTGGCGGAAAAGAAGCTGACGGCGCAGCAGCTCATGCTGCTTGCGGAAGTCGTCGGCGAGCACGGGACAATGGAATATACGCCGCATCATCAGATGCTTGTACGCATTGCGACGTCAGAGCCGGAAAGCGTAACCGAACGGCTCCGGGCTGCGGGACTTCTGCTTGCTCCGGTCGGCGATGTCGCGCAGATCAAGGCTTGCGATTTTTGCAATATGGATAAGGCGGAATCGGTGCCGTACGCCGAAGAGCTGCATCGTCGTCTGGGGGGCATGCGCGTGCCGAAGGAGCTCAAAATCGGCTTCAACGGGTGCGGCATGGCCTGCTACGGCGCGGTGAAGGAAGATATTGGAATTGTATACCGCAGGGAGAAATTCGATTTGTTCCTCGGGGGCAAAACGGTCGGACGCAACGCCCATGTCGCGCAGCCGGTGGCCGAAGGGATCGAGCCGGAGCGTTTGGTCGAAACGGTCGAGCGCATTGTAGCGCGGTATGCGTCGGACGGGCATCCGAACGAACGGTTTCATAAATTTTATAAACGCGTCAAGGAGCTGGAAGGCTACCGGCATCAGGAAGTGCCGGCGTTCCAGATCGAGAATGCGGTGTGCGGGGATTAAAGCTTACGCGCGCTTTTGAAGCAACTGCTCGAGAGCGTCAAGCAAGAATGAAAATGAGGAGGAAGCGCATGAACGCAGTATTGTTTGTAGGTCACGGCAGCCGGGACCCGGAAGGGAACGAGGAGATCCGGGAGTTTGTCCGTGCGGTGGAAGGCCGGCTGGGGGAGCCGATCGTGGAGACGTGCTTCTTGGAATTCGAGGCGCCGTCCATTTCGAAAGGCATCGCGACATGCGTAGCGAAGGGAGCAACGCGTATCGCAGTGGTGCCGATTACGCTGTTTGCGGCCGGACATGCGAAGCTGCATATCCCGGCAGCGATTGACGACGCGAGACGGAGGTATCCGGCGGTGCAGTTTATGTACGGCCGTCCGATCGGAGTGCACGAGCTGGCGCTGGATATTTTGATCTCCAGGCTGACGGAAGCGGGCGTAGACGGCTTGGCCGGAACGGACGATACGGCGCTTCTCGTCATCGGACGCGGCAGCAGCGATGCGGACGCCAACAGCGATTTATACAAAATTACACGGCTGCTCTGGGAACGGCTTAAGGTCAAATGGGTGGAGACGGCCTTTATCGGCGTGACGGCGCCGCTGGTGGACGAAGGAATCGAACGCTGTATCCGGCTTGGGGCGAAGCGGGTCGTCCTGCTGCCTTACTTTTTGTTCACCGGCGTGCTGATCAAGCGGATGGAGCAAATGACGGAAGCTTTTGCGGAGAAGTATCCGGATAAATCGTTCGTGCTGGCCGAATACTTCGGGTTCCACCCGACGCTGCAAACGATTCTGCTGGAGCGGGCGCAAGAAGCGCTTCAAGGCGAAGCGCGGATGAACTGCGATATGTGCCAATACCGTCTTGAAGCGATGAAGCATTTGGACCATCATCACCATCACGATCACGAGCATGGGCATCACCATCATCATCACCATGAACACGATCACGATCATGACCATCATCACGACCACGAGCACCATCATGCGCATGAACACGGTCACCATGCTCATGCTCACGGGCATCATGAGCACGAGCATCACCATCCGGAAAGCGGCGGCACGAAGCCTGCCGAGCCGTCGGAGGCGGCTGCGGCGAAGGAGGTGCTGTCATGATCATTGTGCTGGCCGGGACGAGCGACGCCAGGGAGCTCGCGCTGCGTATCCGGGCGGTGGGCTATCCGCTCGTCGCCACCGTCGTGACCGAGAGCGCGGCCAAGAGCCTCGAAGAGGCGGGGCTTGAGGTGCGCATGGGCCGGCTTGACGCACACGGCTTGGCGGATTTGATCCGCAGCCGGGGCGCTCACGCGGTGGTTGATGCAAGCCATCCGTTTGCGGAAGAAGCGTCCCGCAACGCGATGGCGGCGGCCGAGCAGGCAGGAGTGCCTTATATCCGCTACGAGCGCGAGCGGGGATCGTACGATGGGCACCCGCGGCTGTTTTTCGTCGACGATTATGAAGACGCGGCCGAGCTGGCGGCGCAGAAACGCGGCGTCATCATGCTGACGACGGGGAGCAAGACGCTGCAAATTTTTGCCGAACGGCTGATCGGACTGTCGGGCACGACGCTGGTGGCGCGCATGCTGCCGCGCAAGGACAATATGGAGAAATGCGAGCAGCTCGGCCTCGAGCAGAAGAACATTATCGCGATGCAGGGGCCTTTTTCCAAAGAGCTGAACCAGGCGCTGTACAAGCATTACGGCGTCAACGTCATCGTCACGAAGGAAAGCGGCAAGGTCGGCGCGGTGGAGGAAAAGCTGTCGGCGGCGCTCGAAATGGATATCGACACGATCGTCATCGGGCGGCCGCAGCTGGAGTATGGCGAAGTATATTCGGATTTTGAAGGCGTCACGAGCGCGTTAAACGCATTATTTCAGGAGGTGCGCGATTAATGGATTTTCGCACGGAGTTTAAACCGCTTACCGTTCAACCGCAGGAAATCGAAGAAAAAAGCTTCGAAATGATCACGGAGGAGCTTGGCGAGCATAATTACACGGAAGAGCAGTTCAAGGTCGTGCAGCGCGTCATTCACGCGTCGGCGGATTTTGAGCTCGGGCGCAGCCTGGTATTCCATCCGGACGCGATCCGCGCCGGAATCGAGGCGATCCGCAGCGGCAAGCCGGTGGTCGCGGACGTGCAGATGGTGCAGGTGGGCATTAGCAAGCCGAGGCTGGCCAAGTACGGCGGAGACGTGCGGGTGTACATTTCGGACGCGGATGTGATGGAAGAAGCGAAACGGCTGAACACGACCCGGGCGATCATTTCGATACGGAAGGCGGCACGGGAAGCGGACGGCGCGATTTATGCGATCGGCAATGCGCCGACGGCGCTGCTGGAGCTGATCCGGCTCGTCAAGGAAGGGGAGGCGCGTCCGGGACTGATCGTCGGCGTGCCGGTCGGCTTCGTATCGGCGGCGGAGTCGAAGGAAGAGCTGCTGAAGCTGGATGTGCCGTTTATTACGAATATCGGGCGGAAGGGCGGCAGCCCGGTCGCGGTGGCCACCGTCAACGCGCTGTCGCTGCTCGCCGAACGGCAGGGATAACGCGATGGCGGACGGCGGGGAAAAGGAAACGAAGCCGCTCCGGCATGGCTATACGACGGGCGCCTGCGCGACGGCGGCGGCTCAAGCGGCGCTTGAGGCACTAATTATGCAGGAGTCCCAGACGCAGGCGACCATTCGTCTGCCGATCGGGCAGGACGTGACGTTCGACATCGTCGCCTGCGCCTATGCGTCCGATTGGGCGTCCGCCGAGGTGATCAAAGACGGCGGCGACGACCCGGATGCCACGCACGGCGCGCGGATCATCAGCGAGGTGTTCTGGCGTGAAGCGCCGGGGATCGAGATCGACGGCGGCGTCGGGGTCGGCCGGGTGACGAAGCCGGGGCTGCCGGTCGAGGTCGGACAGGCGGCGATCAATCCGGTGCCGCGGAAAATGATCCGCGAAGCCGTCGAAGCGGTGCTGAACCGCTATGAGGTGAAGCGCGGCGTGCGCGTGGTCGTGTCCGTGCCGGACGGCGAGGAGATTGCGAAGAAGACGCTCAACGCCCGGCTGGGCATCCTTGGCGGCATCTCGATTTTGGGCACGCGCGGCATTGTGGTGCCGTTCTCAACAGCCGCATACAAAGCGAGCGTCGCGCAGGCGATCCGTGTGGCGGTTAAGGGCGGCTGCAGCCACGTGGTGCTGTCGACCGGCGGGCGCAGCGAGAAGTACGGCATGGAGCTGTACCCGGAGCTGCCGGAGGAAGCGTTTGTCGAGATGGGCGATTTCGTCGGCTTTGCGATTCAGCAGTGCGCGCGGCAAGGTATAAGCAAAATTACGCTTGTCGGCATGATGGGTAAATTTTCCAAGGTGGCGCAGGGCGTCATGATGGTGCATTCCAAAAGCGCCTCGGTCGACTTCGGATTTCTGGCGCGCATGGCGGAGGAAGCGGGAGCGCCGGAAGCGGCCGTCAAGGAAATTTTGCAAGCGAATACGGCGGCGCAGGTCGGCGATCAGATGCAGGCGCTGGGCTGTACCGCATTTTTCGACGTGATGTCCGGCCATTGCTGCCGGGAATCGCTGCGGGAAGCGGGAGCGTTTGGACCTGAGGCGAAGGTGCGGACGCCGCTGGAAGTCGAAACGGTGATCATTTCGATGAAGGGCTCGCTGTTGGGACGTAAAAGCATGACGAACGTGGTTTAACGTTCTGCTTGCAGAGAGGACGACGATTGACCGGACTCGGACTCCGGCAGGCGGGCAAGAAGGAAAGGGGTACACGCATGGGAGAAAAAATCGCAGTGATCGGGATTGGCGACGACGGAGCGGCGGGCTTGCCGCAGGCATATCTCGACCGGATTCGGCAAGCCGGGCTATTGATCGGCGGGGAGCGGCAGCTGCAGTTTTTTGCCGATGCCGCCGCTGAAAAGGTCGTGCTCAAAAGCGGGCTGTCCGAGCTGACGGAGCGCCTGAGGTCGGAAACCCGGAACACGGTGGTGCTGGCTTCGGGCGATCCGTTGTTTTACGGGATCGGAGGCTACTTGGCCGGCAAGCTGCCCGGGCAGGTGGAGGTTTACCCTCAGGTGAGCTCGCTGCAGCTTGCTTTTGCGCGGATCGGCGAGAGCTGGCAGGACGCTGTGGTCGTCAGCGTGCACGGACGCAGCATGCAAGGCTTGGCGCAGCGGATCGACGGCGCGAAGAAAGTGGCGCTGCTCACGGACGAGCACAATACGCCGGGGGCGATCGCGCGGTATTTGCTCAGCTTCGGCATGACCGAATATGACGTGTTCGTCGGCGAGAACCTCGGCGGAACCGCCGAGCGGACGGGCTGGTTCGGGTTGCAGGAGCTGGCGGATATGGCCGAGACGCATTTTTCGCCGCTCAATGTCGTCGTGCTGCGGATGCGCAAAGATGCCGAACCGCCGCGCTGGTCGCTCGGTATTGAGGATGGAGAGTTTGCGCAACGGAAGCCGGACAAAGGGCTCATCACGAAAAAGGAAGTCCGCGTGCTCAGCTTGGCGGCCCTGCAGTTGAAGCGGGACAGCGTCGTTTGGGACATCGGAACCTGCACGGGCTCGGTCGCGATCGAAGCGGCGAAAATCTGCCGCGAGGGCGCGGTCTACGCCATCGAAAAGAACGAAGGCGACCTGGACAATTTTCGCGAGAACGCCCGCAAATTCCGTACGGACATTACCGCCGTTCACGGCAAAGCGCCGCAAGGGCTGGAGCAGTTTCCCGATCCCGATGCGGTCTTTATCGGCGGCAGCGGCGGCGAGCTGCGCGAGCTGCTGGCCGTATGCTGCGCCCGGCTGAAGCCGGAAGGGCGGATCGTGCTGAATGCGGTCACGATCGAGAATTTGTCCGCGGCGGCGCAAGCTTTTGCCGAGGAAGGGTTCGTGACGGACATCACGCTGACGCAAGTGAGCCGCAGCAAGCCGATTTTGGACATGACGCGGTTTGAAAGCTTGAATCCGGTATACATCATCGCAGCGCGGAAGCGGACGGATAAAGGAGAGGACGGAACGGATGAGTAAGCTGGGCACGTTGTACGGATTGGGCGTGGGGCCGGGGGACCCCGAGCTGATTACAGTGAAGGCGTTCCGCCTGCTGAAGGAGTCGCCGGTCATCGCCTACCCCCGCAAGAAATCCGGAGCGAAAAGCTACGCTTTGGCCATTACGGAGCTGTACGTCGACACCCGGGAGAAGGAAATGGTCGGCCTGACCTTCCCGATGACGAAGGACCGCGAATCGCTGGAGAAGCAGTGGAACAAGACGGTCGACACCGTATGGGGCTATCTCAGCCAAGGGAAAAACGTCGCATTCGTCACGGAAGGCGATCCGATGCTGTACAGCACGTACATTCATCTGATGCGGCTCATGAAGGAGCGCCATCCCGAGGTGGAAGCCGTATCCATACCGGGCATCTCTTCCGTGCTTGCCGCTGCGTCAAGGCTCGGTCTGCCGCTGGCGGACGGAGACGAGCAGGTGGCTGTCGTGCCGGCGACCGACGATTACGATGCGATGCGCCGTGCGCTTGAAACGCACGACTGTGTCGTATTCATCAAGGTGGCGAAGGTCATCGACCTGATGCTGACCGTGCTGCGCGATTTGGGACTGGTCGACAAGGCGGCGGTTTTGACCAAGGTAACCTCTGCGGAGGAACTGATCTGGCGCAATATCGAGGAGCTGGCTGGCCGGGAACTGGAATATTTGACGCTGATGGTGGTGAGAAAATAGATGAAAATTTACATTATCGGAGCAGGTCCCGGGGACCCGGATTTGATCACCGTCAAAGGACTCCGCATCCTGCAGGAAGCGGACGTCGTGCTGTATACGGATTCTCTCGTCAACGAGGAATTGATTGCCCGGGCGAAGCCGGGGGCGGAGGTGCTGCAAAGCGCCGGCATGAGTCTGGAGGAAATGGTCGCCATCATGACCGACCGCGTTAAAGCGGGCAAGCTCGTCGC
The DNA here is from genome assembly GCF_004000785.1 of Paenibacillus ehimensis NBRC 15659. Lineage (GTDB taxonomy): Bacteria > Bacillota > Bacilli > Paenibacillales > NBRC-103111 > Paenibacillus_G > Paenibacillus_G ehimensis. The sequence continues at coordinate 58,355 of NZ_BILX01000015.1, read as the reverse complement.
CCGGGTGCATACCGGTGATCCGGCCGTGTTCGGGGCGATTATGGAGCAAAAGGCGCTGCTCGCCAAAGAAGGCATCTCCTGCGAGATCATCCCGGGCGTCAGCTCGGTATTTGCGGCCGCAGCGGCGGTCGGAGCGGAGCTGACGATTCCGGAGCTGACGCAGACGCTCATTTTGACGCGGGCCGAAGGACGCACGCCGGTGCCGGACCGCGAGCAGTTGAAGGAGCTGGCGTCGCATCACTGTACAATCGCGCTGTTCCTCAGCGCGACGCTGACCAAAAAAGTCGTGCGCGAGCTGACCGAAGCCGGCTGGAGACCGGATACGCCGGTAGCAGTCGTGCAGCGGGCGACATGGCCGGATCAATTGATCGTCCGCACGACGCTGGAGAAGCTGGATGAGGATATGCGGACGAACGGCATCCGCTCGCACGCGATGATTTTGGCCGGATGGGCGCTTGACCCGAACATTCACGAGAAGGACGAATACCGCTCCAAGCTGTACGACAAATCGTTTACTCACGGCTACCGCAAAGGAGTGAAGGAATGATGAGCGCGAAGGGCGGGGACGGAGCGCGGAACGGGATGGTGGCGGAGGCCGCGTCGGCCGCAGCTTCTTTCGGAGGAACGGGCAACGCGCCCGAAGCCGGAGCCGCCGCGGGCGAGGGCGCCCAGCCCATTGCTTTGCAGGAAGGCGTGATCCCGGCGGTCCGTTTGAACGGTGATTACGCGGTCGTCGCCATTACGAAGCATGGGGTGGAGCTGGCACGCCGTTTGCGGAGCACCTTTTCCCATGCCGACGTGTATTACATGTCCAAATTTGCGCGAGGCGACGAAGCGGCCAAAGGCATCCAATTGTTCGAGGGCAGCGTGCGGCTGCTGTTTCCCGCGCTGTTTCCGGCGTATAAGGGCATTATTTGCATCATCTCGCTCGGCGCGGTGGTCCGGATGATCGCCCCGCTGCTGGAGGACAAAAAGAAAGACCCCGGAATCGTCGTCATCGACGACAAAGGGGAGCACGTCATCAGCGTGCTGTCGGGCCATCTGGGCGGAGCCAACGAGCTGACGCGCGAGGTGGCGGCGGCGCTGGGCGCAAGGCCCGTGCTGACGACCGCGTCGGACGTGCAGAAGACGATCGCCGTCGATTTGTTCGGCCGCCGTTTCGGCTGGACGTGGGAATCGGCCGACAAGCTGACGCCGGTCAGCGCGTCCGTCGTCAACGAAGAGCGCGTCGCCGTCGTCCAAGAGTCCGGGGAACCGGACTGGTGGCTGTACGATACGCCGCTGCCGCAGACGATCCGGGTGTACGGCGACGTGCGGAGCGCGCTGGCGGATGAGCCGCAGGCGGCGCTGGTGGTCACGCACCGGCTGCTGAAGGCCGACGAGGAAGCGATTCTCGCCAACGGCGTGCTGTACCGGCCGAAGGTGATTGCGCTCGGCATCGGCTGTAACCGCGGAACGGCGGCGGAGGAGATCGAAGCGGTGATCTGCGAGACGCTCGAAGAGCTGCGGTTTTCGATCCGCAGCGTCAAAGCGGTCTGTACGATCGATCTGAAGAAAGACGAGGAAGGGCTGCTTACCGTCTGCGCCAAATACGGATGGCCCCTCGAGTGCTATACGCCGGGCGAATTGAACGAGATGCCGATGGAAGAGCCTTCGGATACGGTGTTCAAGTTCACCGGCGCTTACGGAGTCAGCGAGCCCGCGGCCAAACGGTACACCGGTGCGGAGCGGCTGACGCTGACCAAAAAGAAAAGCGGCAACGTGACGATTTCCGTCGGGCTCCTGGCGTTTGGCAAGTAACCACTCACTCACGCGGCTGCTGTGCGTAACCGTAACGGGAATCCAAACTTTGCAGCGGAAGGGAGCCGATGAACCTCATGAACGAATCTAGAACGCACCGAAGCCTCGTCGTTGCCGGAACGGGAAGCGGAGCCGGTAAAACGACCGTCACCCTCGGCCTGATGGCGGCGCTCCGCCGCCGGGGAATGACGGTGCAGGGCTTCAAATGCGGCCCGGACTATATCGATCCGACTTATCATAAGGCGGTGACGGGCAGACCGTCCCGCAATTTGGACAGCTGGATGCTGACCGCGGACACGGTAAAGGAAATTTACGCCCGGGCTTCCCGCGATGCGGATATTTCGATCATCGAAGGCGTGATGGGATTTTACGACGGCAAAGACCCTTTGTCCAATACCGGAAGCACGGCGGAAATCAGCCTGCTGCTGGATTGCCCCGTCCTGCTCGTCGTCAACTGCCAAAGCATGGCCCGCAGCGCCGCAGCCATCGTCAAAGGCTTCCAGTGTCTTGAGCCGCGCGCCCGCATCGCCGCCGTATTCGCCAACAAGGTCGGCAGCGACGGACATTACCGGATCGTAAAAGAAGCGATCGAGCAGGAATGCGGCATTCCCGTCATCGGATACATGAAGCGGGAGGACGCGCTTTCCGTCCCCGAACGGCATCTGGGGCTCGTGCCTTCCATCGAGCGCGGGGAGCTTGGCGGTTTGTTTGAAGCGCTGGCCGACCGGATCGATCGGACAGTCGATATGGACCGGCTGCTGGAGCTTGCGCAAGCGTCCGAGCCTCCGGCCGTCCCGGAGCCGCGCTTGTTCGCCGAGCCGTCCCGCCGTTACCGCGTGCGGATGGCGGTTGCCCGGGACGCCGCGTTTCATTTTTACTACCCCGAAAATTTGGAGCTGCTGGAGCTGTACGGAGCGGAGCTCGTCTATTTCTCGCCGCTGGCGGGCGAGCCGCTGCCGGAAGACGTGCAGGGCTTGTATATCGGCGGCGGGTTTCCCGAGGAGTTTGCCGAGCGGCTAAGCGCGCAGGCGCAGGTCACGGACTCGATCCGCAGCGCCGTGGAGCGCGGGCTTCCGACGCTGGCCGAATGCGGCGGCTTTATGTATCTCACCGGAGCGATCGGGGATACGCAGGGGAGGAGCTATTCGATGCTGGGCCTCGTGCCGGGTCAAGTGACAATGCAGACCAAGCTGGCGGCGCTCGGACTGCGGGAGGTTACGGGGGCGGAAGGCAACTTTTTGCTGCCCCGTGGAGAGACGGCCCGTGGGCACGAGTTTCATTACTCGGTCTATGAGCCGCAGTCGGAGCTGCCTCACGCTTACGAGACGAAGGGACTGCGCGGCGCGAAAAAGGACGGGTGCCTGCTCCATCGGACGGTGGCCGGCTACACGCATTTGCATTTTGCCTCGAACCCCGGCATCGTGGCGCGCTGGCTGGAATGCTGCGAAGCGTACGGTCGATAGAGGTCCCGCGGATGCGGAAGTAAGCTTTGAATACATGTAAAAAGAGGGCTAACCGGCGGTCGGTCGCACGACTCGTCGTTAGCCCTTTTTGGCGTATATTGCGGCTTCATATGCAGCTAAATCGTCCATTGATCATGAACGATGCCGACCAAATACCAGCCTTGACCGTGCTTTTGGAACACGAGCCTCAGACTGCTCCAGCCCATTTCGTTATTGTCCGCGCCGCGGCTGAAATGGTACTCGACAAAGATCGAATGCGGGTATGCTTGGCGAATGTTAATAATCGAGTTGCCCTGCTTCACAATCTCATTGTAGCCGATTTTTTCCGGCTTCGCATAATCCCGGTCATACACGAAACGCTTGTAATAATCTTGGAACGTCAGTTGGATCGGGGCGCCGCTGCCGTCATAGGTTCCCCAGGTATACACGGTTTTGTCTTGAAGCAGCGCCGGAAGCTGTCCGGCTTTAACAATCAAGTCGTGGTTTGCATCGACCGTAGCATAGGGGGAAAAGCGGACGCCCTTTTCCGGGTGGACGTACCGCTGCAGCTGTTTCATATCCCGATGCTTGAGTGCTGCAATGACGGCTTCCGCTTGTTTGGCAATGACCTTCTGTGCCTCGGCCGGGGATAACGTCCCGGAATCTCTCGGACCCGGCTCCTCGCCGGATACGATCTGCGAAAACGGATCCGGTTGAAGAGAGGAGGCGAGCGGTGCGAGAAGCAGCGTCAGCCCCAATACAACCGTTTGAACAAGCACGAAACTTCACCTCTATTTCCTATAAAAATTTGGGACTAGCTTAAGGTTTCCTATGGTCCGGGTAGTTATGTGTACGATATACCCCAATCCGATCCGATAAAAACGGCTCCGTCGCGTTTCTACCAGGAAAGAGGCGAGCGGAACCTAGCGGCTTCCGGAGCGAAATAGCGTCTCGCCGACAAAGCCGTCTTCTCCAGCACCCGGCGGACAAGCGAATACGGCGCTGGACACATGTGAAGTGAATTTATTGAGCGCATCCAGCTTCGCAAGAAGGGACAGCATGGGAATGAACTGCCGCTTGACGCTCCGCTGGAAGCTGATAAAAAAGAGGCCGGCATCCCAATCGCCTGTCCCCGCATCAATACCGTCCACGTAGGAATAAGCCCGGCGAAGCATTTTCGTTCCTGCGCTGCGGGCCAGCCATACGTGCGAGCTCGCCGGAAATTGGCTCAGCGGAGCCGGATCGAATTCGTTCTTTTTGCCGAAAGGAGCGCCGCTCTCCTTCAGCCGGCCGAAGGTGATCTCTTGCTCGGCCAGCGTGGACCGGTCCCACGGCTCCAGAAACATGCGAATTTTGCGCGCGACCAGATAAGTGCCGTTCGCCATCCATGCAGGCCCGTCGGACGACGCTGCCCAGACATGCTGCGATCTCGCCGCTTCCGAATCGAGCTCGCGGTTGGCCGTGCCGTCCTTGAAGCCAAAAAGATTTCTCGGCGTCTGACCGTCAGGGGCTCCGATATATCCGTTCTGCACCCATCGGATTGCCGCCGTGCCCTTGGAGGCTCTGGCCAAATTGCGGATCGCATGGAAGGCCACGCCGGGATCGTCTGCGCAAGCTTGCACCCCGATATCTCCGCCGCACCATTGGGGATCGAGCCGGTCGCCGGGCATGGGCGGAATATCGGATAATTCGGCCGGCTGCTCGGAGGCAAGGCCGAAGCGGTCCTTGCCGTTGCTCTGGAACAGCGTGGGTCCGAACCCGAACGTGAGGGTAAGATTCGAAGGGGAAAGCCCTTTCGTTTCCCCGGTATCCGCCGGCGGCGAGGTGACGTCTCCGCCTTCTCTCCGAGGCTTCCCTGCTGTCATGACAGCGCTGGCCGCAGACCATTCTTGCAATAACTTCAACAGCTGCCCGGCATCCTGATGCAAAATATCGAATGCGGCGAAGCATACGTACGGCTGCTGAGGGGTGATGATCCCGGCCTGCTGCAAACCGTAAAAAGGGACGGCACCGCCCGCCCCCGCTTGAGGCTTCGCCGCTTGCGCGCCGGAGCCCGGCCCCGGATCGGCACGCTTAAGAGACATTAGGGTCGCCATTCCGCTCATGCCCAGCACAACACCGGTTCCGGCAATGGCAGTCAGCTTCAGCATCTCGCGGCGGCTGATCGATTCAGGCTCCGTTTTCGTCCGGTCCTCTTCGGCTGCGTTGTTTCTTTCTTCCTCCGGCGTACTGTTCATTGGACAAGCCCCCTTGTTTTTATATGCGTCAATCCCGGCAAATCCGGCGATGTTTGGTGCAACGAGCTTTATAACCGCATGCGGGGAATCGTGCAAAACGAACCGCAGCGCTTCCCGCGTTAACGGGTATTCTGGCTCTCGGCGTACTGTGTTGGATGAAAGAGACCGTTTGGTTTCTTTTTTACAATAATTCAGAATATAGCTGTTTTCAACCGTCTTATGTTACGAATTTGCGACAGCCGTTTCCGGCACAAAGATCTGCGAGTTGAGGAAGGAAGCCAAGGTGGGGCAAGCGTAAAAATGTCATTGACCGCCAATTATAACACGTGTTATTTTAAGCGTAGGAGGGATTTGAACTTGAAACGCGTAACAAGCTTTGATGTAGCGGCAAAAGCCGGTGTCTCCCGCAGCGTCGTCTCTGCGGTGCTTAACGGCACGCCGGGAATTGGCGTCAGCGAGGAGAAGCGGCGCGCCGTGCTGCAGGCGATCGAGGAGCTGAATTATGTCGTCGACGCGCAGGCCCAAGGGATGCGGACCGGACGAAGCCGGTGCATCGCGGCATGCGGCGATCTGTATAATCCGCTGTTCGCGCAAATGCTGGAAGGGCTGCAAAAGGCTTGCGCCGAGCAAGGGTACCACGTCCTGCTGTACGGGGGCACCCCGCTTTCGTCCGATCGGCAAGGCCTGGTCGAGCTGTTCTTGCAGCGCCGGATCGACGGCATCGTCACCAAGGACTCGACGAGCTTTCAGGACGACGAATGGCGGAGACAAGTCGAACGTCACCGCATCCCTTACGTGTCGGTGGAAGGGTATCCGGAAACCGCGGAGGTCGCTTCCGTACAGATGGACTATGCCCAAAGCATCCGGACCGCCCTTGATTATGCTTGGAGCAAGCTCGGCAAGCCGTTGACCTACGTCGAGCTGTATAACGGTCCTGCACATCAGCCGAATTGGGGGGACCGCCAGCGGACGAAGGCTTACGCCGATTGGATGCGGGAGCGGGGCATGGAGCCGCGCATTCGGGTAAAGCCGCAGGCCGAATGGCCGGAGGACAGCGGCTGGTGGCGGGAACTGCTGAGAAGCGGGTCCGAGACGCCCGGCTGCTTGACGAACTGGTCCCGTGCGGCGGTGTCTTTGTACCGCGCCGCTTTCGAGTCGGGGATGCGTATCGGTCAAGATTTCTTCGTTATGGCTGCGGACAATACGGAACGGCTGAATGCAGGGCTGGTCCCCTCGTTAAGCGCCGTGGAGGTTCCTTATGCGGAAATGGGCGAAGCCGCGGGCAACCGGTTAATCGAATACATCGAGGGACGGAGAGAACGGACCGACACAGCCCGCATGTGGCTGCCGGCCAAGCTGATGGCGCGGGAAAGCTTGTAGCCCCCCGTGCCAAGTTGTACAGCATCTGCCGTTTTTGGCGCATGAAGGTGAAGAGCGGGCATGTTCCGGAAGAGCTCACGGACAAATAAGGTGACCGAACGGTGGCGAAGAGGATTAATCTTTTTCAGCCGGCTTTGCTTTTACGCTCACGGCAAGAGCAATATTTTTTTACAGTCTTATAACACGTGTTATAAACTTGTTAAACCATCTATTTTCGTTTATGAAAGGATGATCGGTCATGTTATGGACGGAAGAAAAGCTTGCTGCGCGCATCCGGGAGCTGGACCGGTTCCGCTACCGCGATGAGCGCGACGTTACCGCCATGCTCCGGCAGTTTGATCCGGAGGGAAGGATTGCGGCCTACCCGCCGGAGGAAGGCGAATGGGAGCCTGTCCATATCGGCGACCGTTGGACGGGGCGCGATCTGTACATGTGGCTGGCCTTCGACGCGGACATTCCGGCCGCTTGGGCGGGCAAAAAAATACTTGGCCGCTTCGATTTCGGCCGTACGGGCGGGGGCGGCAACAGCGGCTTCGAGTCGCTGCTGTTTTTGAACGGGCAGCCTTACCAGGGGGTGGATACGAATCACGGCGAAGTATTCCTCCCGCCGGATGCGGCAGGCACCACGGTGCGCTTCCGCTTCCGGCTGTGGTCCGGGCTGAACGGCTACGAGCCTGCCGCTCCGATCGAGCATCGGCTCAGCCTTGCGAAGCTGTGCTGGCTGGACGAAGCGGCGGACGACTTGTTTTACACCGCCCGCGCGGCGCTTCAAACCGTCGAGCGGCTCGGCGACCACCAGCCGGAACGCCATGAGCTGCTGTCGGCGCTCGACCGGGCTTTCCTGCGCATCGACTGGTCGTCTCCCGGCTCGGAGCCGTTCTATGCCTCGCTCGAAGCCGCCCGCGATCTTCTGCGGCAGCAGCTGGAGGGCATCCCGAAGCATCATCCGGTTACGGTCCGCTGCATCGGGCATACGCACATCGACGTCGCCTGGCTGTGGCGGCTGAAGCATACACGCGAGAAGGCGGCGCGGTCGTTCTCCACCGTGCTCCGCCTGATGGAGCTGTACCCGGATTACGTCTTTTTGCAAACGCAGCCGCAGCTTTACGAGTACCTGCAAACGGATTATCCGGCGCTGTACGAGCAAATCCGCGAGCGGGTCGCCGAGGGCCGCTGGGAAGCGGGCGGCGCGATGTGGCTCGAAGCGGACTGCAACCTGACGTCGGGCGAGTCGCTGGTACGCCAGCTGCTGTACGGCACACGTTTTTTCCGGGACCAGTTCGGCGTAGAATGCCGCTATCTGTGGCTGCCCGATGTGTTCGGCTACAGCTGGGCGCTGCCGCAAATTTTGAAAAAGTCCGGCATCGACATGTTCATGACGACGAAAATCAGCTGGAACCAGTACAACCGCATGCCGCACGATACGTTCCGTTGGCGGGGAATCGACGGCAGCGAGGTGCTGACCCACTTCATCACGACGCCCGATCCGGGCGGCAGCGAGGGAGCCTTCTATTACACCTATAACGGCAGCATTACCCCCGACTCCGTGCAGGGGATCTGGGAAGGCTACCGCGATAAGGAGTTGAACCGGCATCTGCTGCTGTCTTACGGCTATGGGGACGGCGGAGGCGGCGTGAACCGCGAAATGCTGGAGATGCGCCGCAGGCTGGAGTCGATGCCCGGGCTGCCGCATGTCACGACGGGCCGGGCGGACGAATATTTTGCCGAGCTTCAGGAGCGTATGGCGGCCACCGACCGGTATGTCCATACTTGGGACGGGGAGCTGTATCTGGAGCTGCACCGGGGAACCTACACGAGCCAGGCCTACAACAAGCGGGCGAACCGGAAGCTGGAGCTGCTGTACCGCGAAACGGAATGGCTGAGCGTGCTCGCTGCGCTGCTCGGCGCAGGCTGGTCAAGCTACCCGCAAAGCCGTCTGTACGAAGGCTGGAAAATCATTTTGCGCAACCAGTTTCACGACATCATCCCCGGTTCGTCGATTGGCGAAGTATACGGGGACTGCCGGGAGGAATATGCCGAAGCGTTCGGTATCGGCTGCGAGGCGTGGATGCGGGCAACGGGAGGACTGATCCCGAGTGGGGCGTCCACAGCCGGGTATCCAGCGGACGCGCCACGCGGCATGCTGGAGGCGGCTTTCGAATCGGCGTCTTCGGAGGAAGCGTCCCCGGAAGGCGTCAAACCATCCTCCGGTGAGTCCGGTGCGCCGGGCGTCCGCTATGTCACGCTGTTTAACGGGGCATCCTGGGAGCGGGCCGATACCGTCCGCCTGACGGCTCGTCCGGGCATGGAGCAGGGCTGCTGGCGGGATGCTCATGGCCGCATGCTTGCGTCCCAGCGATCGGGCAGGGATTGGCTCGTAAATACGAGCGATCTGCCTTCCATGGGCTACACTATCGTGCAGTTTGAAGCGGGAAGCGGTGGCAGCGAGACCGGGCCGGAAGCGGGAAACGCGCCTTTTCGGATCGGGGCCCGAAGCCTATCCACGCCGTTCTATGACATCGAATGGAACGAGCAAGGCCAGCTGACGCGCCTTTACGATAAAGCGGCAGGCCGCGAGGTGCTGGCTCAGGGGCAAGCGGGAAATGTGCTGCAGGTGTTCGAGGATAAGCCGAAGGGACGGCACGAGGCTTGGGACATCGATATTTTTTATCAGGAAAAAATGGAGGCGGTTAGCGTCCTGACGCGGGCCGAGGTGACGGAAACCGGCCCCGTCCGGGCGGTTGTGCGGTTCGAATGGACGTACCGGCAATCGGCTGTTGTGCAGGACATGATTTTGTATGCGGCAAGCCGCCGGATCGACTTCGCTACGAATGTCGATTGGCACGAGCAGCGGAAGCTGCTCAAGGTCGCTTTTCCAGTCGATATCCGCGCCACCGAAGCAACCTACGACATTCAATTCGGGAACGTCAGGCGCCCGACGCATTGGAACACGAGCTGGGACTATGCGCGTTTCGAAACGGTCGGTCATCAGTGGGCCGATCTGTCCGAGCGCAATTACGGCGTCAGCCTGCTGAACGACTGCAAATACGGCTATGATATCAAGGACAACGTCATCCGCCTGTCGCTGATCAAATCGGCCATGGTCCCGGACCCCCGCGCCGATCAAGGAGAGCACCGGTTCGCGTACGCGCTGCTGCCCCACGAAGGAGACTGGCACCAAGGCCGAACCGTACAGGAGGCATGGGCATTGAACAATCCGGTGACGGCGGTATACGGCAAGCCGGAACGGAGCGCCTTGTCGCTGCTTTCCTTATCTGGTACCGCATCCGGGCACGTCATGATCGATGCGCTCAAACGGGCCGAGGACAGTGACGCCGTCGTCGTACGGCTGCATGAGTTCGCCGGAATTCGCGGCGAGGTGAGGCTGGCAAGCGATCTCCCGGTTGAGGCTTGGCAGGAGCTGGACCTGATGGAACGCCCCGCAGGCGAGAGGCAGGAAGGGGACGCGATTGCTTTTGCCATCAAGCCGTACGAGATCAAGACGCTGCTGTTGCAGCTGAACGGACTCTAAAAAATGAAAAAGGATAGAGGCGCAGAAGCAGCTCTGCCGCTCTATCCTTCTATTAGCTTACCCGACCAGAATCCCGTCACCGCCAGTCCTTTTACTTGGCAGACTGCGGGTCCAAGCAGCCCGGGAACATGCCGGTAGAGATGGCAATCCGGTTCCAGCCGTTAATCGTGACGATGGCCATAATCAGCGCGACATATTGGCTTTCGTCGAAATGCTCCCGTACCCGCTCGTACAAGCTTTGCGGCACTCCGCCGTCTGCGATCAGCGTCACGGCTTCCGTCAGCTCAAGAGCTGCCCGTTCCGCTTCCGTAAAAAATGGCGATTCCCGCCAAACGGTAATGAGATGAATGCGGTGGTCGTTGCCGCCGGCTTTCAGCAGCGCCTTCGTATGCATGTCGACGCAAAAAGCGCAGCCGTTGATTTGCGACGCCCGGATCTTAATCAGCTCATAGAGCGTGTGGTCCAGCCCGCTGCTTGCGATAAATTTCTCCAAGCCGAGCATTGTTTCGTATGCTTTCGGATTCACTTCGTAATGATTCATTCTTACCTTCATAGAGATCCGCTCCTTTGGTTTTTGTTTTTCTTTGCTTGCACTCCTAAGACGATACGGGTTTATTTTTTGTGACAGGACCAATTCCCGCTTGCCGCTTTCGCGCCGATTGCTTATAATACCTATAAATTCCATAAACCAAAATGCATGGACGGAGAAAAGTAAGCAGCGCCTCTTGACAGGGAGGAGACGCCGGAGATTGAGAGCGTGTCCGAAGAACCAGGCTGCCGAAGTTCGCTCCCGAGCAGTCCTTTGAAACCGTGCGGCCTATCCGGCCCGTCGGCAAGTAGGAGGAACCGGTCCGAACGCAAGTTCCCGAACCGTTACAATCAATGAAGGAAGAAGACAACGGGCATCCTCCGTGCCGAATGGCGCAGGCGGCTTAACCGGTCTTCTGAACAAGGGTGGTACCGCGGCTTTTTCGTCCCTTACCGGGATGGAAAAGTCTTTTTTGCGTGGTCCCAAGCCATGCACAATCGAAAAGGAGGCTTATTTCTATGAACAACGAGCAAAAAGAAGCGATGATTCGCGAGTATGTCCAGCACTACAATTCTTTTGATATTGACGGCATGGTGTCGCTTCTGCACGAGGAGGTCCGGTTTCGCAACGTATCGAATGGCGAGGTGACGGCGGAGACGTCAGGCGTCGAAGCGTTCAGAAAGTTGGCCAAGCAATCGGCCTCTTTGTTCAAGAACCGCTGTCAAAAGGTGCTGAGCTCCTGTTTTCATGAGGACCAGCTTGAAGTTGAAATTGACTACGAGGGCACGCTTGCGGAAGATATTCCGGGCGGGCCGAAGGCCGGGGAGCTTATTAAATTACAGGGCTTCTCGCGGTTTGCTTTTCAAGACGGAAAAATCTTCGCCATTGAGGACCGTTCCTAATCCCTTCCGCCGTCTTGCTTCCCGCATGAACATGCTGTGAACTGCGCCGTTTGCGCTTGCATTCGGACGCTTGTTTGCATATAATACTTCTCATATACTGAATACTGCCAAATGCGTTGACGGAGAAAAGTAAGCAGTGCCTCTTGACAGGGAGGAGACGCCGGAGATTGAGAGCGTGTCCGAAGAACCAGGCTGCCGAAGTTCGCTCCCGAGCAGTCCTTTGAAACCGTGCGGTCCATCCGGCCGTCGGCAAGTAGGAGGAACCGGTCCGAACGCAAGTTCCCGAACCGTTACGTTCAATGAAGGAAGAAGACAACGGGCATCCTCCGTGCCGAATGGCGCAGGCGGCTTAAACCGGTCTTCTGAACAAGGGTGGTACCACGGCTTTTTCGTCCCTTACCGGGATGGAAAAGCTTTTTTTGCGTTCGCGGATACGGCGCAGGCGGAAATCATCATACAAGGAGGGAATGCAGGCATGAAAGAACGATTGCTTACACTGAAGGAAGAAGCGCTGCGCGAGCTGGCTCAAGTGGAAAACCAGCAGCAGCTTGCCGACCTTCGGATCAAGTATTTGGGCAAAAAAGGCCCGCTGACGGAAATTTTGCGCGGGATGGGAGCTTTGAGCGCGGAGGAGCGTCCGGTCATCGGTCAGGTGGCGAACGAGGTTCGCGGCGCGATCGAGGAAGTCATCGAGGCGAAGCAGGCGGAATACACCGCGGCGGAGACGAACGCCCGGCTTGCGGCGGAGCGAATCGATGTGACTTTGCCGGGACGTCCGGCGGCGCGCGGCGCGGCACATCCGATCAGCAAAGTGATTGAGGAGATTGAAGACATTTTTATCGGCATGGGCTACACGGTGGCCGAAGGTCCCGAGGTGGAGCAGGATTACTATAACTTTGAAGCGCTCAACCTGCCGAAAAACCACCCGGCCCGCGACATGCAGGATTCGTTCTATATTACTGACGAAATCTTGATGCGCACCCACACGTCTCCGATGCAGGTCCGCACGATGGAAAAAATGAAAGGCCACGTGCCGGTCAAAATCATTTGTCCGGGGCGCGTGTATCGCCGCGACGACGACGATGCGACGCATTCCCACATGTTCACGCAGATTGAAGGCCTTGTGATCGACAAGGGCATCCGCATGAGCGATTTGAAAGGGACGCTGCTGCAGTTCGTGCAGGAGCTGTTCGGGAAGCAGACGCAAATCCGGATGCGCCCGAGCTTCTTCCCGTTCACGGAGCCGAGCGCAGAGGTCGACGTTACCTGCGCGATGTGCGGCGGCGAAGGCTGCCGGGTGTGCAAGCATACGGGCTGGCTCGAAATTCTCGGCTCCGGCATGGTGCATCCGCGCGTGCTCGAGATGGCGGGCTACGATCCGGAAGTATACAGCGGCTTTGCGTTCGGTCTGGGCGTCGAGCGGGTTGCCATGCTGAAATACGACATTGAAGATATCCGGCATTTCTATACGAACGATCTGCGCTTCTTGAAGCAGTTCGTGCATTTGTGAGTGAGAGGAGCGTGGGCTAAGTCATGAAAGTATCTTATCAATGGTTGTCGCAGTATGTGGATGTCAGCGGCTATTCGGCCGCCGAGCTGGCGGAGAAGCTGACACGGAGCGGCATTGAAGTCGATATCGTGGAAAGCCGTAACAAAGGCGTGTCGCAGGTGGTTGTCGGCTTCGTCAAATCGCGCGAAAAGCATCCCGACGCCGATAAGCTGAGCGTTTGTATCGTCGACGCAGGCCAAGGCGAGGATCTGCAAATCGTTTGCGGGGCCAAAAACGTTGCCGCAGGGCAAAAGGTGCCCGTCGCCGTCGTCGGCGCGAAGCTGCCGGACGGCCTCGTGATCAAGCGGGCGAAGCTGCGCGGTGTTGAATCGCAAGGCATGATCTGCTCGGCCAAGGAGCTTGGCTTGAACGACAAGCTGCTGCCGAAGGAAATTCAGGAGGGCATTCTGGTGCTGCCGGAGGATACGCAGGTCGGCGCAAGCATCCTCGATGTCCTCGCTTTGAACGATGAAGTCATGGATTTCGACCTGACGCCGAACCGTTCCGACTGCCTTAGCATGCTGGGCGCAGCGTACGAGATCGCGGCGATTCTGGGCCGCGAGGTGAAGTTGCCGGATCCGGAAGCGGGACTGAACGACAGCGCGGCGGCCGTCCAAGCGGCTGAACGGATTTCCGTGGAAATTTCGGCTAAAGAGCAGTGCTCGCATTACGCTGCGCGCCTGATCGATGGCGTGAAAATCGGCCCGTCGCCGCTGTGGCTGCAAAACCGCCTGATGGCTGCCGGCGTGCGCCCGATCAACAACATCGTCGACGTAACAAACTATGTTATGTTCGAATACGGCCAGCCGCTGCACGCTTTCGATGCGGATCAGCTGAACAACGGCCATATCGACGTGCGGCTTGCCCGCGAAGGCGAGAAGCTCGTGACGCTGGACGATGCGGAGCGGACCTTGGAGCCGCATATGCTGCTGATCACCGACGGGGTGAAGCCGGTCGCGATCGCGGGCGTCATGGGCGGCGCGAACTCCGAAGTAACGGACGGAACGACGCGTATTCTGCTTGAATCGGCCAACTTTGCCGGTTCCTCGGTCCGCAAAACGTCGCGTCAGCTCGGGCTCCGTTCGGAAGCGTCGCTGCGCTTCGAGAAGGAAGCGAATCCGGAAGCGGTCATTCCTGCGCTGAACCGCGCGGCGGCGCTTATTGCCGAGGTGGCGGGCGGCCAAGTGGCGTCCGGCATCGTCGAAGCGGTAGCGGGAGAGCGCAAGCCGGTGCAAATCGAGCTGACCGTAAGCCGTATTAACGGATACCTTGGAACAGAGCTTTCGCTTGAGGAAGTGAAGGCGATTTTCGAACGGCTGAATTTCGTTGTCGAGCCGCTGGAGCAGGACGGACTGCTGGTGCATGTGCCGAGCCGCCGCGGCGATATTACCCGCGCCGTCGATCTCATCGAGGAAGTGGCCCGTCTGCACGGCTACGACAACATTCCGACCACGCTGATGAACGTGGTTACGACGCCGGGCGCGCTTACCCGGGAGCAGGCGATTCGCCGCTTGACGCGGACGCTGCTGACGGGCAGCGGCCTGCATGAGGCAATTACGTACACGTTCACGCATCCCGAGCAGATCCGCCAGTATACGGGCGCTTACCCGGATGCGAAGCCGATTGCCCTGGCGATGCCGATGAGCGAGGAGCGCAGCGTGCTGCGCACGAGCCTGATCCCGCATTTGCTCGATGTTGCGGTGTATAACCGCAACCGGAATCAGGACGACGTCGCCGTGTTCGAAATCGGCCGCGTGTTCGTCACCGGTGAGGAATCGCTGAGCCGTCTGCCGGAGGAAAAAATGCAGCTTGCCATCCTGCTGACCGGCAAACGAAGCGAGCTTCATTGGACCGGCAAGCCGGCCGATGTCGACTTCTACGATTTGAAAGGCATCTTCGAAGGGGTTGCGTCTTATCTCGGGATTGAAAACATCCGGTATGAGGCCGCCGAGCCGGAAGGCTTCCATCCGGGACGGACGGCGCTGATCGTTGCCGAAACGCCGAATGGCAGCCGGGCCATCGGAAAGCTCGGTCAGCTTCACCCGGCGCTTCAGCAGCAAAAGGACCTGGCGGACACGTATGTCCTCGAAGTGGAGCTGGATGCGCTCGCGGAGCTGGCAAGCGACAGCTTTGCCTACCGTCCGCTGCCTCGTTTCCCGGCAATCGGCCGGGATATGGCGCTGGTCGTGGACCGAAGCATTCCGGTCGGCGATCTGCTCGCGAAGGCGCGGGAAACCGCAGGCAGCCTGCTCGAATCGATCCAGGTGTTCGACATCTACACCGGCGAGCGGCTTGGTGCGGATAAGAAAAGCGTGGCCATATCGCTGGTCTACCGCACGCCGGAGCGGACGTTGACGGACGAAGAGGTCAGCGAGCTGCACGGCCGTGTCGTAGCGGCTCTTGAGGCCGGTTTCGGCGCCGAGCTCAGGAAATAATTCCCTTGCCTTTTGTCAGCTAAAAGTCTGAAAAAGACAGCAGGAAAAGCGATTCTCCGTATCGAAGTCTATAGGATACGGAGAATCTTTTTTTTGTGTTTCGGAAAGGGGAGCAAGGCGCATGAGCGGTGAAGATAAAGTTCGGATGACCGTCGATATTTATGGTACCCAGTACAAGCTGGTTTCCAAATCCAGCCCTTCCTATATAAAGCAAGTTGCCTCTCTGGTAAACGACCAAATGCACAAGATCGCGGAGAGCAGCCCGCGGCTTGATTTGCCTAAAATCGCGGTGCTCGCGGCCGTTAATATAGCGGACGAATGGAGCCGGATGCGTCAGGATTTTGAATCGGTATTGGAACGTCAGCGGCAGCTCGAGCATGCGAGCGAAGAGTTGGAACGGTTAAGCGAGCGCCATGTGCAGCTTCAACAGGAGCTGGAGGCGGAGCGTGAACGGCTGGCGAAGCTCGAAGCGGAGCGCGGAGAGCAGCAGGCTTCGCGGGAGCGCGCCGAGACGGAAGCGGCAGCGCTGCGGGCCGAGCTGGAACCGCTTCGCGAGCGTCTGTCTACGCTCGAAAGCGAGCTTGCCGAAAGCCGGGAGAGGTTGACCGGCCAGTTGGAGCTGAGCGGCGAGCTTGAGCGCAAGCTCGCCGAGACGCTGGAGCGGGCACGCGAGTTCGAGGGGCGCTGCGCCGCCGAAGCGCAAGAAGCGGAGCGCCGCGGGCAGCGGATCGTTGAGCTGGAGCAGGCGAAGCATGAGCTGGAGCTCCGCGCGGCCGAGCAGGACAAGGAGCGGGACAGCTTGCGGGCGAGAATCGCTTCGCAGGAGGCGCAGCTTAGCAAGCAGGCGGAAGCGGAGCGTCAGACGCAGGAGCGGCTGACGGCGCAGGAGAAGCGCGCAAGCGAGCTGGAGCAGCGGCTGCAGGCGACTGAGCAGGCGCGTGGTGAGGCGGCGAAACGGCTCGCGGAGCGGGAACAGCAGTACGCCGAGCTGAGCGACCAACTCGACGGACTGCAGGAGCAGCTTTCCGGCCAGCAGCAGGAGATCGAGCTGCAGGTGGCGCTTTATAACGAGCTGCAGGAGCTGAGCGAAGCGAAGGAACGCGAGCTTCGGGAGCAAGCGGCTGCTGCGGAGGCCAAGCTGGCGGAGCAGGCGCGCGAAGCGGAGGCGCAGGCGGCGGCAGCGGCCGCGCAGCAAGCGGAGCTGGAGCGGCAGCTCTTAGCCGAGCGGGAGCGCAGCCGCGAGGAAGCAGCCGCGGCAGAGGCGCTGCTGGCGGAGCAGGCGCGCGAAGCAGAGGCGCGGCAAGCGGAGCTGGAGCTGCAGCTCGCGGCCGAGCGGGAGCGCAACCGGGAGGCGGTAGTCGCGGCGAAAGCGATGCTGGCGGAGCAGGCCCGCGAAGCGGAGGTACGCTACGCCGAGCGTGCGGCGGAGCTGGAGCAGGTGCTCGAAGCGCAGGCGGCGGAAGACGCCGCGCGCTTGGCGGCTCGCGAAGCCGAGCTGCAGCGCGAGCTGGCGGAGCTTGAGCAGCGGCGCGCCGCCGAGAGCGCGGAACTGAAGGAGCAGAAGCGCCGGCTGGAGGTGCAGCTTGGCGAGCAGTTGGAGAAGATGCGCGAGCAGCTGCAGCGCGGCGAAGGGCTGCAAGCGGAGCTGGAAGCCCTGCGCGGAAAACAGCGCGAGCAGGAAGAGGAGCTTGCGCTGCAGCAGGAGCTGTACAACGAGCTCGAAGGCGAGCTGTCCGCTTTGCGGGAGCGCAGCGGCGCCCAGGAAGCGGAGCTGCAGCGGAAGCTGGAGACGTTGGAGCGGCAGCGCGCCGCAGAGCTCGCCGAGGCGGAGCAGCGCACGCAGGCCGCAGAGCAGCGTCAGGCGGAGCTGGAGGCGCGGGCAGCCGAGAGCGACGCCCGGCTCGCGGCCCGGGAAGAAGAGCAGCGCCGGCAGCTGGAGGCACTGGAGCGGAGGCGCGAAAGCGAGCTGGCCGAAGCGAAGAAACGCTTCGACGAAGAAGCGGCTGCCTTGGCGGCGCGCATCGCGGAGCTCGGACAGCAGCTTCGCGAGCGGGAGGCCGAGCTGGCGCTTGAGCTGGCCGAACGGGAGCGGCGCAGCGAGACGCAGGCGGCGCTGGTCGAAGAGCTGCGGGCTAAGCTTCGCGAGCAGGAAGAGGAGATTGGCCTTCATCAGGAGCTCTATGATGAATTGCAAGGGCAGCATGACGAGCTGGCGCGGCGTTTGGCCGAGCAAGAAGCGGGTCTGCGCGAAGCGGCGGCGGCGCAGGAGGCGCGTCATGAGGAGTTCCGGCGCCTTCTCGGCGAGCGTGAACGCGAGCTTGCCGAGCTGCGAGGAGAACGCGAAGCGGCTGTAGAGCTGAGCCGTGCCCTGCAGGAGCAGTGTGCCGCGCTTGAGGATCGGCAGCAAACAGCGCAGAGCGAGCGGGAGACGCTGGAGCAGCGGTTGGCTGCGCAGGAAGCGAGAATCGCCGAGCTGACCGAGCAAGCGCAGCAGGGAGCTCAGCTGCGGATCGAGCTGGCCGAGCAGAAGGACGAGCTCGAGCTTCAGGTCGAGCTGTACAATGAGCTTCAAGAGCAGCTCAATGAACAGCTAAAACAACACAAAGCGCTGCAGGCCGAATACGGGCAGCACCAGGAGAAGGCGGAGCAAGTATTCCAAGAATTGCAGAACTTGAAATCCGAGTACGAGAAGCTCCAGATCGAATATAACGAATGGATCGAGCTCGTGGAGAAGGAATAGCGGATGAACGGATTGGATTACACCGTTCTGGCGGTGCTCGCCGTCGGAACGGGCTTAGGGTTCGCGCGCGGCTTTATCGGCCAACTGGTATCGGTCGCCGGTCTCGTGGCCGCGTACGTGATCGCCTTTTTCTTTTATGACGACGTGGCGCCGCTGGTGGGCAGTACGCTTGCGCTATCCGGGCATGAAACGTACCAGAAGTATGAATTTTTAGCAAAAGGCTTGAAGCTGGACACTTACGTGTATAATGCGCTGGCGTTTGCGCTGTTGTTCTTCGGGGTCAAAATCGCGTTCAGCATCGGCGGACGGCTGCTGAACTGGCTGGCCGCCGCGCCCGGAATTAAGCAGGTCAATCAATGGAGCGGCGCCGCGCTAGGCTTTGCGGAAGCGGCGGTCATCGCGGTGATCGCCGTCCATGTCATGACCGTGATCCCGAACGACGGCGCGCAGAATCAACTCAAAAACTCGATGCTGACGCCGTACGTCCTGGAGCATACGCCGATTTTGACCGATAAGCTGCAGGAGCTCTGGAACAATCACAGCGGCCGGGTCAAAGCGGGTGAATCATGAATCCGCAGATAGAAGGACTGAAAAGGGCTTGCTTCACCGCTTGGAACAAACCAAGCTGCGGAAGCAGGCCTTTTTTAAAATTAACGATTAAAATGCTTTTGCCTGCGCATGGAAGGAGCGTGGCTGCTTCATCGGAAGGCGGCGGTCAAATTGACGGCCAGCTGTTCATTCCACGCACGCAGCGTGGTTTCAGCATCGACCTTGGCTCTTTAACCACGCCGCATGGTTGATTATGATCAATGCAAAAAAGCCCCGTTCGTCCCGGAGGACAACTGGAGCCGCTTTGGAAAGGTTCGCCTTCAGGCTGTTTTATTCCACAATAAGCTTGGATTTCATCGTAGCGTGGCCTTGGCCGCAAGGAAGCGAGCAGATGATATCGTACGTGCCGGCCTTGTCGATTTTCACCGTTTTGGTCTTGTTGTTGTTGTCCAAGCTGACGTTTGCGCCGCTGATTTGCACGGCGTGCATGCCCTGCTTGTTTTCCAGCGAAAACGTCACGTCCTCGCCTTTTTTCACTGTATATTCTTTTTGATCGAACTCGAAGTTCGTGGCCACCAATTTTACCTGCTGAGCCGCCGCATTGCCGTTGGCCGCTCCGCCTGCTGCAGGCTCCGAAGCTTTCGGGGCTTCTTTCGCGCCGCATGCGGATAAGGCGAAGATCAATCCGACTGCTGCCATACTTACAATCCATTTTTTCATCCGGTAAGTCCCCTTTCACAACCATCGTGGAATATTTTTCTCATTCCATGATACAGCAACCGTCGGCCTTAAGGCTGTGTCGGAGCGGTGACAACAATATGAACACATCGTGTCATTCCCTGTCGAACTTATTTTGGCTGGGCGCCAAGCTCCCGGATCAGTCCGGCAAGCTTCCGAAGGCCAAGATTCAGGCGCTCTGCCGATTCGAAGGAATACGAGAGCCGGATGTAGGCCCCGCCAAGCGAATCGTACACCGTACCGGGGTTGAACAGAATGCCCTCCTGCAGCGCGCGTGCGAACAGCGCATTCATGGAGACCGGAGGCACGATCCGCAGCCAAATGTAAAAGCCGCCCGTCGGCACATTCCATACCGCAAGCCCGGTCAAATGCTTCTGCAGCATGTCCAGCACATCGTCGCGTCTTTGCCTTAATACGGTACGCACCCGGCTTAAATGCTCCTCATGAAAACCGCGTTCGAACCATTCCGTCAGCGCCCATTGGGAAAGCGAGCTTGACCCGTAATCGGTCTGCATTTTGAGATCCGCGAGCCGCCGGATGACCGGCTCCGGTCCGACGATCCAGCCGGTTCGCAGGCCCGGGCCGACCGTCTTGGAGACGCTGCCCAAGTATAGGACGAGTCCGTTCGGATCGCGCGCTTTCAAGGGCGGAGGGGGCGGGGCGTCCAACCATAGCTCGCGATAGACGTCATCCTCAATCACCGGCAGCTGCAGCCGCTCGCATTCCCGCAGCAGCTCGACGCGCCGCTGCTCCGACATGACGGTGCCCGTCGGATTGTGGAAGGACGGAATCGTATACAGCATCCGGTTCGGCAGGGGTTTCAACTCGGTCAAACCGCGAATGCGTATGCCTTCCAAATCCATCTCCAGCCCCGCTAGCCGGACTCCGGCGGAGTGAAATACATGCAGGGAATGAAGGTAGGACGGGCTCTCCGTGATCATGGTGGCTCCCGGTTTGACGAGGCCGAGGGAAATAAGCTGCAGGGCTTGCAGCGCCCCCGAGACGATGAGAACGGAGGCCGGGGAAGCAGGAATGCCGATCGCTTGCAGGTGGCGGCTCAGCTGCTCGCGCAGCGGCAGCAGCCCGCGCGGTTCTTCGTAGCCGAGCGTGTGAATGCGGGAGGCAAGGCGCGCGAACACCTCCCCAAGCAGCGGCTGAGGATACAGTGACGGGGACGGCTCTCCCGTGCTTAAACGGATCATTCCGGCTTGAAATTCCGTCTCGTTGATCGTTTGGATGGTCGGCAGATTGGGCCGGTGCCAGCCGGCCTGGACATACGAATCCCAGTCGGGCGGGGTGCGCGAGGTCAGCAGCGACCACGGATTGTTGACCACTTTCGTGCCGCGCCGTCCGTCGCCTTCAAGCAGCCCGTCGGCGGTCAGCTCCTGAAGCGCCGTAACGACCGTGGAGCGGTTGACGCCGAGCGCCTCGGCCAATTGACGCTGCGTCGGGATGCGGCTGCCGACCGGCCACTCGCCGTTTTCGATTTTGCGTTTCATATAGGTTTTGATTTGCAAATAGAGCGGCAGCGGCGAATTTTCATCCGGCTGCCAGTCGAGGCGGTACATGCGCTGCCATCCCTCCGTACGAAGTCGGTTACTCCGATTGTAGCAAAGTTTGTTTTGGTTGGGTACTCGACCAACCGTTTGGTTGAAGACTTTTCCGCCGGGGGAGGTATGATGGATGAAGACTAGATTATTCAGATAGCTTCAGGAGGAAAGAGGGCATGCAAGCGGTACTGCACGGATTTGTTTTAGCTTTGGGATTGATTCTCCCCTTGGGGGTACAAAACCTGTTTATTTTCCAGCAGGGGGTTGTACAGCGGAGGTTCGTTCTCGCGCTTTCGGCTTCGGTCACGGCGGCTTTGTGCGACACGATTTTGATTTTGGCCGCCGTTTTAGGGGTTTCCGTCGTCATTTTGGCGTTTGCCTGGGTCAAGACGGTGCTGCTCATCGCAGGCGCCGCATTTTTGCTCTATCTGGGCTGGAACGCTTGGAAAGCCGGTTCCGCTTCCGGACCATCGGTGCAAAGCTCGCCCGAGTCGTTCCGGATTTCGAAGCAGATCGCCTTTACCGTCTCGATTTCACTGCTCAACCCCCATGCGATCCTCGATACCGTCGGCGTGATCGGAACGAGCTCGCTGAACTATACGGGAGCTGACAGAGTCGGGTTTACCGCTGCGGCCATCGTCGTATCGTGGTTGTGGTTTATCGGGATCGCCGGCGCGGGGCGGATCACCGGAAGGCTGGATGCTTCGGGACGGTTTCATACTTGGTTGAACCGCGTATCGGCGCTGATGATATGGGGGACGGCCGGATATTTGATTTACTCGTTATTCGTATGACGGTACCGCCGCGAAGTCGAAAAAATTGGCCGCAGACGCTCTTGCCTGCGGCCGACTTGCTTACTTGGCGTTCTCACGACCGGAAGCGCCGCGCTCAAACGGTGTTTTCACCGGAATGAACAGGTCGATGATTCCGATAACCAAGGCAGCCAAGATTGCACCGATAATGCTTGTCCTTACGCCGCCTACGATAAACTGGGCGAGCCAAATAATCAGCGCGCTTGTTAGAAAACCGACAACCCCCCGGCCGAACGGAGTAATCTTTCTGCCGAAGATTCCTTCAATGACCCACGCCGCGATCGCGATAACCAAGGCCAGGAAAAAGGCGCTCCAGAAGCCTCCGACCGAAAAGCCGGGAACGATCCAGCTGACAACCAGCAGCATTAAGGCGGAAACGATAAACCTGACAAGATGTCCAAGCAAGTGCATCGTGCAGTTCCTCCTTCGCGTCTTTGCGGTGTTCGTCAAGCGCTTTCGGTGCAACTTATAGGTTTTCCCAAACCTTCGGCATTATGAATGGCAATCCCTAGCGGAAATTCATTAGCTTTACTTCCCGGTCTTGGATATAATAGCAATGGAGAGCTTTTTCCGGCAAGAAAGGCAGGTTTCTAAAACGATAACGATGAATACGAACAAGACATCATACAATCAAAAAATATTGGCGACGCTGGATTTCCGTGCGGTGCTCGAGCGCTGCGCGAACCATGCCGCGACATCGCTCGGCAAAGGCCGGGCGGAGGGGCTTGAACCGAGCGGCGATTTTCATGAAGTGAAGCGCAGGCTGCAGGCGACCGATGAGGCGGTTAACGTGGACCGCTTGAAGGGCGGCGCGCCGTTCGGCGGCATCCGCGACATCCGAGCTGCGGTTCATCGGGCGCGGATCGGCGGCATGCTGAACCCGGCCGAGCTGTTGGATATTGCGATGACGAGTCAAGGCGGCCGCCGGCTGCGCAGGTTTCTGGAAGCGACGAACGAAGATTACAGCATTCCGCTGCTGATTGATTTCATCGAGCCGATGACAGACCATAAGGAACTGGAAGATCGGATTCGCGGATGCGTTGACGAGAACGCACAGGTCATGGATACCGCAAGCCCGGACCTGCTGAAAATTCGTCAAGAGCTGCGGTCGAGCGAATCGAAAGCCCGCGAGCGGCTGGAACAGATGGTGCGCACGCCGTCCATTCAAAAGATGCTGCAGGACAATCTGGTCACGATCCGGGGAGACCGGTACGTCATCCCCGTAAAACAAGAATACCGCGGTCATTTCGGCGGCATGATTCACGATCAGTCGGCTTCCGGGGCGACGCTGTTTATCGAGCCGGAAGCGGTCGTGCAATTGAACAACCGCGTGCGTGAATTAAAGCTGAAGGAAGAGGCGGAGATCGAGAAAATTCTCCGCATGCTGTCCGCCCTCGTGGCGGATAGCGCGGATACGCTGCTCGTCAACGTAGAGTCGCTGGCGGAGCTTGACTTTATTTTCGCCAAAGCGGGCCTCGCCCGCGAGATGAAGGCAACGCTGCCGCTGCTCAACGACCGCGGCTTCATCAAGCTTAAGCGCGGACGGCATCCGCTCATTCCCGCGGAAAAGGTCGTTCCTCTTGACGTAGAGCTGGGCAACCGGTATTCGACGATCATTGTGACCGGACCGAATACGGGCGGCAAGACCGTCTCGCTCAAAACGATCGGTCTGCTGTCGCTTATGGCGATGGCGGGGCTGTTCGTCCCGGCCGAGGAGGGCAGCCAGCTTTGCGTGTTCGATGCGATCTATGCGGATATCGGAGACGAGCAAAGCATCGAGCAAAATCTCAGTACGTTTTCCAGCCATATGACCAATATCATCCGGATTCTCAAAGAGATGACACCCAAGAGCCTTGTGCTGCTCGACGAGCTCGGAGCCGGAACCGACCCTGCCGAAGGCTCGGCGCTGGCGATATCGATCTTGGAGCATATGCACCGGATGGGCTGCCGCATCGTCGCAACGACGCACTACAGCGAGCTGAAGGCGTATGCCTTCGACCGGCAGGGCGTGATCAACGCCAGCATGGAGTTCGACGTGCAGACGCTGCGTCCGACGTATCGGCTGCTCGTGGGCGTCCCCGGGCGGAGCAACGCGTTCGCGATTGCGGAGCGCCTCGGTCTGGCGAAAACCATCATCGATCACGCCCGCGGTCAGGTCGGCGAGGAGGATCAGCGCGTCGAATCGATGATCGCCACGCTCGAAGAGAACCGGCTGCAGGCCGAGGCCGAGCGCGAATCGGCGGAGCGCAACCGCCGCGAAGTCGAAACGCTGCGCGAGCAGCTTGCCGCCGAACGCCGGCGCTTCGAGGAGCAGAAGGATAAGCTGTTCGAGCGTGCGGAGCGCGAGGCGCAGGAGGCGGTGGCGAAGGCCCGCCGCGAAGCCGACGAGATCATTACCGAGCTTCGCAGAATCCAGCGCGAGGAAGCGGGCGGAGTCAAGGATCATAAGCTCAGCGAGCTGAAAAGGCGGATGAACGATGCCGCTCCCGAGCTCCGAAGCAAGTCCAAGGCCGGTACGCCGCGCAAAAAAGCCGACCGTGTCGAGCCGGGCGACGAAGTGCTCGTGACCAATCTCGGTCAGCGGGGACATGTGGTCGAGGTGGTGAGCGAAACGGAAGTGACCGTGCAGCTTGGCATTCTCAAGATGAAGGTGAACAAAGCCGATCTGGAGCTCGTGAAGCAAGCCTCCGCCCAGAAAAAGCCGCAGCAGCAGGGCACTTCCAGCCTGAAGCGGACGCGCGACGAGAACGCCAAGATGGAACTGGACTTGCGCGGGGCCAATGTGGAAGAAGCGATCATCGAAGTGGACCGCTTCCTCGACGAATCGTACCTGGCCAATTTCGGCCAGGTGTTCATCATCCACGGCAAAGGCACCGGCGTGCTGCGGACCGGCATTCAGGAATTTTTGCGCAAGCATAAGCACGTCAAAAGCTTCCGGATGGGAGCCTACAACGAAGGCGGCGCAGGGGTCACGGTAGCCGAGCTGAAATAGAAGAAGCCCGCTCTTCCTTCCGGTTGCAGCGGGACCGCACTTATTCTTGGAAAAATTTTATTCGACAATTGAAACTCCGGCCCGCATCTCCCGTATATACGAGTGTAAGCATCGATGTTTGTGAAAGCTCTGCAGGCTGAAGCGATATTTTTTCATACAAACGTACAGGAGGAATTTTAACATGGGTATTTTCAAAAGACTGCGTGACTTGACGATGGCTTCGATTAACGATCTTCTGGATAAAGCGGAAGACCCGGTAAAAATGCTCAATCAATTCCTTCGGGATATGGAAGAAGATATTTTGGAAGCCGAGTCCGCGGTTGCCAAGCAAATCGCGATCGAGAAGAAGTTCAAGCAGCAGTACGAGGAAGCGCAGGAAATGGTTCAAAAACGCGAGGAGCAAGCGCTCAAGGCGCTGGAATCCGGCAACGAGGATTTGGCCCGCCGCGCGCTGCAGGATAAGAAAGAGCATCAATTGCGCTACGACGAAATGAAGCAGCAATACGATACGGCGAAAGCCAACGCCGACCGTCTGCGCAACCAATTGTCCGAGATGAAGGACGAATTCAGCAAGCTGAAGAACAAAAAGGACATTTTGGTTGCCCGCGCTGAAGCGGCCAAGGCCCAAAAGCAGATCAACCAAGCGATGACCGGCTTCGGTACCGACAATGCGGCAAAAGGCTTCGACCGGATGAGCCAAAAGGTGCTGCAGCTTGAAGCGGAAGCCGAAGCGAGCAACGAGCTGCGCTCCAAAGGCAAGAGCCTTGACGATGAGTTCGAAGCGCTCAGCAAAAACGACGGCGTCGACGATGAACTGGCAGCGCTTCGTGCGAAGCTGGCGGCCAAGAAGCAAGCGGAGTAAGCCACATAAGGAGACTGAAGGCGCCAGGCCTTCAGTCTCTTCGGTGTTAAAAACTCACCTTGATTAAGGCGAAAGGCAGGGTGGATCGATTATGGCGGATAAAGAGGTGGATTTTTTGTTGAGCAACCCTTATATTGAGACGCTGGCGTTTTTTTCGATCGCCGTGCTGGCGCTAATTGTCTTTTTGGCGATTTTCGAGATTGTCACCAAGTACAAAGATTGGGAAGAGATCAAGAACGGAAACTTGTCGGTAGCGATGGCGACCGGGGGCAAAATATTCGGGATATGCAACCTGTTCCGTTTTGCGATCTTGAATAACGATTCGGTGCTGCATTCGTTGATTTGGGCAGGGTATGGCTTTTTACTGCTGCTGGCGGCTTATTTTATTTTTGAATTTTTGACGCCTTATTTCAAAATCGACGAGCAAATCCAGAAGGACAACCGGGCGGTAGGCTTTCTGTCGATGGTCATTTCGGTGTCGTTGTCCTATGTTATCGGCGCTAGCGTGACCTGATGCCGGGGACCGGCGATGCGGGCCGGCCAAATCGGATCGTTCTTCAAGACCGGAGGAGGAAGAGTCCTTGTGAAGTATTTATGGGGCACCTTATTTGCGCTTGCGCTTGTTTTTTTGGGCGCGGGCGTTTACTATTTTATTAAATTTGCATAGCGTGAAGGAGTAAAGCAGGGACCTTCACCCGCCGCCGCTAAGGGGGATGACGCATTGTCGCAATCAGAAAAACAGGTATGTCCGTGGTGCCATACGGAGATCGTATGGGACCCGGAAATCGGCCCGGAAGAGGAGTGTCCGCACTGCTTCAATGAGCTGGGCGATTACCGGAGCATTAATTTACAGGTGGAGCGTTCCGACTCGGGCATTCAATATGACGATGAGGAAGAACTGGATGACGAGCTGGAGCTGTCGGACGAGGAGCTGCAGCTGGCAGACGACTACGGGGAAGGGGCTCAGCAGCTGCTGGACGGTCAAGAGGAAGCGCCGGAATGCTCTTCCTGCCACAGCTTTATGCTGCTGGCCGGCACTGAACCTGCTTCGGAGGGCTTCGTTCCGTTCGTGCACCCGGCGCTTGGCAAGCCGCTGCTGGAATCTTCATTCGGCGTTCAGGTCTACTTGTGCCCGTCCTGCTTCAAAGTCGAGCGCCAGCTGGCGGAAACGGACCGGCTCGCGTTGGTCGAACAGCTTCGGGAGTATGGAGCTAAAAAATAAGATCTGCAAAAAAAGGAATTCGGAGCAGGCATTTGCCGGCTGTCGGGTTCCTTTTTTTGGCCTTGATTCATGATTTCCGCCGAACAGGGAAGCTTAACTAAGACATTACGGATACAAGGTGAGAGCATGCATTCCGGAGCTAAACATTTTCCGCACGATTGGGTGCGAGGCAAGGATCGTGCGGGGGAGCACAGATGGCGGGAAGTAGAGCAGACCGGCCCGGCCGGCGGGAAGCGGAAGAAGGAAAAGGGCCGCCCGTTGTCGGGGCAATCCCGCCTTCTGCTGACGGTGAACGGCTTGTTTGCCGTAGCCAACGCCCTGTCCGGCACGTTCGTCAACGTGTATCTATGGAAAGCGAAGCATGATTTTACGGTCATCGGATGGTTTACGCTCATTCATCATTTGACGATGGCGCTCACGTTCTGGATTGCTGGCAAATGGGTCAAAGAGCATAACAAAATGAACTGCTTGCGCACGGGGGTCGCGGTTGCGGCTATCTTTTATATGCTGGTGCTTTGGTTCGGGGGGAGGGCGGCAGACTATTTCGTGCTGCTCGGCGCGGTACAGGGCTTGTCATCGGGCTTGTTCTGGCTTGCGTTCAACGTCGTTTACTTCGAGGTCACGGGCCCGGACGACCGCGATCGGTTTAACGGATGGGCGGGCCTGCTCGGATCGGGCGCCGGGATGATCGCGCCTTGGATTTCAGGTTATTTGATCGTCCGGCTGCAAGCGGCTGCGGGCTACCGGCTCATTTTTACCTTGTCGCTGGTTGTTTTTCTGGTCGGGGTTATTTTCAGCTTTTTCCTGAAAAAGCGCAAAACGTCCGGGACGTACGAATGGTTTCTCGCCTGGCGGTGCTTGAGATATCAGGATACGGCTTGGCGCAAGGTCGGGCTCGCGCTCATGGCGCAGGGCGTCCGGGAAGGCGTATTCGGCTTCATGATCGGCCTGCTTGTATATGTTCATACCGGGAGCGAGATGTCGCTGGGCAATTTCTCGCTCGTCACTTCCGCAGTGGCGCTGCTCAGTTTTTTGGTCGCGGGCAGGCTGCTGAAGCCCCGGTTTCGGGGGAAGGCGATGCTGCTTGGCGCGGTGATGCTGGTGCTTGTCATTTTGCCGTTTTTTTGGAAAGTCAACTTCGTCACGCTGCTGCTGTTCGGGGTGGGCGCGGCTGTCTTTTACCCGCTGTACGGCATTCCCATGACCTCCATCGTCTTCGATCTGATCGGGCGGGAAGAGGAGAGCGTGAAGAAGCGGGAGGAATACATCGTCATGCGGGAGCTGGCGCTGAATTCGGGCAGATTGCTCGGCACTGCCTTGTTTATTGCCGTCGTTTCGTTTACCCAGTCGCCTGCCGCCATGAACTGGCTGCTGCTCGGCATCGGCAGCTCGCCGCTCGCCGTCTGGTATTGGATGCGCAAAGCGGAAATGGCGTGACCTCTGTCAGCTTGCTAAAACCATACCTTCCCGATAAAATAAGAGGGATAGGGAAGGGAGCGGCAGGCAGCATGAAGGGTACGACGGGAAAAATGGTGAACAGCATTACGGAGCTGATCGGCGATACGCCGGCCGTGCGCATCCGCAGGCTCGTTCAGGAAAACGACGCGGAGTTGTATGTGAAGCTGGAATATTTCAACCCGAGCGGAAGCGTCAAGGACCGCGCGGCGTTCAATCTGATCGCGCAGGCGGAGAAGGGCGGCCTGATCGGCCCGGGCGCGACGATTATCGAGCCGACCAGCGGCAATACCGGGATCGGCTTGGCGATGAACGCCGCGGCCAAGGGCTATAAGGCGATTCTGATCATGCCGGACAATATGACGAAAGAACGGATCAATCTGCTGAAAGCGTACGGGGCGGAGGTTGTCTTAACGCCCGCGGAGCAGCGGATGCCCGGAGCGATCCGCAAGGCGGTGGAGCTGCAGGCGCAAATTCCGAACAGCTTCATCCCGCAGCAGTTTGAGAATAAGGCGAATCCGGACATCCACCGGACGACCACGGCGCTGGAGATCATCGAGCAGATGGAAGGGCGGCTGGATGCCTTCGTCGCGACGGCCGGCACGGGCGGCACAATTACAGGCACGGGCGAAGTGCTTCGCGAGAAGCTTCCGGGAGTGCAAATCTACGTCGTCGAGCCTCAAGGCTCTCCGGTGCTGTCGGGCGGCGAGCCGGGGCCGCACAAGCTCGTAGGCACCAGCCCCGGCTTCGTGCCGAAAATTTTGAACACCGGCGTCTACGACGAAATCGTTCAGGTATCCGACGAGGATGCGCTGCAAACGACGCGGGACTTGGCGCGTCTCGAAGGCATTCTGGTCGGGCCGTCCGCCGGCGCGTCCGTATGGACGGGGCTGCAAATCGCCCGAAAGCTCGGCCGCGGAAAGCGCGTGCTGTGCATTGCCCCGGATACCGGAGAGCGTTACTTGAGCATGGGAATTTTTTGATCCGTTAGGGAAGACAGGCTTGTCCGATAAGGGCAAGCTTATTTTATTTTTGGAAACTCTGTCAGGCTTGTTGAATAAATATGCAATTAAATGTATAATAATCAATAGAGATCAATCTCGACACCGAAAAGCAGTATGGAAGAGAGGGAACCAAGGATGAAAATCGCGCTGCATAACGAGCTTCCGGGCGAAGCGCAGTTTCAGCAGTTGATCGACTCCGTGTCCGAACGGACCGGCGAACGCCGGCCGCTGGCTTACGAAGCTTTATGCGACGGGGGCCCTGTCATCGCGGCCTACGATCAAGGCGTGCTGGTCGGCCTCGGGCGGCTGGTAAGCGACGGCATCGGACAGCAAGCGTTTGAATGCAAAATTAAGCCCGGCTATGAACTTCGGGAAATCGAAGCCTACATGCGCAAGCTGCTGGCCGTTTCCCCGGTACCGAGTCACTGCCATTGCTGATGCGGGCTTGTCATAAGCCGTTATCAACCTCCGAGCGTTCGGAGGTTTTTTTGCTGTGGCCGCGGAAGTGCGGGCCCGCATAATTTTACTTTGCCAAAGCGTGGCTGACGGGTGTAATATGAAGTAATAAGCCATCGGTTCCGGCACTCGTTGCGAGGCTGCGACCCCGCAGGCTTCCCGGCTCACGGTGGATTCGCCGGGTGAGGCCGTTTGCTTCGTAAAACTAGTAGGAGGGCGTTGTCATTGGAACAATTCAAAATGAAAATCATCGAGCTGCTGAAGGAAGACGCAAGACGCACGCCGGCTCTGATTGCGACTATGCTGGGGGCGTCCGAAGCCGAAGTGGCGGAAGCCATCCGCGAGCTGGAGGAAGCGAACGTGATCGTCAAATATGCGACGGTCGTCAACTGGGCCAAGGTGGACAACGAGAAGGTCACCGCCCTGATCGAAGTGCAGATTACGCCGGAACGAGGCCGGGGCTTCGATGCGATTGCCGAGCGCATTTACTTATATCCGGAAGTCAAATCGGTTTATTTGATGTCGGGGGCCTACGATCTGCTGGTGGAAATCGAAGGGAAGACGCTGAAGGAAGTGGCGTCGTTCGTCTCCAACAAGCTGTCTCCGATCGACCGGGTGCTTTCGACCAAAACGCATTTTATTCTTAAAAAATACAAGCAAGACGGAATCGTCTTTGAAGACCATGAGGATGACCGCCGTCTTTTAATCTCGCCGTAAAGGACGCTGAAAAGCATGATTGAGTCAAAACAGGTACAGCAGGTCAAGTCGATGCGCGGGTATTTGGCGCCGCTCGTGCAGGAAATTCCGCCTTCGGGGATTCGCAAGTTTTTTGACTTGGTAAGCGGGAGCAAAGATATTATTTCTCTTGGCGTCGGAGAGCCTGATTTTCACACGCCTTGGCATGTCCGGGAATCGTGCGTTTATTCGTTGGAGCGCGGCAATACGAAATATACGCCTAACGCCGGGCTGCCCGAGCTGCGCGAGGCGATCGCGGAATACTTGTACGAATCGTTCCGGCTGCTCTACGAGCCGTCGGACGAAGTGATGGTAACGGTCGGAGGCAGCGAGGCCATCGATCTTGCGCTGCGTGCGCTGATCGCCCCGGGAGACGAAATTCTGATTCCGGAGCCGACCTATATTTCCTACAGTCCGATCGCGCGGATTAGCGGCGGCGTTCCCGTCGGGATCGAAACGTTCGCCAAGGACCAGTTCAAGCTGAAGCCGGAAGCGCTGAAAGCGGTCATTACACCCCGCTCGAAAGTGCTCATTTTGTGCTATCCGAGCAATCCGACCGGCGGCATCATGACGTACGAGGACTGGCTGCCGATCGCGAAAATTGTGGAAGTGAACGATCTGATCGTCATTTCCGACGAAATCTACGCCGAATTGACCTATGAGCAAAAGCATGTCAGCTTCGCGTCGATGCCGGGCATGCGGGACCGCACGATTCTCGTGAGCGGCTTCTCCAAGGCGTTCGCCATGACCGGATGGCGGATGGGGTATGCTTGCGGGCATCAGGATCTCATTTCGGCCATGCTGAAAATCCATCAGTATACCGTGATGTGCGCTCCGTCCATGGCGCAGGTGGCTGCGCTCGAAGCGCTCACCAACGGGATGGAGGAGAAGGACAAGATGGTCGAGTCCTACAACCAGCGGAGACGTTTGGTCGTTCATGGCTTCCGGGAGATCGGCCTTCCTTGCCATGAGCCTCAGGGAGCGTTCTACGCTTTCCCTTCCATCCAGTCCACGGGACTTACGTCGGAAGAATTTGCCCAACGGCTGCTGTTTGAGGCCAAGGTCGCAGCGGTGCCCGGGCACGTATTCGGCCTGGGCGGAGAGGGCTTTATCCGCTGCTCGTATGCGACATCGGTCAATCAATTGACCGAAGCCATCGACAGGATTGGAAATTTCATAAAAAAGTTGTAATTTCGTCAAAATAAATCATTTTCAAATCCCCCAAAAACTGGTATCTTATAGGTATGATAGTTCATATCTTATGACTTACTATAGAAACTTGTCAGCTTAGGTCTGATGACGACGACCCGGTGGGAGGGATGGGGGATGGCTTTTCCGGAATATCAGCTTCGGCAATATCTGAACGTCGGCTGGATTCGCGACAGCGAGCACAAGGCCAAGTGGACTTTTGGGAAAAGAAAACAGGCCTCGTCCGCCGTTTCGCTGGAAGACGACATCTACAAGCTCCGGCGTCAGCTGGAACAGCTGGTACAGAACGGGAACAGCTTAACATCCCCGGAAGTTGTCGAAATCAGCATGCAGTTGGATATCAAAATCAATGAATATATGAATCGCCCTAAAGGGGACCGGCGTTGAACGGTCCCTTTTTGCTTTGTCGAAAAAGCTTTGAAAGCGCAGCCCCGACATGATAAGATACAAGGATAGAGAGCCGCGGAGACTGGAATCCGGCGGTACGGTCAGAGGGGGAGACAAAGGGACGATGAGAAGGAGATGGCTTCTCGGTTTGCTGCTGATCTTCGTGCTCGCGGGCTGCGGAGGACCGAAGGCGGACGTAACGGTGTTTTTGATGGGGAAAAGCGGCATTCCGACGGAAATCGGGGAAAAGCTTCAAGCGTCGCTGCAGAGCAAAATCGGACAGACGCCCACCGTTCAGGTCGTGACGTCGCCGTTGTTTTCGCTTGAGAAAATGATGGTCGAAATTGCCGCCGGAGGGCACGGGGTGTTGATTATACCTGCGGAGCAGTTCAAGGGCATGGCGAAGCAGGGGGGGTACGTGTCGCTTGACGACGTGGCGAAGCCGGAGGATTTTGCCGAAGGCGTTCTGGAAATTCCCGTGGGCGACAAGAAGGAGAAGCATCTGTACGGCATCCCGATGGAAAAGTCCCTTTGGTTCACGGAGCTTCAATTGAACGGCAAGGATTTGTTCGCGTTCATTCCGGAGAATGCTCCGGACGCGGAAAAGGCAAAGCAAGTGTTAAAAATCATTGCGCAAAAGTAAACGTTCGTGCGATGCTGGGCGTGGCGGTATAAGCTCGCTGGAAAGCTAGCTGCGGACGAATAATTGAATAGCGGTTCGGGTGCTTGCGGGCGGATGGAAGCCTGCAAGTTAAAAGGGAAGCCGGTGCGAATCCGGCGCGGTCCCGCCACTGTGAACGGGCGAATGCTCTCCGGGAAGCCACTGCTTTAATGTAAAGCGGGAAGGCGGAGAGCTCCGGAAGGAAGCCTGTAAGCCAGGAAACCTGCCCGAACGGCAAGCGAAGCATCCTTCGAGGAAAAGGAGCGGAATCGGGCAGCCGGCCGGCGGTGTGCCGTCTTTGAACGGGCGGATCGCGGCGGGCGGTCCGTCTGTGCCCTTTGCCTCGGAAATGCTTCCGGGTGAAGGGCTTTTTCGTTTTGGGCATCGCAAAAAATATACCCTATATCCAGAGGAGATTTGGAAGATGAAAGCTAAACTTACAACGAAGGTTTTACGCAAATCATGGTTAGCTGCGATCTTGAGCTTGGCGTTGGCCGCATCGCTGACAGGCTGCGGAAGCGCGGCGAAGACGCCGGGACAGGGAGAGCTTGCCAATCCGCCGAAGGCCGACGGCACGAAGCAGGAAGGAGCGGCTTCGTCGGCCAAGCGAACGTCTTATCCTCTGAAGGTGAAGGATGCTACGGGCAAGGAGTTCGTGTTCGAGAAGGCGCCGGAGCGAATCGTATCCACCTCGCCGAGCGAAACGGAAGCGCTCTTCGCTCTGGGCCTCGGAGACAAGGTGGTCGGCGTATCGGACTTCTGCGATTACCCTGCGGAGGCGAAGTCGAAGCCGAAGATGGGCAGCATCGTCAAGCCGAATGAAGAAGCGCTGATCGGGACCAATGCGGATCTGGTCATGACCGGGGTGTCGATGAAGCCGCAGGTGGTTGACAAGCTGCGCGAGCTGAAAATCAACATGTTCAAGGTCGAACCGAAAACGTTGGACGACGTGATGAACAATCTGCTGATGATGGGACAAATCTTCGACCGTCAGGAGCAAGCGCAAAAGCTCGTTGATTCGATGAAAGCCGAGCGTCAGAAGGTCGTGAATGCCGTGAAGGATCTGAAGCCGGAGCAGAAGAAAAAGGTGTTTATCGAGTTTTCCCCGGGCTGGACGGTCGGCAAAGGCGAATTTATCGACGAACTGATCACGCTGTCCGGCGGGATCAATGTAGCCGGCGGCGAGAAGGGCTATGTCCAAATCAGCGAAGAGAAGGTTATCGCGGATAATCCCCAGGTGATCATTTACCCGAACGGTATCATTGACGACAAGTCGAAAAAGCCGATGGACCAGCTGATCCGCGAACGCAGCGGCTGGGATAAAATCGAAGCGGTCCGGTCCGGCAAGCTGGCCGGTGTCGATAAAGATTTGATCAGCCGTCCGGGGCCGCGCATTACGGCCGGGCTCGTGGAGATCGCCAAAGGGATTTATCCGGATCTGGTGAAATAATGAAGCGCAAGCTGTGGATATGGGGCGGAGGCGCGATCGTCCTGCTTCTGCTGTCCGCGACGGTTGCCTTGTCCGTCGGTTCGGTTCGCGTGCCGTTCGGGCACGTATGGGGGATCCTCCTGCATCAGCTTCCATGGCCCGGCGAGCGCATCCCCGAGACTTGGAGCGTGGCATCGGAGCAGATTATTTGGAAGGTGCGGCTGCCCAGGGTGGCGCTCGGACTGCTGGTCGGCGCAGCGCTCGGGCTGGCGGGCGCGGCATTTCAGGGCGTGCTGCGCAATCCGCTCGCCGATCCTTACACGCTCGGCGTCTCGTCGGGCGCGTCCGTCGGGGCTTCCTTCCTGATTTTGTTCGGGCTGCAGTTTTCGCTGCTCAGGGAATGGAGCGTGCCGGTCGTCGCGTTTGCGACAGGAGCGCTTACGCTGAGCGCAGTGCTGCTGCTGGCCCGGACGGAAGGCAAGCTGCGGATGGAAACGGTCATTTTGTCCGGCGTCGTGATGCAGGCGTTTCTCGGTTCGTTCGTCTCGCTGATGGTTTCAATGTCCAAGCAGGTCATTAATGAAATCGTATTTTGGATGATGGGCAGCCTGGCGCTGCGCGGATGGTCTTATTCGCTTGTACTGCTTCCTTATTTAGCTGTCGGAGCGGCGATATTGCTCGGATTCGGGCGGGCGATGAATCTGTTTGCTCTGGGCGAGCGGCAGGCGGCCCACTTGGGCGTTCACGTGGAACGGACGAAGCTCGTCGTGTTAATCGCATCTACTTTGATTACGGCCGCTGCGGTATCCGTGTCCGGAGTCATCGCTTTTGTGGGCCTGCTCGTGCCGCATCTGCTGCGCTTGCTGGTGGGTCCGGACTACCGTCTGCTGCTGCCGCTGTCGCTCATTGGAGGCGCCATTTATGTGGTTTTGGCGGATATGCTGGCGCGGACGCTGCTTAGTCCGACGGAAATTCCGCTCGGCGTCGTCACGGCTTTTATGGGGGCGCCCTTCTTCGCTTATTTACTAAGGCGGCGGAAGCGTGCGATTCGGGAAGGATGAGGTCGGGACCGCGGCTTTAGCCGAAGGGAACCGATCTTCTCTCGGAGAAGCGCAGCACCGTCAAGAAAGGCGGAGGAACACGCTGCCGGGAGAGTGTCCGTTCACACGGCGCTCCTCATGTATCGGAGTATTGGAAAGGGGGAGCCAAGCGGGTGATACGGGTGGAAGTGGAACAGGCGGGGAAGGCGTTCGGCAGCCGTCCGGTGCTTCGGCAGATCGGCTTCTCGGTAGAGCCGGGCGAATGGTTCGGCATTCTCGGCCCGAACGGCAGCGGAAAGTCGACGCTGCTGCATATGATATCCGGTGTCGAGCGGCCGGATGCCGGTATGGTGAAGCTGGACGGGCGTCCGGTCGAGACCGTCCCGCGCAAAGAGCTGGCCCGGCAGCTCGCCGTGCTGCATCAGGATGCGCTGCCGCCGCTCGGTTTCACGGTGCGCGAAATCGTGGAGATGGGCCGTTACCCGTATCAAAACTGGTTGGGGGACGAGCCAGGGGATTCCGAAGCGTTGATCGAGCGGATCCTCGATTGGCTGAAGCTCAGACCCTTGGAGGAGCGTACGGTTGACGGGCTTAGCGGCGGCGAGCGCCAGCGGGTGGCGCTGGGCAAAGCGATGGCGCAGGAGCCGAAGCTGCTGCTGCTGGACGAACCGACGACCTTCCTGGATATCGGGTACCAGGTGGACATGATGGACAAGGTCCGTCAATGGCAGCGGGAATGCGGGATGACCGTCATTTCGGTGCTGCACGATTTGAACTTGGCCGCGCAGTATTGCGATCGGCTTATGCTGCTTTATGACGGCGAGGCGGCCGGCATCGGTACGCCGGAGGACGTGCTGCGCGCCGATCTTTTGGAGAACGTATACGGCACGCGTCCGTATGTGCTTCCGCACCCGGACAGCGGAGTGCCGCAAATTTTGCTCGGAAAAGGGGAATGACCATGTCGGATCAAAGCCGGTTACAACAAGTGCTATCGGACATTCGGCCGCTTGATGCGGGGATGATGGAAGAGGCGGCCCGCAGACTGGACCAATTGACCAAACCGCCCGGCAGCCTCGGTCGGCTGGAGGAAATTGCGAAGCAGCTTGCAGGCATTCATGGCGAAGTAATGCCTGAGCTGGCGCGAAAAGCCGTCGTCGTGATGGCGGGAGATCATGGCGTATGCGAGGAGGGGGTTAGCGCCTTTCCGGCGGAGGTGACGCCGCAGATGGTGCTCAACTTCCTGAACGGCGGGGCGGCCGTCAATGTGCTGGCAAGGCAGGCCGGGGCGGATGTCGTCTGCGTGGACATCGGCGTCAACGCCGAGCTGTCGCATCCGCTGCTGCGTTCGCGCAAGATCCGCATGGGAACGGCCAACATGGCGAAAGGACCGGCGATGACCCGGGCGGAGGCGGAAGCGGCGGTCATGGTCGGCGTAGAGCTGGCCCGGGAGCTGGCGGGCGAAGGCTACCGGCTGCTCGCAACAGGCGAGATGGGCATCGGGAATACGACAGCCAGCTCGGCGCTCTTGACCGTGCTCGGAGCGACCGATGCCGCCTCCGCCGCAGGGCGCGGTACGGGCATCGACGACGAGCGGCTGCTGCACAAGCAGGCCGTTATCCGCCGGGCGATTGAAGTAAACCGGCCGGAAGCTGCCGATCCGCTCGATGCGCTCGCCAAGGTAGGCGGCCTCGAGATCGCCGGATTGACCGGCCTGATTCTCGGCGCGGCGCAGAGCCGCATCCCTGTCGTCATCGACGGCTTCATCTCGTCGGCCGCGGCCTTGGTCGCGGCAAGGCTCGCGCCGCTCAGCGTGTCGTATATGATCGCGTCACATCTCTCGCAGGAGCGGGGCCATGAGCGCTTGCTCGCGGAGATCGGCTTGACGCCGATGCTTCGGATGGATATGCGGCTGGGCGAAGGCACCGGCGCGGTGCTGGCTTTCCCGATGATCGAAGCGGCGGTCCGAATTATGAAGGAAATGGCGACCTTCGCGGATGCCGGAGTTTCGGGCGGATTGGAACGGGCAAACGTATGAACGCCGGTCAATGGGAAGGAAACGCGCCGCTAAAAGTGCTTGTCACCGGAGGGGCGCGCAGCGGCAAAAGCGCGTTCGCCGAGCGGTACGCGGCGGTGCTGGGCTATGAGGGCTTATACGTCGCCACCGCGCAAGCGTATGACGACGAAATGCGGCGGCGCATCGACTTGCACCGCCAAGCGCGCAGCGAGCGCGGCTTCCGCTGGACGACCGCCGAGGAGCCCTTCGCCTTGGCGGAGCTGCTCGAACGCTCGGCTGCGCCGGTCGTGCTCGTCGATTGCCTCACGCTCTGGCTGTCGAACTGGCTGCTTCGGCTGGAGCAGGAGCCGGATGCGGAAGCGCGGCTCGAAGCGAAAATCGACAGCTTGGCTGCCGTCTTCGCGACGGCGAAGCAGCCGACCGTTCTCGTGACGAACGAAGTCGGAGCCGGGCTTGTGCCGGAATACAAGCTCGGCCGCATGTTCCGCGACTTGTCCGGCCGGATGAACCAACGTCTTGCCCGCGAGGCCGATCAGGTTTTCCTAGTCGCCTCCGGCATTCCTCTTGAACTTAAGAGCATGGCTTTTAAATGGTAGGTTTTTCGGTTGGGCTTTTGTTTTTTTGGGGCGAGCGGGTGCGCTTTCTTGGGAGCGACTTTTGACGAAGTCAACGGAGCGAACCAAGAATCATGCCCGGCTCTATGCCCGCCGCCGGCAGCGCATTAAGCTTTTTAGTCTTTTATAGGGAGGAGGTGTATCTCTTTGAGAGCGACTTTTGACGAAGTCAAGCGGAGCGAACAAAGAGATACACCCACCAACGTATGAGTGAAACGCTAACAATGGTGCTGGCCGCCATCGTCATCGATTGGATGCTCGGCGATCCGTCATGGCGCTGGCTGACGCATCCCGTAATCTGGATCGGGCGGTGGATTTCCGCCGTGGAAAGGCGGCTGTGGCCGGATGGGGCGCAGTCGGCAGACGCTCACGGCATGTGGGCCGTACGCTGGCGCGGCATTGTGCTTGCCGCATCGACGGTAGGCCTGGCGTTCGGCGCGATGTATTTCATCGTCTGGGCCGCGTCGCAGGTGCATCCGTGGCTCGGCTACGCGGTGAACACCTGGTTCATTTCGACCACGATCGCTATCAAAGGGCTGAAGGATGCGGCCATGGCGGTATACCGACCGCTGGCCGAAGGGCGCCTGGACGAAGCGCGAAAATATGTCGGCTACATCGTCGGACGGGATACGACACGGCTGGACGAGCCGGAGATTACGCGGGCGACCGTAGAGACGGTGGCTGAAAATATTGTGGACGGCGTCGTATCGCCGATCTTGTTCGCATTGCTCGGCGGAGCTCCACTGGCGATGCTGTACCGCGCGGCGAATACGCTGGACTCGATGGTCGGCTACAAAAATGACAAGTACCTGCACTTCGGCTGGGCCTCGGCCCGGTTCGACGATGTGCTGAACTGGATTCCGGCGCGGCTGACCGGAGGGCTGCTCGTCTTGGTTGCGCTTGCAAGCCCCGGACTGAATGCCGTTCGCGCGGCAAAAGCGGTCCTGAAGTTTGCCCGGCTGCATCCGAGTCCGAACAGCGGGATTCCGGAGTCGGCGGTGGCCGGTGCGCTCGGCATCGAGCTTGGGGGCGTGAACGTGTATCACGGCCGGACAAGCGAGCGGGCCCGGATGGGCTGGCCGCTGCGGGAACGCACCCGGGAAGATATTAAAAGGACCGTGCGCATGCTGTACGGCGTCAGTTACGTCATTGCGGGGGGATTGCTGTGCGCGCTTTTATTCGTTTGATCCGGTCTTGGGGCGAAGCCTGTGCGGCTGCGTTTCAATTTTTAACCCGATTGCCCGTACCGGTGAAGCTGGACTATAACGACGCTTTGTTTCGGCGGAGCGTCGTTTTTTATCCGCTCGTCGGGCTGGTGCTGGGGCTGATTACAGCAGCTGCCGGGCTGCTGTTGGCCAATGTGCTGTCCCCGCTGCCGGCAGCGGTATTGCTGCTCGGGATCTGGGTGATGCTCACCGGGGCGCTGCACCTCGACGGGCTGATGGATACGGCTGACGGCATCTTGAGCTATCGCTCGCGGGAGAGAATGCTGGAAATCATGAAGGACAGCCGGGTCGGCGCGATGGGTGTCATCGCCGCCGTGCTGGTCCTGCTGCTGAAATGGTCGCTGCTAACGGAGCTGCTGCCTGCCGCGGCAGCCGGCGGCCAAGGGAATCTGTGGATCCTCTTGGCGCTGGTCCCGCTGTGGAGCCGCTGGTACGTGGTCGTGGCGATTGCCTGCTGGCCGTATGCGCGGCAGTCGGGGAGCGGGATGGGCGGCTTTTTTCGCGGTGTCGGAGCCGGGCATGCCGCGGGCTCGGGGCTGGTGGCGCTGCTGCTGTCGTTTTGCGTCGCTGCGGCGGGTGAAGCATTCGGAGGGCTTTCGCTGCCGTTTTGGCATATGGTAGGAATAGTCGCCATTCTGCTCGCTGTGACGGTTGGGGCAGGGGTTCTGATGAGCGTTTCGATTCACCGAAAATTAGGCGGGTTGACGGGCGATACATACGGGGCGATGAACGAACTGCTTGAAGCGGCGCTGCTGCTCGCGCTAGTGTTGATTAAGGGATAGGAGAGATTGCGATGCTGGAACGATACGGACACGGCGGCGATTTATGGACGGCCGCGGAAGCTTTCGGCAAGCCGCGGGAGCGGTTTGTCGATTTTAGCTCGAACATGAACCCGCTCGGACCGCCTGAGGCGGTAGGACGCATTTTGGCCGAGCAGTGGCAGGAGGTCGTCCATTACCCGGATCCGGCGGTGCGGGAGCTGACCGGCAAGCTGGCGGCTAAGCACGGCGTTCCGGTCGAATGCGTGCTTGTCGGCAACGGGGCGGCGGAGCTGATCGATTTGGCCGTCCGGGTGCGCCGTCCCCGGGTGACGGGACTGGTCCGCCCGTCTTTTGCCGAATACGAGGAAGCCGTGGAAAAAATCGGGGGACGCATCACGGACATCCCGCTCGATGAAGCGAACGGCTTTACGCTTCGTCTGGCCGACGTGCAGGCGGCTGCCGGCCGGTGCGATCTGCTGTTTCTCGGTCATCCGAACAATCCGACCGGGCGTTTGCTGCCGGATGATGTGGTGCAGGCGCTGGCCGGCGGACAGATTCCGGCTATCGTCGATGAGGCGTTTCTTGACTTTTGCCCGCGGGAGGAGGAGCTGACGCTGGCCCGTGCTGCGGCGCAAAGCCCTCACTTGACTGTGATCCGCTCGATGACGAAGTTTTATTCGATTCCCGGACTTCGTCTCGGGTATGCGGTGGCGCATCCGCAGCAAATCCGCGAGATGAAACGGCTGCAGGTGCCGTGGAGCGTGAACGCGTTGTCCCAATGGATCGGCTCGGCCGTCCTGGAGGAGCGGGAGTTTGCGCGCCGGACGCTGGAATGGGTAAAGGAAGAGAAGGAGCGCCTGCGTACCGGCCTGCAATCGCTCGGCCTGACCGTGTACGGGAGCGATGTGAACTTTGTACTGTTTTCGCTGCGGCCGCTCGGACTCGACGTGCGGGCATTGCAAGCGGCGATGGGCCGGCGGGGCATTTTGATCCGGGACGCTTCGCTGTTCCCCGGGCTGGACGAAACGTACTGCCGGGTGGCGGTCAAGCTGAGGGAGCAGAACGAAGCGCTGCTGGACGGTCTCAGGCAGGCGATTGCCGAGCTGCTTGAGGCGCGAGGGGGCTCGACGGCGGGGGAAGAAGCGGCAGCCTGGAGGCCGGAAGGCTCGCTTAGCAGCGGCGGGACCGTACCCCATGCTGCCTGTCCGCAGCCGCTTCCGGCCGCTTCCGCGCCGATGAAGCTCGCTCCGACCTTCATGCTGCAGGGGACAGCCTCCGATGTCGGCAAAAGCTTGCTGACGACGGCCTTGTGCCGCATTCTGCTGCAAGACGGCCTGCGCGTGGCGCCGTTTAAATCGCAAAACATGTCGCTCAACTCCTACGTGACGCCGGACGGCAAAGAAATCGGCCGGGCGCAGGGAATGCAGGCGGACGCGTGCCGGATTCCGGCCACGACGGACATGAACCCGATTCTGCTCAAGCCCAAAAAAGACATGGTCTCGCAAGTCGTGGTCCACGGCAAGCCTTACCGTGACCTGGATGCGCGGACGTACCGGGAGAAATATTTGCCGGAAGCCGAAGCGGTGGTGAAGGAAGCGCTCGCCCGCCTGCGGCAAGCCTATGACGCGGTCGTGATCGAAGGGGCGGGCAGCCCGGCCGAAGTGAATCTGAAGGACCGGGATATCGTCAACATGCGGCTGGCCGGATGGGCGGACGCCCCGGTGCTGCTCGTGGCGGATATCGACCGCGGAGGCGTGTTCGCTTCCCTTGTCGGGACGCTGGACATTTTATCGCCGGAGGAGCGCGGCCGGGTGAAGGGCTTTATCATTAACAAATTCCGGGGCGACGTGACGCTGCTTACGCCGGGAATCGAATGGCTGGAGAAGCGGACGGGCAAGCCGGTGCTGGGCGTTATTCCTTATTTGCCGCAGCTTGGGCTGGAGGACGAGGATTCGGCGTCGCTCGAACGAAAGCTGGCGGAGGGCGGTCTGGGCCGGGCAGATCCGGCGCTGTCCGAGGACATGCTTGATGTCGCCGTCATCCGGCTGCCGCGCCTGTCCAACTTTACGGATATCGATCCGCTGGAATACGAGCGCGATGTCCGGCTCCGCTTTGTGGATTCGGCGGAGACGTTCGGGTCCCCGGATGCGGTGATCGTGCCGGGCAGCAAAAATACGGTCGACGATCTCTTGTACCTTCGCGGCTGCGGTCTTGACCGGAAGCTGCTCGATTTTGCCGAGAGCGGCGGATGGGTGACGGGCATCTGCGCAGGGTATCAGATGCTGGGCGAGAAGCTGCTCGACCCGAATGCGGTCGAATCGGATCAACCGGCGCTCGACGGACTCGGCTTATTCCCGACGCAAACCGTCTTTGCCGCGGAGAAACGGACCGTGAGAGCCGCAGGGACGACACGGCTGTATGCGGCTCCCGGACAGAAGTTCGCAGTCGAGGGCTATGAGATTCACATGGGCGTGACTTCGTTCTTGCGGCCCGTCGACCACCCGTTCGAATTGTCGCATCCCGATGCCGGAGCCGCCGAAGCCGGTTCGTCGCCGGACGGTGCGGTCTGTGCGGACGGACGGTTGTGGGGCACGTATGTGCATGGCATTTTGCATAACGACGATTTCCGCCGCGCGTGGCTGAACCGGATTCGCGCCGCGAAAGGGCTGGAGCCGCTGCCGGCGGAGCTGCGCTTTCAGGAACGCCGGGAGGCGGCCTTCGACCGGCTCGCGGCCCACGTGCGGGAGCACTTGGATATGGAGCGATTGTATGAGATGATAGGGTGGAATAAAGGCCGGGAGGGATTCCAGTGAAAATTTATACGAGAACGGGCGATGCCGGGAAAACCGGGGTAATCGGAGGCCGCGT
This sequence comes from Paenibacillus ehimensis NBRC 15659, assembly GCF_004000785.1. Taxonomy (GTDB): domain Bacteria; phylum Bacillota; class Bacilli; order Paenibacillales; family NBRC-103111; genus Paenibacillus_G; species Paenibacillus_G ehimensis. Next base: position 15,225 of record NZ_BILX01000015.1, on the reverse strand, counting down.
GGACAAGGACGACGTCCGTGTCGAGGCGTATGGCACGGTCGACGAGCTTAATTGCTTTATCGGCCAGGCGATGGGGTTCCTGGATGCGGAACGCGACGCGGATCTGCTCGCCGATCTGCTGCAAATCCAGCACGAGACGTTCGACTGCGGCTCCGATCTGGCGCTGCTGAAGCAGGAGCTGCGGCCGTATAAGGTAACGGCCGAGATGGTGGACCGGCTGGAGGCGTGGATTGACAAATACGATGCGGAGACGCCGGACATCCAGCGCTTTATCCTTCCGGGCGGGAGCCAGGCGTCGGCGGCGCTGCACGTATGCCGGACGGTATGCCGCCGCGCCGAGCGCCGGGTCGTCACGCTCGCGCGCACGCAGCCGATCAACGAAGAGGTGCGCCGTTATTTGAACCGGCTGTCGGACTTGTTCTTTACCGTCGCCCGGGTAGCCAATCATCGGGCCGGAAACGGCGACGTGGAATATATTCGGAGCGCCGAGGTGTTCAGACGCAAGTCATGAGCTATTATAAACCGCTGGAATATATCGTCCCGACAGAAGACGACGGCATGGTGCTGAGGACGATTTTGCAAAAACGAATGGGCGTATCCCGCAAGCTTCTCTCGCGGCTGAAGCTGACGGAGCAGGGCATTACGGTCAACGGGGAACGCAAATATATCGATGTGAAGGTACGCGCCGGAGACCGGGTCGCCGCGCGGATGGAGATGGAAGCGTCGGACGACATTTTGCCGCAGCCGCTTCCGATCGACATTTTGTATGAGGACGACGAGCTGCTGGTGCTGAACAAGGAGGCCGGGATGATCGTGCACCCGACGCACGGACATTACACGGATACGCTGGCGAACGGCGTCGTTCATTATTGGCGGGAAAAGGGCGTAAGCTTCCGCTTCCGTCCCGTGCACCGGCTCGATCAGGAGACGTCCGGGGTGCTGGCCGTCGCCAAAAATCCTTACGTGCATCAGCAGATTTCGGAGGAAATGCAGGCGCATGGGCTAAAGAAGGAATACGTCGCGCTCGTACACGGCGTGATGGGCAGCGACGAAGGCACGGTAGACGCGCCGATCGACCGCAACCCGCTTGCGCCGCATGTCCGCATCGTCACGCCAACCGGCTATCCGGCTGTCACGCATTACCGCGTAGAGCGGAGGTTTCGCGAAGCGACGCTCGTGCGCTTGTGGCTGGAGACGGGGCGGACGCATCAGATCCGCGTGCATATGCGGCATCTCGGCCATCCGCTGCTCGGCGATAAGATGTACGGTCCGGGCGGAACGGCGGACGAGGCGGATAAGGCGGCTGCAGAGGGAAAAAGCCCGGAAGCCGGCGGTGTGCAGCTGCGGCATGGAGCCTCGGCGTTATCGTCCGAGGGCACACCTGTCGGCGAGAGCGACGCAACGCCGCAGCAGGCGGCGCCAAGCGTCCGCCAAGCGGCTTCGCCCGCAGCAGACTATGGGATGGAGCGTCAAGCGCTGCATGCCTGCACGCTCGGGCTGACACACCCCGTTACGCGCCAGCGGATGGAATTTCACGCGCCGCTGCCGGCGGATATGGAGCGCTGCGTCAAGCAATTGGAGCAGTCGGAAGCTGCACACGAAGCATAAAAAATCCGCCGTTCCCGCGTGTTCAAGATACGACCGGGGAAACGGCGGATTTTTTGGTTTCGTTCGTTACTGCAGCATCCCCAAATACTCTTTGACCGCGAGGCTCAGATCGTCCATGGCCGCAGAGGTCGGAATCCATAGTCTCCCCGTCCAGCCTGTGCCGCGGCTGATTTTGTAATCGACCGGATACGGAAGGGCCCGGACGTTCTGTGCGGCAAAATGCTTCATTGAACGCGGCATATGAAAAGCCGACGTCACGAGAATCGGCCGCTTCCAGCCGCCTTCGTCCAGAAGCTGCTTCGCGTATCGCGCGTTCTCTTGCGTGGTGCGGCTCCGGTCGTCCAACCGGATCGCTTCGGCCGGAACGCCCAGCGCGATAAGCTTGCTGCGGGCCAGCTGCCCTTCGTTGGCCGTATCGGCATACACCTGCCCGCCGGAGACGATGACCGGCAGCGGCTTGGCGGCGTACAGCTCGGCCACCGCAACGACCCGGTGCAGCGTGCTGCCGCTCAAGTGGCCGGTACCGCTCACGTCCGGGGTTCCCGACACCGCTCCGCCGGTCAGCATGACGTAGACGTCGCCCTCCAGGACCGCAGGCGGCGAATAGCGATTTTCGACCGATTGTAGCGCCGTTTCGCCGACAAGCGGGATCGAGAGCAAATAGACGAGGCAGGCCGAGGCGAACAGAACGATGCCGGCCGAGCGGCGGACGCGGGCATAAAGCCACCATCCGATCAGGAGCAGCAGCGGAACGAAGCAGCCGGGAGGCATCAAGAAACTGTAAATGAGTTTAAGAGCATAAATCATGGCTTAAGCTCCTCCTGAATCGAGTAGAAAGCGTCGGTATCCTTCGGACGTGCTTTCGACAAGACTCCGTATCAACATGGGACTCTTTTCCATTATCTGCGCATGGCCGCCTTTTTTCAACTTTTGGCCGCACCAGCCGCGATTTGCAGGACCTGCCGATTCATCGGTATAATGAATTCATGTCATAGTTAACCATTTCAGGATAGGATAAGGATGAGAGAAATCATGAGCAAGAGCAAATCGATCAAAGTTTTTCAATACCCTTCTTGCAGCACCTGCCGGAGCGCGTTGAAGTGGCTCAAAGAGCACGGATGGGAAGTGGAGGCGATCCACATCATGGAGCAGCCTCCAACCATAGAGGAGCTTCGGACGCTGATCCCGCAAAGCGGGCTGGACATCAAAAAGTGGTTTAACGTCTCCGGCGAAGTGTATAAAGAGATGCAGCTCAAGGACAGGCTGCCGCAGCTGAACGACGAGGAGAAAATGAAGCTGCTTGCATCGAACGGCAAGCTGATCAAACGGCCGGTCGCGACGGATGGGGAGCGGGTGACGGTCGGCTTCAAGCCGGAGCTGTACGAAGAAAATTGGGGGAACGAATCGTAAGGTTTGTCTAAGGAGCGTGAGCCTTGTTGCAGCAAAAACCTAAACCGAAAAAACAAAATCCGCTTTGGTATATCGGCGCAGCCGCGACCTTCATTCTGACGCAGCTGAAAACGCTGCTGCCGCTGCTGAAGCTCGGCAAATTCGGGGGAGCGATCATCTCGATGGCGGTGACCATCGGCGCGTATGCGATCGTTTTTCCGTGGCAGTTCGCTATCGGCTTGGTACTGCTGCTGCTCATCCACGAGCTCGGTCACGTCATTGCCGCCAAGCAAAAAGGGCTGCCGGTGACAGCCCCGGTGTTTATCCCGTTCCTGGGCGCGCTGATCAACATGAAGCGGCATCCCCGGGATGCGGTGACGGAAGCGTATGTCGCTATAGGCGGACCGGTTCTCGGAACGGTCGGCGCCTTAGCCGTATTCGGAGCAGCCTATGCGATGGATAATCCGGATCATAGTAAACTGCTTTATTCGATCGCTTATGTCGGCTTTTTTCTCAATCTGATCAACCTGCTGCCGATTCATCCGCTTGACGGAGGGCGGATCGCGACGGCGGTAACGCGCTGGCTTTGGCTGGTCGGCTTGGTCGGAGGACTGGTCGTGATCATTTATCTGCGCTCGATATTGTTCTTCATCATTTGGGCAATGTTCGCCTACGACCTGTACAAAAAATTCGTCAAGGACCGCAAGCAGGGCGAGGAGCGGTTCGTCAACGCGAGCTTTCTGGTGGCGGCCGAGCCGCTGCTGGCACACGGCTATATGATTCCCGGCCCGGAGCATAAGCGGGAGCTGCCTTTTGTCACGTTCTCGGATTTGGACGGGCAGCAGTATGTCAACGTCCTCTGGGAAGGTCTTCATTTTCAAGGAACGGTGCCGCTCATGCATCAAGGAATCATCAAGCGTGCCCACGTGACCCGAGTAGAGCATCTCCGGAAAGAAGACGGTCTGCATCTGATGATCCACTGCCAGATCGATTACCGTTTATATGAAAATGACAAATACTACGAAGTTCCTACGGCGTCGCGGTGGAAGTTCGGGACGGCGTATGCGCTGCTTGCGGCGTTTCTCATCGGCATGATGTGGTACGTTCACGAGGTAACGGGACTGAAGGTATAATCAACATTCCGAATCGGCGTTCGGAAGGAAAACGAGGTAACGCATAGATGAAAAGATGGGAATCGAAACGATTGGCCGAACTGGGTTCGGCTATTTTTTCTGAGATGGCGGCGTGGAAGCGGGAAGTGACGGCGCGCGGCGTCGATGTGATCGACCTCGGCATCGGAAGCCCGGACCGGGCGCCGTCCGCCCGTGTCATGGAAGCGCTGACGCGCGCGGTGAACGATCCGGGCCTGTACGGCTATCCGACATCGGAAGGAAGCGCGCAGTTCCGGCAAACGGTCGCCCGCTGGTACGCCCACCGGTTTGGGGTCACGCTCGATCCGGAGGACGAGATCGTCACGCTGATGGGTTCGCAGGACGGCTTGGCGCACTTGGCGATGGCGGTGACGGACCCCGGCGATACCGTGATGGTTCCCGATCCGGGTTATCCGATTTATTCCGCGAGTCTGGTGCTGGCCGGGGTGCAGCCTTACCATATGCCGCTGCGCGCCGATAACGGCTTTTTGCCGAAGCTGGAGGACATCCCGGCGGACGTGGCGCGGCAAGCCAAATTCATGCTCTTGAACTATCCGAGCAACCCGCTGTCGGCGGTAGTCGACTTGGCGTTCTTCGAGCGGTTGGTCGAGTATGCCCGCGAGCACGAGCTGCTGCTGGTGCACGATCTTGCTTATTCCGAGATGTCGTTTGACGGGTTCAAGCCGCCCAGCATCCTGGAAGTCAAGGGAGCGAAGGACATCGCCGTCGAATTCCATTCCTTGTCGAAAAGCTTCAATATGGCCGGCTGCCGCATCGCCTTCATGGTCGGGCAGCGTGACGCGGTCCGCGCTCTGCGCGTGTTGAAGTCCAATATCGACTACGGCGTATTTTTGGCGGTGCAGCAGGCCGGCATCGCAGCGCTGGAGGAAGATATGATGCCGGGAAGCCGGTCGGTTGCAGCGCTGTACGAACGGCGGCGGGATATTGTGATCGAAGGGCTGAACGAAGCCGGCTGGAGCATTCCGAAGCCGAAGGCGACGATGTTCATCTGGGCACCGATTCCCGAAGGCTGGACGTCTCGACAGATTTCCCGGGAAATGCTGTATTCTGCGGGAGTCGTCGTTATTCCGGGCGATGCGTTCGGCAAGGAAGGCGAAGGCTACGTCCGCATCGCTCTCGTTCAGGAAGAGGACCGGCTGCAGGAAGCGGTCCGCCGGATCGGGCAGTTTTTGCGGGAGGCTTCCCGCTGACAAACGGCTGAGCGAAGATTGCTCTGTACTTTTAACGATGTCGTAATATCTTACTTTTTCCTGTCGCCAAATTGCAATTTCACCGCCGCCGCAATCATGCTACTATGTAGGCATGTCGTACAAAAATAGGAGGCGTATCAAGTGTCCCAGAAGCTCAAAATTGCCATTATCGGATGCGGCGGTATTGCGAACGGAAAGCATTTGCCGAGTCTGTCCCGTTTGGAGCAAGTCGAACTTGTCGCATTTTGTGACATCATTTCCGGCCGGGCCGGGGAAGCGAAGGCGAAGTACGGCAGTACGGAAGCGAAAGTCTACGAAGATTATAAAACGCTGCTGCAGGATGCGTCGATCGATGTCGTCCACGTATGTACGCCGAACGATTCCCATGCGGAGATTACGATTGCGGCGCTGGAAGCCGGCAAGCATGTGATGTGCGAGAAGCCGATGGCTAAGACAGCGGCCGATGCGCGCCGGATGGTCGAGGCGGCCAATCGGACGGGCAAGAAGCTGACGATCGGCTACAACAACCGGTTCCGGGCGGACAGCCTTTACTTGAAACGCATCTGTGAGGAAGGCGAGCTTGGCGACATCTACTATGCGAAAGCGCATGCCGTTCGCCGCCGCGCCGTGCCGACCTGGGGCGTCTTCCTGGACGAGGAGAAGCAAGGCGGAGGACCGCTGATCGATATCGGCACGCATGCCCTCGACCTGACGCTCTGGCTGATGAACAATTACGAACCGAAGGCTGTGCTCGGAACGGCATTTCATAAATTGTCCGGCAAAGAAAACGCTGCCAATGCCTGGGGACCTTGGGACCCGAAGAAGTTTACGGTGGAGGATTCGGCTTTCGGCATGATCGTGATGAAGAACGGCGCGACCATTATGCTGGAATCGAGCTGGGCGCTGAACACGCTCGATGCGAAGGAAGCGAAGAGCACCTTGTGCGGAACGGAAGGCGGCGCGGATATGGAGGACGGCCTCCGGCTGAACGGCGAGAAGCTGAGCCGCTTGTACATGAACAAGATCCAGCTCGGCAGCGGCGGGGTCGATTTCTACGACGGTCAAAGCGAGAGCGCGCCGGATACGGAAATGCGGCTGTGGATCGATGCCATCCTGCATGACAAGCAGCCGGTCGTCACGCCGGAGCAGGCTTGCGTCGTGTCCGAAATTCTCGAAGCGATCTACGAATCGGCGAAAACGGGCAAAGCCGTATACTTCGACTAAGCGCCCGAAGGAAGGATGGGAACGATGATCAGAGTAGCGATGCTCAGCTTTTGGCATGTGCATGCCGCCGATTACGCGAAGCAGGCGGCGGAGCATCCGGACACGGACATTGTGGCCGTATGGGATGAGCTGCCGGAGCGCGGACGCCGGGAAGCGGAAGCGCGGGGCGTGCGGTTTTACGACAAGCTGGATGAGCTTCTCGCCCAGCCGGATATCGATGCGGTGATTGTCGATACGCCGACCAACCTGCACCGCGATGTGATGGTGGCTGCGGCGCAAGCGGGCAAGCATATTTTTACGGAAAAAGTCGTGGCGCCGACGCTGAAGGAAAGCAACGAAATTATGGAGGCGGTCCGCAAGGCCGGGGTCAAACTAACGGTCTCGCTTCCGCGCTTGAACGAAAGCTATACGCTGGCCGTACAGGACGTATTGAACGGGGGATTGCTTGGCGAAGTGACGCTCGTCCGTACGCGGCTGTCCCATAACGGCGCAATTCCGAACGAGCAATCGGCGAACGGCTGGCTTCCCGCGCACTTCTACAACGCCGGGCAATGCGGCGGCGGCGCAATGATCGACCTCGGCTGCCATCCGATGTATCTGGCCCGTTTGTTCCTGGGCATGCCGGAGAGCGTATCGGCCAGCTATGGCTACGTCACCGGCCGGGAAGTTGAGGACAATGCGGTGTCCGTGCTGCGTTATGCCAGCGGGGCGCTTGCCGTCGTGGAGGCGGGCTTCGTCAACCGCCACTCGCCGTTCGTGATCGAAGTGCACGGCACGGAAGGCAGCTTGCTCTATTCGACGCACGACAACCGCTTGCTCGTGCGCACGGCGAAGGGCGGAGCAGCGTCGGACGGGGAATGGCGCGTGCAGGAGCTTCCTGCCGGTCGCCCGTCGGCTTTTCATCAGTGGGTAGCCCATATTCAGCAAGGGACGACGGCGGACGAAAATATCGGGCTTGCGCTGGACCTGACGCGGTTAATGGAAGCTTCGAACTTGTCCGCACGTTCCGGGGCGGCCTGCCGGCTTAGCGATTTGCAGCCATGAACGGCCAATCCCGAATCGGCGCGAGGCCGTATCCGTACGAGCTGATGCTGGAAAACCCGACGGCGCTTGACCGGCTGGAGGTGGAGTTCAAATGGGGCCGATACGGCATTCGCATGCTTAACTTTCACCATACCAGCTTTGCTCCGGGCCGGATCGTTCATTTTCATAAGCATTCGGACTACGAGTTTCACTTCATCCCGCGCGGCAAAGGGAAGGTCATTCTCGGCAGCGAGCCGTATTCGCTGCAGGAAGGCCAGATGTATTTGACCGGTCCCGGTCTCCTGCATTATCAGGAGGCCGACGCCTTGGAGGCGATGGATGAGCTGTGTTTGCATATCGATATTCAGAAGCTGGATGCGGAAGAGACGGCAGATTCGGAGGCGTGGGGAGCCCGCTGGGAGCAGGCGGAGGCGGAAGCGTGCATCCGCCGCCTGGAGCAGCTGCCACCGCGGCCGATGGCCGACAAATACAAGGCGATGGAATGCTTCTTGACCGCCTACCGGGCATGGTACGAGAATCAGCCGGGCGTCCTGACGGTGATCAAGCAAGCGATCATTCAGGTGCTGCTGCGGATGACGCGCGCCTACGACGATACGCCGCAGCGGGACCTGCCGTCCCGCGATATGAAAAACTACCGCTACCAGCTTGCCGCCCAGTTTATTAAGGACAACTACATGGCGCCGTTAACGCTGGAGGCGGTGGCGGAGCGGGTGCAGGTCAGCCCGAGGCAGCTGCAGCGCATTTTTCGCGAGCAGACGGGAGGCACGTTCAGCGAGTACATCGAGCATGTGCGGCTCGCGCAAATTTGCAAGGAATTGGCCGAGAGCGAGCTCACCATCGATCAGATTGCGTTTCAGAACGGCTTCTCCAGCGCCAACTATTTGCATTACGTATTCAAGAAGAGACTCGGCACCACGCCGATGCAGTACCGCTTGCAGCATGACGTTAAACATAACCGCTCGTTTCCGGACACCTGACGCCGTTCTCCTTCGTTCGCCTATCGAACGCGGGAAACACCTGTCGGGTGTTTTTTTACCGTTTCTACCTTGCACAGTGCACAATAAGCATGATGAAATTTTGTGAATCAGGCATATGGGTCTTAAGTCTCGATTCCGGGAATGTTTGTTTGACATGATTCGACAAGAGCATTTTTTGGGAAGCGCCGCCGGAGACCGCTTTATGTTAACGAAATCTTTGTTTTGGTTTTTTTAGTTTCGTAAATCACGAGAAAATGGCTATGAATGGATACGACATGGGAAGTCTAATGGAACTTGACTTTTTTTAGATTTGGTTTTCGAAATTCGGCGTCAATTTACCGTTTCTTTAGAACGAAAATGAATGAAATGTAAAATGACCAAGCCAATCTGTTAAATGAAAGAAAAAATGAAAATAAAAAGCGAATATGATTTTGTTCCATAAATGAGTGAAAATGGCTATTTTGGTTCCTATAAATTTCTTTTCCCAAAATTAGGCTTTATGTCTCATGCCAATAGGTCCTAGTATTTGTATATAATTAGCAGAGAATGGGATTCGCGCTTCGACAACACATAGAAGGGGAGGGTCCACATGATTTCACGAACGCCTTCTTGGTTTCCGAATACCGAGGCCGGCTCGCGCATGCAGCTTCGTTTATTTTGCTTTCCTTATGCAGGCGGCGGAGCGTCCGTATTCGGCAACTGGAAACGAAAGTTTCCGCCAGAGATTAAAGTATGCCCCGTTCAACTCCCGGGCCGGGAAAGCAGGGCATTGGAGAGCCCGCTGAGCTCTCTTCCGGACATCGTGCAATCGCTTGTTTCGGAAATGACGCCATTCCTGCATTCGCCTTTCGCTTTTTTCGGACACAGCATGGGCGCGCTGATCGCTTTTGAAACGGCCCGGCAGCTGTATCTGGAACATCGTGTATTGCCTGTACACTTCTTCGCGTCAGGAAAAGCCGCACCGCACCACGCCTCCACAAGAAAAATACTTCATCGCCTGCCAGACGATCAATTCAAGAAAGAGCTGCGACTCATCAAGGGAACACCTGAAGAAATTTTGGAGAATGACGAATTGATGCAAATTGTCATGCCTCGACTGCGCTCGGATTTCGCCGTTTGCGAAACGTACGTTTACCATCCGCAAGAGCCGCTGAGCTGCCCGATCACCGTTTTTGGGGGGACACAAGATCATGATGTGAGCTTAGACTCGCTCCACGCTTGGCAGGAGCATACAAGCAGCGACTTCAAGCTGCAGCTGTTCGAGGGCAATCACTTCTTTCTCCATGAGCAGGAGACGGGGATTATCGACAGCATGATACACGTATTGTCTACGCCCAAGAAACCGGCTGTTTTCCGATAAGCCAGCCATGCTACATGTCCATGGTTGAGAGGGGGCGGAAGATAACCTCTGTTATCGAGGGACAATTCCTTTTATATACTACATAAATTTTATCGGAATAATATTCATTGATTTGGCAAGAGTACGATGAAACGTGACATCTATCGAAAGGGTGAGAGAGGAAGCCGGATAAACATACCGACAAAGCGAGAGGAGATTGGGATAACAAACGCATTTTGAGGCTTAGGAATTTAAAGACCATCGGCTATCTGCAAGGAATAGGAGGCTCCCATTTGTCCAAACGAACCCCCGCTTTTTCCAGATTGGCCCGCTATGTCAAACCTTATTTTCCATGGGTTGCGGTCACGGTGTTCGCTTCCCTCTGTGTGGCTGCCATCGATATCGTGTTGGGCAAAGCCATCGAACGATTGGCCGAGGGAACGATCGGTTCGCCTATCGCAATCATTCTTATGGTCCTTGCGATGGTATTGGTCGGAATGCCGTGTAAATTTGTCATCAAATACGCTTCAGCAAGATTTAGCGTCAGCGCGTTAAGGGATTTGCGTAACGAGCTGGTGGACCGGTTCGGCGATCTGACGATGTCGAGCGTGGAGCGCCGTTTTACGGGAGACCTGGTCTCCCGACTGACGAACAATACCGCCGTGCTGCAAAACTTTTTCATCCAGCATTTCGCCAATCTGTTCTATCTGCCTGTTGTTTTTGTCGGCGCTCTGACCCTGCTCCTGCTCACGAGCTGGAAGCTGGTGCTGTCCAGTCTGGTGCTGATGCCGCTCGGCATCGTCTTGGCCGCTTTGCTGAACAAGCCGATTCAATCGTATTCGGCGCAGCTTCAGGAAAAGCTCAGCGAGCTGAATGTCGTGGCCCAAGACGCGATCGGCGGGATGGCCATCGTCAAAGCATTCAACATGCAGGCGGCCTTTTTGCAAAAATATACGCTGATCATGAACGAGGTGATCCGGCAAGGCTTGCGCATGGAAAAGCGGTATGCGGCGATCACGCCTATAGGCGTCGCGCTCTTCTCCACGCCCATTATTCTGGTCATTGCCTACGGCGGTTATTTGATCGCGCAAGGGGAGCTGAGCGCAGGCGGGATCGTCCTGTTTCTCTATCTCATTACGTTCATTCTGCAGCCGATTTCGATGCTGCCGACAATGATTTCGCAAGTCAAAGAAGCTGCGGGAGCCGCCCAGCATTTGTTCGAGGCGCTGGATTGGCCGACGGAACGAAAAGGGCAAATGAGCGGGCCGGTCCTTCCCGATGCCGCTCCGGTACGATTCGAGGCGGTGACGTTCTCCTACGACGGCGAGACGAAGGTGCTGGACGGAATCAGCTTTCAGGTGAACGAAGGCGAAACGGTAGCGATTGTCGGCGGCAGCGGAGGCGGCAAAAGCACTCTTTTTAAGCTGCTATGCGGATTTTACGAGCCCGAGCCGGATGGCGGCGGCACGATCGAAGTGTTCGGCCGTCCGCTGTCCGATTGGGATCCGGCCGAGCTGCGCGCCCGCTTATCGCTGGTGTCACAGGAATCGTATCTTTTTCCGGCCACCATTGCCGAAAATATCGGTTACGGGCGCGCATGCGCCACCCGCGAGGAAATCGTCGAGGCGGCGAAAGCGGCGCATGCGCATGAATTTATCATGCAGCTTCCGCAAGGCTATGAGACGCCGCTCGGCGAACGGGGAGGCGGTCTGTCCGGCGGGCAAAAGCAGCGGATCGCCATCGCCAGGGCGTTCCTGAAGGATACCTCCCTGCTGCTGCTGGACGAGCCTACCTCGGCGCTCGACAGCCAATCCGAGGCGCTTGTGCAGAGCGCTCTGAAGAGCATGATGGGTGGCCGTACGGTGCTTGTCATCGCTCACCGGTTGTCGACCGTCCGGCAGGCCGACCGTATTATCGTGCTGGATCAAGGGCGGATCGCGGAGAGCGGGACACACGACGAGCTGCTGAGACATCAAGGAGTCTACAGCAAATTATACGTTCAGCAGTTTGCGGCTGCGGAGGACGAGGATACCGCCGGACTTGACCGTTCGCAGGCAGCAAGGAGGGGAGAGCATGACCTTCAAGCAGGGGTTCGATGATTTTCGGCACTTGATGTCGTTTATGAAGCCGCGAAGCAAGCTGTACTACGTCGGTTTGTTCGGCAATAGCCTCACCAACGCAAGCGTCCCGATTTTGCTTTCTTTCGTGCTCCGGTACCTGCTTGATTTTGTGGTCAACCGGGATACGGCGGAGCTTTACCGGGCGATTTATCTGGTGTGCGGCACGTTTTTGGCGCTGAGCATTTTATCGCCCTTATGCAGCTATGCGTACCACCGCTGCGTGAAATTGACTTTGGCGGACATCCGCCTGCAATTGTTCGCGCATATCGGCCGACTGCCTTACCGGGCGGCGGAAGGACGTCATTCCGGCGATCTGATCTCCCGGATGACCAACGATGTGCAGACGCTGGAACGGGCGTATACGGAATATATGCGATCCATCATTTTGGAAATTACCATGTTCGTCAGCTCGATCGTGATTCTGCTTGCGCTGGATTGGCGGTTTGCTTTGGTCACGTTCGGACTTACCCTGCTGTCGGCCTGGCTGAATGCCAGGTTCGCCGGGAAGATGCGGACGATAAGCGGACGGCTGCAGGAGCAGACGGCACGGTTTACGGAACGGCTCAGCGATCTGCTGACCGGCCTTCAGGTGGTCAAGCTGTTCGCCTTGAAAGGAAAGGTCGGCCGCTTGTGCAGCGAAGCCAGCGACGCGGTAAGCGATACCGGAATCAAGCAGGGCCGCCATCTCGGTCTGCAGGACGCGTGCAATTTCTTCATCGAGTTTCTGACCTTGGGAGGCATGCTTGTGATCGGTCTCCTGATGGTCTCCTGGAAGCAGATGGAGCTTGGCACGCTAGGGCAAATCGTGCAGCTGCAAACCGGCATTTCGGCGGTGTTTCTTCAACTGGGCTCCGCCGTCTCGCTGATGCAGAACTCGTTTGCGAGCCTGACCCGGATCCGCGAGATTTTGGACGAACCCGGGGAACCGGAGCGTTTTCCCGGGACGATTGCGCCCTCCGATCAAGCGCCCATCGCCGCTTCTCCGCAGGCGGCCTTGGAATTCAACGGCGTTTCGTTCGGCTACGATCCGTCCCGCACGGTTTTGCGGCGGTTCAACCTGACGGTGGAGGAGGGACGGACGACGGCGCTCGTCGGTCCGAGCGGAGGCGGCAAAAGCACCGTCATGAAGCTGCTGCTTGGCTTCTACCCTCCGGACGAGGGAACGGTGACGATCCGGGGGAAGGCGGCGGGACACTATACGCTGGCGGAGATCCGGAACTTTATGGCTTACGTCCCGCAGGAATCGACGCTGTTTCACGGCACCGTCGCCGACAATATCCGTTTCGGCTCTCCCGAAGCCTCGATGGAGGAAGTGGAGGCCGCAGCGAAAGCGGCGTACGCCCATTCGTTCATTACCGAGCTGCCGGGCGGCTACGATACCGTCGTCGGCGAGCGGGGCGTCAATCTGTCCGGCGGCCAACGCCAGCGCCTTGCCATTGCCCGGGCGCTGCTGAAGAACGCGCCGATTTTGCTGCTCGACGAAGCGACGTCGGCGCTGGACGCCGAATCGGAGCATGAGGTGCAGCAAGCGGTTCAGGCGCTCATGCAGGGGCGGACGACCCTTGTCATCGCCCATCGGCTGTCTACGGTAGAGCAGGCGGACGTCATTTGCGTCATTGCCGAGGGCGAGGTGAAGGAGAAGGGGACTCACCAGCAATTGCTCGCCGAAGGGGGGCACTATGCGGAGCTGTATCATTTGCAGTTTCGAGCGGATCCGGCCGGACAACCGGCCTGATGTCCGCCGGATGCGATACGGTAGGCAGACGACGGTTTACAGGATATCTTTTCCAAATATTTTCACAAGGGGAGAGACTCATGAGCGGAAGTAAGGTCCAATTTTATGCGTTAACGCAGCCTCAGCAGCGGATTTGGTATACGGAATTGCTTTATCCGCACCGCAATACGTCCACCATCATCGGGACGGTTAAAATAAAGGGCCATGTGCAGGTCGACGCCTTGAAGCAAGCCATTAACCAAGTGATTGCCCGGAACGATTCGTTTCGAATCCGCATCGTGTCGGATAATGGGGTTCCCCGTCAATATGTGAGGCCGCACGCCGATCAGGAAATCGAATGCCTCAATCTGGACAAAGCGCAGGCGGAGGAATGGGTGCGCCGTCATAATCTGGTGCCGTTCGAGCTGTTGGATTCGGATTTGTACCGGTTCGTTATTCTTCGGATCGGCGCGGAAGAAACCTGGTTCAATTTTAAAATGCATCATATCGTGACTGACGGCGTGTCCATGAATCAGGCCGTCAACCAAATCAGCGAGCATTACTCGCAGATCGTTAGCGGGAAGACTTCGGCCGTTGCGGGGAAAAACCCGCCTTCCTATCTCGATTTTATTCAAGTGGAGCAGGAGTACGAGCAATCCGACCGCTATCAAAAAGATAAAGCGTACTGGATGGACAAATTCAGCGAGTTCCCGGAGACGCTCGGGCTGAAATCCTACAATCCCTTAACGCTCGGCACAGCCGCCAGACGGGAAAGCGTCGTGCTGAACGACGGGCTTTACCAAGGGGTGAAATCGTTTTGCGAGCAAAACGGGATCAGTCTGTTCACGTTCTTCTTGACTGCTTTATATATCTACATGTACAAAATGACGCAGGAGCAGGACATTCCGATCGGCACGCTGTACGCGAACCGGACGTCGAAGAAAGAAAAAGATACGATCGGCATGTTCGTCAGCACCGTCGCAACCCGGGTTCGGGTGGAGCCCGAGTCCGAGTTGCTGGCTTTCCTGCAAACCGTAGCCAAAGAGCAGGCCTCGATCCTGCGCCATCAGCGCTATCCGTATAACAAGATCGTTCAGGACCTGCGGGAGGCCCGGCGCAGCCAGGATATCCAGCGCTTATTCGGGGCGTCCATCCAATACCGCACGTTGAGCTTTGCTCCGTTTGGCGATTCGGTCATGCAGGCGGATAACGATTTTTGCGGGGATATCGTGAACGACTTCGATCTTCACATGGTCGAGATGCTGGATGACGGAAAGCTCGTCCTGCATCTGGATTACCGTATGGAGCTGTTTGATGAAAACGAAGTGGCGCAATTGATCCGTCATTACCTCAGCGTAGCTGAACATATGATCGAAAGTCCGACCCAAAAAATAGTTGATCTATCGCTGATTGATGCCGAGGAGCACGGCAAGATTCTGAACGTTTTT